>JAJQIJ010000022.1 GCA_021199275.1 Clostridiales bacterium
GTGTTGAAGCTTCTGTTGCGGTTTCAGCAGTGGTGCTTTCCTGTGTTGAAGCTTCTGTTGCGGTTTCAGCAGTGGTGCTTTCCTGTGTTGAAGCTTCGGCAGTGGTTTCTTGCACAGCGGCCGCTTCAGTTGTTTGAGCGGCGGCTGATGTTGTTTCTGCCGCCTCTTCGGCAAAGGCTGAAAAATCAATGCCCATTACTATGCTGGAAAGCATAATGGCTGATAAAAACAAGCTTAAAATACGTTTCATAATAATGCCCCTGACATTTAATGAATTTGCGCGGTGTTGGCGCGCAGCTGCGGGTTTTTCTGACTGTTTTGCACAATTTCAGGCAGTAAGTTCACATAAATGTTGCTTTCCCGCACAATTCATTTTATCACACGCCCAAGATGATGTCAAGTAATTTTTCTTCCCATTTTTGTGAATTTTTCTTTTTGTGCAATTTTACCTTGAATTTTGGCGGAATTGCACAAAAAAATTTCACCGTGCCGGCAGGCGCGCGCCGCAAATAAACGGGCAGCTTATTGGGGCAAAAGCTGCCGAAAATAAAAAAGCTTTCCCCTGTGGGAAAGCTTTGTTGTAAATTTTGCGGCGCCGGCAAAGCTATTTTGTGTAAAACAGTGTTTTAGCCTGGTCTTTACTGTATCTGTATACAGAAAGGACTATGCCAAGAGCAAGATAAATACTCAGGCTTGAGGAACCGCCGGCTGAAAACAGCGGCAGGGTGATGCCAATGCACGGCAAAAGGGAAAGTTCCATGCCCACATTTACCAAAAGCTGCGCAAAAAGCATGGAAAACACGCCGGCGCACATTAAATAGCCGACATTGTCGCGCGCACGCAGGCCGACTGAAAACACCCTTGCAATAAGTATGCCCAAAACCAAAATGACAGCCAGCGCGCCCACAAAGCCAAGTTCTTCGCCCGCAACAGTTAAAATCATGTCGTTTACATTTTCGGGCACAAGCCCGCCCTGGGTCATTTCGCCCTGAAGATAGCCCTGCCCAAACAGGCCGCCGCTGCCGAGAGCTATTTTACCGTTTGACTGCTGGTACATAATGTCTGCATAGCTTTCGGGGTAAAACAGGGCGACAATTCTTTGGCGCTGAATTCCGTCTATAATTCCAAGCTGCCAGGCAACCACAAAGCCGACTATTATAAGGCAAATGCCGGCTATAAAATAGCCGATGTTTACACGGGCAAGAAAAAGCATGGCTATGAACATAAGCAAAAATATGAGCGCAGAGCCCGCGTCGCCCGTTATAAGGGTCAGCACGGTGGGCACCGCGCCGTGTATTACAAGCGGAATTATGGTTTTGATTTTATTTATATGGTCTTTAACAAGGTCAAGGTGGTATGAAAATGAAATTATAAAGCCAACCTTTAAAAATTCCGATGTTTGAATGGTGAAAGCGCCGAAGTCAAGCCAGCTCTTAACGTCGCTTCTGGCGCTGGGGCCAACGCCGAAAAAATAAGTTATAATCATCAGCACAATGCACGCGGCGGCTATTATGGGCCACAGCTTGCTTATTATTTGGTAGTCAACCATTGAAATAACCACAGCGGCGCAAATGCCCAGCAACACTGTAATTAGCATTGTTTTGAAAGTGGAAGACATTGTTTCGCCCTGGGCAAGGCTGGAATATGAAGCGCTGTAAACCAACATGAGCCCGTATGCGGAAGCCACAATGGCCGTTATGAGCACGGGAAAGTCAAGCCCCTTAAAAGCCTCTGCCAAGGAAGAACGGCGTTTTTCAGTGTTTTTGATTTTACCCACCCCTTTGCACGGCTGTGTTCTGCGGCGGCATTTAGCTTTTCAGCAGGCGCAAAAAAAGCGAAGCCACAATTCATATTATATTATTAACTTATGCCTTTTTCAAGGTGCAAATATCTTTTTTTCGGCAAAAATAATTACAGAATTATTGACTGTTTATTAATAAGTTGCTATAATCTAAAGTGATAACAGTTTTGGGGGAATTAAATGCGAAGCGACATAGAAATAGCACAGGGTGCAAAAATGAAAGACATTTACGAAATCGCCGCTTCAATAGGTATTACGGCAGATGAAATTGAGCCATATGGCAGATATAAGGCAAAGCTGAGCGACGATTTGCTTAAAAGACTTGAAAAAAACAAACAGGGCAAGCTTATTCTTGTAACTGCGGTTAACCCCACCCCTGCGGGCGAAGGAAAAACCACTGTTACAATAGGTTTGGGGCAAGCGCTTAACAAAATAGGCAAAAATGCCGTTATAGCGCTGCGCGAGCCGTCGCTCGGCCCTGTTTTCGGCATTAAGGGCGGCGCAGCAGGCGGCGGTTACAGCCAGGTTGTGCCCATGGAAGACATAAATTTGCATTTCACGGGCGACATGCACGCAATAACCAGCGCAAACAATTTAATGTGCGCGCTGATTGACAACCACATTCAGCACGGCAACGAACTTGGCATTGACCCGCGGCGGGTTATGACGCCGCGCTGCCTTGACATAAACGACAGGGCTTTGCGCCACATTGTGTGTTCGCTCGGCGGCAAGGTAAACGGCGTTGTGCGCGAAGATTCTTTCGTAATAACCGTTGCAAGCGAAGTTATGGCTATATTATGCCTTGCAAGCGACATTTTTGATTTAAAGCGGCGCCTGGGCGATATTCTTGTGGCTTACACTTATGATTCAAAGCCTGTTTACTGCCGTGACATTAAGGCAGACGGGGCAATGGCAGTGCTGCTTAAAGACGCTATCAAGCCCAATTTAGTGCAGACCCTTGAAAACACGCCGGCAATAATGCACGGCGGCCCGTTTGCAAACATTGCGCACGGCTGCAATTCCGTAAGGGCAACAAAAGCGGCGCTGGCATTGGGCGACTATTGCGTAACGGAAGCCGGGTTTGGGTCTGATTTAGGCGCAGAAAAGTTTTTTGACATAAAATGCCGGGCGGCAGGGCTTAAGCCTGACTGTGTGGTGCTGGTGTCAACAGTGCGCTCTATGAAATACAACGGCGGCGTTGCGAAAGACAAATTAAATGAAATAAATATGCCGCTGCTGAAAAAGGGCGCGGCTAATTTGGAAAAACACATTGAAAACCTTAAAAAGTTCAACATTCCCGTTATAGTTGCAATAAATCATTTCAGCACAGACAGCGCAGAGGAAATTGAATTTATAGAAAACTGCTGCAGGGCGCTTGGCGCTGATTTTGCCGTTACAAACTGCTTTGCCGAAGGCGGCGCCGGCTCAACAGAGCTTGCAAAAAAAGCAGTGGCTGCGGCGCAAAAAGAAAATGCATTTGCACCGCTTTATGACTTGAATTTGCCCATAAAAGAAAAAATTGAAACCATTGCCCGGGAAATATACGGCGCCGCCGGAGTTGAATACAGCAAGGAAGCCGAAAGCGCAATTACACAGCTCGACGCACTGGGCAAGTCAGCGCTGCCGGTTTGCATGGCTAAGACTCAATACAGTCTGTCAGACAACCCGCAGCTTTTGGGCAGACCCACAGACTTTAAAATTACAATAAGCGCTGTTTCATTGTCTAACGGGGCCGGCTTTATAGTTTGCCGCACGGGGTCAATTATGACTATGCCGGGGCTGGCCAAGTCACCCGCCGCGTATAAAATTGACATAGATTCAAACGGCAACACGGTGGGGCTGTTTTAATGGAAAAATATATAACCCACAGCCGCAGCGAAACTGAAAAAGCAGCGGCAGATTTTGCAAAGAGACTAAAGCCGGGAGACATTGTTGCATTTTTCGGCGGGCTCGGCGCGGGGAAAACAGCGTTTACCGGCGGAATTGCCAAGGGCCTTGGCATGGAATGCGAAGTCACGTCGCCCACATTTACCATTTGCAATGAATACACCTTTGCAGAAAAGGTGCTGCTGCATTATGACATGTACCGTGTTGAAAGCTGGGGTGATTTATATTCCACAGCTTTTTTTGACGCTATTGACAGCGGCGCTTACATAGTGGTGGAATGGGCAGAAAATATTTTTAACGCCCTGCCTGACGGGTGTTACATTGTTGAAATATCAACCGTTTCGGAAAATGAAAGGGAAATAAAAATTTATTTGAAAGGTGAACAGAGCCAATGTTAATGCTTTCTGTTGAATCTTCAGCAACGACAGCTTCGGCGGCGCTAACACAAGACGATAAAGTAATTAAATTCAAAATGGTAAACGACGGCAAAACCCACAGCGAAGTGCTGATGCCGTTAATAGAATATGTTATGCAGGGCTATACCTGCCAAAATCTTAACGCAATAGCAATCAGCACCGGCCCCGGCTCATTCACCGGCGTGCGCATAGGCGTTGCAACCGTTAAAGGAATCGCCTTTGCAAATTCAATTGGCTGCATAGGCATTTCAACGCTTGAAGCCATTGCGCACAATTTCACAGACACAAACACGGTTATATGTGCGGCTATGGACGCCAGGCGAAACCAATTTTACACAGCGCTTTTTTTGTCTGAAAACGGCAAAATCAAACGCCTGTCGCCTGACAGCGCGCTTGAATACACTAAAATTGAAGAGCAGCTTTCTTTGCTGGGCGGCGCCCAAGTTATAATAGCAGGAGACGGCGCGGAAAAGCTTTCGTGCCTTATCAATGTAAAAGGCGCCGGACTTGCGCCCAAGGAAAAGCGTTTTCAAAACGCGCTTGGCGTGGCGCGGGCGTCAGCCGGCAGGCCGGTTGTTGACCCCGTGTCGCTTGTGCCAATATATTTAAGGCCCAGCAGCGCCGAACGCAACATTCGTTTGAAAAAGTAACAAAGGAAAGTCAGGTAAAAAAATGATAGCACTCGGTTCAGACCACGCAGGCTTTGCGCTTAAGCAGGAAATTAAAAAGCACCTTGACAAAAGAGGAGTTCAATATAAAGATTTCGGCTGTTACAGCGAAGAGTCTTTTGATTATGCAATAGCTGCCGAACGCGCCTGCAAGGCGGTGCTTGCAGGCGAATGCAAAGCCGCCGTTCTTTGCTGCGGCACCGGAATAGGCATTTCTATGGCGGCCAATAAAATTAAAGGAATACGCGCGGCTGCGTGCACAAACCATTATACAACAAAATTTACACGCCTGCACAATAATGCAAACTGCCTTTGCCTTGGCGGCAGAGTAATAGGCAGCGGAATTGCAAACGAGCTGGTTGATATTTTTCTTGACACACCGTTTGAAGGCGGGCGCCACCAGCGCAGGATTGACCAGATTGCCGTGCTTGAAAACGGCGGCAGCATAGACAGCGGTGAAAATGCATAAATTTTTGTAGGTATTGCGCAATTGACAGCCGGGAAATTGTAATGAAACCGGTTTAGTCTGAAAGCGCGCCTGTATAGGCGGGCAACTCCCCCGCTGAAGTTTAATATTTTTCTGAAAATACCGCTGACAAAATTAAAAGCCGAACAAAAGTCCGGCTTTTTTATTTTTTAATTTTTATTTCAATAAAGAAAAGTACTATTTTGAAACGCTGATTGTGGCGGAATAAGTGCCCAAAACCCAGCAGCCCGAAGCGTCTGTCAAAACAACGCTTATGCTGTATTCAGCGCTGCCTTCGCTTAATTCAGAGCCGTCTTTGGGCACAAGGTCGCACGACAGCGAAACATTGTCTGCCGTTATATTTTCAAGCGTTTCTTCAGAGCCGACTATTGTAAGCTGGTTTGACGAAACAGACATAACTCTTGCCTCATATCCGTCAGGCAGGCTAAGCGAAATGTCATTTTTTGAAAAAGATACCGTTTTGCTTATATAGTCGTCAGGCAAAGTCACCGTTACAGTTATGCTTTTTGTGCCGTCAAGCACAGTCACGCCCGAAACGCTGCCCGGGTTAAACGTAAACTGGTTTTCACCTGGCTCCAATTCCGTAAACGAAATGTCGCCAAGGGTAAGCGCAGTAAGCCCGGCAGATTCAAGCGCGCCGATTTTAACGCTGCTGACAGAATATGAAACGTCAAGCACGCTGATGGCTTCGTCAGAGCCGTTGGTAAAATTAACAGTCGGTTTCAAAGTCATAACTTTAAGAATTGGCACCGTGGCGGTAAGCGTGCTGTCTGCCGTGTTGACTGTTACATAGTCAACCGGGTTGCCGCTTGAATCAACGGCAACAGGCGACAAATCAACTATCTGCGACTCTGTAAGCCCGCTTTCCAGTTCAACGTTTGCCACAACTGCCGCCACCTGTGACATGTAAGTTTTGGCGCCTGACACCACAACGGTGCTTTCGCTCAGCGATGCTTCGCCGGCAACATAACCGTCTGCCGCAAAGTCAGTGTTTACATAGTTTAATGTTACGTTATAAGACGCGTTTTCCGTTACATCATAAAGCCCCTCTGCCGATGTGGGGTAATAGTTGGTTATGGTGAAATTTGCGTTTTCATCAGCCGTAACGGTAATAGGCACGGAATGATAACCCGTAGACGTTATAGCGCTTGTTTGCAGCGTGGCAGTTATGTCGTCTTCCGTAATGTCTTTGGCAATATATTTTTTGCACGAAACGGTAACCTGCACTGTAATGTCTTGTGTGTCAAAATATGAAATGCCCAGCTGTTCTGCAACAGTGCCGGTGAAGTCAACCGTTACGGGAACAGACACGGTTTTGGTGGTTTCGGGGCTCAGATTCATTGACACCAAAACCCAAATCACCACAGCCGCAAATATTGAACATATAATCAAATATTTGTCGTTATAAATGAGCTTGCGCAACGAAAAGCGGCGTTTCTTTTTTTTCTTTTTTTCCTGTGTCTTGGGACTTGCCGGCTTTTGCTGAAGCTTGTCGTTAGTCTCTTGTTGATTTTTCATTATTTTTTCACCTTTTTTGCAAGCCGGCTAAATAATTTGTCATCAGAAGACGTGCCGGAATTAACGAAAACGTTCATTAAAATATCTCTCAAGTCGCCGTCTGAAATATCTGTTTGCAGCTTGCCTTTTCTTGCAACGGAAATTTCACCTGTTTCCTCAGAAACAACAACCACAACAGCGTCGCTTACTTCAGACAACCCGATTGCCGCGCGGTGGCGCGTGCCCAGCGACGAACGAACGTTTTTCTTTGTAAGCGGCAAAATGCAGCCCGCGGCATAAACCTTGCTTTCACGAATTACCAGCGCCCCGTCATGCAGGGGTGTTTTGGGAAAGAAAATATTTTCAATAAGCGCTGTGGAAGCATGTGCGTTTACAAGCACGCCGCTTTCAATAATGTCGCCAAGCAGGGTCTGGTTTTCAAACACAATAAGCGCGCCGGTTTTTGTGTCGCTCATGTCAGAGCAGGCCCTTGTAACGGCTTCAATGCAGTCTTTAATTTCGGCAAGCGTAACGGCAGCGCCCGGGTGAATGATTGTGCTTATGCTTTTCCTGGTGGCGCCCTTTCCTATCTGTTCAAGAATATTTCTGATTTCGGGCGAAAACAAAACGACTATAATTAAAATTATGTTGGCAAATATCTGTTGAAAAACATAAGTGGACGTTTCCATGCCCAAAAGATTTACAACGGCATAAATCAGCACGCCGAAAACTATGGCCTTTGCAAACTGCATGGCACGCGTTTCCCTTATTATGCGCACGCAAACATAAATTAAAAGAGCAACAAGAACTATGTCAAAAAAATCAACAATTGTAAATGTTGAAAAAACGCTCAGCACTCTGTTTAAAAATTCTGAAAGTTCTGAAAACATATATGCTTTTCCCTTCTTAAACAACGGAAAAAGTCAGGCGTGGCTTTACAGCGCCGCCTTTACTTAAGGTGCATTGTTTAAACATTATTGCCCCGGCACGCCAAACGGCTCTTTACTATTTATTTTAACATACTCGCCCGGAATAATAAAGGGTTATTTACAGCTTTTTTAAAGTTTTAATAAAAATTTCGCATTCCTGCTTTGTTGTAAAGGCAGACGGGCAAAGCCTTACGGTGCCCGTGGCGAAAGTGCCGAAATATTTATGCGCAAGCGGCGCGCAGTGATAGCCTGCCCGAACGGCTATGTCGTTTTCGGCAAGCAGCGCAGCTGTTTTTTCGCTTTCATAGTCTTTGTAATTAAAGGAAATTATAGGCACAAATTTGCTCTTTTGCGCCTTTGGGCAATAGAGAGCCGCGTTTTCATTTGCAGACAGCATATCATAAAGATATGACGTCAGTGAAAGCTCATGGCTGTAAATATTGTCTGCCCCGCGTGAATTTATAAAATCTATACCCGCGCCAAGGGAAATTATGCCGCTGTTCGGCAGCGTGCCGGGCTCAAGCCTGTCAGGCAGAAAATCAGGCTGCGCCGCGTCTTGCGAATTGCTGCCCGTGCCGCCCTCTATTATTGTGTCAAGCGTTATGCCCTGCGCCGTTGCAATAAAGCCCGTGCCCATTGCGCCGTACAGGCATTTGTGGCCGGGCGCGCACAAAATGTCTATATTGTCTTTTTCAGCGTCAATAGGCACCAGCCCGGCTGTCTGCGCAGCGTCAACAACAAATCTTATTGAATGGCGCTTTGCAACAGCGCCTATTTTTCTTACCGGCAGCATGACCCCGAAAACATTAGACGCGCCGGTGCATACTATAAGGCATGTGTTGCTTTTAATAAGGCGTTCAAAATTGGCAGCTGTTTTGTCATCGTCATAGCTGAACGGGGCGATGTCAAAGTCTGCAATGCCGTCTGCCTTGAGTTTGTTTACCACACGCCAGACTGCGTTGTGTTCAAGAGAGGAAATTATAATATGCCCGCCCTTTTTAACGCTGCCTTTAATGGCCATATTAAGCGCATATGTGCAATTCATGGTAAAAGCCACGTTTTGCTCTTGAAAATTAAACATATCGGCAATCTTGCGGCGCACCTCAAATATTTTTTCAGACGCCTTGAGCGATTGCCGATATCCGCCCCTGCCCGAATTAAAGCCAAGGTCTTTCATAGCGCGCTGCGCACTGTTTAATACCGCGGCAGGTTTCGGGTAAGTGGTTGCCGAATTGTCAAGATATATCAACCCCCGTCAACCCCCAATACGCGAATATTTGCCCCCTTAATAATTTCAAGCGCCTTGTCGCCCGAGTCAACTGTTATAATATAACCGCAGCCCTCGCCCGGGTTGTGGTTTTGAATTCTTTTTATTTGCGATTTAATATTGTTTTTTTTCAAAACGGCCTGCGCACGCTGTGCATTTGTGACAGACCCCACTTTTATATCAAGCTTGTTTTCATGCATAAAAGCTTCACCTCTTTACATAATATGAGAAAGCGCCTTTTAAGTTAAAGCGCAGACGGGCGAACTCCTTTTGCTTTTAATACGGCAATGCACACGGCGCGTATTTCGCCCGGGTATATACTTTCCATTGCCAACAATAAAAAACAGCGTGCCGTTGCAGCGCGCTGTTTTTTGTCTTTTCAACTTTGATATTTACTTTTTGGACTGCTTTTTAGCCTGCTTTTGGGCTTTCCTGCGTGCAAGTTCAGCTTCCTGTTCGGCACGCTTTGCCGCTGCTTTTTCTTCCTTTATCCTGTCTTCCTCGTCAGCCTTTTCCTTGGCTTCGTCATAAAGGGCGGCAATTTTGTCAAAGCTCTTGTAATTTTCAGATTGCTTAAGCAGCTTTTTAGCGTCGTTATACGGGCGGGCAGCGCGGTTAAACCTGGCGAAGTCATCCATAACGGCCTTTGACTCTTTTTGCACCTGCTTTTTATATTCGGTAATTTTTTTGATTTCCGCCTTGATGGACGCTATTTTTTCTTTGTTTTCTTCAGCTTTCGCAATTTTTTCGTCTTGGTGCAGTTCAAATATCTTGGCGTCGCATTCATCTTCCTTGTCAAACAAAGCTGTAAGAACAGCCATATCGGGTTCAACAAAGGCGTTTATGCTGCCGTAATATTTGTCATAATATTTCTTGGCGGAACGCATGTTTTTCGCAATTTCAATTTCAAACTGGCGAAACTGTTTTTCGTCATCTGTGTTTTTCGGCAGTTTTTTCGCGTCTTTGAGTTCGGCTTTAAGCGCCGCGCGGTCTATCTTTTTAATGCCGTCAAGCCCGGCGTTATAAATGTCTGTATAAACTTTCAGTTCGTGCTTATAGAGGTCTGAATCAAACTTGTCAAGCTCTGCGCAAACAAATTTTGAAATGTCAATTTCCTCGTTAAACTGCAGGGCCTGCCTGTATTCTGCCTTGGCGGCCTTTTTGGCTGATTTGTCGCTTATATTTTTATAAGAGTCTTTCGTGGCTTCCCTTGGGCTTTCGTCTGCCATTACACGGGCGTTGTTGATAAGGTCAATAGCTTCAACAATTTGCCTGTTGCCAAGCGCGTTATTGCCATAATCTTCAAACAAGGAACGCACCTGAAGCACACGAATTACGCTTTTTTGTTTCTTTTCTGTAAAGTCATAGAAGAAATAAGGCACAACATTTAAGAACGCGCCTGCCATGGCAAGTATTATAAGCACGCGCATCAGCGTGTAAAGCAGCCCGGGCTGGCCGGTTTGAGTGTCAAGTATTGCATATGCGGTGGAATAGCCGTTGCCGTCATAAATGCCGTAATGTTCCTGCACTGCCGGAAGCACGGAAGATGTCAGCAGCGTTACCAAATTGCCGACTGTAAGCACAGTTGCAAACATGCCGTCTATACGTTCGCCGGTGCGGTATTGCTGGTAGTCGCGAATATCGGCCTGAATGGCGGGTGACAGAATTTGCGCAAAGGCTGACACAAGCCAGTTGAAATATACGCAAATAAACAGCCACCAAATATTTTCCATGTCAAACATCATGGCGCCTATGCACAAGATGTTGACTATATTAGTCATAATAAGAACATTTTTCTTGCCCCATTTTCTTATGCACAGCGGCGCAAGAAGCATGCCCCAAAGCGACGCATTACCGGTAAGCGTGTTTATAAGAGCATATTGCGTGCCGTTGCAGGTGTGACCGTAAGTATATGACCATGACAAAATGTTGCCGTAAGCGCTTTCAAGGAAACCAACCCAGCCGGCAAGCGCTATAATCCAGAAATATTTGTTTTTGGCAACGGCTTTAAAAGAATCAACAAAGCTTATTTGAATTGTGTGTGTTTTTGCCTGAACTATTTTTTCCTTAGTGTTTGCAAAAACAATGATTGTAAGCCCCATGCCCAAAATAGCGAACACAGGATAGCCTATTCTGTAAACTTTAATGTCATAAAGGTTGTCGTTTGCCGCAAACTGGGCAATCAGCGGCAGAACTATATTCATTATAGAGGGGGCAAGTGAATAAACAACGGATTTTACTGCCAGCACGTCAGAACGTTCCTGCGTGTTAGGAGACAGAACATGAATGAGGTTTGTATATGCGTCATTAAAGAAATTAAAGAAAAACTTAAGCAGTAAATTGAAAATTAAAACAACGGCGCACATTGCAATGTATGAAGTGTCATGCCCAAGCATCTGCCCGGAAAACACCGTGTCAAGCTTTTCATATGGAAACCAAACATAGCCGACTGCGATTATTGCAGTGGGAATACCCATTGAAATCAAGTAAGGCCTGTATTTGCCCGCCTTGCTTCTGGTATTGTCTACAATCTGGGCACGCAGCCCTGTAAGCGGAATTTCGGCAAGCACGGCGATTATGTAAATATAATACATGTCCATTGCGGCAACGCCGATTGCACTGCCCACAATCATGTTTGTTGTGCTTACAAGCAGCGCATTGCCCATTGCAATCAGGAAATATGCGCCAATGCCGCCAAGCGAGTATGACAGAATTTCTTTAAAATTCATAAATCGGCCCTTGGGCGGCTGGCTCCAATAATAAATTACATTGTCTATGCCGGTTTTTGCCTTTTGCTTTAAATCACTTACTGCCATATTCTTTCCCCTTTTAATAATGGATTTCCAGGCTTAATTCACCTTTATTTCACCCAAAACTTCGCCGACCTTGCCCCTGATAACCAAATCAGCGCGACTGTCAGCAGGCGTTTCGGTTTTATTGATTAAAACAAAATACTTGCCGTTAAAATAATTTATAAAGCCCGCAGCCGGATATACAGCAAGGCTGGTGCCGGCAACAATTATGCAGTCTGCCGCCGCAATAGCCGCAACGGCGCCGTTGATTGTGTCGCCGTCAAGCCCCTCTTCATAAAGCACAACGTCCGGCTTAATAATTCCGCCGCACTCACAATGCGGCACGCCGGCGCTGTTTTTTATGAATTCGGCGCTGTATTCCCTTTTACACGCCGTGCAATAATTTCGCAGCACGCTGCCGTGCAGTTCATAAACCTTTTTGCTGCCTGCTTTTTGGTGCAGCCCGTCTATGTTTTGCGTAACCACGCCTCTAAGCTTGCCTGCCCTTTCAAGTTCTGCAAGCTTTATGTGCGCCGCGTTGGGCTGTGCGTTCAGATAAAGCATTTTATCGCGGTAAAAATTATAAAAATAATCTGTGTGCCGCACGAAAAAGGAGTGCGACAGTATTTCTTCCGGCGGGTAGTCATATTTCTGGTTATAAAGGCCGTCTGTCGAACGGAAGTCTGGAATTGAGCTTTCCGTTGAAACACCGGCGCCGCCGAAAAATACAATTTTGCTGCATTCGTCTATAATTTGCTGTAATTCCATAGCTCTAAAAATTCATATTGTTCCAGCCCCATTGGTCGCTCCCGCTGTATTTGACATATACTCTGTCAGGGCTGACTGAAAGTTCTTCATTAAATATTTTACATATTTCCATGGTCATTCTTTCACACTGGTCGTCAGTCGAATGGCCGAACACAGAAACGTCTGCAAACACCATGGGTGTGTTGCTGCCCTTAAAGTACATAGAACGCCTGTCGTCAATTTCAATCATAAGCCAATTTTCCGACTTGCCTAAAATTTCAATGGCATTACCAAGGCGCTGCTTTAACGCAAGCTTTTTGTCAGGGTCTGTTTGAACGTTTGTGCTGATATTTATAAACGGCATAAAAAAACTCCTTAATATTTAAATATAATAACATATAACAGCGCCGACTTCAGCTTTTACACCAAAAAAATGTATAAAAAAATTTGCCTTGTTTTTGTTGATTAGTAACAAAAGCAAAATTGAAGTGGCATAATAGTTACAATATATTTTACAACATTTTAACTTGCAAGTCAATTTGCGCTTATTATGTTTTTAATAAATTGTTAATCTCAGCCGGGCCTTTGCCGCTAAAGCGCCGGGGGGCAATAAAAGCTGCTTCACAGTTTATGTAAAGCAGCCTTTATTGTTAATGTTTTTTCGCCTCAGCCCGCGTAACGCGGCGCATGTCTCAGGTGCAAAGATTTAGCCATGCACAAAAAATGCATTTAAGCGCCCATAAAACGCTCGCAGCGGCGAACAAGTTCGTCCCAGCGGCGGTCAACTTCCTTTTGGAAAGCTTCAATCATCCATTCGTTGCCGGGCTTAAACATATGTTTAAACCTGCCCTGCTTTGAAAGCCATTCTTCAATAGGAACATATCTGCTTGGCTGGTAATTAAGAGTCCACACGCCGTCAACAACCTCAAAAAGCGGCCAGTAACGTGTTTCAACGGCAAGCTTGCATATGTCCATTATGTCAGCTGCGTCATAACGCCAGCCGCGCGGACATGGCGCCATAATATTCAAAAAAGCGGGGCCTTTAGTGTAAATTGCTTTTTCAGACTTTTTATGTAAATCCATAAAATTCTGCACAAACGTAGTCTGCGCAACGTAAGGAACCTTATGTTCCGCAATAATGGCGCTCAAGTCTTTTCTGTATTGCGTTTTGCCGACTGACTCGCTGCCCACCGGCGTTGTGGTGGTGTCTGCAAACATAGGGGTGGCAGACGAACGCTGAATGCCCGTGTTCATATAAGCGCCGTTGTCATAGCAGACATAAACCATGTCATGCCCGCGTTCCATGGCACCTGAAAGAGACTGAAAGCCTATGTCGTAAGTGCCCCCGTCGCCGCCAAAGGTAATAAACTTAAAATTGTCTTTTTCACCAAGCTTTCCCTTGCGCTTTAAAACATTGTAAGCCCCTTCAACACCGCTGAGCGTTGCGCCGGCGTTTTCAAATGCGTTGTGCACATAGCTGTCTTTATATGCGGTGTAAGGGTACATGAAAGACGAAACTTCAAGGCAGCCCGTTGCATTGCCCACAACTGCCTTGTCCTGCGGTTTTACTGCCTTGAGCACATTTCTGACTGCAATGGTGGCACCGCAGCCCGCACACATTCTGTGCCCGCCGGCAAAGCGTTCTTCCCTTGAAACATATTCTTTAAAATTATACATCTGTGCCCCTCCTTATTCACGAACGCCCATATAGCGGTAAACATTTTCAACTGTGCCGGCGTCTTTTATTTTTAAAAGTTGGGCATATACGTTTTTAATGTCGCCCACAGTGACGTCTCTGCCGCCGAGACCGTAAACATAATTTACGGTAAGGCAGTCGGATTTTGCGCGGTAAAGCGCCGTTGACACCTCTGCCCCAAGCGGGCCGCAGCAAGAATTAAAACTTTCTGTTCTGTCCATTATAGCAAGCGCCTTTACATTTTTAAGCGCGGCGGCTATTTCTTCACCCGGAAACGGGCGGAACAGGCGTATTTTGAGCAGCCCGGCTTTAACGCCGCTTGCCCTGAGCTCGTCAATAGCGTCTTTAGCCGTGCCTGCGGCCGAGCCTATTATAACCATGGCAACGTCTGCGTCGTTTAGCTTATATTCTTCAAACAAACCGTATTCCCTGCCGCTGATTTTTGCATATTCGCCCGCAATGTCAAGAGTGACCTGCTTTGCATTGGCCGTTGCAAGCGCCTGCGCTCTTTTAGCTTCAAAATAATAATTTGTAACGCTGTATGGGCCGAGCGCCATGGGGCAGTCCGGGTTTAAAAGGTAATTTTCGGGTTCATATTCACCCACAAAATCTTTAACTTGCTTATCTTCCAGCAGCATTATATTTTCAACAGCGTGCGAAGTAATAAAGCCGTCTTGGCAAATCATAACAGGCAGCTTTACATCTTTGTGTTCGGCTATTCTGTAAGCCATTACAAGGTTATCATAAACCTCTTGGTTGTTTTCTGCATAAATCTGCACCCAGCCCGCGTCTCTTGCGCCCATGGAATCGCTGTGGTCACAGTTAATGTTAATAGGCCCCGAAAGCGCCCTGTTTACAAGGGTAAGCACGCACGGCAGCCTGTTTGAAGCGGCAAGATAAAGCTCTTCCCACATAAGCGCCATGCCGGCAGAAGATGTTGCGGTTATGCTGCGCGCACCGGCAGCTTCTGCGCCTATTATGGCTGACATTGCAGAATGTTCTGATTCAACAGGAATAAATTCAGACGTTACAAGCCCGTTTGCAACCAGCTTTGAAAAATATTGCGGAATTTCCGTTGACGGTGTAATCGGAAAAGCCGCCATAACGTCAGGGTTAATCTGGCGCAAAGCTTCCGCCACGGCTTCGTTGCCGCTGAGTCTGTCTTTTCTCATGTCAATTAACCCCCTTCATTGTAATTGCGCCCTTTGGGCAAACTTTGGCGCAGATGCCGCAGCCCTTGCAGTGGTCATAATCAAAAGCGCCCCTTTTCCCGTCTACAACCGGAATTACGCTGTCCGGGCAAACAGGCACGCACATAAGGCAATGAATGCACAGCTCTTCCGAAAGCTGCGGTTTAACCGACGCCCATTCGCCGGTGTTGAATTGCAGCGAAGTCATGGGCCCGTAAATTTGCATGCCTTCGGTAACATCTTGCCACTTGCAGTCAAGGCCAAGTTTTTTTACGTCTGATTTCATAGCTCTTCCCCCTTATTTATTTTGGTTATACGCCTTTTTGAGCGCGTTCATATTTCCGTTTATCACTTCGGGCTTAGATGAAAATTTATGCCCAAATGATATTTGCATTTCTTTAATAAAAGCGCCCCATTCCATAACGCCGGTTATTTTAACAATGGCGGCAAGCATAGGCGTGTTCGGAAAATATTTTCCAAGGCATTCAACCGAAACCCTGCGCGCGTCAATTGTGTAAATTCCGCCGCTGTAAGATTTAAGGTGCTTTTTTATTTCTTCTTTACTTTTTGCCGTGTTAATAAGAATCGCCCCGTCTTCGCTCAGCCCCTTTGTAACGTCAACGCTTTCAAGCAGACCCTCGTCAACCACAACAACATAATCAGGTTCGTCAATGTTTGAATGAACGCGAATTACATTAGGGCTTATTCGGTTATATGCGGTTATGGGCGCGCCCATGCGTTCGGGGCCGTATTCGGGAAAGCCCTGAACATATTTGCCGGTTTTAAACGCAACATCGGCAAGTAAAAGAGCGGCGGTTTTAGCGCCCTGCCCGCCCCTGCCATGCCAGCGGATTTCAACACAATCTTTCATAAATATTGCTCCTTTTTATAACGGCGTTTCAGCCGTGTTTAGTAACTTAAAAACAGCGCGCACCAAATCTGCCGATGGCTGTGCGCTTGCAGCAAGTGCTTGAAAGCCATTAAACCCGTGGCGGCTTCCGCCCGGTGTAAAGCCAAAGCCGCTGCAAAAAAGGCTTTAGCGCCGGCATAAAAAAACGCCCCCTGCCGTTTGGCAAAGAGGCGATGATATACCGCGGTACCACTCTTATTCATCAAATGATGCGCTTATGTGAACTGACATTCACTGCCTTGATAACGGTGGCGGCCGTCTGTGCTTACTGAAATTTGGGCACAGCCATTCAGAGATGATATTACATATTTCCTTTTACCTGTTTTCAGCAAACACAGGCTCTCTGCAAAAAGGGAGGATATGCTTTTTGTTCCCGTCAACATGTTTAATATATTAGATATATTGTATTATGGCTTACAAAAAAAGTCAACACTTTTTTTAAGAAATGGGCGTAAATGGGCATGAACAGCCGATTTACCCGACTGCTTAAAAGTAAATGCCGCTGTGCTTTGCTGAACAGCGGGCGCCGGGCTGATTTTATTCATTGTTTTGCAATAAATATGTGCCGCTTTGCAGCACTGCTATTGCATAAGCCCCGAATTTGTAAAACTGTTTTATAGGTTCGTCAAATCGCAGATAGTCTGAAACCATAAAATTGTCTGCGTCAATTTTTCTTACAGTATTGCGCGAAGAACATATGTAAACGTCGCCGTTGTCAAGCGATATATGCGTTGGGTTTACAAATGTTTTTGCATTTTTGCCGCCTATTCGCAAATCAAGCTGCATATTCTGCGCAGAATACCTGATAGCGCAGTTTTCGCCGCGGCATAAAGTCCAAAAATATTTTGAGTCAAGCGCAAGCCCGCTTACCGCTTCGTCATGATATTTTAAAAAGCCGCTCCAGGCAAGCTCTCCGTTTCTGTCAAAAATACCGGTTTCACCGTTGGGGTATATTACCAACACCCTTTTGTCATATAAAACGGCGGCGCTGCACTGCACAAAGTTTGGAATTGTTTTTGTAACAGCGGCATATGACGGCCCGAATTTTTTTAGCAGATAAGCGCCTTTTGTAAGAACTTCCTTGGTTTTTTCATTGAAATCTATAACAAAATAAGACGCCTTGAAATGCTGTGTGTCTATAACCGGCTTTTTTTCAACAAGAACAGCCTTTGACTTGTCATAAGGCAGAATGTCTGCAATTTCTCTGTTGCTTAGTTTTATCACGCCTGTCCCTCCGTTGAAGTCAAATAGCCCAACGTCATCAGGCTGTCTGCCAGGTGAACGTTTTCACACAGCACGTCCGGGTGCGACATCAAAATGTCATAATTACTGAAATTCCAAAAGCTTTTTACACCCAGCCTGACCAGCATGTCTATAAGTTCCTTCATGTCGTCAGACGGAATGCACAAAACCGCGCAAACAGGCTTGTTGTCAATGCAGAAATTTTCAATATAGTCAATGCTGCGCACGGGTATGCCCTTAATCATATTTCCGCAAAGCGCAATATTTTTGTCAAAAATGCCTATAAGACGAAAGCCGCTGTCAGTTGAAAATATTTTATTGGCAACGGCCTTGCCCAGATTTCCCGCGCCGACAAGCACCATTTTCTTTTCACCGCCGACATCAAGTATTTCCCCTATTTTCTTGTAAAGTTCAGGGACATTATAGCCATACCCCTGCTGGCCGAAACCGCCGAAGCAGTTAAAGTCATGGCGTATCTGTGAAGCTGTAAGCCCCATTCGCTGTGCAAGTTCTTTAGAGCTTATTCTGACTATGCCGTTTCGCTTTAAGCTGTCTAAATACCTGTAATATCTCGGCAGGCGCTTGATTACGGATATTGATATTTCCTCTTTCTTATTCATATGTACCCTCTCTTTTAAGCAATAAGGACTTTCCGGTGTTTCGGCGCCTGCAGTGGCGAAAATTTGCTTTTAAGCTTACTTTTGCATTGCCGTAATGGTTTCCATTACATAATCGCCGAATTCCTTGCAGGTGCAGCCGGTTGCACGCCCTGTGATTTGCAGGCGCTTTTCTTCAAACATGCATATGTCAAGCGCCTTTTCAAGCGCCGCCGCTTTGCTGCGGTAGCCTATGTGTTCAAGCAGCATAACAGACGCGCGCAGCATGCTGCATGGGTCTGCGTAGTCGCCCCTGCCTTCTTCAATCATTCGGGGGGCAGAGCCGTGAATAGCTTCAAACATGGCATATTTCTTGCCAATGTTGGCAGAGCCTGCCGTGCCCACGCCGCCCTGAAATTCCGCGGCTTCGTCCGTTATAATGTCGCCGTACAGATTAGGCAGCACAAACACCTTGAAATCTTTTCTGCGCATGGGGTCAATAAGCTTTGCGGTTGTAATGTCTACATACCAGTCATCTGTAACAATTTCGGGGTATTCCTCGCCTATTTTTTTTGCTGTGTTAAGGAATTTGCCGTCTGTTGTCTTTATAATGTTTGCTTTTGTTATAATAGAAACCTTGCCCTTGTTGTTTTTCCTTGCATATTCATAGGCAAGGCGGGCGATTCTGTCGCAGCCTTCCTGTGACGCGACCGTAAAATCAACCGCCAAATCTTCGGTAATATTGACTCCATATGAACCGACTGCATAGCCGCCCTCTGTATTTTCACGGAAAAAAGTCCAGTCAATACCATCTTTGGCAATTCTTACCGGGCGCATATTGGCAAAAAGGTCAAGCTCTTTTCTCATTGCCACATTGGCAGATTCAACATTCGGCCAGCCGTCTCCCTGGCGCGGCGTGGTGGTGGGGCCCTTAAGTATTACATGGCATGATTTAAGTTCTTTTAGCACATCGTCCGGAATAGCTTTGAGACATTTAGCCCTGTTTTCAATTGTGAGCCCGTCAATTTCTTTGAAACGCACCTTTGAAGCCGCCACTTCGTCTTTCAGCAGAAACTCAAGCACCCTTTCACTTTCCTTGGTGATTATGGGGCCTATGCCGTCGCCGCCGCAAATGCCTATTACAATTGTGTCAAGGCTGTCATAATCAACAAATTCCTTTTCTTCTTTTATTCTTTTTGCCCGTTCAAGCTGTGTTTCCATTAAGCTGCGAAATGTTTCCACAGCCCTGTCAAGTTCTTTTTGTTCAGTTTCATTGAACGCCATAATTTTTCCTCCATATAAAAATTAATTATTTTCCCTTGTGTAATCAAGCAACCCGCCGCACAGCAGCATTTTGCGCTGCCTTTCAGACAAATGGGCTGAAACCAGCTTGTATTCTTCGCCCTTGGTCAGGTTTTTAAGCACTATTTGCTCGCCGTTTTCAAGGCGGCTTCTTATTGATTCAAGCGCCAGTTCGTCCATCTGGTCTATTTTGTCAAAATCAGCTTCGTTTTCAAAAGTAAACGGCAAAATGCCCGCGTTTACAAGGTTGGCTATGTGAATTCTTGCAAAGCTCTTTGTAATAACAGCCTTGACACCAAGATAAAGCGGAACCAGGGCCGCATGTTCACGGCTTGAGCCCTGCCCGTAATTAGACCCGCCTATAATAAAGCCGCCGCCTTCTTCCTTAATTCTTTTAGGAAATGTTTCGTCGCAAACGGCAAAGCAAAACTGTGAAAGATGCGGAATGTTTGAACGATATGGCAAAATTTTAGCGCCTGCCGGCATTATATGGTCTGTCGTAATATTGTCGCCGACTTTCAAAACAGCCTTTGCCCGAATTTCCTGCGGCAACGGCCGTGTTTCGGGAAACGGCTTGATGTTAGGCCCGCGCAGAACTTCAACATCTTTTGCTTCTTCGGGTGAAGCGGGCGGCTCAATCATATTGTCATTTACTATGAATTTTTCAGGCATTTCAACCTTTGGGCATTCACCGAGCTGCCTTGGGTCTGTCAAATAACCTGTCAGGGCGCTCGCCGCCGCAACTTCGGGCGAAACAAGATAAATTCCCGCGTCTTTAGTGCCGCTTCTGCCTTCAAAATTACGGTTGAAAGTGCGCAGTGAAATGCCCTTTGAATTCGGGCTCTGCCCCATGCCAATGCAGGGGCCGCAGGCAGATTCAAGAATTCTTGCACCGGCGTTTATCATGTCAGACAGCGCGCCGTTGAGCGCCAGCATATTAAGCACCTGCTTAGAGCCCGGCGCTATGCACAGCGAAACTGTGGGGGCAACGGTTTTTCCTTTCAAAATAGCGGCCACTTTCATCATGTCGGCATAAGACGAATTTGTGCACGAACCAATGGCGACCTGGTCAACTTTCAAAGCGCCTATTTCATCTGTTGTTTTTACATTGTCAGGCATGTGCGGGCAGGCAGCCATGGGGGTAAGCGCGCACAAATCAATATCTATAACTTCGTCATAGCAGGCGTCAGCGTCAGGCAAAATTTCACACCAGTCCTGTTCCCTGCCCTGCGCTTTAAGAAATGCCAGCGTGATTTCATCTGACGGGAAAACAGACGTAGTGGCGCCGAGTTCAGCGCCCATGTTGGTAATGGTGGCGCGTTCGGGCACGCTTAAGGTTTTCACCCCGTCTCCGCCATATTCAATAATTTTGCCCACGCCGCCTTTAACGCTCATTATTCTTAAAACTTCAAGTATAACGTCTTTGGCGGAAACCCAAGGCTTTAAGTAGCCGTGCAGGTTAATTCTGGTCATTTTAGGCATTGGTATATAATAAGTGCCGCCGCCCATTGCAACAGCCACATCAAGCCCGCCGGCGCCCATTGCCAGCATGCCTATTCCGCCGCCGGTTGGGGTATGGCTGTCTGAGCCTATAAGGGTTTTGCCCGGAATTCCGAAACGCTCAAGGTGCACCTGGTGGCAAATCCCGTTGCCCGGCCTGGAAAAATAAATGCCGTGTTTTTTCGTAACTGTTTGTATGTACCTGTGGTCGTCTGCATTTTCAAAGCCCGTTTGCAGCGTGTTGTGGTCTATATAAGCAACGCTTTTTTCCGTTTTCACCCTGTCAACGCCTATGGCTTCAAATTCAAGATATGCCATTGTGCCCGTTGCATCTTGAGTCAGCGTTTGGTCAATTTTCAGCCCGATTTCCTCACCGGGGGTCATGTTGCCCTCAACAAGATGGGCTTTGATAAGCTTTTGCGCAATTGTAAGTCCCATTGATTCTTTTTCCTCCGACTTGTTTAACAATTTATCAATCTTATTTTATTATTTTACAATATTATTTAATTTCTGTCAATAATATTGAACAAATAAAAAGATAAAATACGCCACTAATTATTATGTTGAAATGTTTTTATATTTGTAGTAAAATATATTTAATATTTCGGGCATAATATAGTTGACAAGCTTAAGAAAAAAAAGACAACTCGCAGCTTAAGCCGGAAAGAATGATTTTATGCCTGAAAAAGAAAAGGAAAAAGAAGACGAAGAAAAGCACAGCGGCGAACAGCAAGCAGACAGTGCAGACGATTTTGAAACCGGGTCAATAACAGTTGAAAAAAACGGGCACTTTATACATTGCCTTACCATTATAGGCCAAATAGAAGGGCATTATATTCTGCCAAGCCAAAATAAAACCACTAAATATGAACATGTCATTCCGCAGCTTGTTGCAATTGAAGAAAGCAAAGACATTGAGGGGCTTTTGATTATTTTAAACACAGTTGGCGGGGACGTGGAAGCGGGGCTTGCCATTGCAGAGCTGCTGTCAACCATGAAAACGCCAACCGCGTCTCTCGTGCTTGGCGGCGGGCATTCAATTGGCGTGCCGCTGGCTGTTTCATGTAAAAAAAGCTTTATAGTTCCCAGCGCTACAATGACTGTGCACCCCGTCAGGCTCAACGGGCTTGTGCTGGGCGTGCCGCAGACTTTGTCTTATTTTGAAAAAATGCAAGACAGGATTGTCAATTTTGTGGCAAACAATTCGGGCATTTCCGAAAAAGATTTCTATGAACTCATGATGAAAACCGGCGAGCTGGTTATGGACGTGGGCACTGTGCTTGACGGAGAGGGCGCTGTTAAATGCGGGCTCATAGACGAAATGGGCGGGCTTTCAAATGCGCTTGAGTTTTTAAACGGCGTTATTGAAAGGCAGGCACTGCAATGATTTGGTCTGTTATTAATGAAGCAGATATTTTTTATTCGCCCCCGGCAGAAAAGCAAGCGCGCATGCGTTCGAGCAACCCCTATGATTATTTGAGAAGCGGCTATTACGTTGACAACGCTTCGATTTTCGGAGGTAAAAATTTTGTCAATTTTAACTTCAATATTTCAAGCCATAGCTCAGGCTCTGACATACATTCTGCCGGTGTCTGAAAGCGGGCATTCGGCAATATTTCACGATTTTTCCGGCAGGTACACAAATTCATGCTCTGAACTTACGGGGCTTATACATATAGGCATTGCGCTGGGGCTCATTATAGCTTTTTACAAACTGTTTATCCGACTTATTTATGAATTCGCCGGCACATGCAAAGACCTTTTTACAAAGCAGCTTAATTTTAGAAAAATTAAAAATTCCAGAAAATTTATGCTGTGCACACTTATTCCTTACATATTTTTTCTGTTTTATCTGATACCGATAAATGAAAATAAGAACTTGTTCCAGTTTATTGACAGCGTGTCATATGACGGAAATTTGCTGGGCGAAGGCATTTGTTTTATTATAACGGCAACGCTGCTGGTTATAACTGCTGTCGTGCTGGCAAAAAACAAAAAAGGAAAACCGCTTTCCTTAATTCCCGCTGTGTTAACGGGAATACTTATTTTCATAAGCATTCCGCTGCCGGGACTGTCTCTCAGCGCCGTAATCATTTGTGTGCTTATAATTTGCGGCGTAAATAGAAAAGCGGCATTCAGGTATTTCGTAAGCATAAGCGTGCCTGTGCTGATTACAATTGGGGCTGTGGAAATTGCAAATTGCGTTACATATGTAAAAATAATTCCCGGCATAATTGCTGTGGTAATAAGCGCTGTGGCTGCATTTTTCTTTTCAAAGCTGCTGCTATGGCTGATTACTAAAAATAAAATAAAATATTTTTCTTATTATTGCTATGCCATTGGCGCAATAATTACAATTATAGGCATAGTTGAAATTTTGGTTAAGTAAGCGGGGTTATTATGGCAAATAAGAACACGCGCGGGCAATACGCGCGAAACTCTTCAAAAAACAAGACTAAAGAAAAAGCGCAGCAAAAAAACAAAGAGGCGGCGCAGCGAATTATTACCGTGGTGGTTTTTGCGCTGTCTGTTATATTTTTCTTTATTGCCGTGCTGCCGGGAGAGGGCGCATGGAACGCAGTGCACAACTTTTATTTGGGGCTTTTCGGCAAGCTTTCCGCCTGTCTGTTCCCCATTTTGGCAATAGCGGTAACTTTGCTTTACAGCTGCCTGAAAAACAGTGAAAAAAGCTTTACGGCAAGTGCAATTGAAAGCGTAATTCTTATAATTTTAATTTCAGCATTTATTCACATAATTTCAAACCAGCCGGGAGATGATTTTGCCGCTGCCGTTACAAATGCTTATGAAACAGCGCCTGTCGAATTCAACGGCGGCCTGTTCGGCGCAATGCTGGGCTGGGCGCTGCTGACTTTCGGAAAAGCCCCCGCGGTTATAGTGGACGTGGTGTTAATATTTGTTGACTTTATGCTGCTTACCGGAATAACCGTTATGGAATTTCTGAAAGGCGCTGCAAAGCCGGCTGTCGCTACATATGACAGGGTTGACGCACTGGTTGAAGAGCGAAGGCAAAAGCGCAAAAGCATAGATGTGCCGCTTGATGAAAAAGCGCTCGGTGACGCACCCGCAGCCAAATCGGCAAAGCCAAAGAAAAAGGCTGCAAAAAAGCAAAACGACGAACTTGAAATAATTAAAGAAAATAACGAAAACCCGGAATTTCGCGCAACAGACGAAATTATAGCCGAGCTTAACAGCCGCAGCGCAAAGGCACAGAAAAAAACGGCTGAAAGTGCTGACGACGACATTGTAAAAGATAACCAGGAAAAGAATGAAAGCGAAAAGGCTGAAAAATTTGAAGTCAGCCCCGAACAAATGCAAAGCGGCACTGGCGAATATAACCTGCCCGGCGTTGATTTGCTTAAAGACGCGCGCCACGCTTCGCAAAAAGACGTCAGCAACGAACTTAAAAGAAACGCAGAAAAGCTGATTGACACGCTGCGTTCATTTAATGTTGAAGCAACTGTTACAGACATAAGCCGCGGCCCCACCGTAACAAGATATGAGCTTAAACCTGCCGCCGGCATAAGGATTTCTAAAATAACCGGGCTGGCAGACGATATTGCGCTTAACCTTGCCGCGCGCCATGTCAGAATTGAAGCCCCTATACCCGGAAAGTCTGCGGTGGGCATTGAAATTCCCAACAATGTTAAAAATTCTGTTGCAATAAAGGAAATTATTGACACGCCGGAATTTTTTGCGCAAAAATCAAAACTGGCAGCAGGGCTTGGCAAAGACATTGCAGGCAAAGCGGTTTATTGCGACATTGCAAAAATGCCCCACCTGCTTATTGCGGGCACCACAGGTTCCGGTAAATCAGTGTGCATGAACACAATAATTGTTTCAATTCTTTACAGGGCCCGCCCTGACGAAGTCAAGTTTGTAATGATTGACCCAAAGCAGGTTGAATTTTCAAAATACGCCGGAATTCCGCACCTGCTGGTGCCGGTTGTTACAAACCCGAAAAAGGCGGCGGGCGCCTTGAGCTGGGCTGTAAATGAAATGCTGCAAAGGTATAACACATTTTCAGAATCCGGCGTCAGAGATATTGACAGCTATAATAAATATGTCACGAAACATGACGAACTGGAGCCCATGCCGAAAATCTGCATTTTCATAGACGAATTGGCAGACCTTATGATGGCGGCGCCGAAAGATGTTGAAGATTCAATCTGCCGCCTTGCGCAAATGGCACGTGCGGCGGGCATGCACCTGGTAATAGCAACGCAAAGGCCGTCTGTTGACGTTATCACCGGACTTGTAAAAGCTAACATTTCGTCAAGAATAGCGCTTACAGTGTCTCAGCAGGTGGATTCACGCACCATTCTTGATATGGGCGGCGCCGAAAAGCTGCTGGGCATGGGCGACATGCTTTACCGCCCCATTGACGCGGACAAGCCTTACCGTGTTCAGGGCTGTTTTATAAGCGATGAGGAAATTGAAGCTCTTTGCGATTTCATTAAAAGTCAGGGCGAAACCCAGTATAGCGAAGAAATACAAAAGGAAATTGAAGAAAAAACCCTGCAACAGGAAAAGGGCGCAGACAGCTTTGAAGGAAATGAGGCTGAAAATTCATATGACGCGCTGTTTGAAAAAGCAGCTGAAATGGTTATTGAGCTCGGCACGGCTTCAACATCTTTGCTGCAGCGCAAGCTTTCAGTCGGATATGCGCGCGGGGCAAAAATTATTGACCAGCTTGAGGAATTCGGCGTTATCGGCCCGCAGGACGGCAGCAAACCGCGCACTGTGCTTATGACTCAAAGCATGCTGCTGGAAAAGCTTGCTTATAATTCGGGGCAAAAGTCAAGCTCTGCCGAAGCGGAAGCTTACCAGCTGAAAATTGACGACGATATTAACGGCGCACCCCCATTCGTGCAGGAAATGTAATAGCTGTGCCGGCAATATGCGGCATAACAAAAGGTATTGCATTCATTAAAATTCAATAAGACCCTGAAAGTCATTAAACGTGGCAAGCGGCAGCCGCCGTTTTTTCAACTCCCCGGCGGGAAATTGTACTCACTGTTTATTAAAATTCAAACCACGCCGCATATAGATGCGGGGGAAGATTTCTTGTCTAAGTTATATATTAACTTTTAAAAAGGAAAGCAGCTGTTTAATATGGAAGAAAAGCAAAACGGCACGCAAACAGAAAACAAAAGTGCGTTAAAAAGCAAGGCGCAGGATAATGACGCCGAAACAAAAAGCAGTAAATACCAAACCCTTGTGTTAATAGGCATTGGGCTTATAATACTGGGCGCTATATTTGTTGTTATTGCGTTATACCAGCCCACGGTAAGCACTCAAAGCAGTGTGCAAGTCGCGTCTGTTGATTCGGTGCAAAGCACACAAGACGAGGCCGTTGAAGCTGTTGCCGAAACCGGCACGGATTCATCTTTAACGTCAACAAATTCGCAGGAAAGCAGCGCCCCTTATTCCGCAGCAGTAAGCGCTTCGGCAACAACTGCCGGCACAACAACTTCACAGGCAGCCACAACCACACAGGCAACCGCACAAACTGCGCTTTCATCAGCAGCAACCACAACTGCTGCCCCTGCCACAACTGCCGCTGCTACTACGGCGCTGTCTGTCAGCTACCCGCTTAACCTTAACACCTGCACGCAGGAAGAGCTTGAAACGCTTGATTCAATAGGCGAAGCACGCGCATATGCCATAATTTCTTACAGGGAATATCTGGGCGGGTATACAAGCACAGAGCAAATTAAAGACATAAAGGGCATAAGCGACGGAATTTATGAAAAAATTAAAGATTACATAACGGTATGAATGAAATTATTGACAAACTGAAAACAGTTGTGTTTCCAAAGCGCTGTGAAATTTGCGGCAGCGTCATTGAATTTGACGCTGTGCGCTGCTCCGGCTGCACCTGCTTGCCTGAAATTCAGACACCCATTTGCAAAAAATGCGGCTGTAAAAAGTCTGAATGTATTTGTAAAAAATCGCACAGAATCATACATTACAATGAAATCACCGCACCGTTTTATTATAAAGACACCATTCCCACCGGCGTTTTAAATTTAAAAGAAAATGAAATGCCGCAGCTTGCCTTGTCGCACGGCGCATATATTTCGCAGGCTGTGAAAGACGCATTCGGCGGCAAGACTTTTGATTTTGTAACATTCGTTCCAATGCGCAGACATGCAGAAATGGTGCGCGGCTTTAACCAGGCTCAGCTGCTTGCTAAAGTAGTGTCGGCAAATTGTTCCATTGAACTGGCAGACATTTTATATAAAAAGCGCAGGACGAAAATGCAAAAGCGCCAGGGAATGAATGAAAGATTTGCCAATATGTATAACGCATTTGCCGTGAAAAAGGGCGTCAGCGTTAATGGCGCCGATATACTTGTTATTGACGACGTTAAAACAACCGGCGCAACACTTTCGTCTGTGGCGCACACACTAAAAGCAAACGGTGCAAATTCTGTTTGCTGCGCGGTTTTCGCAATAGTTAAATAAATTTTTTAAAGTTGACCGGCTGAAAGGCAGTGGCGTTTTCACTGATTACACCACCCGATGCACGCAATCATGCGGCAACCCGGTTTTTCAATAAGGGCTTGCCCGTTATTATATAAGCGCCTGTGGTGGAATAGGCAGACACGTTGGTTTTAGGAACCAATCCGTAAGGGTGCAGGTTCGAGTCCTGTCAGGCGCACCAAAAACACCTGTTATCATTTGATTTCAGGTGTTTTTTATATGTCTTTAAAAGCAAGCATTTAAGCCAAATTTTTAATTTTTAAATTTTTAAAGCATTTTTAAAACCATTTAAAATATCTTAAAATTGGCAACAAATTGGCAACAAGCTATTTTTGTATTTCAGCTGCATAACTATATATAATTGTATGAAAACAAAATTAATATTTTTTCAAAAAGCTCTTGACAAGTTGGCTCGGTGGCCAAAGAAATGTCAGCGAAAGTTGGCTTGAATTAGCACAATATAAATTAATAAAAGAACACATAATTTAAAAAACAAAATCCCCGGAATAAAAATATTCCGGGGCTTTTTGTATTGCAAGCTCGTCACATATGCATGCTGTTAATGCCGCGAATAGGTCTGTCGGGCGGCGGCACTTGATACATACCGCTGTTGCTGCTTCCGGGCGCTGAAAACGCAGCGGCGCGTGTCGGCGGCGGGTATTTTTCATAAATTTTAGCCTGCAATTTGTCTTTGCTGCCATAATTAATTGGCCTGTCAGCGTGTTCAGGCACGCTGTAAGGCACAGCGTCAAACTTAATGCCCCATTTACTAAAAAAGCGCAGCTTTACGCGCATGGGGTGTTTACCGGTCTTGAGTACAACAAAGGAGCCTTGCGGCAAAGATTTAAGCTCTTCTGCCGTCATTAATTCGCGGCCAATCATTTGCAGTGATTCAGACGGGTCGGCACGCCCGCGCGTAACAGAGCCGCTTAGCGCTGTGCGGCTGCCTAAAGCCTTTGATATTATATCAGCCGACGAGCTGTTAGGCGCAAAACCGCCGCATAAAATAACCTGCGTGTTATCAACAATTATTTCTGTGCCTTTGTCGCCATAGTTTTTTTCTAATTGTGCGAATGATTGTATAATAGGCACTATTTGCAGCCCGCGTGAACGGGCAGCTGAAAACATCATGTCAGCGCTTTCTATCTTAGGCAAGGTGCCGAATTCGTCACAATAGAACACACAGCGTTTTTTTAGTTTTCCGCCCTGTTCGTCTGCAACGGTTAATATTTCGCGATACATTTGTTGAATTAATAAAGAAATAAGGAAATATGTGTTCGGGTTTTCTTCCGGCATTATTAAGAATAACGCGCATTTTTCGCGGCAAAACATTTCCGCGTCAAACGGTCGGTCAAAGCAAAGGATTTGCTCCATTTCGCTGTCAAGGAAAGTATTGAGCCTTGACAGCGCCGTCGTAATAACACTCGCCATGCTGTTTGCGCTTGAATTGAGCGCAGCGGCTGAAAACCATTTAGCTTTATGGTCGGCGGGCAGCCTGTCCATAAGCAGCTGGAACTGATTTTTGCCGTCCGGCGCAGGGGCGAGCAGCTCTTGTATAATTTTAAACACCGTTACAATATGTCGCTCCTCCGGGGCGCAAAATTCAGCAACCAATAAAATTGTTGCTGTAATAAGCCCCTCTGCTGCGTCGTAAAAAAACGTGTTTTGGCCGAACGCGGAAGCGTCCGTGCCCATAAGAATAATTGTTTTGGATATTGTCTTTGCATATTTTTCCGCTTTTGCCTTATCGGCAAGGGCACATGTGTCTTTATATGAATCCATGTATTTATTGACGAGCTGCAGCAAATTATTGCCGTTGCTTTTAGTCGGGTTGCGCAGGTCTATAACAGACACGTTATAGTCATAATACTTAGCGGCAATTGTGCCGTAATTGCGCACAACGTCACCCTTTGTGTCAGTCGACAGGAAGCTTGTGCCGGTTGCCATGGCATATTCAAGGCATGGGTAAAGCCAAAAGGTGGTTTTACCCGCGCCGCTGCCTGCAATCATAAGGGCATGCACGTCTGCCGTGTCAACAAGCGCGGTGACATTATCTTTGGTGCCGGTGCAGCCCACTATAACGCCCTGTTCTTTGGGCATATTTTTGCCTTTGCGCCAAAGCGCCGGCGTAAACGGCACCGCCTTGTATGTATCAGCGATTTCACGCTTCGTTGCCCAGCGTGCCGTGCCGTGCTGCCCGTTGCCGACGGTTTTGTCTTTAATGCGGTTGAGATTAAACCACTGGGAAAACAACGTAAACCCGCCCAGCAGTAAAAACATAATTACGGCAGTTGCCACCAAGGGCACAACATTACCTTGCATATAATAATCAATCCTTTCTTTAACCAGTTTTTAAGCCTTGCGCGAGCTTCTTATCAATAATTTTAGACATTTCGCGCCGGTCAGACTGCCCGTGGTTATATTGCATGCCGGCAGCCATAGTTTTTTCTGTAATTAAGTTCGCGACATTTTGCATTAAATTCAGCGAACACATGGCAGCCGCTGTTTGCCGGTGCTGCTGAATACTTGTCAGCATTTGAGCGGCAGACTGATTTCCGGCAGCGGCGGCAGCGGTTAAATATTCTAAGCCGAGCTGTTCGTTTTTTTCCATGCCGTCCGTGCCGAAATAGTAGAGCTTGCCGAGCTGATATTGCGCAAAGCCGCGCATGGTACGCTGCTGCTTATCTTTTGGCTGCGCGGTTTCGGCTGTTCGCTTTAAATGATTTATGGCGGCGCCAATATCGCGCACAGAGCTTTCGGTTAAATAGATTTTAGCCAGCAAATAATCGGCATATATGTTATCTTTTGCGGCAGCTTGCTTAAGGTTGTCAATTGCTTTAGATATGTCTTGTTTTACCTCTTTGCCCTCATACAGCAATTTGCCCAGCCGATAAT
>JAJQIJ010000020.1 GCA_021199275.1 Clostridiales bacterium
CAATTGCATAAGTATAGAGCAAACAAGGATTATCAATCTGTTTTTTTATATAGTAAAAGCCATCATTACTTAATTCTAACTCCAACTCTTCCGTAGAGTATAAAACATTATTATTCATATCAGCATACAAATTAAGTTTGGTGTTTCTAGGCTTTTTCCTAAACTGTGTTTTTTTAAATTTTACAATTAACGTAAGTTCTTTTGTAATTGCTTTAACATGATGAGCTAATAATGGGTTAACAATTTTTTGTTCATCATTTACAATTGTTTTTATATCATAACTGAATTCTTTATTGATTGGGCATTCATCATTAAGGATTATCAACAAGTTATATTTTCCGTCATATATATTTTCCTCTTTAATACTATATGTTTTATTATCATTGTTAATAATGGTTTTATCATAATGGCTTCCTGTCCAATTTAATGTTTTTTCTATTTTTGTAAGTGGTTTGGCTTTTGGAATCAGGGTTGCTTTTTGATAAAAATCAACATCTGAACGATTATTGAAAACCAACTCCAATGCAATGCTTTTGAATTCATTATCTTTATAATTTCTTTTGTAATTATGCTTTTCCTTTATAGCCTCTTTTTTTGGCTCAATCCCCGTAAGTAATTGTAATTCATCTTTAACAGCAAAACGCTGCATATATAAAGATACATAGGCATTCCCAACAGCACCATAAAAAATATGCAGGTTAGGATTTGTGTCTTTTTGCCCAAGTTTCAATATATGAGAAGCCGCTATTCCCGGGTAAGGGTCAATATAGTATATATCTTTAATTCCCAATTGATATGATTTTTTCGAGCACAATTCACACGGGCTGGCGGTTACAAATAATTTGCCGCCTTTAATTCCTTGCCCGCCAAATTTCGACACTTGAAGAAAAGCATTTTCTTCAGCATGTAAAGATCTTGTATAAACTTGATTTTTATCATTATTTATAGCATTATAAATGTCTTTAAAACAATAAGATAGGTTGTATTTATTATATATGTTATCAAAGTGCAGATAGCCTGCTTTTATATTCCTTAAAGCATTTTTAAAGCCCATATTTTCCAGTTCGAATTTAGAAAATGTATTAACGTCTCTATCAGAGAAGTAATTTTCAACAGATCTTAATCCGCATGAAATTTGTCCTTGCGGAACCTCGTTCCACCCAATAGCTTTAATATAAAATTTATCATCAGTAATAACAGCTCCAACCTGTCTGGAGAGACACCCAGAATTAAATTTTGCATTAAAAGCAACTTGCATGCATCGTTCGATATTAGTTGGTGTAATTAATCCCGGGTGCAACATTAGCGCAACATATCTAACTAAATTTGTTGTTAATAATTCATATGTGCCATCACTGGAACCGGGGTTGTATAAATGTATATCAGAAATCTGCAAACACTCTTTAATGCTTTGCTGATAAAAAATTTTTCCATCTTCAAAATTATTTGGATATTCCATATTATCTAACGAGTCTAATTGCTCTTGGTCAAAATTTTTCAACCTTATTATTCTGTCAGAATCATTAGTGCTAACCGAAACTAAATAAAATTCTCTATACAAATCACGCAGATAATATGCTTCATATGGGTTTCTGATTGCATCTATACAAATTCTTGTTTTTTTACCATTTACTTTGTTATATTGTTTAATAACTTCAATAATATATCTAACTCGTTTTGTTACATCGTTGAAACTTTTTTTATTAAAATCGCTGTCAAACGGATTGCCTGAACTTCTTATATTGTTTCCAAACAGCTGAAGCAAATAAGTATATAGTTGAGATTTTCTTTCCTTGTTTTTTTCAAAATTACTTTTAGCGCTTTCATAACAAGAAAATTGACTAAACAGATTGAAAAACATTGCCTTTTGTTTCTTAACCTGTGTTACATAATATTCATAATATTCGTCCAACTTATTATCTGAGATATCATTAAGACTATCAATTTTTATTTTTTTGTTTGAAAAAAGAGATTCTAACCCATTTAATTTACCAATCAATTCGTCATACCCTGCAATATGAAAATTTTTCCCTTCGCTACCTTCACACAAAGAATTCAAAAAAGATTTGAATTCTTTAAAAGTACGTTCAAAAACAAATGACATAATAACGCTGCTGACTTCGATTGTAGTAAATGGTTTCCATTCTGTTTCCATATATTTATAAACAATTGCATTTTTTCTTTCTTCAATATCTAAGAAATCTTTCTTTTTAGGTGTTGATAAATCCAAATCGGAAAATTTATGTTTTTCAAGAATTTTCGCCGCAGTAGAACATCCGGACCCGGTTCTGCCAGTTAATCCTAAAATTACAGAATCATTTAATTGATCATATGCTTTTTCCACAGCAATTTTATAATCAGCCATAATTTTTATCTCCTTTTGATTTAGTAAATGCTTTGATATATAATCTTAAATATAAACAGCCCTACTTATTTGTCAACTAAAAATGCAAAACTGCACAGTTTTTCGACAAAAATGTATAAAGTTAGTCGGAAAACACTCTTTAAAATTCAATAATAGTTTGAAAATCATAAAACGAAAAAAGCCATTAACTATGAGTTGCTACCCACAGTTAATGGCTTTTTTAATAATATGGATTTTTTGTTGTACAACCGCCTGTTAATCATTCTCTAACCCTAAAGCCACCGGATTACAAGAATAATGGCTCTTGTACAACTGTTATCAATTTGTTATCAAAAGACCTCTTTAAAGTCCGCAAACCCGCATAAATACTGGGTTTCTTCGATATCTCAACTTATTCCCACTCTACGGTGGCGGGGGGTTTTGAAGTGATGTCATAGACGACGCGGTTGATGTGGGCGACTTCGTTTGTAATTCGGTTTGACACCTTTGCCAAAATGTCATAAGGAATTTTCGCCCAGTCGGCAGTCATGAAGTCGTCTGTGGTTACTGCGCGGATTGCCACAAGGTGGTCGTAAGTTCTGTGGTCGCCCATAACGCCAACGGTGCTGACTCCTGGCAGCACGCAGAAAAACTGCGCCAGATTTTTTTCATAGCCGTTTTTCGCCATTTCATCACGCAGCACAAAGTCTGCGTTTTGCAAAATTTCTATTTTTTCAGCGGTGATTTCACCTATTATTCTGACACCGAGCCCCGGGCCGGGAAACGGCTGGCGCCACACAAGCTCTTTAGGAATGCCAAGCTTTTCGCCCACCCGGCGCACCTCGTCTTTAAAAAGCTGCTGCAGCGGTTCTATAATGCCAAGAAATTCAACATCTTTAGGCGTGCTGACACGGTTGTGGTGAGTTTTTATTACCGCCGCGTCACCCTTGCCGGACTCAATGCAGTCAGGGTAAATTGTGCCCTGCGCAAAATAGCCGAGCTCTCCCTGCCGCCTGATTTCACCCCAGAAAACATTGAAAAATTCAGTGCCTATAATTTTTCTTTTTTCTTCCGGGTCAGTTACGCCCGTGAGCTTTTCCAAAAAATGGCCAGCGCAGTTAACCCTGACAAAATTCATGTCAAAAAGCGAAGTAAATGTTTTTTCAACAAAGTCACCTTCGTCTTTGCGCATTAAGCCCTGGTCTACAAACACACAGGTTAGCTGCTTACCGACTGCGCGAGAGAGCAGCGCCGCAGCCACAGAACTGTCTACCCCGCCGGACAGGCCCAGTATGACCTTGTTGCCGCCGATTTGCTCTTTGAGCTGTTTTACAGTTGCGTCAATAAAATTGTCCATAACCCAGTCGCCGCTGCAGCGGCAGATTTCATATAGAAAGTTATAAAGTATGCGGCTGCCGCACTCTGTGTGCGTAACTTCCGGGTGAAATTGAACTGCGTAAATATTGTTGGCTGTGTTTTCCATGGCGGCAACAGGGCAGTCAGACGTAAAGCCGCTGACATCAAAGCCCTGCGGCGGTGCGCTGATTAAGTCTGTGTGGCTCATCCACACAACAGACTGCCGGGGCACCCCCTTAAACAGCTTTGAATCTTTAGAAACAGAAAATTCAATTTTGCCATATTCACTGACAGGTGCAGTGTCAACACGCCCGCCGCACATATATGCAATAAGCTGGCAGCCATAGCAAATTCCCAAAACCGGAATGCCCAAATTTAAAATTTCGGCACTGTAATGCGGCGACGACATGTCATAAACGGAATTTGGCCCGCCTGTAAAAATAATGCCGCTATAGTTGTTTGCCTTTATTGTTTGCAGCGGTGTGGTGTATGGCAGGATTTCCGCATAAACATTATGGTCTCTGACGCGGCGCGCAATAAGCTGGTTATATTGCCCTCCGAAATCAAGCACAAGTATTTTTTCCATTTTGCATGTCCTTTCAAACAAAAAATATTTTCCGTTAATTACAGCAGCATGGCTGCGGGGCAGGGTTTCAATAACTTAGGGGAAATGTCCGCCGCCGCTTGCCATGTTTAACGGCGGGAAAATTCTTTATGAATGGTTACGCAGCCATTGGGCGCCTTTAAAATATTATAAACTAACAGCGCCGCCATTTCAAGTGTTAAACAGCAGTGCCCGCCGACTGACACGCCGCCCTGTTCAATAAGCCGCCTGCCTTCGCCCTTTGATTTAACCATGTTGGCCTTTAGCATGAGTTCGACAACCGAGACTTTGCCGTTGTTAAAATCAGAAACAGAAAGCCCGGTGGTTGGCATGTTGCTCCACTGGTCGTCGCCGCCAAATTGCATATTGCAGCCATAATTTTCATTAAGATACATAAAATCATAGGCCTGCATAATCATGTAATTGAATTCAAAAAAACTTAGCCCACGTTCCATTCGCTGTTCATAACAGCGGGCGCGCAGCATGTTGTTGACTGAAAAATGCGCGCCCCACGTCCCGCAGCAGGTCAATATATTTTAAATCAAGCAACCAGTCGGCATTGTTGACAACAAGTGCCTTATCTTGCCCGAATTCAATAAATTTACTGATTTGCTTTAAAAAACAGGCGCAGTTGTGCTGAATAGTTTCAGCGCTCATAATTGTGCGCATGTCTGTTCTGCCAGATGGGTCGCCGACAAAACCGGTGCCGCCGCCCAGCAGCACCACGGGCTTGTTGCCGGCAAGCTGTAACCGTTTCATGAGACACAGCGCCATAAAGTGGCCTACATGCAGAGAATCTGCTGTGGGGTCAAAGCCTATATAAAACTTGGCGCCGCCGTTATTAATAAGCCGGCGAACGTCTTCTTCGCCAGTTACCTGCGCTATTAATCCGCGGGCCTTTAATTCTTCATAAATTTTCATTTGCTTTCCTCCAAAAAAACAAAAGCCGGACAAGATGTAAATCTTATCTGGCTCATAATGTCCGTCCGGCTACAAAAGTGTGCCTTGCAGGGCGTGCGCGGCACGCCGTCCGATTTATGGTGTGTTACCACAAAAAGAAACCAAAGTCAACACTGTGAAACTTTCAGCCTGCAAAAATCGCCCCCAAAGCTTAAATCAGCCTTGGGGGCAATTTCAATTGAATTTGCAAACATTAAAGAACGGTAAGCAAACGCCGTGCCTGATTTTGTGCGCAGCTTATTTTTTGTAGCCGCATTTCGGGCACACGCCGTTTTCGTCAAGGGCAATGCCGCACAGCGGGCAGCGCTCAATGCTTCTGTTAACTTCATATTCCTGCGTTGCTGCGTTTACACCGCTTGTAAACGTGAGCTTGGCAATGTTGAGTTTGTCTTTGAGCAAATCATAAACAATCTTAATCATGCCTTCAACAGTCATGGTTTCTTTGGTGACAACCAAACGGCATTCCGGGTAAGATGTGGCAAGTTCGGTTTTAAACGCGGGGCCTGTCATAGTGTTTGACGGCGCCCCGTTGCGAATGCCCTGTTTTTCATAAACGTCTAAAACAGCGCCCAAAAGGGGGTCATCTTCACGCAGAATCAACGCATGGTCAAAATTTTTCAATACATTCCATGCTGTCTTTTGGATTTCATTACAGGGGAACACCATATTGACGCTGGGTGTTAACATAACGTCGTCTTCCACCTCAATAGTCAGTACTCCCGTGTGTCCGTGCAGATATTGTGCTTCGCCCTGAAACCCATAAAAGCGGTGCGCATATTGCAGTTCCAGTTTCGTAATGCTTCTCATGCTGAAGCCTCCTTAAATATATATTTACGGGTATTGTGCGCCCGTATACGCTGTAATTAAGTAAGGTCTTGACCGAAAATCGGTGCGTCAGCTGAAAACTGCATTAATCACTGTCTGTGGCTCAGCTATTCGTCAGCTGCCTTTTTTCGGCAGTCTGCGCAGCGGTAAAACATTTTCAAATCATAAGATTCCAGCCTGACGCCGCACTGCTCTGAAAGCATGTCTGTAATATCGTCAAGCGATATATCGCTGATTTTTCCGCAGCAGCGGCACACCAAATGGTCATGGCGATATGGCTTGTCATACCGCTCAAACTTTTCGTCAAAAGAAACGCAGCGTATTTTGCCCTCTTTGCACAGAGCGTGCAAATTATTATAGACTGTGGCCAGCGTTATTTTTTTGCCGGAACTTCTTAATTGCTGGTAAATGTCGTCTGCCGTGGGGTGGTTGCTTGAGCGCAATACAAGTTCAAGTATGACCTTTTTATTATCCACCGTTTAACCCTCCACCTGAAGTTTTATTTCAATAACATGCCATGCAGTTATTGAGCATTTCGGCGGAAAGCGGCGCCCACGCCGAACAAGGTAAGCGGAGCTCGCCTGCAAAGGCGGGGACATCTTGCCTTTAGTTTATCGCTGGATTTTAGAATTATTATAATTCTAATTTTTTGCTTTGTCAATGTCAAAACGGGCTTAAGAAGTAAAAATCTTGGCATTTTTGCCGTGTGCCGCGGTGCGCCCCCCGGCGAAAAGCAAGGCGCCGCTGCATTTTTGCGCCCTTTCTTTGAAAAAATTCCGTGTAAAACGGCAGCCGGAGCTGCCGCAACTTTTTTGCAAAAAGCGGCGGCGCCCACGCAACTTGTGCGCAGGCGCCGCCTAAAGGAGTTTTATTGCAGCAAGAACAAAAATGAAAAGCTTTGTCTTTTTGCTGTTTGTGTTTAACCTTTTGATTCAATAAGTTCGCATTCAACCTCAAAAGCGCTGATAGTGTTGTTTTCAATTCGGGCAAGAGTCAGCGTTATGGTGTCGCCTGGAGAGCATGCCGCAAGCACAGACGTTAAAACGTCTGTTGACGAAAGCACTTCGCCGTTTACGGCAACTATCATGTCATATTGCTGAACATCTTTATTTGCAAGGTCTGAATCGCTTGAAATTTCGTTTATTACCAGTGCGCTTGAAGCGTCTTCAAACCCATATTGCTCAAGCGCTGACAGAATGGCGCTGGCGTTTGAATAGTTTGAAAGGCTTGTGTAGGTGATTCCTATTTTTGCCCGCCCTTCAACATAGCCCACTTTGATAAGGCTGTTTGCCGTTGAAACGGCGGTGTTGCTGGGCACGGCGAAGCCCATGCCCTCATAGCTGGTGGAAGCTATTTTTGACGAAACCACGCCTATTACCTGCCCCTGCATGTTAAACAACGCGCAGCCGCTGTTGCCGGGGTTGATTGCAGCGTCTGTCTGAATGCATTCGTTGTCATAGCCAATGCTTGAAGAAACCGGCCTGTCAAGCGCCGAAATGTAGCCGCTTGTTACGCTGTTCATAAATTCAAGCCCGCCCGGGCAGCCGATTGCAACAACCTGTTCGCCGACTACGCAGGTGCTTGAATCTGCAAATTCGGCTATTGAAAGCCCTGTTGCTTCAATTGACAGCACGCCTATGTCTGTCTGGCTGTCATAGCCAACCGCCGTGGCGTCATATTCGCTGCCGTCGTTTAACGTGACAACAAAGCTGCCGCCGCTGCTCATAAGGTGCGCGCAGGTAAGCACATATGTCAGGCCGTTGTCTTCAAGCATTAATATGCCTGAGCCCGCACCTGAAGCCTGCTGTGTGCTGCTGTCGCTTGAATAGTCGCTGCCATAGCTGTAAACAGAGCTGCTGCTTGTGGTGTAAATTGTTATGCCGACGCATGAATCCATGCATTTTTCCGCAACGCCGGCAACCGTATATGAGCCGTCGTCTTCAACAGTGGCAACATCTGCCTGGTCTTGTGTTTCAACCTGGGCAGAGCTGTTTGTTGTGTTTTCGCTGCCGTTGCTGTTTGATGTGCTGCTTTGTGTAACTGCCACGCCTATGCCTATGCCGGCAATAACTATGCAGCACGCAAGCACAATGGCAATGACTTTAACGGTTTTATTTTTGATTTTCGGGCGTTCTTTCTTGTCTTTCGGTTTCTTTTTGCCATGTTCATTTTCGGGCTTTTGCCGGTTTGGCTGCGCGTCAGGCGCGGAATATTGCGTGTTTTGGTAACCGCCGGGCGCTGCGCCGTAAGGCGGCGCATAATAATTGCCATATGGGTTATACTGCCCGGCGCCATAGCCGTAATTAGGTGCGCCGTAACCGCCGTATTGCCCGCCGTTTGGCTGGGTGTAGCCGTAATTCGGCGCCCCGTGCTGCCCGCCGTTTGGCTGCGCGTTTTGATAAGCCGCCTGTTCGTTTTGGCCGGCATTTGCCTGCGACGAATTGCTTTTGTATGAATAATGGTATGTTGTGTTGGCTTCTGTTGCGTCTGCCGCGCCGGTGTTTTCTTGCGCAGCGGAAGCTTGTGCGCCGCTGTCTGCCGCAGTGTCCTGAGCGGCGGAATTTTCTGCTGCCGCATTTTGCTGTTTGCTGCTCTCTTCGGCCCCTGCGGGGGCTGTGTTTTCATTTTCTGTGGAGTTCATATCTTTGTCTTTTTCAAATTCACTCATTGGTAGATTTCTCCTTTTTATATACAGATTTGTATTGCCGCGGCAGGCAAATGCTAAAGCATGTGTAGCTCTCGCCGTCGCTTTCAGCACGAATGTTTCCGCCGTGCAATTCAATTATAAGCTTGACTATATAAAGCCCCAATCCGGCGCCGTTTGAATCAAGGCTTCGGCTTTTGTCAACCTTATAAAAGCGTTCAAAAATTTTTGAAAGTTCCTTTTGCTCAATGCCCCTGCCGCTGTTTTTTATGCTTATGCTTACATCGGCGGCGGTTTCTTGCAGCAGAACTTCTATGCACCCGCCGTCAGGGGTGAATTTGACGGCGTTGTCAACCAAGTTATATATGGCCTGATATATCATGTCTGAATCTGCGGCTATATAGCATTGCCCCAGTTCGTCAAGCCCCTTTATTTCAATGTTCTTTTCTTCAATTTTCTGTTCAAAGGTAAGCAAAATTGCAACTATTTTTTCGCATATGTCAAAGCTCCCCGGGCGCATAACCACGTCGCCGCTTTCAATTTTGCTCATGTTAAGCATTGACACCACCAGCCGTGACAGGCGGCGCACTTCCGAGCTGACAATGCCAAGGTAATATTTTTGCTTTTCCTGCGGAATTGTGCCGTCAAGAATGCCGTCAATAAACCCGGCTATGGAAGTCATGGGCGTTTTCAGTTCGTGCGAAACGTTTGAAATAAAGCCGCGCCGCGAGCTTTCAATGGCGTCAAGCGACGACGCCATGTTGTTAAACGCCTTGCCGAGTTCGGCAATTTCGTCAAAGCCCTCTGTTTTAATTCTGTAAGAAAAGTCTCCGGTTGCAAAGCATTTTGCGGCATGGCTCATTTGCCTTAGGGGCGTTACCATTTTCTTTGTTAAATAGTATATACAAATATAGCCGATAACAAGGCAGAAAAAAGCAGAAAGCAGAAAAATTCTTAAAAACACAAGCATAAACGACGGCGCGCCGGCGTCTGCCAGTGCAAACACAGTGCCTATTATTTCACCGTCAGAATAAATGACTTTGCCCACAGCCAAATATTTCTGCCCCATAAGGTGCACCTTTTGCACCGTTTCACCGTTTTGGTAAACACTGGAAAGCAGGTTGCTTTTTATTTCAAAGCCGTCATGCACAGAGCACTGTGAAAAGCCGCCTGATGTGCGCGAAGCTTCGGCGCGTTCCTTGCAAAGAATTATATTTCCCTCAACATCGCAGACAAAAACATCTGTTTCGCTTGACTGTGAAATTGTGGCAAGAGTCTTGCACACCATTTCCTTTTCAACGCTGTAAGTGCTGTTCATATCTTGCACAATAAGCGTGTCTTCAACAGAGTCTGCTATGGCAGCCACGCTGTTTTGCAGCTGCTGTTTGGTGGAAGACATGTAATAGCTGTTTAAAATCACGATAAGCGCGGTGCCTAAAATAGCCATTACTATGAACAGCAGCGCCGCAAACAGCACTAAATATCTGGTGAACAGGCTGTTTTTATGGGCACGCCGGGGGCCTGCCTTGTTTTTTGAAACGCCCATATTGTTACCTGGTTTCAAATTTATAACCCACGCCCCAAACTGTTTTAAGCGCCCATTTGTCTGAAACGCCCTCAAGCTTTTCACGCAGGCGCTTTACATGCACGTCAACCGTGCGCGAGTCGCCATAGTAATTAAATCCCCATACTTGGTCAAGCAGCTGGTCTCTTGTAAACACCTTGTTGGGGTTTGACGCGAAATGATATATAAGTTCAAGCTCTTTAGGCGGGGTGTCAACCACAACGCCGTCTATTTTCAGCTCATAATTAACAATGTTTATTTCAAGCTTGTCAAAAATAACGGTTTCTTTCTGCACATCGTCCCCAGCCGCGCCCGACTTTGTCCTGCGCAGCACAGCTTTGATTCTGGCTATTACCTCTTTCGCGTCAAACGGCTTGGTTATATAGTCGTCTGCCCCAAGCTCAAGCCCAAGCACCTTGTCAAAGGTTTCGCTTTTTGCGCTTATCATTATAATAGGCACGCCGGAAGTTTTGCGAATTTCGCGGCAAACCTGGCTGCCGTCCATCTTAGGCAGCATTATGTCCAGCAGCACCAAATCAGGCGACTTGAGCTTAAACATTTCAACTGCCGCCTGCCCGTCGTTTGCAACGAATGCCGTAAAGCCCTCTTTTTCAAGATAAAGGGCAAGCAGTTCGCTGATGTTCACATCGTCGTCTACAATTAAAATTTTGTTTTCAGTTTGTGGCATAATTTGTTCTCCTTATTTTATTTAACACATATTCCGGCCTTTACCATGCCGTTTTGCTTTTTTCGGCACTTTCTGTGTAATCTACAAATTGCTTTGCGCACCGCGGCGAGCGCCCGCCTTTTCTTGCGGCCCAGCGCTCTGCTGCGGCAAAAAGCTTTTCTTTGTCAACATTCAGGCCCCTGTCTGCCGCTATTTTTTCAACTATGTCAAGATAGCCCTTTTTGTCAGGGTTTATAAATGTAATTACCAGCCCGAAACGGTCTGACAGGCTTAGCTGTTCCTGCAAAACATCGTTTCTGTTTACTTCGTTTTCACGGTCTGTAAAGTTTTCTTTTATCAAATGCCGCCTGTTTGACGTGGCGTATATCAGCATATTGCTGCCGCGCCCGGACAGACTGCCTTCCAGCACAGCCTTTAGTTCGCCAAACGAATCGTCGCGCGAATCAAAGCTCAGGTCGTCTATAAAAACAATGAACTTCATTGGGTTGCCTGCAATTTGGGCGCCAAGGCGCGCCATGTTTGGGATTTCCGCCTTGGAAATTTCAACCATTCTGAGCCCGGCCGGCGCAAATTCGTTTAGCAGCGCGTGAACTGTGGAACTTTTGCCCGTGCCGCGGTCGCCGTAAAGCAGCACATTGTTGGCAGGCAGGCCTTTCAGAAAATGCTGCGTGTTAAGCAAAACCTTTTCACGCTCTGCGTCATAATTTTTAAGGTCTGTAAGCCGCACGGGGTCTGTTGAAGTTATGGGAATAAGCTGCCCGCCCTTAAAGCTGAACGCATTGTGCCTGACAAAAATGCCAAAGCCGTGTTCTTTGTGAAACGCCGCAAGCGCATGCAGCCGTTCGCTGCCGCGGGCGGAAAACGGGAATTCCTTGCCGCCGACTGCCCATGCCGGCATAGAGCGCAGCACTGCGCGCACATCTTTATCTTCAACAGATGCAATAATGTCTTCAATTGAAACGCTGCTTATTTCTTCCAGCTGCGCAAGGTCATGGCTGACTGCAAGCAGCACCTGGGCGCCAAGCTCGCTTTCCCTGCCCTGCGCGGCTGCCCTGGAAAAAACATTGTCGTTTTGAAGCACAAGCTCTGCAATGTGTTTGCCAAGCGATTTTACTGCCGAAACTTTTGAAAAGAAACGCGCCGTTTTTGCAATTATGTCTGCGCTGCCGGTGCAGCAAAGCATTTCCCTGAGCGCAGCCATGACCCCGTCTTTTGAAAAGTCATAAACCGAAAGCGAGTCAAAATAATACAGCAGCTTTAACGATTTAGTCATATAATCACCGATTAACCTTAAATTTAGTTAAATTTTTCTAATCTTTTTCATTATACTATTAAAACTGTTTTTTTACAAGCCGAATAATTTTTTTCATAAGTTGTTGAATGAAATTCCCTTTGAAAAGTCCTTGACGAAAGGAATATAAAGTAATATAATATTTACTTGGAATAATAATTCAGGAGGAATGATTTATGGCAAAAATTTATTATCAGTCAGATTGCAATCTTGATTTTCTGAACGGCAAAACAATAGCCGTTATCGGCTATGGCTCGCAGGGGCATGCGCATGCGCTTAACCTGAAAGAATCAGGCTGCAATGTAATTATCGGTTTATATGAAGGCAGCAAGTCCGCTGCCAAGGCAAAGGCCCAGGGCTTTGAAGTTTACACAACTGCCGAAGCTGCAAAAAAAGCAGACATTATAATGGTGCTTATTAACGACGAACTTCAGGCAGATGTTTATAAAAGCGAAATAGAGCCAAACCTTGAAGAGGGCAACATGCTTATGTTCGCCCACGGCTTTAATATTCATTTCGGCACAATAAAGCCGCCCAAGTTTGTTGACGTTACAATGATAGCGCCCAAGGGCCCCGGCCACACCGTTCGTTCAGAATACCAGGCGGGCAAGGGCGTTCCGTGCCTTGTTGCGGTTGAGCAAGACGCTTCCGGCCACGCGCTTGACATTGCGCTTGCATATGCGCTGGGAATCGGCGGCGCAAGGGCCGGCGTGCTTGAAACCACGTTCAGAACTGAAACTGAAACAGACCTTTTCGGCGAACAGGCAGTGCTGTGCGGCGGCGTGTGCGCGCTTATGCAGGCCGGTTTTGAAACGCTTTGCGAAGCGGGCTATGACCCCAGAAACGCATATTTTGAATGCATTCACGAAATGAAGCTGATTGTTGATTTAATTTACCAGTCAGGCTTTGCCGGAATGAGATATTCAATTTCAAACACCGCCGAATACGGCGACTATGTAACGGGCCCCAAGCTCATTACCGAAGAAACCAAGAAAACAATGAAAAAAATTCTTTCAGACATTCAAGACGGCACATTTGCAAAGGAATTTCTGCTTGACATGAGCCCGGCCGGCCGCCAGGTGCATTTCAAGGCAATGCGCAAGAAAGCGGCTGAACACCCATCTGAAGCAGTGGGTGCGGAAGTGCGCAAGCTTTACAGCTGGAATAATGAGGAAGACAAACTTATAAACAACTAAAAAAGCATGAAAGCCGGTGCAGCTGCACCGGCTTTTTTGTTGTGTTTAAACTGCCCCGCCGCTTGGGGCGGTGTGGGTATATTACGGCTAAGCTTCCATTGCGGCGCCTGAAAGCTGGCAATAGGTTATGCCGCCCTCTTCATATGTTTCAAATTCGCCGGTAACGGTGATTTCATCGCCAAGCTCCGGGTAATCTGCCGGGTATGAATAGTCGCCTTCCAGCACAAATTCAATGCCCTGTGAACAGCAGGCGGTGGCGTCTGCAATAACGCAGGCATAATATATTTTGCCCGTGCTTTCATCTTCATAAATGGCAAAGGAGCCGCACATTTTAACAATTTTGCCGATATAATCTTCGGGCGAAATCATCATGTTATAGACTTCCGAATAAACCATGGTGCTGCTAAGCGAAGTCAGGTCAACGTCAACAGTTGCTGTGCTTGCAGCAGCGGCGGTGGTTTCAGCTGTGGCAGCTTCTGCCGCGGTGATTTCAGCTGTGGTAGCTTCTGCCGTGGTAGCTTCTGCTGTGGTGGTTTCAGCTGCGGTTGTTTCAGCCGTTGTTGTTTCAGCCGCAGTGGAATCTGCTGCCGAGCCGGCGCTTTCAAAATCGCCTTGCGAACAGGCGCAAAGCAGCGAACAGGTCAGCAAGGTTGCGGCAAATATGCTTAAAATTTTCTTTAGCTTCATGTTTTTACCCCCTGAAATTTTATAAAAGCGCCGTGCGCTGCATGGCGGCGTGCCCGCCGTTTTGCAATAAAGCCGGCGGCGCTTAATTGTGACTTTTTTCAAAAGCCTTATGCACCTTTAACCCTTTTTGTTGCCACGCCCACAGCGAAAAACACCAAAAAGCCCACAATGTCTATTGCAACAATTGTTGAGCCAACGGGCGTGCCCGCCAAAATGGAAACCAATATGCCCAAAACGGCACAGACAACCGAAAAAACAGCAGACGATATTGTAACCGCCTTAAAGCTTTTAAACACCCGCATGGAAGACAGCGCAGGGAAAATTACCAGCGCAGATATAAGCAAAGAGCCCACCAGATTCATTGCGAGCACTATTATAACGGCAATAATAACCGAAATCAGCAGGTTATAAGCCGCCGCCCTTGTGCCGGTGGCCACGGCGAAGCTTTCATCAAACGTTACGGCGAAAATTTTGTTATAAAACAATATAAACAATATAACCACCACGGCTGACAGCGCCACAGACAGCCACACCTCTGCCGAGCTCAGGGTTAAAATAGACGTTGAGCCGAAAAGAGTTGAACACACGTCTCCCGAAAGGTTAGACGATGTGGAAAATATATTTAAAACAAGATAGCCTATTGCAAGCGAGCCGACTGAAATCATTGCAACAGCGGCGTCGCCCTTTATTTTTCTGTTTCTGCCGCCCATAAGCAAAAGCACGGCGCAGATTATTGTTACCGGCATAATAATGAGCATGTCGTTTGAAATGTTTAAAATGGCCGCTATTGCCATGGCGCCGAAAGCAACGTGCGAAAGTCCGTCTCCGATAAAAGAAAACCTTTTAAGCACAAGGGTAACGCCCATTAAAGACGAACAAAGCGCAATAAGCACGCCGGTTATAAGCGCATAGCGCACAAATGAATATTCAAAATAAAGCGAAAGCTTTTCAAAAACCGCTGCCATTAAGCGCAACCCCCTTTTGCCGTAAATTCCTGCTTTGTGCCGAAAAATATTTCTTTTCCTATATATAATATATGGCTTGCATATTTGAGCGCGCCCGGCGTGTCATGCGAAATCATAATAACAGTAATGCCGCCTTTATGCAGCCGGTCAATAACCGAATACATGCGTTCGGCAGCGCCGGGGTCAAGCCCCGTTACAGGCTCGTCAAGCAGCAACAGCTTTTTTGTTGCGCAAAGAGCCCTTGCCAGCAGCACTCTTTGCTGCTGCCCGCCGGACAGTTCGCGGTAGCACCTGCTTTTCAGGTCTGAAATGCCGGCTTTTTCCATGTTTTCCAGGGCTTCCCTCTTGTTTTCCTTTGTGTAAAACAGGGCGCATTTGCAGCCGGAAAGCACAATTTCGTTAACGCTTGCGGGGAAATCGCGCTGAATTTCGGTTTGCTGCGGCAGATAGCCTATTTCATTTTTTTTGAGCGCTTCGCCGAACATTATGCTGCCGCCAAGCGGTGAAAGAAGCCCCAGCACGGTTTTTATAAGCGTGCTTTTGCCGGAGCCGTTTTCGCCCAAAATGCACAAATAGTCACCTTCGTTTACTGTAAATGAAAGGCCCGAAAGCACTGTGCTTGAATCATAGCCGAGAGTCAGGTCTTGGCATTTGATTAATTCCATTGTGTTCGCCCCCCTCAGTTAAGAGCTGTAGCCAGCACTTCAAGATTTTCGCGCATAATGTCAAGATATGACGCGCCGTCTGCCACATCTGACGCGGTGATTGACTGCATTGAATTAAGGCTTAAAATCCGCACGCCGCCGGACTGTGTGTTTTCTATTACGGTTTTTGCAATGCTGCCGTCTGAGCCGTCTAAAATTATTACTGAAGAAAGCCCAAGCTCGTCCACCTTGCCTGCAAGAAAGCTTATGGTTTCAAAACTGGCTTCGGTTTCGGCAGAGCAGCCCGAAAACGCCGCATAGTAATTCAGCGAATAGTCGTCTGTAAGATAGCGAAACGGAAAGCGGTCGCAAAAAAGCAGCGTGTCGCGTTCTGCGGTGCCGACTGCCTGCTCATATTCCCCGTCAAGCTCGCTGAGCTCTGCTATATAGGCGCCAGCATTTTGTTCATATAAGTCGGCGTTTTCAGGGTCAAGCTCTATAAGCTGCTGCGCTATATAGCTGCAAAAGCTCTGCGCGTTTTTAAGCGACAGCCAGACATGTTCGTCATATTCCGCCTCTTCGCCGTCTTCATCTGCGTCTTCGGTGCTTTCCATGCCCTCTACCGTTTCTTCCTCTTTAGCCTGCGAGCCCAGCACATCAAGCAAATTTACGGCCGTTATGCCGCCGCTTGATATGCTTTGCATGGCTTCGTCTACCCATTCGTCAGACTCGCCGCCGACATAAATGAACAAATCGCTGTTTGAAATGGCGACAATGTCCTCTGCCGTGGGCTGATAGCTGTGCAAATCAACGCCGCTGTCAAGCAGCAGCTCTATTTCAACGTCTGCCCCGGCTGTTATTTGACTCACCCAATCATATTGCGGAAAAATGGTGCAAACCACGCTGAGCCTGCCCTGTGTTTCCTGCACCCCGGCAGAACAGGCGCTCAGCAGCGGCATGCATATAAGTATTGACGCGAAAATTGCCGATATTATTTTTATTTGTTTGTTTTTATTTTTAGTTTTTTTAAATTTAGACATAATTAAAAAGCTCCCCTTAAATATATGCGTAAAAAACACCCGGCGCGGCATTATGGGCGCAGCAAGGCAAAATGCATGCGTTGCAATTGGCGCGGCGGCAAAAGCTGCCGTTTCGCCGTTTTGCAAAATTTGCGCCCGGCAGCGCTGCGGGCAGGCGCGCTAATAGGAAAGCTTTATTTTTAAAGTTACAAGAGACGTTGCAAAAACACGGCAAATAACCGTGCCCAAAACAAGCACGGCTGCAAACCGGGCAAGCTGCGCAGCGGCGCAGCTTAGAGCTTTAAAGCTTTGCGCCGTTAAAACGTTAAGGCAGCTTTCAATGCTTGTGCAAATGCTGCATTTTGAGCCGCAGCAGTCATGTGCAGATTCAGCTGCAATAAAAAGTGCGCAAAGCGTAAAGGCCGCAATTAATAAAACCGCAACCAAGGCAGACATTTTTTTCGCTGCGCGTTTCATTAATTTCACCCCTTTCGCAAAATAAGGAAATGCCCGTTTTCAGCTGGAAACCGCGGCATTTGTTTTTTACAAAGCGCTCTTATTTTACTATACTCTATTTCATTGAACAAATCAATAATAAAATGTAAACAATCACCGCGCCGGAATTAATGAAAAAAAATAAATTCAGCCCCGAAAAGCTGAATTTATTTTTGAAAACCGCTGTGTGAAAAAACGGCAACCGCCCCGCTAAACGCCGCGCGGCTGCAAATTAAACTATGCTTACAGCCCTAAAATAGTGTCTGCGCTTACATTGTAAAGCTTGCACAGAGCAATAAGGTGGTGAATCGGCAGTTCGTTTACGCCGCGTTCATACCTTGAATAAACCTGCTGCGTGGTGCCAAGATATTCGGCAACCTGCTGCTGGCTTTTGTTGTTTACCACACGAAGTTCTCTGATAATTTCGACATAAGTTTTCATAAGTAATCTCCATCCTGTTCCCAAATTACAGAAAGAATACAATACGAATGTAAAGTATAAGTTAATTAACGCTTCCATAATTGTTTTAATTTTTTAACATTTAATGAATTTTTGATTTTTCAATAAGGGCTTGCCCGTTATTGTAAAAATAACTTGGCGAAATGCCGCCGGTGACAGGGCGCAATTTGCAGCGCCTGCCGATTAATGAAACCCGGCAAGCTGCTTTATTAATGCACATATTTAAAAGATTTTCAACAAAATTCTACATTTTTCGCAGCTAAAAGAAAAAAATGAAACCTTTTATTGCCAAAAGGTTTTAAATATAATAGCTTGGGGTGAAACGGTCCCGCCACGTAAGGCCGCGCCTTACAATTTTTTAATCATCAGCATTCAGAATTCCCGCCGCCGGCAGGGTGCGCGCCCCACAGGCTATGCACCCGCCGGTTAAAGCCGCGGCTTCTCAAGTTGTTTTTGCTTTGTTATTCTACCATATGTTTTTTTGTTTGTAAACAATAATTTTTATTTTTATGCACAAAATTTCAATAATAATTCACAATTGGTGTGGCGTTTAGGGAAATTCACTAAATCAAGACTTTTCTGTTCGTTTGCAATTGCTTAAATGCGCAAAGTCAGTTTCGCGGTTTGCTTTTTTTATGCGAATACCTGCAAGCATTGTTCTGAGCGAATTGGCAACGGCTATAAGGCAAACGCCCACGTCGCCGAAAACGGCAAGCCACATTGCGTTTTCATCAAATATGCCCGTTGCGCAGCCTATAATAATTGCCGCCTTTACCGCAATGCTGAAAATTATGTTTTCATTTACAATGCGCATGGTGCGCTTTGCCAGCCCGCGCCCTGCGGGAATTTTTGAAAGCGCCCCGCCCATTACAACTATATCTGCCGCTTCAATGGCTATGTCTGAGCCAATGTCGCCCATGGCTATGCCCAAATCAGCTTCGGCAAGCACGGGGGCGTCGTTTATGCCGTCCCCAACATACAAAACAAGCCCGCCTTCGCCCTGCTTAATTTCCCTTAGCTTTTCAACCTTGTCGCCCGGCAGCAGCTTTGCATAATATTTGTCTATGCCGGCCTTTGCTGCCACATCTGCCGCTATTTCTTTCTTGTCGCCGGTCAGCATGGCCGTGTGTCTGACCCCGGCTTTTTTCAGCATGGCTATTGCGTCTTTGCTGTCTTCTTTAATGGAATCTGCAAACACAATGTCGCCCAGAAATTCATCTTGGCTTGCAAGGTAAATTGCCGTGCCGACAAGCTCTGTTTCCTTAAAATCAACGCCGATATGCGCCATAAGCTTTTCGTTGCCCGCAAAGTAAGTTTTGCCGTCTATCACAGCCGAAACGCCCATGCCGGAAAAATCTTCAGAGCCGGTTACGCTATATTTTTCTGCAAACTGCCCGAAAGCAAGGCTGACTGACTTTGCAAGCGGGTGGTTTGAATATTTTTCGCACGCCGCAATTAACCCCAGCAGCTCGCGGTGTTCGGCAGTGTTTTCGCAATGGCAGTGAACGCATTCGCAGTTGACATATTCAAACTTGCCGCTTGTAATTGTGCCCGTTTTGTCAAACACGGCGACATTACATTTTGCAAGCATTTCAAGATAGTTGCTGCCTTTAATAAGTATGCCCTGCTTTGAGCATGCGCCCAGCCCGCCGAAAAAGCCCAGCGGCACCGAAATGACAATGGCGCAGGGGCAGGAAACAACCAGCGCAGAAAGCCCGCGGTAAATCCACTCTTTCCATTCGCCGCCAAAAAAGAGCGGCGGAACAAGTATTATTAAAAGAGCAATAAGGCAAACAATCGGCGTGTAAACGCGCGCAAAGCGGCTGATAAACTTTTCGGTGCGGCTTTTCTTTTCGTTTGCGTCTTCAATCATGTCAAGTATTCTGGCAACGGTGGATTCGCTGTATGGCTTTTCGGCTTTTATTACCAACATGCCGTCGCAGCACACAGAGCCTGAAAGCACTTCGTCTCCCGCAGAGGCGGAAACCGGAATGCTTTCGCCGGTAAGGGCAGACATGTCTATTTCCGAGCTGCCGTTTATAATTATGCCGTCAAGCTCAATTTTCTGCCCGGGCTTTACAATAAATTGCTCGCCCGGCGCAACATCTTCCGGCGGCAGCTGGACATTTTCGCCGTTTCTTATAACCGTTACTTCTGACTTTTTGCCCTCAAGCATGTCAACAATTGACTTTCTGCTTTTGCCCACGGCTTTGCTTTGCAGATATTCGCCTATTGTGTAAAGCAGCACAACGGCACAGCCCTCTGAATATTCGCCTATTGCAAACGCGCCGAGAGACGCTATGGACATAAGAAAGTTTTCATTGAACACATTGCCGTGCATAACGCCCTCTATAGCTTCGCGAACTATGCTAAAGCCCACTATAATATAGGAAAGAGCAAAACATGCCGTGCCGACATATGGCAGCGCGGTAAATTCGCTTATTATGTAACCCGCGGCAAACAGCGCCAGCGCCGATATTATTTTAAAAAGAAACTCTTTTTTGTCAACAACCTCTTCATGGTTATGCCCGCAGCCGCAGCCGTCATGGCCGTGGTGGTGTTCGTGGTGCTCATGGTGTTCGTGTGCGCAGCAGTCTGCGCCTTTGTTGTGTTTTTCTTTCATGTCTTTCACTCCTCTATATGTTCTATGCCGCAGCTTATAATAGTTTGCACATGTTCGTCTGCCAGCGAATAAACCATTTGCTTGCCGTCTCTGCGGTATTTGGCAAGGTGGTTTTGCCTTAAAATGCTTAGCTGGTGCGAAACTGCCGTTTGGCTTGCGCCCACTGCGGCGCTAAGCTCTGTTACGTTCATTTCTTTGCCCGAAAGGGCGCACAGAATTTTAAGCCGTGTTGAATCTGAAAAAACCTTGAACAAGTCGGCTAAATCAAAAATCAATTCTTCACTGATGTCAAATTGAACAGGGGGCATAGGCTTTATGTCCTTTCTATGAACAAATGTTCATATGAACATTATATGTCACCTATCAAAAATTGTCAATACCCCATTTGAGTCAATATTTGCAAAAAACACGTCTTGCACTTCGTGCCCCCTGCGGCGCACCTGGCGAATAAGTTCCTTTTTTGTTATGCCTGCCCTTGTAAGTTCGTCTTCAACAATCTTGCCGTCCATAATCACGTTTGACGGCACGCCGTCGCTCTGCGGCGCGAAATTGAAATCTTTGGGGTTGAGCGGGCGCTTAAGCGGCACCGGCAAAAAGCTTATTTGCCCGTTGTTTTCCATTATTGCCCAGTCAACGTCTGCAAGGTTGAAATAGCCTGCAATGCGGGCGGCAGACACTAAGTCGTCTATTTCAATGCGGGCTTTTTTCAGGCTTTTTTTAATTACCTTTCCCTTTGACACCAAAACTATGGGCGTGCCAGCAATCAGCCTGCGCGCGCCGCGGCTTTTTTGCGACAGCAGCGAAAAAATTATGTCTATAAAAGCATAAATGCACATGGCGGTAATGCCCTTCCACCATTCAATGTCAATATTGGTTGACATTTCGGCAGCGATTGAGCCTATCGTTACGGCAACCACATAGTCAAAAAAGGAAAGTTCTGAAATGGCGCGGTAGCCCATAAGCTTTGAAAGCAAAAAAAGCACTGCAAACGAAACCAAAGATAAGATTGCAATTTGTAAAAATTCCATATTCGGCACCCCTTGTAAACAATATAGAAAAGCAGCCGGGCTCGCACAGACCGGCTTTTTAAGGCGCGGCATCGGAAAGACCTGCCGGGCAGCAAAGGCAAAAAAATGCGGCGCGCCGCTTTCTGCTGCATAATACTATTCTGCGCAAAAATATGCTTACTATTTACCGTTTCTTTATTTTTAACAAAAACATATTTACTTTAAGCAGCTTTTTTGTTAAAATTGGAATATATCTTTACACGGCAGGGGGCGGCGCATGAAAAGGGTGGAAATTTGCACAATTGTTTTTGCCGGCGCAGTTAATTTTGCCCTTTTTCTTTTAAAGCTGTATGTCGGCATAAGCTCCGGCTCGCTTACCGTTTATTGCGACAGCATTAATAACCTGGGCGACGCCGCCGGGTGCTTAGCGGCGGCGGTTGGTTTTTTGCTGATGGCAAGGTTTGACGAAAAAAGGGGCGCGCGAATTCAGGCGCTTTGCTCTTTTGTTATTGGAATTTTTGTGTTTGCCGGCGGGGTTTATTTTATATATAACGGCGCAGAAAGGCTGCTTTACCCGACTCAGGTGGCATATGCGCAAAAATATGCCGTGCTGATTGGCGCAACGGCCGTTATAAAGCTTGCCATGGGGCTTTGCTATGTGCTTATAAACAAAAGGCGGCAGTCGGCAGTGTTTAAGGTGTTTATTCTTGACAGCTTTCTTGACTGTGCGGTTACGCTGACTGCGCTGGCGGGCTTTGTGCTTGTGGGCAGAGTGCAGTTTGCGGCAGACGGGGTTTTTGCAATAATAATAGGCGCGGCTATAACAGCTTCGGCGCTGAAAACACTGTGGGCTCAGGCAAGGGCGCTGGTAAACGGCTGACATTGATTTTTCAGAGGGGGTAAGGGTAATTTAATGGGCGGAAAAGAGGCAAAAAAAAAGAAACGGGCAAGGGCTGTGCTAAAAAGGCTGTTAATTGCATTGGCAATTATAATAGGCGCCGTTGCCGTGCTGTGCTGCGCTGCGGCGGCAGTAAGCTATATAGGTATAAAATCAAACGAAAATTTCATATCAAGTCTTGACGCCGTGTCATATGACGAACAGCTTGAGCCGTTTACGGACGACGGCGGCTATTACACTTTCGTAACAGATGGGGACTTTAAAATTTTGCAGCTGTCAGACGTGCATATCGGCGCGGGCTTTTTATGCATTAAAAAAGACCAGCTTGCAATAAATGCGGTTGCCGCAATGATAGCAGAGGAAAAGCCGGACTTGGTTGTGGTGACGGGCGACATTGCATACCCCGTGCCGTTTCAGGCGGGCACCTTAAACAACAAAAACGCCGCCGTTATGTTTGCAGATTTAATGGAACAGCTGGGCGTTTACTGGTGTCTTGCCTTTGGAAACCATGACACGGAAGCTTATTCATATTTTACGCGCGAAGACATTGCGGAAATATATGAAAGCGCCGATTACCCGCACTGCCTTTTTCAGTCAGGCAGCGAAGAGGTAGACGGCGTTGGGAATTACGTTATAAACGTTAAAAACAGCAGCGGCGAAATTACGCAGAGCCTTATTATGCTGGACTCTCATTCATATATTGGCGGTGACGTGCTGGGCGTGCTGTGGAAATATGACTGTGTGCACGAAAACCAGGTGGAATGGTATAAAGAGCAAATTGCGGCTCTTACTGCCGAAAACGGCGGCAAAACGCCGATGTCGCTTGTCTTTTTGCACATGCCGCTTCAGGAATACAGAGAGGCATGGTATGAATATGCAGACAACGGCTATGAAGACACCGAAAACGTGCAATATATTTACGGGAAAGCGGGCGAACAGGACGTGGTGGTGTACAGCAGCGAAGAAAATTACGGGCTGTTTGACGCTGCGCTTGAGCTGGGCTCAACACAGGGCTTTTTCTGCGGACATGACCACCTTAACAACTTTTCGCTTGAATATAAAGGAATACGGCTTACATACAGTTATACCGTTGATTACCTTGCATATTCCGGAATAATGAAATACGGCCTGCAAAGGGGCTGCACGGTAATTAACGTGCATGCAGATTCAAGCTTTGATTGCAGCGGTGAAAATTATTACCAAGAAAAATATGCAAGCGCAGTTGACAAGGAAGACGTTACAATGGAAGACTATTATGACTGATTGGCTTTTTCTTTAAAAAGCTGTTGACAACAGCCGCGCTGCGGCATATAATACTAACAACAAATATTTTCGGGGCGGGGTGAAATTCCCCACCGGCAGTAAAGTCTGCGAGCCGCTGCAAGCGGTTGAATCGGCTGATTTCCGATACCGACGGTATAGTCCGGATGAGAGAAAATGTTTACGGCGCCATATTTTCGCCAGCGCCGTTTGGTTTGAACATTTGCGCCCCTGACATGCAGTCAGGGGTATCTCTTTTTTCAGCCGCTGATTTTATTTTGGTCAGCGGTTGTCTTTTGCCCAAAAAGGAGAAAAAATGACAACAAAAAGACAAATCAACATTAAAAAGCTTACAACCGTGGCAATGCTGAGCGCAATGGCGGTGGTGCTGCAATATCTTGAAGTGCCGATTCCGCTTGTGCCAAGCTTTATAAAGCTTGATTTTTCAGACCTGCCTGAAATCATAGGCGCGTTTATCTGCGGCCCGGCAGCGGGCGTGCTTATTGCATTTTTAAAAAACATAATTCACTTAGCTGTAAGTCAGAGCGGCTTTGTGGGCGAGCTTTCAAATTTTGTGCTGGGCGCGTCTTTTGCGCTGACCGCCGGGCTGATTTACAAGAAAAAACAAAGTTTTTCGGGCGCATTGATTGCGGGTGTGGCTGCAAGCGTGGTAATGGGAGCTGTCTCTCTGCCGCTTAATAATTTCATAATTTACCCGCTTTATTACAGCATAATGGGCTACCCCAAGGAAGCTATTTTACAAATGTACCAGGCAATACGCCCATCTACAAAAAGCATTTTTGAAGCGCTTGTGGTTTTCAACATACCGTTTACAATAATAAAGGGGCTGATTTCCGCGGCGGTAACTCTGGCAATTTACAAGCCTGTAAGGGCTGCGGCGGACAAAATTCTTGAAAGCCCCCGCAAGCAGGCAGCCGGGGGCAAATAAAGCGGCGCAAAAATTTAATTTAAATCTTTTTAGGCGTGTTTTAAGCAAAACACACAATATTTTTTTCAAACAGCGCGCAAAGTTTTGCCTGCACTGCATATTTTTGCAAGTGTTTTTCTTGATATTGGAAATTTATTGTTGTATACTAAATCTGACAAAAAGATTTTTGTTAATTTTTATGTTTAATGGGAGATTAAATTATGCCGCTTGTTACAACAACCGAAATGTTTAAAAAAGCCTATGAGGGCGGATATGCCATAGGCGCATTCAACGTAAATAACATGGAAATAGTGCAGGGAATAACCCGCGCTGCAAAAAAGCTGAACGCACCGGTAATTCTGCAATGTTCGGCGGGGGCGCGCAAATATGCGTCTCACGATTACTTGGTTGCCATGGTTAAAGCCGCTGCTGACGAAACAGGGCTGCCGATTGCGCTGCACCTTGACCACGGCCCGAATTTTGAAACCTGCAAGTCCTGTATTGACGGCGGTTTTACGTCTGTTATGATAGACGGGTCTTCACTGCCGTATGAAGAAAATATTGAAGTTACAAAAAAAGTGGTTGAATATGCGCACGAGCACGGCGTTGTGGTTGAGGGCGAGCTTGGCACCCTTGCCGGTGTTGAAGACGATGTGCAGGTTGACGCCGAAAATGCGTCTTACACCCGCCCGGAAGAGGTGTTTGACTTTGTGTCAAGAACAGGCGTTGATTCGCTTGCAATTGCAATTGGCACGTCTCACGGCGCATATAAATTCAAACCGGGGCAGAAGCCGCAGCTGCGTTTTGACATTTTGGCGCAGGTTGAAGAAAAGCTGCCGGGCTTCCCGATAGTGCTGCACGGCGCGTCTTCGGTAAACCAGGAACACATAAAAATGATTAACGAATACGGCGGCCAAATGCCCGACGCCATCGGAATTCCGGAAGAAATGTTAAGAAAAGCGTCTTCAATGGCGGTGTGCAAAATCAATGTGGATTCAGACATTCGCATTGCAATGACAGCCGCTTTGCGCAAATATTTAAAAGAAAACCCGACTCATTTTGACCCAAGGCAATACCTGACCCCCGCGCGCGAACTTATTGAAGAGGTTGTTGCGCATAAAATTGATGTTGTTTTCGGCTCAAAAGACAAAGCGTAAGTAAAAATTTCAGCTCACCAAACGGCAACGCCCCGTCTTTCAGCGTGGCAAGCCCTTATTGCAATTAAACGGAACGGTTTTATGCCGTTCCGCTTTTTTGTAAATTTTTGATTTTTTAACAGCTTTTTATAAAAATAAAAATTAAAAAGAAACAAATAATAAAATTGCAAAATCAAAATTACGCAGCCGTTTTGAAAACAACTTGGGCAATAAAAGGCGCGCCTGCAATTTTAACCGGCAAAAGCGCTGCTTAATGGCGGCAACACAGCCGCTGCCGGCGCAAAATGGCGGGCCCTTATTTTAACATTTTCGGAGGAATAATTATGAAAAAAAAGACAACCAACATTGTAAAAGGTGTTGGCACAGCTATGGCGGTGGGGTCTGTAGTGGCTGCCGCAAGCTTGGCAATGAGCAGTGGCGGCAATGCTAAAAAAACAATGAAAAAAGCCGCCGGCAAGGTTGGCGACTTTGTAGATATGGTTTGCGAAATGATGTAATGCCGCAGCAAACCCTTTTGCGCAAAGCATGCTGTAAATAAAAAATAAAAGGGTGCAATGCACCCTTTTGGCTTTATGCAATATCTATGTGTTTTTTCAGCGGTTTTACGCCCTGCCCCTCTATTTTGTCAAGATGTTTTTTAAAATTGATTCCGTAAGCTTCGCCTGACGGAAACAAGTCAAGCATGGGGCGCAAAACAAAACGGCGTTCAAACATTCTGGGGTGCGGCAGCTTTAAGTTGGGTGAATCTATTTTTAAATCTTCCGCCAGCAAAATATCAACGTCAATAATTCTGGGGCCGTCTGCAATGCCGCGTTCGCGCCCAAAACCGCTTTCTATGCCAAGGGCAACACCCAGCATTTCGTGTTCATTAAAACAGCTTTTTACCTGCAAAACGCAGTTATAAAAATTTTGCTGGCGCAGATACCCCACCGGCTGTGTTTCATAAATGTCTGAACATTTTATTACGTCTGTATAAGGCGTAAGGTTTATTGCGTTTATGCACCGTTCTATATTAAGCTGCCTGTCGCCCATGTTGGTGCCCAGTGATAATATGTATTCCATTACAACCTGTCCCTTACAATGTTAACGCCGACCCAGTTGAATTTGGCGTTCATCGGCGCATTTGGTTTTTTAACCGTTATGTCAACCCTGAAAACATCTTGATATTCTGACAAAACAGAATCTGCCACAACCTGGGCGCATTTTTCTATTAAGTCATATTTTTCGGCGGTAAACACACGAGTCACTGTTTTTATAACCTTTGCATAGCTGACTGTGTCCAGCACATTGTCGCTGCGGCAGGCTTTGTTTATGTTTACATATAAAATTATGTCAATAACAAAGCTCTGACCCTGCTCTTTTTCTTCGGGGTTTACGCCGTGAAAAGCAAAAATTTCAAGGCCGTTTATAATAATTTTGTCCATTATTTATTTTTCACAACTACCGCTGTGCCCGTTGCCATAACCATTATCATGCCGGCGTTGCCGAAAGATTCAAAGTCAATCTTTACTCCCACAACGGCATTTGCGCCTATGGCTGCGGCCTTTCCTTCCATTTCTTTTATTGCGCTGTCTCTTGCCTGCACAATTTCCTCTTCATAGCCCGCAGAGCGCCCGCCGACTATATTTCTTATTGAAGCGCCGAAATCTTTTACAAAATTTATGCCTGCAACAACTTCACCGGAAACGACGCCCCTGTATTCAATAATTTCGCCGTTTTCAAAGCCCGGCGTGGTGGTAATAACCATTTTGTTTCCCCTTTCATTACAAATTTTTTTGCCCGCCGTTTTCGGCGCGCAGTTATTTTGCAATTTGCCGCTTTATTTCAAGTATGCGCCGCTTTTTTAAGCGCGTCTGCCATATATATGCCGTGTTTTTCATTTTCAACGTCATGCAGCCTTATTATGTCTGCGCCGCCCAAAACTGCCGCGGCGTCAGCTGCTATATTGCCGTATGTGCGCATTTGGGGGTCTTGCTGGCGCGACCCTTCGCCAATTACACGCTTGCGGCTGGCGCCGAGCAGCAGCGGCACGCCGTTTATTTTATATTCGGCTATGTTTGCAATAAGTTCAAAGTCCTGCTGCCTGGTTTTGCCAAAGCCAATGCCCATGTCAAGGCATAGCCGGTTTTTCTGAATTCCGAGCGCTTGCGCTTGTTTTATGGCAGAATTAAAAAATTTTAAAACTTCTGCGGCGCCGCCGGCGCCGTTGTGCATTATTACCCAGCCGCAGCCGGATTTTTTTACAAGCTGCGCCATTTCAGTTGTTACAACGCCCGAAACATCGTTTATAATGTCTGCGCCGGCTTCAAGCGCAAGCTTTGCAACAGCCGGTGTAAACGTGTCTACAGATATGGGAATATTAATTTTTCCTTTCACTGTGTTTAAAACAGGAAACAGCCTTTCCCACTCTTCCCTTTCACTGACTTTTATATGCCCCGGCCGGGTGGAATATGCGCCGAAATCTATAATGTCTGCGCCGGCTGCGGCAGCTGCCACAGCGCGTTTTACTGCGCTTTCGGGGTTTAAAAACGCGCCGCCGTCTGAAAAAGAGTCAGGCGTTATATTGACAATGGCCATTATCAGCGTTTTGCCGCCATATTCAATGTTTTTATTTTTGCATTTCCAAATCATCTGTATTTCCTTAAAAATAAAACTATGCTCCCATGTTTTTTATTTATTTAAAAGCGCAAGCACTTCCGCCCTTGTTCTGGCGTCAGATTTCATATTGCCGCGCAATGCGGAAGTCTGGGTAATACTGCCCGGGGACTTTGCGCCCCTTATAGACATGCACATGTGTTCGGCTTCCATTATAACCGCAACGCCTTTAGGGGAAAGGTTTTCATAAAGAAAGTTTGCAATGTCATGAGTCAGCCTTTCCTGCACCTGTGGGCGGCGTGAAAAGTCGTCTACAATGCGGGCAAGCTTTGACAGGCCTATTATTTTATTTGAATTGGGAATATAAGCTATGTGCGCCCTGCCCACAAACGGCAAAAAATGATGTTCGCACATGGAAGAAAACGGAATGTCTCTTACAATTACCATTTCGTCGTTTGAATTTTCACTGAAAAATTTAAGGTGCCTTTCGGGCTGTGCTTTAAGCCCTGAAAACATTTCTTCATACATTTGGGCAATACGCCGCGGCGTTTCTTTTAACCCCTCTCTTTCAGGGTTTTCACCTATTGCTTCAATTATATCTTTAACGGCTTTTTCTATTTTTTCTGTGTCCATATTTTCCCCTTTTTACCTTTTATTTTTCATGCGGCAAAGTTTTTTATTGAAAATAGCCCTTGATTGACGAAATGCTGCCCTGTGTAAGACTTGCCCCGTCATATTCGGCAGTGACATTATAAACAGTCATGCCAACTGTGTCGCTTGAAATAACCTGCAAGGCGTCAAGCGCAGACGTGAAATTTTTAATTGTTATGTTTGTCTGCGAATTTTCTATAAAATCTGAAAAAAGGTCTTCCTTATCTTCATAATTTTGCGAATTCATTTGCTGCGAAAGGCTTGTTAAAATAATGTCGTTTACAGCGCTGTAATTGCTTTCTTCGGCAATATAATAGCGTAAAAGCTTTGACATTGTGTCGCCGTCAATGCTTTGCTCACCGGCGGAAAGTTTAAGGCTGAAGCCATATGTGGAAGTGTCTTTATATTTTATGTCTCTTTCAATCATATAATTGACATTGCCGAGCGAATTGAAAAATGTTTTATATTGAGACACTGTTTGGTCTATATAATAATCAATGCTGATTCCCAACAGCTCGCCCAGCGCGCTTTGCACGCCGGCGGCTCCGCCCGTTTTATAATTGCTTTGCAGTGTTTTTTCGCCGCTTGTTGTGCCGGGTGAAAGAGTGCATACTTTATAAGCCAGATTGTCTAAATCAGTTTGTATTACGGTGCAAAAATATATTGAATTTTCGTCGCTGTTGCTAAGTATAAAAAGAAAATTTGTTTTTCCTGAAACTTCAGGCAAAATTTCCGCCGTTTCAGTTACATTTTCGTCTGTGCTGCCCGGCGAAAAAAAGGTTTTAACCGAAAAATCATTTTTTATGCCCACCAATAATATAAAAACAACGGTGAAAACAACTATTGCGGCTAAAATTACGAAAAGTATTTTTTGTTCAAGATTAAGCCTTGATTTTGAAGAGGAAATATAAATATCGCCCCTGTGTTTAAAAATACGCATATTATGCCTCGTTTCAATAAGGGCTTTAGTGTCATTAAACATGGCAGGCGACAGCAGGCGCTGCCCCCGGCGGAAAATTGTAACCACCGCTGATTTAAAATTTTAAATAGCCGCCTTTAAATGCGGAAACATTTTTTTAAAATTATTATTTCATTGCTGATATTATACATTACGCCCTGTAATAAAACAAGTCATATTCGTTTAAATATTTTTTAACATATTTATTTAATATATTTAATTTATTTATTTTATATAATAT
>JAJQIJ010000023.1 GCA_021199275.1 Clostridiales bacterium
ACTAACTAATTAATACCACAATTCACTCAAAATGTCAATACTTTTGTTAAAAATTGTTAAATTTCGTCGAAAAAATATTCGTTTATACTTTCGCGCCAATTCCCACTTGCTTAGCAATCGGGAGCCGAACAGTACAAGGTTTATCTTGGCAATTTTACCCAAATACTGCGTTAAAAATACTCGGAATACGAAAGTATTCCTGCGTTTTTGTGCCTTGTCTTTGAAAAAAATTTCCAAAGATAAACTGTAGCGCACCTAAAGCAATAATTTTTTGTGCATGGCGTCATTTCTTTGCCGCAGATATACTGGCGTATATTAAGGCAAAAAATGGCGCAAGGTGCTAAAATTACAGCTTTAGGCTGTTCTGTTCGCCTCCCGATTGCTTAATTTGGCAAAACAAAAACGGCAGGGTGGCCTGCCGTTTTCGCTGTCAAAGTCAAAAGAGAAAGGTTGAGCCTTGACATATTAAGATGTAATTGTTCAGAAACTGTTTTGCTTACCGAACACACTAATAATAACATATTTCACTCTCTTTGTCAAGCACTTTTTCGCAAAAAGAATTCTGCAAAATGTGACAGCATTCGACATTGGGCATATATATTTTTTAATATGTTTCTATTTGACTTAAAATACAACCAAACCCAGATGTACAAAACGGTACAGGGTGTTATTTGTTTTTCTACCTTATGAAATTACACTATTCTCAAACGCTGTTAATAGTGTCGCTATAACAAGAGAAGTTTCTCTACCTTATGAAATTACACTATTCTCAAACGCGTAGTAAACTGGGGTGACACCCAAAGTAGTTTCTCTACCTTATGAAATTACACTATTCTCAAACATTTATTAACGGGTCGTACTCAAGCGCCAAGTTTCTCTACCTTATGAAATTACACTATTCTCAAACATTTTATCAAAGTTCGATTCATATGTCAATGTTTCTCTACCTTATGAAATTACACTATTCTCAAACATCAATGGTGGCATTTTACACAGCGTTTCTGGTTTCTCTACCTTATGAAATTACACTATTCTCAAACAAAGCGATGACTATGTCAAAGATGATAGAGGTTTCTCTACCTTATGAAATTACACTATTCTCAAACTGTTGTCAGTGGACGTGGTCCGGGTAAAAGTTTCTCTACCTTATGAAATTACACTATTCTCAAACTTTTCACAACATTTTTAAACGCTTTAGAAAGTTTCTCTACCTTATGAAATTACACTATTCTCAAACACTGTTAATAGTGGAAATATTATTGTTAATGTTTCTCTACCTTATGAAATTACACTATTCTCAAACGCGGGGGATTATTAAAATGTCAAAATATTTTGTTTCTCTACCTTATGAAATTACACTATTCTCAAACAGATGATTAACATTTGCGGGGTCAGCGCAAGTTTCTCTACCTTATGAAATTACACTATTCTCAAACTAATAAGGAGTGTTAGCGTATGGAAAAAAGTTTCTCTACCTTATGAAATTACACTATTCTCAAACGTTGTTTGCGGTAAATAGGGATTAGCTATAGTTTCTCTACCTTATGAAATTACACTATTCTCAAACTAACGCCATGTTTTTAAACTGTTTGTTGTTGTTTCTCTACCTTATGAAATTACACTATTCTCAAACAGCAATCGGCTGAATTGTGCCGATTTCATTGGTTTCTCTACCTTATGAAATTACACTATTCTCAAACCTCAAATAAGCTGTGCCCACTATACGGCGCAGGGTAATAACACAAGATATTGTTGTATCGTGCAAAGCACAATTCTATTAAATAAGGGCTTGCCCGTTATTCAACGTGGCAAGCGACAGGGTGCCGCCCCCAGCGGGAAATTGTACTCGCCGCTCCTTCAAAATCGGACCCCGAAGCCTTACGAGGCAGGGACATTTCTTGCCTGAGTTATATATTATCATATTAATCAATCCGTGTCAATCAAACAAAAATCGGAATCGACAATATGAACAGTTGAATGAGCAGGTGGATTTTTCTGTGCAGTACAATCAATGGATAAGACATTGATATTATTTAACGCAAGAGTTTCGTAAATTCCGTCAAGCTCTGCACATGTAAAAAATGAATTTAAATGCGGAATTACAAAAAGAGAAATTTTAAGATATTTTGACGCAAGAAGAATGTATCTTAAAAGCAAAGAAGCAGGAGCCTCATCACCTCGGCTGATAGTAAAACTTAAAAGCTTAATAAGAGACGATGTGTCAATATCACAATTAAAATCAATATCATAATCCAACAGGCTAACGAGCTTAGACGCGAGTTCAAAAAGGCGGGATTTAATATCCTCTATCTTTTGAGGATACTCATCATTACAAACACCTTCAAGATAAGAGTCAAGCTTATTTACAAGCTTTTTTGAAGTGATATCCGGATTAAGCGGATTGGAAATATAAATACCTTTTTTGCTGAATTCAAACGGAGTAAAATTTTGCGAAAACACGAAATAATCCTCAGAAAAATCAAATTCAAACGAATTGATAACACAGCGAAAAAGCTTTTTGTTTTCCACAATAAGCGAATGAATACAGCAGTCATCAAAAAGCATTTGATTTTGCAGGGGTTTAAACAGTGCCATCATAATACCAGAGTCCTTTCATCTGTGGCAATAACATTACTTGCGGCAGTGCCGATAACCATTTCCATTTTTGAAAACTGCTTTTCCGTTACCGACAATATCTGCACAACCCCGGCGGGCGGTTTATGCTTTTTTACGCCGCAGGCAATATCTAAGGCTGCATTTTGATTAAGTGCAATTTTTGTATAAACGGACTCCTGCATCATTACAAACCCGCTTTTTACAAGATATTTATGAAAACGTGTATATTCACGCCTGTCCTTTTTTGTTTTTGTTGGCAAATCAAAAAATACAATTACTCTCATAAATCTATAACTCATAATCAATTACCGGAAATTTGAGCAAGGAAATATCACCCTCCTCTATTGCGTTAAAAACGCTTTTTGAATAAATCTTTATTGTATTCAAAAGAGTGTTTACCTTATTATCCACAAGTATTTCCGTGTTCAAAAGGTTAATAAGCTGAACCTTTTCCTGCTTGTCAAATTTTGCAGCTGACATCTTTTTAACCCGGCAATCCACAACAGGTCTAAAAGGCTCCATCAAATCGCAACTCAGGTTATATTGATTATACATATTATCGTGAAACAATCCAAGCTGTGTGAGATAACCGCTGCAGACAACTTCTCTATTAAATGCTGACAATATAAGGCTGTAGCCGTAATTAAGTGCCGCATTTATTGGGTTATCGTCACTCCTTGAAAATGATTTACCGAACAGGGCATTAAAATAAACCTTTGCGGCATGGCCCTCACGATTTGATTTATCATTAAATTCAAGCTCTGCAACATAATTTTCAAGCATAGCATATTGTTCAAGCTGAAAATGTTTAAGCAAAAGGGCTTGATTTTTAATTTTTTCGGCAACTATTGCCGTCCATACCGCCTGTTTGGAATCTAAAGACCATTCCATTTGATTTTTAAGTTTCAGACTGCAATCGTGTGAGCCGTAATACGGTGTAAGCTCACAGGAGGGATTTCTCTTTGAATCGCAGAAAATCACCTTTACCTTTTTGTCAATCAGTTCGTTCATAAGAGCTACCGTAACGGAACAAGCTGTCGATTCAATTATCAAAACGGAAATTTCACTGATATGTATTCTGACAGTGGATTCGACATCCCTGACCGCAAGATAACCCATACTGTAATCAAGTTTGGACGGTTTTGTTATGAGAACATTACGCCAGCTTATACAAAGCACCTCTTTCTTTAAACAACAAACAATTAATTGTTACGAGGATTGACATTGAAATCGCCGAGCAGGTCAATTTCCTGTTCAAAAAGGCCGGTAACGGATTGGTTGATAAGCTTAACCGAGCTTTCATGCTTAATTTTAGAAAGCTTGCTGTTTAACGCTAAATTTCCGGCTTGTTTTGCTTCGCCAATATGCTTCAAATTGCCTGACTCCACAGTTGAATGTAAAATTTTAAGGATTTCCAAAATAACAACACATTGCTTTTCCGGTTCAAGAGAAACAAAGACATCTCTTTTATTGATAAGTTTATTTCCCAAATCTGAATATTCCACTTTAAAAATTGTGTTTTTCATTTTATAGCAAAGTAAATCATAAAGGGATATATTACTTTGTACATCAATACCGTCAAAGCTATTTATTGCTCTGGAAGAATATTTTGGAACATATTTGACAATATTTTTGAGATACTTTTCTTTTTCATACCCGAGAACAAGTTGCATGCCCGGCTTGTATCTATTTTGTGCACCTGTCTTGCTGCTCAAATACATTCTAAAACCGTCAACGGAAATGCAGGAATCGTATTTAATGCAAGGAATAAGAATAACAGCGTTTTCAATATTAAACGCGTCTTTCATAAACTTAACGGGATTTTCACAATAGTACTTTTCACGATAAGCGTCAATGGGAACAAGTCGGCGAATTTTTTTGCCTTTTTCCTCATATTCAACATAAGCAAAATATGTTGACATTGCCTTGTTATACCCACCGTATTTTGAAATATCACTTCGAGGCCCCTGTGCCTTTATCGGAACCTGACCTTTCCCCTTTTTTAGTATCTGCTGGTCGAACAAGCCCCCATGCTGTTTAAACGAATAACGAGTATAAAGAATGTTATTTTTGGCCATTGTTTTTTTAACAGTACCGATAGATTTTTGAGCGTCCCAAGCGCCTTTTATATCATAATTAAACATAGTATTAAGGCTATAGCCCTGACTGCCACTCATTTTCAGACCTTTTATAAAGTTAATTTTATTATGAGTAACTTTAACATTATATACATTGCCGACAACAATATTGAGATAAGCGTCCTTTGCGTGGTGGAAGTCATTTACTTCCCTGCATTTAAGCATATCATATTGGTGCCTGAAATCGGACACAAGCGAGGCTTTGACATAAACTATCTCCGTATCGGGATACAGCTGTTCCAAAATGTTGGAAATAGCTTTTGTAGACTGCCGAGTTTCTACAAGCTGGCGGGATATAAAGGCGGCAAGCTCATCATCGGTAAGTTGGGTTGTTCTGGTAAGGCGTTTATACTTTTCTTCGCTGATTAAGCCCTTTCCCTTGAGAAGCTTCCAAAACGGCGCCATCTTGTGCTGAATTTCACTGCTTATCGGGAAATCATTGGTTTTATTTGCATTTATGGTTTTATTTACAAGAACACGGTTATCAAGGCTGTCGTCCTTAATCTTTGACTGAGGATAAATATGGTCTATATCCCAACGGCTGTTGCTGCCCATAAGGTAATCCAAATCAATCGACTCACCGCTGTACATACATTTGCCAAACTGCGTGTAATACAAATATAGCTTATCACTGCGCAAATCATCTTCATTGGCGTCCTGCAAAGATTGATACAGCTCGTCATTATCTTTTCGGCAGTTCTCGTACAAATCCAGAAGCTGTGTTTTTCTCGAAACGGTGTGTTTCTTTTTTCCGTCTCCGCCTCTGGCAACTTCAACAAATATCTTCTTTGGAGGGCACTTTTGTATTTTTTCAATTTCCTTAACAACAAGAAGAGTTTGGTAAATAGGACGCTTTACTTTCGGCGAAACATACTGTTCGTCAACCATATCTTTAAGCGTTTTATGCATATCGTTGCTGTTCATCTCTGTAAGAGCTTTGTGAAAGTCAAAATCTTCAGAATAAAGCAGCTGCATAAGATTGTTTTCGGTTTGCCAAAGAGCGGTAATAATATTAACAACCTCACCGGTTTTTTTATAAACGCTTTCAACCTGAGTTAAAAATTCTTTTGACAAATTACCCCAGCCGGAATATTTAAGGCGGCATATTTTAGAAATATCCTGTTGATTAAGCTTATCAGAAAATTTAGCGTTCAGGCGTCTTCTGAGCATTTTTTTATCATCGCCGAATATTGTTATAGCCTTAATTATCTCTTCCTTATCATCAGTATTGAGAGCATCAAATCTTTCAAAGTCTAAATAAGGTTTCATTGACGATTTGAAATCGCCGTCAATCCCTCCTAACGTTTCAAATTCAATATTTCTTGAATGCAAATAATCTCTGAGTTTTTTGGCTGTAACTTTATTGTATTTCAAAAACAAGCTGTTAAAAATATCCTGTTTTAACGAAACATCAATATCGTTAGAGTCCAATTTAATATTATTAAGTTCGTTCAAAACCATATATTTGGAATATAAAATTGAATTCTTAGGTATAACATCTTCCTTGGGCAAGTATGTACATTTGCTTGTTAAATTTTCAATGAAATTTTCGGCGGACTTGTCAACATTAACAACCTTTTCGAAATTCCAAGGGTAAATTTTTTCGCCTGTTCTCTCAAGCCACGCCTTATCACTGTGCTTGTTAAGCGGCCCGACATAGTAAGGAATTTTGTAATCGAAAATAGAAAGAATCTTATCGTATGCAGTATAGCCGTTACTATCCTTTTCATTTAAAAAAGTAAGATAACTGCAAGCATTGTCCAAAATTTTGACAAGTTCGGCTCTGTGTACCTGCATGGGAATTACACCGTTGCCGGCATTTCTTTGCTTAGGCATAAACGTTCCGGACTCTATATAGTTAAACATTTCTTTATATGAGTCGTCTTTACATTTACCCAGTATGTTCTGTAAATATTTACAAAAATCCTGCTGATTGCAGCTTGCGATTAGTGTACCTGTTTTTGAGTTGCTTTCTTTAATATGCCCCGAATAAGCAACATAGTTTTTAAGTTTTTTTTCAGACTTTTTAAACACTTCGTTATATTTTTCCGGAATATATTCTTTAATGTAAGTTTTTAAATCTTTTAAATCTTTTTTATGCTGTTCGTAAGCACTGACTTTTGCAAAAGAAATATACTGTTCTCCGTCCAAAATATCGGCAAGTATTGCCCAATCGTAAACGGCTTTAAGCATTTCTATAAGTTCATATCTCTCACCAAGGACAGACTGATAATAAGCCTCTTTATCACTGTAGCCGCTTGAAAATGTTATTGTGTTTTTTTCAGCTTCATCAAGAGATTCATCATCAAATATATCGCTGAGCTTTACACTTAAACCGTTTATCAATGAAAGGCAGGCAAATTTTTGCGGTTCATTTTTTGTTACACCAAATAATTCGGACATAATATCATTTTTTGCCTTTTTGGTAAGAGTACGATTTGTTAATGTTTCGGCATATTTTTGAGTATCGGCACAACAAATTTCGATATCGTAATTATCTTTTAAATACATAACAAGCTTATTGTATACTGGTTCAAAATCATCAATAGGTTTCATATCAAGAGAATCAAAAAGAAAATGTCCTCTGTGCTTCATGATATGATGCACAGCTAAATATACAAGTCTGACATCGTACTGCTGATTTTTGTTTTCTATAAGTTCTTTGCGCAAATGATAAATTGTTGGATACTGTGCATAAAAATCTTTATCAGTATAATCTCCGTCAAATACAGTGTATTTACAGCCGCTTGTTTTATCTTCAAGATATAGATTACTTTCTTTAAGGCGCTGAAAAAACGAAGGGTCTTCCCTGCAAATTTCAGTGTCAAAAATTTGTTCAAGCAATGTAAGCCTTTCATGCCTTCTGTCCGTTCTCCTGCGTGAAGTTCTGAAGCCGCGGCAATCCTGTGCGGTTTCGCTTTCGTTAAATAATCGGGTACCCCACATAGCTTTTTGGTTGAATTTGAGCACATTATAATCCTCATCTGTAACTGCCCACCCAAGGGAATTCGTACCGAGATCGGCACCGATATAATAATCTTTTTTGCAATCGGTTTTTGAATTTTTCATAATTTTTTCTCCTTTGCTTGACAAGTGATATTTTTTATGATATAGTATATATGTCTCAAGCCTTATGAGATTACACTATAAGTTCAAATAACGATTTATCGAACCCGTTGCAACTGCAACTTCACAGAGTGTGAATTAAAGGCCTGCTTTTTGCAGGTCTTTTTATTTTAATTCAAAAATGGCTTGAGAGTCATTAAACATGGGCACCCGCATAACCACACCACCTTGCTGTCCATATTTTAGCATAAATATGTTTATAAATAAACAAAAAAGTTTTAAAATGCCTTTTCAGCCCAAAAAATAGTACTAAAAATGAAAAATTTCAGAAAAATTGTAAAAAGTTTGACTTTTAGATAAAAGCCTGATATCCTTAAATGTTGGGGCAAAAACCACTGTCGTTTTCCACGTTGATAACGGGCAAGCCTTTTTTGAAAATAATTGCTTTCACATATTCAAAACTACTAACAAAAAAACGGCAGGAAAACCTGCCGTTTTTTTATTAGTTATTTAAGAAGCGCCTTGTACATTCTTATATATTCATTTGCGGATTTGCCCCAGCTCATGTCGCATTCAAGCGCGCGTTTTACCAGGGTGTTCATAAGCTCTTTGTTGTGAAACGCGTCGTCAGCCCGGTAAATAGCGCCAAGCATGTCGTAAGCGTCATAGGTTTTAAATGTAAAGCCGTTGCCTTCGCCGTCTCCGCAGTCTGTTATTGAATCGCGCAGCCCGCCGGTTTCACGCACAATGGGCAGCGTGCCGTAACGCAGGGCAACCATTTGCGAAAGCCCGCATGGCTCGCTTTTGCTGGGCATAAGAAACAAATCTGCACCGGCATATATTTTTCTTGCAAGTTCCGGCACAAAGCCAAGTCTTAACGCAACCTTGTTTGGGTATTTTGCCGCAAGTTCGCGGAAAAAGCTTTCATACTGCCATTCGCCGGAGCCCAGCACAACATATTGCAAATCGCGTTCCCACAGACTTTTTTCCAAGACTTCCGCCATAAGGTCAACGCCCTTGTGCCCAACAAGACGTGTAACTATGCCTATAAGCGGCACATCACCCCGCACGTCAAGCCCCATGTCTTTTTGCAGCTGCGCCTTGTTTTCGGCTTTGCCGCTGAAATCAGACGCGCTGTAATTTTTATATATTTTTTCGTCCGTTTCAGGGTTATAGCTTTCCGTGTCAATGCCGTTTAAAATTCCGCACAGCTTCCAGCTGCGTTTGTTAAGTATGGGGTCAAGCCCATGCGAATACCATGGGTCAAGTATTTCCCTTGCATAGCTTGGCGACACTGTGGTAACCATATTGGCGCATTCAATGCCTGCTTTAAGGAAATTTACAATGCCGTCATACTGAATAAGGTCATAATGTTCGGGGGCAATGCCCAACACGTCTTGCAAAAGCTCGTTGCCGTATTTGCCCTGGTATTGAATGTTGTGAATTGTAAAAACGGTTTTTATGTTTTCATACCCCGGGCGGCGTGCATAATAGCAGCTGTAATAAAGCGGGGTTAACGCGCTCTGCCAGTCGTTACAGTGAATAATGTCCGGCTTCCATTCAATTGCGGGAATTATTTCCAGCGCCGCGCGTGCAAAAAATGCAAACCTTTCGGCGTCGTCATAATGGCCGTATATCCCATCGCGTTTAAAATAATATTGATTGTCTATAAAATAAAACACAACGCCTTTGAGCCGCGCCTCAAAAATGCCGCAGTACTGCCGCCGCCAGCTGACCGGCACTGAAATTGACGTTATAAATTTAAGCTTGTCTTTAAACTGCTCTTTTACGGATTCGTAAAGCGGCAGCACAACGCGGCAGCCGACAAGACGCCGGCGCAGCGCTATTGGCAGCGAGCCGGCAACGTCGCCCAGCCCGCCGGAAGCCACCCACGGGTTGGCTTCGGAAGCAACAAATAATACTTTCATTTTTTTCTCCTTTAATAAGGGCTTGGCCCGTTATTCAACGTGGCAAGCGACAGGGCGTAGCGCCCCCCAGCGGGAATTGTACTCACCGCTTCTTCAAAATCGGACCCCGAAGCTTTACGATGCGGGGGACATTGCTTGCCTAAGTTGTCAATTAAATCACAGCGCCTTTAGACAGGAACACAGGGAAAGTTTCTGTGCCTGAAAGCTGAACTGAATTTTTGATATTGACATTTTTATCTGCTATAACGCAGTTTAAAACAGAGCCTTCGCCGACAACCGTGTCCTGCATAAGAATTGAATTTTTGACAACGGCCCCTTTTTCTATTTTAACGCCCTTAAATATTATGGAATTTTCCACTGTGCCGTCTATAATACAGCCGTCTGCCGCAAGCGAATTTACAAACGCGCTGTCATGCCCGTAAATTGACGGCATATCGTCACGTTCCTTTGTATAAATCGGGCAGGAGCTGAACAGGCGGCTTCTGTTTTCTTTCAAAAGCAGCTTCATTGAAACGTCATAATATGCCTGCACAGATGAAAGCGTGCCAACAAAAGCTTCAGTGGCTTCATATGCGTAAATTTTAAGCGCTGAAACATTTGCCATTATAACCGAACGCTGAAACGAAATTTCATTTTTTGAATGCGCCGCGGTTATCAGGCTTTCAAGCAGCTCTTTTTTCATAAGTATAATGTTTATGCTGTGGTAAACGTCACCGCCGGCCGTGCTGTCAAGGCTCAGGCCTGTTATTCTGCCGTCAGCTTCAACACTGTCAAAACACAAAACAGAACTTATGTTTTTTGGCATGGGCGCTTTTACCCCGACTATTGTTATGTCGGCGCCGGTGGCTTCATGCCTGTCAAAAAGCTTGCTGTAATTTATTGACGCCACATTGTTGCAGTCGCTCATAAGCACATATGACTGGTTGCTTTGTTCAAGAAAGCTTTTATTGCCGTAAAGCGCGTCAATTCTGTTGCCCCACATTGCGGCGCTGCCCACATTAAATGGCGGCAGAATGTAAAGCCCGTCGTTTTTTCGGCTTAAATCCCACGGCTTGCCTGTTCCCACATGGTCCATAAGCGAACGGAAATTGGCGTTTGTTATAACGCCTATTTTTGTTATGCCGCCTTCAACCATATTGGAAAGAGGAAAATCAATGAGCCTATAACGCGAACAAAACGGCACAGAGCCCATTGTGCGCATGGCAGTCAGCCCGCCGAGCGCCTCTTCGTGTATATTTGCAAAAATCATTCCTAAAACTTTTTTACCGTTCATTTAACTACCGCCTCCCCGGATTTAATCATGTCGCCGGGCGAAACAGCCGCCCCGCCTTCAACCACGGCGTCAGAGCCGATTACGGCTATGCCCCAGTCTTCCGGCTGCGCAAGGTTTTCCGGAATTTCGCCAACCTTTGCGCCCTCTCCAATAACGGCGTTTTCGGCAACAATTGAATAGTAAACCTTGGCGCCTTTTTTAATTACTGCGCCGGGCATTATGACGCTGTATCTTATGTCGGCGTTTTCTTCAACAGTGACATTGCTTGAAATGACGCTGTAATCAACGCTGCCTTCAATTTCACAGCCCTCTGACACAGACGAGCTTTCAACCACGGCGTTTTTGCCTATATAGTGCGGCGGGCTCATTGGGTTGCGGCTGTAAATGCGCCAGCTTTTGTCGCTTAAATCAAGGTCTACATTGGGGTTGATAATGTCAAGGTTAGCTTCCCAAAGGCTGTCTATTGTGCCCACGTCTTTCCAATAGCCCTCAAACGGGAAAGCAAACATCTTTTCACCTGCTGACAGCATTGCGGGAATTATGTTTTTGCCGAAGTCATTTGCCGAGCCCGGCGTGTTTTCATCTCTTACAAGATATTCTTTGAGCTTATCTGTGCTGAACACATAAACGCCCATTGACGCCTTATTTGACTTTGGCTTTGCGGGTTTTTCTGCAAATTCATAAATTTGGTTGTTTTCATCTGTTGCAAGTATGCCGAAACGCGGCGCCTCTTCCCACGGAACTTCAAGCACCGCTATTGTGCAGGCGGCGTTGTTCTTTTTATGGAAATCAACCATTTTAGCGTAATTCATTTTATAAATATGGTCTCCCGAAAGGATTACGACATATTCGGGGTCATATTTTTCAATGAAATTTAAATTTTGATAAATTGCATTCGCCGTGCCCTTATACCACTGGGCGCCGCCTATGGCTTCATATGGCGAAAGCACATGAACACCGCCGTTTTGCCTGTCTAAGTCCCAAGGCTGGCCGTTACCCAAATAGTCGTTAAGTTCCAGCGGCTGGTATTGAGTCAAAACACCGACTGTGTAAATGCCGCTGTTTACGCAGTTTGAAAGCGGGAAATCAATAATTCTGTAATTGCCGCCGTATGGAACTGCCGGTTTTGCAATGCTTTTAGTCAGCACGCCAAGGCGGCTGCCCTGGCCGCCTGCAAGCAGCATTGCCACTACGTTTGTTTTATGTGCCATATAATGACCTCCTAATTATCTTGTTTTTCTATAAATTGGGCGGAAAGGCCGCCGAGCTTTACATCTATGCTTACATCAAAGCCGTGCATTGGGCGGTTTGCCGTTTTATAAGTGCCTGCAAGCCGTGCCGCCGTGCCGCCGTATTTTTTCAGCTCTGAATTAAAAATAGTTTTATAAACGCCCTTTTGCGGCACGCCTATTCTGTAAGACGAATGGCTGTTTGGTGTAAAGTTAAACAGCGCTATGAGCTCCTTGCCCGACTTTGACATGCGCCTGAATGCTATTACTGAATTTGCATTGTCGTCGCTCGAAATCCAGCTGAAGCCCTGCCAGTCATAGTCAACTTCCCAAAGCTGCGGGTGTGCAATATAAAAATGGTTGAGCTCTTTTGTAAATTCCTTGAGCTTTCTGTGCTTTTCATAGTCAAGCAGCAGCCAGTCAAGGCCTGACTCAAAGTCCCATTCCTTGAACTGCCCGAATTCCTGCCCCATAAACAGCAGCTTTTTGCCGGGGTGTGCAAACATATATGCCAGAAAGAGCCTTATGCCGCTGAATTTCATGTCATAATCGCCGGGCATTTTATTAATAAGGCTGCATTTTCCGTGCACCACCTCGTCATGGCTGATGGGCAATATAAAGTTTTCGGAAAAAGCATAGAAAAAGCTGAAAGTTATGCAGTTATGATTTCCCTTTCTGAACAGAGGGTCAAGAGATGTGTAACGCAGCATGTCGTTCATCCAGCCCATATTCCACTTAAACGTAAAGCCAAGCCCGCCCACGTCTGTGGGTTTTGTTATAAGCGGGTATGCCGTTGACTCTTCGGCAATCATCATAATGCCCGGGTGTTCCTTATACATTGCGCGGTTGAGCTTTTTGAAAAATTCAATGGCTTCAAGGTTTTCATTGCCGCCGTATTTGTTTTTTACCCACTGCCCGTCCTGCCGGCCGTAATCAAGGTAAAGCATTGACGCAACCGCGTCAACCCTTACGCCGTCGAAATGATATTTGTCTGCCCAAAACATTGCAGACGAAGTCAGAAAGCTGACAATTTCGTTGCGCCCGTAATCAAACACGCGGGTGCCCCATTCTTTGTGTTCGCCTTTGAGCATATTGCTGTATTCATAAAGCGGCTGCCCGTCAAATTCATAAAGCCCGTGTGCGTCTTTGGGGAAATGTGCCGGCACCCAGTCTAAAATAACGCCTATGCCGCTTTGGTGGCATTTGTCAACAAAATACATTAAATCGGCAGGCGTGCCGTATCTTGACGTGGGGGCAAAATAGCCTGTAACCTGGTAACCCCACGAACCGTCAAACGGGTATTCCGTAACCGGCAAAAGCTCAATATGGGTATACCCCATTTCGCTGACATAAGGAATGAGCTCGTCTGCCATTTTGCGGTATGAAAGAAAAGAGCCGTCTTCATTTCGCCGCCATGAGCCGAAATGAACTTCATATATATTTACCGGCCTTTCAAGCACGCTGCCCGAAAGCGAATTTTCAAGCCATGCCCCGTCTGCCCATTTATAAGCGCCTATGTCATAAATCTTGCTTGCCGTGCCGGGGCGTGTTTCAGCGTGAAAGGCATAAGGGTCTGCCTTGTCAATAAGGCGCCCGTCTGCCGTTTTTATGCGGTATTTATAGCAGTCATAAACATTGACGCCGCTTATTTGAGCTTCCCATATTCCGTTTGAAATCTTTTGCATAGGGCAGCTTTCAGCCTGCCACGAATTAAAGTCGCCCATTACCCAAACGCATTGAGCGCGCGGGGCCCAGACACGAAACACGTATTTGCCCTTTATGAGCATATGCGCGCCGAAATATTCATATGCCCTGTAATTTTCGCCGCGTGCAAAAAGATATATCGGCAAAGAGCCGTCTTCTTTATTTACAGCCATAACGTCACGCTCCTTGTTTTAAAATACTTCCCCACCGTGCGGCGTTTTAACCGGCTGCCCTGCCCTTTACGGCGCGTGGTGAACATTAAGCATAAATTATACATTTTTATTATACCACCTATTATATTGCAATTCAAGGCATAATTTGGCTATTTTGTTATAATATTTGTTTTGTTTTTTTAAATATTTGTATATATTGTGTAAAATTTGTTTAATCTATTTGTGTAATCTGACGGTAGGCGCGAATATTCTGTAAAGGCACAAACAAAGCGCAGCTTAACAGCCCGTTTTCAATAGGCGCTTTAGAGTCATTAAACATGGGCGGCATGAAAAGGTATTTGCCACTGGTTAAAAATCAGACCCGCCGGTCATAAAGCCGGGGCTTTTCCCCATAAAATATGTTTTTAAATGTTATTTACTTTTTATTATTCTTTATTATTGAATTGGCAAATCCTTTATGCTATAATATTTGAAAAAATATCCACCTTAAGATGTATTAACGACAAAACGGAAGCGAGTGATTCGGCAATTGCGTGAAATTATTGTTGTGTACCCTGTTAAGCGCACAGCCATGTTGATATGTTCGCTTCTGGCAAAAAACGAGCTTGCGGTTTCAGACATATGCGCGCTGGGGGCCACCGCCCTGTCAATAGCGCACAATAAAGCGCAGTGCGTTATAGTCTGCCCGTTTATGATGAAAGATATGTCTGCGGCAGAGCTGGCAAACAGCGTGCCCCAAGGGGTTGACATTGTTGCGCTGGCAAACGGCGGTTCGCTTGAATACATGGGTAATTTGATTACCCTGCCGCTGCCGGTTGACCCGCAGCAGTTTGTTCAAACTGTAAAGATTCTTGCCGACAGCCGAACTCAAAGCTTTACCAAGCGCAGCCGAAATGACAAAGAATATATTGATAAGGCAAAGGAATGTTTAATTTCAGCCATGAATCTGTCTGAAGAAGAAGCGCACAAATATTTGCAGCAAACAAGCATGAAAACGCGCAAAAGCATACTTGAGCTTGCTATGGAAATTCTTGAAAGCATGGCTTGATTTAAAGTAAAGCCCCAAGGCACGGCGGCCATTGTTAAATGAAAGGGTGATATGGTGAAATTCACAAAAATGCATGGGTGCGGCAACGATTACATTTATGTTGATTGCTTTGAAGAAAAAATTAAAGACGAAAAGGCAGCCGCCATTGCTGTGTGCGACCGCCATTTCGGCATAGGCTCAGACGGCCTGATTTTAATAAAAAAAGGCAGCCTGGCTGATTTTGAAATGGTTATCTATAACCCTGACGGCAGCCGCGCGGAAATGTGCGGCAATGCAATAAGGTGCGTGGCGAGATATGTTTATGACAAAAAATATACCAAATCAGCAGATTTCACCATTGAATCTGCGGGCAGGGTTAAATATATTAATCTGTTTTTTGACAAGGGCGAGGTAAGCCTAATAAAGGTTGACATGGGCGCGCCGGAACTTACGGCGGCTCTTGTGCCGGTTGTAAGCGCTAAAGACAAGGTTATAGGCGAAAAAATTACAGCCGGCGGCAGGGAATTTGAAATGACATGCGTTTCCATGGGCAACCCGCATGCCGTTATGTTTATTGAAGACGAGCTAAAAAGTTTTGATTTAAACTATTACGGCTCTTTATTTGAAAAAAATACAAAAGTATTTCCAAACAGGGTTAACGCAGAATTTGCCAAAATAATTGATAAAAGCAATATTGAAATGCGCGTTTACGAACGCGGAACAGGCGAAACTCTTGCCTGCGGCACGGGCACCTGCGCCACGGTTGTGGCTGCGGTGCTAAACGGGCTTACAGGCGGCGAAGTTACCGTGCACCTGTTGGGCGGGGACTTGAACATAAGCTGGAGCGGCAATGAAAACGACAGCGTGTTTATGACAGGGCCGGCCCAATATGTTTTTACAGGTGAAATAAATCTGTAACTCACGGAAAATGCCGCACGCCGCGCAGTGTGCTGATATTTAATCGGCGCGGCGCACAAGTTAAATATATTTTACGGAGGTTTATATGCATGAAAATTAATGAAAACTTTTTAAAGGTTGAAAGTTCTTACCTTTTTTCAACCGTGGCAAAAAAACAGAGGGAATATCAGCAGGCACACCCTGACAAGGAAGTAATTCGCCTTTCTATTGGCGACGTGACTCAGCCGCTTGCCGGCGCCGTTATTGAAGCCATGCACAAGGCGGTTGACGAAATGGGCAGCGCAGAAACCTTTCGCGGCTACCCGCCTGAATACGGCTATGATTTTATAATAGAAGCCGTGCGCAAAAACGACTATGAAGCGCGCGGGATTGACATTAAGGCAGATGAAATTTTCCTGTCTGACGGGGCGAAGTCAGACTGCGGCAACATTGGCGATATTTTCAGCACAGACAACAAGGTTGCAATTTGCGACCCTGTTTACCCCGTTTATCTTGACACCACCGTTATGGCGGGCAGAAGCGGCGACAAGGGCGAAGACGGGCTTTACAAAAACGTAATATATATGCCATGCCTGCGTGAAAACAATTTCATGCCCCAGCTGCCTGAAGAAACGCCTGACATTATTTATTTATGTTTCCCAAATAACCCGATAGGTGTGGCGGCAAGCAAAGACGAGCTTACAAAATGGGTAAATTACGCGCTTAAAAACAATTGTGTAATATTGTATGACAGTGCATATGAAGCTTTCATTACAGACTATTCGCCCAAATCCATATATGAAATAGACGGCGCGAAAAAATGCGCCATAGAATTTCGTTCGTTTTCAAAAACTGCCGGTTTCACGGGCATGCGCTGCGGTTACACTGTGGTGCCGCATGAGCTGTGTTTCTACGGCACAGAGCTCAACGCCCTGTGGGCGCGCAGGCAGGCCACAAAATTCAACGGTGTAAGCTATATAACACAGCGTGCGGCAGAAGCCGTTTACAGCGAAGAGGGTAAAAAGCAAACCGGCGAAATCATTGCATATTACCAAAGAAACGCGCGCGCCATTTACGACGGGCTGACAGCGGCTGGCTTTACCTGCTTTGGCGCGGTTAATTCGCCTTATGTCTGGCTGGAAGTGCCGGCTGGCATGACTTCATGGGAATTTTTTGACGACCTGCTTTCAAAATGCCAGGTTGTAGGCACGCCGGGTTCCGGCTTTGGCAAGAGCGGAGAGGGATATTTGCGCCTGACGGCATTCGGCAATTATGAAAAAACACTTGAAGCGATTGACAGAATAAAGAGAGTTTACGGTAAATAACCCGAATTAAACAGCTATTAAAAAATTGCGGCGGCAATAAATTAAATAATAAGCAGGAGGATTTTTAAAATGCGCAAAACACAGCAGCTTTACGAAGGGAAAGCAAAAAAAGTCTGGGCCACAGAAAATGAAAATGTCGTTATAGTTGACTATAAGGACGACGCGACGGCGTTTAACGGCAAGAAAAAGGGCACAATAGCCGGAAAGGGCGTTGTGAACAACAAAATGTCAAACTATCTTATGCAGATACTTGAAGCCAAAGGGGTTAAAACCCATTATATTGAAGAGCTGTCAGACAGGGAAACGGCTGTAAAAAAGGTGGAAATAATTCCGCTTGAGGTAATCATAAGAAACCGCGCGGCAGGGTCAATCTGCAAAAGGCTGGGGCTGGCAGAGGGCATGGATTTCACCGCGCCGTCAATTGAATTTTCATATAAGTGCGACGAGCTTGACGACCCGCTCATTTCAGAATACCACGCTATTTCCTGCGGCTTTGCAACAAGGCAGGAAGTGGATTTCATAACCGACGCCGCGTTTAAAATAAACGACGTGCTCAGGGAATATTTCGCGTCAATCGGGGTTGAACTTATTGACTTTAAGCTGGAATTCGGCAAAACGGCAGACGGCGAAATAGTGCTGGCAGACGAAATCAGCCCTGACACCTGCCGTTTTTGGGACATTGAAACACATGAAAAGCTTGACAAAGACCGCTTTCGCCGCGACCTTGGCGGCGTGGAAAACGCATATGCCGAAATGATGAAAAGGACGGGGCTTGACTGATGTCTGAAAACTCTTATAAATCGCCTTTCGGCGAACGCTATGCAAGCCGTGAAATGCAATATATATATTCGCCCGATTTCAAATTTAAGACCTGGCGCCGGCTGTGGATTGCCCTGGCAGAGGCAGAGCAGGAGCTTGGGCTTGACATAACGGACGAACAGATTGCCGAGCTCAGGGCGAACGCCGAAAATATAAATTATGACGCGGCGCACGAATATGAAAAAAAATTTCGCCACGACGTAATGAGCCATGTGCACGCATACGGCGACCAATGCCCAAATGCACGCGGCATAATTCACCTTGGCGCAACAAGCTGCTATGTGGGCGACAACACAGATGTTATAACCATGAAAACGGCGCTTGAGCTCATAAAGAAAAAGCTTGTTGCGGCTTTGGCTTCGGTGGCAAATTTTGCAGAAAAATATAAAGACATGCCCTGCCTTGGCTACACTCATTTTCAGCCGGCGCAGCCAACAACCCTTGGCAAACGCGCCACACTGTGGCTTATGGATTTAGTGCTTGACTATAACGAACTTGTGCACACCATAGATTCCATGTGGCTGCTGGGCTCAAAGGGCACAACCGGCACGCAGGCTTCGTTTCTTGAGCTTTTCAACGGCGACCATGAAAAATGCAAAGAGCTTGACAGAAAAATTGCCGAAAAAATGGGTTTTGAAAAATGCTTCCCTGTAAGCGGGCAGACATATGCAAGAAAGCTTGACACAATAGTGTGCAACTGCCTTGCGCTGATAGCCCAGTCATGCTGCAAATTTTCAAATGATTTAAGGCTCTTGCAAAATTTAAAGGAAGTTGAAGAGCCGTTTGAAAAAAACCAAATAGGCTCTTCGGCAATGGCATATAAGCGCAACCCCATGCGCAGTGAAAGAATAGCGTCTCTTGCGCGTTATGTTATGGTGGATTCCCTTAACCCGGCATGGACTGCGTCTGCCCAATGGTTTGAAAGAACGCTTGACGACAGCGCAAATAAGCGAATCAGCGTTGCAGAAGCTTTTCTTGCAACAGACGGAATACTTGATTTATATATAAATGTAACAAGCTCTCTTGTTGTATATCCGAAAGTTATAAATGCGCACCTTATGGCAGAGCTGCCTTTTATGGCGACTGAAAATATTATGATGAGCGCTGTAAAAAAAGGCGGAGACAGGCAAGAGTTGCATGAAAAAATCAGGCAGCACTCAATGGCGGCGGCACAAATTGTAAAGGCAGAGGGCGGCAAAAACGATTTGGTAGACAGAATTGCCGCGGACAGCGCCTTTGGCATGACGAAAGAGGAAATTCTGCACGAGCTCAGGCCTGAAAATTTCATAGGCCGCGCACCGCAACAAACCGCCGAATTTTTAGCTGAAGTCATAAAGCCCATTTTAGATGAAAACAAAGATTACACAGACATAAAAGTTGAAATAAACGTGTAAAGCATATGTCGGAGGAATGATATGAACAACACCGAAAAAACAATGGAAAAAATAGTTGCGCTTTGCAAAAACAGGGGCTTTATATTCCCCGGCAGCGAAATTTACGGCGGGCTTGCCAACACATGGGACTACGGCCCGCTGGGCGCCAGAATAAAAAATAATGTTAAGGACACATGGCGAAAAAGATTTATTCAGCAGCGCAAAAACAGCTTTGAGCTTGACGCAGACATTTTAATGCACCCGCGCGTGTGGGAAGCAAGCGGCCATGTGGTTTCTTTTTCAGACCCGCTGCTTGACTGCAAGGAATGCAAAATGCGCCACAGGGCAGACAATTTGATTGACGATTTTGACCCCGATGCGCACGCAGACGGCATGACTAAGGAAGAAATGTTTCAGTTTATAAAAGACCACAGCATTCCCTGCCCCAACTGCGGCAAGCACAACTTTACCGACATAAGGGAATTTAACCTTATGTTTCAGACATACCGCGGAGTTACCAACGATTCAAAAAGCACCATATACCTGCGCCCCGAAAACGCACAGGGCGAATATGTCAACTTTATGAATGTGCAGCGTTCAATGCGCGCAAAGCTGCCGTTTAGCATTGGGCAAATAGGCAAAGCCTTTCGCAATGAAATCACGCCCGGCAATTTCACGTTCAGAACAATTGAATTTGAACAAATGGAATACCAGACTTTCTGCAAAAAGGGCGAAGACAGCGAATTTTACGACTATTTTAAAGAATATGCAAGAAAATATTTTGTTGACTTGGGCATTGCCGGCGAACACCTGCGTTTTCATGACCATGAAAAGCTTGCCCATTATGCAAAAGCTGCGTGCGACATTGAATTTCTTTTCCCGTTTGGCTGGGGCGAAATCAACGGCACACACAACAGAACTGACTTTGACTTGACGCGCCACCAGGAATACAGCGGCCAGAAAATGGAATATCTTGACCCCGCTACCAACGAAAAGTTCATTCCTTATATAATTGAATCAACATATGGCCTTGACAGAACAGTGCTTGCGCTTATCTGCGAAGCTTATGACGAAGAAATGATTGACGAAGAAAAGAATGATTCGCGCGTTGTTTTGCACCTGTCACCCGTTGTGGCGCCTTATAAAGCGGCTGTGCTGCCGCTGTCTAAAAAGCTTTCGGGCAGCGCATTACAGGTTTATGAAAAGCTTGCGGGTGAATTCATGACTGACTTTGACGAAACCGGCTCTATTGGCAAGCGTTACCGCAGGCAGGACGAAATCGGCACGCCTTACTGCATTACGTTTGACTTTGATTCACTTGAAGACAATGCGGTAACAGTGCGCGACAGGGACACAATGGAACAGCTGCGCCTGCCCATTGACGAAGTTGCTGACTTTATAAAAGGAAAAATCATATTTTAACACCGGCAAATAAATTTTTAAAAAAATCGGCTCTTTGCGGGCCGATTTTTTTATGTATTTACTATTGACTTTAGCGCGCTAATATGATAAAATTCAGATATCAATTTGACGGAGGACAAAAAAATGAAAAAGTTTACAAAAGTTTTAGCTCTGCTTTTCGCGGCGCTGTTTGCAATGGGCGCCTTTTCGGCGTGTTCTGCCGAAACGGCAACTACCGACAGTGACCTTGAATATGTTCAGGAAAAGGCCACTCTTGTAATAGGCATAACTGAATATGAGCCCATGAACTATTATGAAGACGGCGAACTTACAGGCTTTGACACAGAATTTGCCATGGCTGTGTGCGAAAAGCTTGGCGTTGAAGCTCAATTTGTTGAAATCAACTGGGACACAAAGTTTACAGAACTTTCTGCAAAGTCTATTGACTGCATATGGAACGGCATGACAATTACTGACGAAGCTAAAGAAGCCGCCAGCATTTCAAACGCTTACGCCGAAAATGCGCAGGTGGTTGTTATGAAAGAGTCAAACCTTGACAGCTATACAACTGCCGAATCGCTGGCAGACCTTGTTATTGCGGTTGAGGGCGGCTCTGCCGGTGAACAGGCTGCTGAAAGCGCAGGGCTTGAAAACATAGTTGTTTCAAACACACAGGCGCTTGCGCTTACGGAAGTTTCTTCCGGCTCGGCAGACGCGTGCATTATTGACCTTACAATGGCAAATGCCATGACAGGCGAAGGCACAAGCAACGCAACACTTGGCTACAGCATTAAGCTGGAAGCAGAAGAATACGGCATAGCATTCAGGCAGGGCTCTGACTTGACTGAAAAGGTTAACGAAATAATTGCCGAACTTATGGAAGACGGCACGCTTGACGAACTTGCCGAAAAATATGAAATAACCCTGATTAAATAACTAAGGCAGGGCATTGCTTTGCAGGGCGGCGCGTTAAAGTGCCCCGCCCTGCGCTGACTCTTGGGCGCAAAACCGCCCAAGAGTCATTAGTATATATACTGAAAGGTAAAACGCTATGTTTTGGGAAGTAACACAGACCCTGGTTTCAGGCTTTGCAACCACATTAAAGCTGTTTTGTGTTACCCTTGCAGCGGCATTGCCCCTTGGGCTTTTAATAAGCTTTGGGTCAATGAGCAAGTTCAAGCCCTTAAAATGGCTGTGTAAAACATTCATCTGGATTATCAGGGGCACCCCCCTGGTGCTCCAGATGATTATTGTTTATTATGGCCCCGGCTTGGTGGGTAACTGGGCGCAGAATATTGAAAACCCTAACGCATTTGTAACATGGCTTGCATCGTGGGGCGTGTTTGAACGTTTCACGGCGGTTTCCGTTGCATTCATAATAAATTATGCCTGCTATTTTTCTGAAATTTACCGCGGCGGCATAGAGTCAATTCCGCGCGGGCAATATGAAGCCGGGCAGGTGCTTGGCATGAAACGCGGCCAGGTTTTTTTCAGGGTGGTGCTGCCGCAGGTTGTAAAAAGAATAGTGCCGCCTATGAGCAATGAAATTATTACGCTTGTAAAAGACACGTCTTTAGCCCGCATTATTTCTGTTTACGAAGTTATTTGGGCGGGCGAAAAGTTTATGAAACTCAACGGGCTTTTGTGGCCGCTGTTTTACACGGGCGCATTTTATCTTGTGTTCTGCGGGGTGCTTACAATTTTGTTCAACACGCTTGAAAAGAAACTCGATTATTACAGGGGTTAACTATGTCTATACTTGAAATTAAAAATTTACATAAAAGCTTTGGGCAAAATGAAGTTTTAAAGGGCGTGTCCTTTTCAATGGACAAGGGCGAAGTTATGTCTGTAATAGGCTCTTCGGGCAGCGGCAAAACAACTTTGCTGCGCTGCCTGACATTTCTTGAAACGGCAAACGCGGGCGAAATATATGTTGACGGACAGCTGCTTTTTAACGCGGCAGACAGCAAAAAGCTTTCAGACAGGGAAATCAGGGAAAAGCGGCTTAATTTCGGGCTTGTTTTTCAGGACTTTAATCTGTTTCCGCAATACAGCGTTTTGGGCAACATTGTGCTGGCGCCAAAGCTGCTTGCAAGGGAAAGGCCTGACTATAAGAAAAATAAAAAGAAAATTTTTGCCGAAATTGAAGAACGCGCCTATCAGCTGCTTGAAAAGGTTGGGCTGTCTGAAAAAGCAAAGGCATACCCATGCGAACTTTCAGGCGGGCAAAAGCAGCGCGTTTCCATTGCCAGGGCGCTGTGCCTTGACCCGAAAATTTTATTTTTTGACGAACCAACGTCTGCGCTTGACCCGGAACTGACAGGCGAAATTTTGCGGGTTATAAAAAACCTGTCTAAAGAAAACATGACAATGATTATAGTGACGCATGAAATGAACTTTGCACGCGATGTGTCTGACAAAATAATGTTTATGGACGCAGGCGTTATAGCAGATTACGGCACGCCGGAGCAGGTGCTTATAAACCCGCAAAAAGAGCGCACACGCGAATTTTTGCAGTCATATGAAAAATAAAGCCCGGCACGGCGCCCCGCATTGAATGGCGGGCGTGCCCTTATTAATTTTTATAAGTGAAAAAATTTTCTTGACATACTGTTCATTGTGTGTTAACATTGATTTAATTAATTGGAAAAGGAGGCGAAAAACAATGACAAATAAACTTATGTATTCTTACCGACCATTCAAATCATGGCAGCTTGATGTCAATGATTTAAAAACTTTTGCGCTGTTTTCCGCCCCATATGTCTGTTAGACTGAAAATGTCTGCCTGATTCATGCACCGCGGTAAAATCAGCCGCGGTGTTTTTTATTTTTTACAAAAGAAAGGAGTGTCGGATATGGTAAGAAGACCCGGACTTATGCATGAAAAAGTAAAAGTGCCTGTTTTAAAAAACACAATTTGGGCGCTGAAACTTGCCTGGCGCGCAGACAAAAAGCTGCTGTTAAGCTACCTTATAAACCTGGTGGCAAGAGATGTTTTTTCGCTTTATGTGCAAAACATTTTATTTTTAAAGGTTTTGCTTTCGGCGCTTGACAAAAGCACGCCGTTTGGCGAATATTTCCTTACCTTGATTGGCTTTTTTATTTTGTCTGTTGTGTTAAAAGCGCTGCAATACGGTTCTGACTGCGTGCACGACATAAGCGTAAAACGCGTAATGAAAAAGCTGAACAACATTATATTTGACAAGGCTCTCAGTGTTGACGTAAGCTGTTATGAAGACCCTGAATTTTATGACAAATACCAGCGCGCCACCTTGGTTATTTCAAACAGCTATTTTGATTTGATATGCTGGGACTTTGCTAATATAATAGCCGCTTCGGTTTCATTTGTGCTGGTGCTTACAACGGTTACTGCTATAGACGCGAAATATCTTATATTTTTATTGCCTGTTATATTGGTTTTCATAATAGAAATTTTCAAGTCAAAATATGTCTATAAACGCGACCTTGAAATGACTAAAAACAACCGGCTCAAGGCTTACATACAGCGCACAATGTTTCTGCGCGACTATTCAAAGGACATGCGCACATCAAACATATTCGCAGTTTTGATAAACCGCTTTAGGGCGGCTATTAATTCCAACATTGAAATATTGAAAAGATACGGATTAGGGCTGTTCATATACAGCATGGTAAGCTCTCTTTTCAGCGAATTCATTCCCATTATAGGCACATATGCATATGCGGGGTATCAATTTGTTTTTAAAAACACACTTACCGTTTCCGGGTTTTCAGTTTTGTTTTCATCAATAAATTCTGTAAGAACCGCCACGCTTGACATTGCAGACAGTTTTGACGAAATGGTGCAAATGGCTCTTTATTTTCAAAACCTGCGCGATTTTCTTGATTACAAGCCAAAAATTTTGCCAGGCGCAAAGCATGCCGGCGAATTTGAAAGCCTGGAATTTAAAAATGTAAGCTTCAGATACCCCGGTGCCGCTGTTAACGCACTGAGCGACGTAAGCTTTAAAATAAAAAAGGGCGAAACTGTAGCTGTTGTGGGCGTAAACGGCGCGGGCAAGTCAACAATAGTGAAGCTGCTGCTGCGCTTTTATGACGTGAGCGAGGGCGAAATTTTATTAAACGGCATAAATGTCAAGGAATATGACGTAGATTCGCTCAGAAACAGCTTTGCAACTGTTTTTCAGGACTACAAAAACTTTGCCGTTTCGGTTTTTGAAAATGTAATGTGCCGCGAATGCAGCAGTGAAGACAAGGCGTTTGCCACAGCCGCGCTTAAGAAAAGCGGCGCATGGGAAAAGGTGAAAAGCCTGCCGCACGGCGGGGACACCGTGTTGACGCGCGAATTTGAAAATGACGGTGCAGGCCTGTCCGGCGGCGAAAATCAGAAAGTGTCTGCCGCAAGGCTGTTTGCACGGGACTTTAAAATAGCAATTCTTGACGAACCGTCGTCAGCGCTTGACCCTATTGCCGAATATAAAATGTATGAAAATCTGATTGCCGCCACAAAAGACAAAACAGTTGTCTATATTTCGCACAGGCTTTCAAGCGCGGTGCTGTCTGACAAAATTATAGTAATTAAAGACGGAAAAATAATTGAACAGGGCACGCATGACGAACTGATGAAAGCCGGGCGCGAATACAGCCAGATGTTTTCACTGCAGGGCGCCAGCTATATGGCTAAGCAAAAGGAGGATGAGCATATTGAAAAAACAAAAAAAAGAAAATCATTCAGTCATGTCTAATATGCTTTATTTTGTGCGGCTGCTTTTTTCGGTGTCGCCTCTGCTGGTAATCGGCGAAATGATTTGGGGCGTGCTGCTGATTGTGCCGCAGAATTTAATCAGCGTAATAGGGCTGAGATACATAATAAACATTGTTGAAGAGGGCGAAAATTTAAAGCGCATATTTTATGCTGTGGGGGTAATAGCGGCAGTGCTGGTTTTAAGCCGGCTTGTGTCATGGCTGTTTCGTGAATTTTATTGGAATGCAGAAAGGGAACGCGTTTACAGGGGGCTTAACGAAAAGCTTTATATAAAAGCGCGTGAGCTTGATTTGGAAAATTATGACAACCCCGAATTTTACAACAGCTTTATACTTACCATTGAAACATCGTCAGACAATATTCAAAATTTACTGGGGCTGGTGCGCAGCTATTTTGGCAATATTGTGTCGTTTGTCACCGTTGCGTCTGTGCTGCTTACTATAGACCCTGTGTGCCTTATAATAATTTTGGCAAGCGTGGCGTTGTTTATGCCGGTTGGCAAAAAAATTGGCAATTTAATGATGAAGCGGCGCGAAGAAAACAATAAATATCACCGCCGGTCTGACTATTTTCAGCGTATTTTTTACTTGCAGGACTATGCAAAAGAGGTGCGAATGAACAACATTCGCCCGCTGCTTATAAAGCGCTATAATGAAGCGGCGGACGACGTAATTGCAACCGCAAAAAAATACCAAACGAAAATAGCTGCGCTGCGCCTTATTGAAGACGGCGGCGTGCAGGTGCTTGGCTTTATGTTTCTTTTGCCGCTTTATTTGGGTTACTGCGTGCTGGTAAAAGATTCCCTGTCGGCGGGTGACTTTGTGGCCACCTTTAACGGCGCATATTCCGTTGCAATGTCAATAAATTTTCTTACTATCTGGGCGGTAACTCAGTTTACAGAGCGCGGAAAAATGATTGAAAAATACCGCTCTTTTTTAAGCTGCCGGCCCAAAATTAAAGACGGCGAAAAAACCGCCGCAGCTGCGCAGCCCAAAGAAATAAAGCTCAAAAATGTGTCTTTTCGTTACCCCGGCAGCAGCGAATATTCGCTCAAAAACATTAACCTTACCATAAAGCCATATGAAAAAATAGCGCTTGTTGGTTACAACGGCGCCGGAAAAACTACTCTTACAAATTTGCTTTTGCGCCTTTATGAGCCGACGCAGGGCGAAATTCTGATTGACGGTGAAAACATAAAAAGCGCCACACTTCAGTCGCACAGGGCGCGCTTTGCCGCAGCATTTCAGGACTTTCAGATTTTTGCATGCACAATAGGCGAAAACGTTGCGCTTGACGAAAAAGTGCAGCCCGAAAAGGTGCTTGACGCGCTGGGCAAAAGCTCATTTTCCAAAAAGCTTAAAAACGGCGCGGACACCGAACTGCTGCGCGAATTTGACGACGACGGCATAATGCTTTCCGGCGGCGAAGCCCAAAAGGTGGTAATTGCAAGAGCGTTTTATAAAGATTGCCCATATGTCATACTTGACGAACCGTCTGCAAACCTTGACCCTCTTGCCGAATACAAGCTGAATCAGGCTATTATTGGCGCGTCTGAAAACAAAACGGTTGTCTTTATATCGCACCGGCTTTCAACCACCGTAAATGCAGACAAAATATATGTAATGGAAAACGGCGAAATAATTGAAAGCGGCACGCACGACGAACTTTTGCGCCTTGGCGGCACATATGCCTATATGTTTAAGGTGCAGTCTGAAAAATACAACGCCGGGGCGCTGTAAATTAAAGCAAAGCCCGGCGTGCTGATATCGCGCGCCGGGCTTTTATTTTAAGCATTTTGTTTCAATAAGGGCTTTAGAGCCATTAAACATGGGGCAGCCACTGCCCCCACCAAGGCGGGGCATTCCCCCCCTTAAGTTATTTGAAAGCTATGAAAGCGTGTTTCCGTCTTCGTCTTCAACAACAACCGTGCAGGTTGCGCCTGTGTTGCCGACCCATTTCTGGTAATTGTTCATGGCTTTAAGATATGTTGACTGAATTGTTTCAATGTTTGCAGTGTCAAATTCGTCAGCTGCAACGGTTACAGTGGTTTTAGTATAGTCAGAACTATATGTCGCTATAATCATGCCGGCAATATTTTTGTCGTTATTCAGCGTGCCATAGCAATTTGTAATGTCTTTTTTCAGGCTGTCAACATATTCTTCCCAGTCTGTTTCTGAAATTGTATATGTTACCGTGGAATCGTCTGTATTTACGCTTTTGCTTATAAAGCCCGCCTTGCTTTCGGCAGACGTAAGTTCGTTTGACTCGCTTGCAGCGTCTGAAACAGACACGGTGACTGACGTGATAACGGCTTCAGTGGTGCGCTCTGTGGTGGTTTCATCGTCAGTGCCTGAGGCGCTGCATGCCGCAAATGCAAAAGCAATTACCCCGGCCATAAGAATTGCTGCTATTTTTTTCATAGTTAATCCCCTTTTCCTTTTCATAATGCTATAATATATCAAAAAAGCATAAAAGTCAACTTAATCGGGCGATTTTAAGTTTTTTAAATTTTTCCTGAAATTTTGTTTTTGAGCAATGGATTTTTCATTATTGAGCGTGGCAAGCGACAGCCGTTGCCGCACCTACCCGGCGGGAAATTGTACCCGCCGCTCCTTCAAAATCGGACAGCGCCGCCTGTATAGGCGTGACATTTCCCCCTAAATTATACTGCTCTGTTATTTTCCGTTTGCTCAATAACAATTTTAGCTTTGTGTGGGACAATAAATAAAAACTAAATTTAAGGAAATAGATTATGAAATATATATCATTAATCTTTGCGCTAAACATACCCTGCAAGCTTGAAACATGCGGAGATTGGCATGCTTGCACTTTAGACTGGGACAATATACAAATGTTTGAGAGTGAGGGCAGTTTGTGGGGTGATTATGGTATTGAAAAAGATAAAGAGCTTGCGTATATAGAGGGAAAATACAACGTGGCAAATCATTATGCGGCGACTGTTGATTTTTAACCAGCGGTAAGCACAATCGCCTGCTGAGTGCGGCAGTGCGTAGCTTGCCGGCGTACAATGACGCTAAACCATTTATTTAAAGGTGATGATAATGAAAAAAGAAATTTATTTGATAGCTGACACACATTTTTACCACAAAAATATTATTAAATATTGCAACAGGCCGTTTAAAACAGTCGAAGACATGAACGAGTCTATTATAAGCAACTGGAACAGTGTTGTAAAAGGCAATGATATGGTATACCACTTAGGCGATGTGGCTTTGTGTTCAAATGAATTATTAAGCCCTATAATAAAGCGCTTAAACGGTAAAAAGTATTTAATAAGAGGCAATCACGATTCACGAGGCGCCATAGCTTTTGAAGATATGGGCTTTATTATATTAAGAAATCCACCTATTCAATTAAAAGAATATAAGGTTGTGCTGTCTCATATTCCGCTGCCGGACATGCAAATTCCCGCCGGCTTTGTAAATATACACGGACATATACATAATGTGCCGCTGCACAACGTCGGGCGTGAAAGAGAAAATGGTTTTTTTGAGGAATATCCTAAAGATAAATATTCCGCCGACAAACATATATGCGTAAGTGTTGACGTAACGGATTTCAAGCCGGTAAACATAAATGACTTAATATAACTTAGGAAAGAAATGTCCCCCCCGCCTCTACAGGCGGCTCTGTCCGATTTTGAAGGAGCGGCGGGTGCAATCTCCCACCGGGGCGGCTGTCGCTTGCCGCGTTGAATAACGGGCAAGCCCTTATTAAACATAGTTCACTTATATTGTCAAGTACTTTCTTAAAAAAAGTTTTTCTGAATTCGACATTGTTCGACAATATACATTTAAATAGTTTTATAACTAAAAAACAATCCCCGAATTGCTTCGGGGACTGCCCACGTCAAGTTACAAGAGAAAGATAGACAAATAACTCAACAGCGACATGATAACATTATTCACTCAGTTTGTCAAGAGCTTTTTGAAAAAAATATAATTTTGTTTTTATTGTCTTTTCAAATGTGGGGTAATACTGCAAATAGCCGTTACTGTCTGT
>JAJQIJ010000025.1 GCA_021199275.1 Clostridiales bacterium
ATATAAAAATTCACATAAGGAGTATGTTTATGGAGTGCGATTGAACATATTATTTTTAATATTCAAAACAGTGTCTTTAACTTAACCAGGGTAACTATATGACTTTGCCATGGCGCTGATTTATATTAATCATGTTTATTTTAATAAGGGTTTGCCGCGTTTAATAACGGGCAAGCCCTTATTAAATCTATATGCCATGCGGCAGCTGACTTTAGCGAAACCTTTCTTTGAGCAAATCCACCAGCCTTTCGGCAATCGGCGTAAAGACCTGATATTTTTTCCAGATGATATACATTCTTGTTTCCAGTTTAGGAAACAGGGGACGAAAGCACAGGCCGCTTTCCGGGCTGACGTCGGCCAAACGGTTAAACACCAGCAGGCACCCTAAGCCCTCTCTGACAAAAACAGAGCCGTTATAAAACAGGTTGGCAGTTCCTACTATGTTTAATTTATCTACTGTTTCACCGCACCATCTCGGAAGGTCTGCACGAATGGATTGAGGCGAAGTGATGAGCGGCACACCCTGTAAATCCTTTGGGCAAATTGCCGCCTTCTGTGCCAAAGGGTTATCTGTGCGCATCAAAAGTCCCCAAGTATCACCGCCGGGCAGGGTAAGATAATTATACTTTGAAAGGTCAGGCGGCTCTACAATAACAGCGAAATCCGACAGCCCCTGTTCCAAATCATTTACCACCACGCGAGTGTCTCCGCTGGTGATGTGAAAGCGCAGCCCCGGATACTGCCGGCGAAAATCTTTTATAGTGACAGCCAGGTGGTGTATCAGCCATGATTCAGCGCAGCCGATACGCACATCGCCGCCTGTTACATCATTAAGAGACTGGAATTCTTCCACAGTCTTATCTGCAATATTCAGAATATCTTCCGCCCGTTTGCGCAGCAAAATCCCTTCCTCAGTCAAATGCACATTATAGTTCCCCCGAACAAACAGTTTGCACCCCAGTTCTGTTTCTAACGCTTTGAGTTGCTTTGACAAGGTTGGCTGGGAAATATGCAGCGCTCTGGCTGCTCCTGTGACACTGCCCTCTCTGGCTACTTCAATAAAATACCGTAACACCCGCAATTCCATAATACACACCCCATGCCTTTCTTATACTTTTATTTTGCTGCTTCAATAAGGGCTTGCCCGTTATTCAACGTGGGGGCGACAGCCGCCATTAATCAGCCACCGCCGCCTTTAGCAGCGTGGAAAATTTCTTTCCTAAATTATAACGCGGTCAGATATTCTTTTCAAGAATAATTAGAAATAGAAATTAAGTATTTGATATTACTTACGCGCCAATGTAAAATATAGGCATGGAGGTATAGCATGAAACGACTGACAGCCTTGGTTATTTCTCTTTGCATGATTTTCACGCTGGCGGCCTGCGGCGCTGAAAGCGCAGATTCATCGTCTGATTACGAAACGGAAATTCAAAACAACACGTCTGCCGATAACATAACTATCAGCAGCAACATATTGGTTGCCTATTTTTCCTGCACCGGTACAACAGAGCAAATTGCCGGGTGGATTGCAGAAAAAACAAAAGCAGATATTTATGAAATTGTTCCGCAGACGCCTTATACAGAGGACGACTTAAATTACAATGACTCCTCCAGCCGCGCCAATCAGGAACAGGCAGATTCATCTGCCCGCCCTGCAATTTCAGGCAGTGTGGAAAACATTGGGCAGTATGATGTGGTTTTCCTTGGTTACCCCATTTGGCATGGGCAGGCGCCGCAAATCATCAGCACTTTTTTGGAAAGTTATGATTTCTTCGGTGTTACAATTATCCCTTTCTGCACTTCCCACAGCAGCGGCATTGGCTCCAGCGCTGAAAACTTGCATGACCTCTGCTCTAATACCGTTACGTGGCTGGACGGGCGGCGCTTTTCCGCAGATACGGTGGAAAGCGACGTGGTTGAATGGATTGACAGCTTGGAATTACCGGAAAGTGAGGCGCGCGCAGTGGGTGAATTTGACTTTGAAACGAAAACTGTGTTGCTGAACAGCGGCTATGAAATGCCTATTATGGGGCTTGGCACATACAGCCTGACAGACGAGGAATGTGCCGTTTCTATTGCGGCGCTGCTGGAAGCGGGCGGCAGACTGATTGACACTGCATATATTTATGGCAACGAAGCGGCTGTCGGGCAGGCCATTCGGGACTCTGACGTGCCGCGGGAAGAGATTTTCGTGATTACAAAGCTCTATCCCACACAATATGACAACGCTGCTGAAGCCATTGACGAGGCGCTGGAAAAAATGGGGCTTGATTATATAGACATGATTTTGCTGCATCACCCCGGAGACGGCGATGTGGCAGCATATCTGGCGCTGGAACAGGCAGTCGCAGATGGCAAGGTGCATTCGATTGGCCTGTCTAACTGGTATGTGGAGGAACTGGAAGAGTTTCTGCCCCAGGTGAACATAACCCCTGCGCTGGTGCAAAATGAAATTCACCCATACTATCAGGAAAATGATGTGATTCCTTATATCCAGTCGCTGGGGATTGTCGTGCAGGGCTGGTATCCGCTCGGCGGGCGCGGACATACAGCGGAGCTGCTTGGGGACGAAACCATTTCCGCTATCGCAGAGGCTCACGGTGTTTCCTCCGCCCAGGTAATTCTGCGGTGGAATTTGCAGAAAGGGGTCGTGGTCATTCCCGGCTCCAGCGACCCAGAGCATATTCGGGAAAATCTTGACCTGTTTGGTTTTGAACTGACGGCTGAGGAAATGGAACAGATTAACGCTCTGGACAGGAACGAAAAACACGACTGGTATTAATATTTAGTTTAAATTAAAACAATAAGAAAAGGACTGAAACATAATGAACGCACAACTTACTTTGACCCGGGAATGGGATAAGACCTTTCCTAAAAGCGACTTGGTAAACCACAGCAAAGTGACTTTTCACAACCGCTACGGTATTATGCTGGCAGCAGATATGTATGTGCCAAAAGGCAAGCCGGGGCAGCTGCCGGCTATTGCGGTTTGCGGCCCCTTTGGCGCTGTGAAAGAGCAGGCTGCCGGCCTGTATGCGCAGACAATGGCTGAACGGGGATTTCTGACTATTGCTTTTGACCCGTCTTTTACAGGCGAGAGCGGCGGCAGCCCACGCTATGTGGCGTCCCCGGACATCAACACAGAGGACTTCATGGCGGCAGTGGACTTTCTGTCTGTTCAGGAAAATGTTGATTCGCAGCGAATCGGCATTATCGGTATCTGCGGCTGGGGCGGCATGGCATTAAATGCGGCGGCGCTGGACACACGAATCAAGGCGACGGTAGCGTCCACCATGTACGACATGACCCGCGTGAACGCCAACGGCTACTTTGACAGTGAAGACAGCGAAGAAGCGCGCTATGAAAAGCGCAAAGCGCTTTGTGCGCAACGCATTACAGATTATAAAAACGGCAGCTATGCCCTGGGCGGCGGCGTGGCCGATTCCCTGCCGGATGACGCGCCGTTCTTTGTAAAGGATTATTATGACTACTATAAAACCGAACGCGGTTACCACCCCCGCAGCCTAAATTCCAACGGCGGCTGGAATGTAACAGGGTGTCAGTCATTTATGAACATGCCGATTTTGCAGTACAGCCATGAAATCCGTAACGCCGTGCTTATAATCCATGGTGAAAAAGCGCATTCCTGCTATTTCAGCAAAGACGCCTTTGCTAAGCTGACTGGCGACAACAAAGAGCTTATGATTATTCCGGGGGCAGTCCACACAGACCTTTACGACAGAACAGACATTATTCCATTTGGCAATATGGAATCTTTCTTTAAAACCCACCTTAACTGACAGGGCGTCTGTAAGAAAATATTCTTGGCTGTTTGCCGGCGAAATTAAATAAAACGGTTTTAACTTTGCAACAAATACCCCGCCGCATTTTGCGGGCGGGGTATTTGTTTAGTGCTTATTAAATTTACAAGGCGTGGGCTTTTATTTCAGAAACGCTTCATTTCTTTTGCAATATAGCTGCAATAAAGCGCAATTATGTCTTTGCCCGTTGTGCGGTAAACAGACCTTGCGCCCACGGAATCTTCTATTTCATTGAAAACAATGCGGTTATTGTCAAAAACAAAATCAATGCCGATAAAGTCATGTTTTATCAGCGCGCCAATGCTGTAAACAAGCTCTTTTTCCTGTTTTGAAAGAATATATTCCGACACGCTGCCGCCAAGGCACATATTTGCGCGCAGGTCTGTTTTGTTTTCTCTTAAAACGGCGGCGGCTATGCTGCCGCCCAGCATAAATACACGCAGGTCGCGCCCGGGCTCAGACGCGGGCTTTTGGTACACAAGATTATCGTTGCGCGGAATTTCATTTTTGTTTGTAATAAGCCTGACCCCCATGCCGCCGCGGCCGTTTTTTGGCTTGATTACAAGCGGCACATCAAAATAATTTACAGGCATTATGGGTACGCCGTTTTTTTGCATAAATTCATAACACAGCTGCTTGTCGTTGGCAAGGCGGCTCAATGCCGCCGGGTTGAAAACGCGCACACCCAGCTTTTCAAAGGCAAATGCAATGCCCGCGTCGTTAGTTCTGTTTATGACAAAGTCAGGCAGCTTGTCTTTTTCAATGCTTAAATTTTCAGAAAGCACAAGCGACGCGCCCAAAAGCTCAATATATTTCTGCACAGCGAAACGGTTTCTTTCGGCGTCTGCGGCGCTGTAAATCAAAATACCGCTCATAGTTTTTCCTTTATCTTTCTGAAAATATACGGCGCGGCGTCTATGCCGGTGCAGTTAAGCAGATTAATTATATGCGCGTTGCTGTTAACTTCGCACACCAAATCGCCAGACAGCATATCAACCCCGCCGAACAAAAGCCCCAGCGTGCGGCAGGCTTTAACGGCCGTTTCTGTCTGAAAGGCTGTTGGGGAATACGGTTTCATTGTGCCGCCGTTTGTAATGTTTGAACGAAAGTCTGTTTTATTTTCCCTTTCCATTGCGGCAACAACCTCGCCCCCTACAACCTGCAGGCGTATGTCATGCCCGAAAGAGTCTTTCACAAATTCCTGCAAAACAAAAGGCCTTTCGCTTATGTGTTCGGCTATCTGCCGGGTGCTTTCACACAGATAAACCTGTTGCCCGAAAGAGCCGAAACACTCTTTGAAAACAAGAGGCAGCCCCAAAATTCCAACGGCGGCGGCGATAAATTCGCCCAAGTCCCGCTTGTCATATATGAGCGGCGCCACCAGCGTTTTCGGCTGCTCCACGGCGGGCAAAAGCTCAATATATGTTTTAGCCTTGTCGTCTGCAAGTTCAATGCTGCCGGCAGAGTTAAACACTGTGGCGCCCTCTTTTTCAAGTCGGCGGGCAAGACGCGTGTCTTTGTCCCAAAACAAAACAAAGTCTGCCCTTACGCTTTCAGTGGCAAGTTCAAGGTTTGTTTTTGTTTCAAGCTCTATGCTCTCTTTTTTCGCCGCAAGCACAAGGTGGCTGTAAAGGGCGGTGAATTTTGGCGCTGTTAAAAAGTGGTTTATAACAAGAATGGCTTTCATGTTTCCTCCGTCAGCGGTGCTCAATAACTTAGGCAAGAAATGTCCCCCGCCTCTACAGGCGGCGGGGTCCGATTTTTAATCAGCGGTGAGTACAATCTCCCGCTGATTAACGACAGCGCCCTGTCGCTTGCCACGTTGAATAACGGGCAAGCCCTTATTTAACTCAGGCAAGAAACGCACCGTTTATTGAACATGGTGTTGCAGGAAATTGCAAAGCAAGCCCCGGCTTACTTTCAGCATAATACAAATCACGGTAATTGTAACATTTATTCTTGCTTTTTTCAATTGGGTGATATAAAATAATTACATTAATGCAGAAAGGAATGTAAAATGAAGGAATACATTTTAAAATACGGCTGCAACCCCAACCAATCGCCCGCCAGAATTCATATGGGCGGTAAAGAGCTGCCATTTTCGGTTTTAAACGGCAGCGCGGGCTATATAAACCTGTTGGACGCTTTTAATGCATGGCAGCTTGTGCGCGAACTTAAGGCTGCCACCGGCAAGCCGAGCGCGGCTTCATTTAAACATGTGTCGCCTGCCGGCGCGGCTGTTGCGGGCAAGCTTAGCGCGGTGGACAAAAAAGCCTGCTTTGTTGACGAAAGCCTTGAACTTTCGCCCGTTGCAACGGCATATGTGCGTGCGCGCGGGTGCGACAGGGTGTCGTCTTTCGGCGACTTTGCCGCCCTTTCAGACGAATGCGACGAAAGCGTGGCCAGCTTTCTTGTAAAAGAGGTGTCTGACGGAATCATAGCCCCGTCTTACAGCGCACAGGCGCTTGAAATTTTAAAAAAGAAAAGGCGCGGCAATTACCTTATAATTCAGATTGACCCCGAATATGAGCCGCAGGAAACCGAAACGAAAGAGGTTTTCGGCATTAAGTTTGAACAAAAAAGAAATAATGTAAAAATAACGAAAGACTTGTTTGACAAACTGCCGACTAAAATAAACACCCTTGACGACAGCGTTAAAACAGACCTTTTAATTTCAATGATTACGCTGAAATACACACAGTCTAATTCAGTGTGCTATGCATTGGGCGGGCAAACCATAGGCGTGGGTGCCGGCCAGCAGTCAAGAATACACTGCACCGCGCTTGCCGGAAACAAGGCTGACAAGTGGTTTTTGCGCAGGCATGAAAAGGTGCTTGCGCTGCCTTTCATTGAAAACATAAGAAAATGTGAAGCTGACAATGCGATTGACCTTTATATAAGCGACAGCAGCGCCGACTTGTTTAAAGACGATTTGTGGAAAAAATATTTTTATGAAAAGCCGCAGGAGCTCACAGCACAGGAAAAGGCGCTGTGGCATGAAAAAATGGACGGTGTGTCGCTTGGCTCAGACGCGTTTTTCCCGTTTGAAGACAATATTGAGCGGGCGGTTAAATCGGGCGTGAAATATATAGCACAGCCCGGCGGCTCTGTAAGAGACCCAAATGTTATTGAATGCTGCGACAGCTTCAACATTGCAATGGCAATGACCGGAATCAGGCTATTCCACCACTGATAAAAAGAGGGGCTTTTTATGGTTGAACTTAAAGGCTATCGCGTAAGCGAATTCAATATAAAAAACAGCACACTGCCCAATTCCAAATTGCAGCTTAAAAACAGGGTGAAATACAACGTTAATTATTTAAAGTCAAAAAACATTTGCGTGGGTGCCGTGCAGCTGAGCGTTGGCGATTCGGTTTCTGACAATTTTGAAATAAAGCTTTGCCTGACTGCCGAATTCAGCTTTGACCCCGCAGCGCAAAAGGCAGACATTCACAAAAAGTCTTTTGATTTGATTTTCCCGGTAATCAGGGTAATGGTGAACACAGTTACGGCTGCAATGGGCATGCCGGGGCTTGTGCTGCCGCCCATGCACCTTGACAAGGGCATAATGATAAGCACTGAAGCCCCGCCTGATGAAGAATAGCTTTAGAGCCGGGAACTGAACATAACAGCATAAAGCAATAATTTTGCAGCACACGGCGTCATTTTTTTGCCGCAATGCGCAAAATTACATGTAAAATGTTTCGGCGGCTTTACATGCGGCGGTGCGTTTCATGCCTGCCGCCGGCTGCTTATGGGGCGCGGGCATGCCCTTTGCCAAACTGTTGCTAAAATAAAAAAGAGCTTTTTGCCGCCGGCAAACGGCTCTTTTTTATTTTACGGTTGATTTCACAGCAATAATAATATATAATTAGTAGGCAAGAACGGTTTAAAACCTTTTTGCGCATTTTCAGCTTTAAAGGGGTATGGAAAAATGGTAAAAGCTATTGTCGGCGCAAACTGGGGCGACGAGGGCAAGGGAAAAATCACCGACATGTTTGCCCAAACGGCAGACATTGTTATTCGCTTTCAGGGCGGCGCCAACGCCGGGCACACCATAATAAATGAACACGGGCGTTTTGCTTTGCACCTTATGCCCAGCGGCATTTTCAGCGAAAAAACCACCTGCATTATTGCAAATGGCGTCGCGCTTGACATAAATAAATTCTGCGCGGAACTTGAAAGCGTAAAAAAAAGCGGCATTAACCCGCGCCTTTTGGTGTCTGACAGGTGCCAGATTTTAATGCCTTACCACATTTTGCTTGACGAATATGAAGAGGAAAGGCTGGGCAAGGCAGCATTCGGCTCAACAAAAAGCGGCATAGCCCCGTTCTTTTCAGACAAATTTTCTAAAATAGGAATTCAGCTGTCAGAGCTTTTTGACGAAGACGCTTTAAAAGAAAAAATAAAAAACATATGCACCCTTAAAAATCTTACGTTAAAATATGTTTATAACAAGCCCTTGCTTGATGAAAACGAGCTTCTTGAAACCTGCCGTGAATACAGGCAAAAAATAGAGCCGTTTGTGTGCGACACGCATGAATATATTCACCGCGCCCTTGCCGAAGGCAAGGAAATTCTGCTTGAGGGCCAGCTGGGCACGTTAAAAGACCCTGATTTCGGCATTTACCCCATGGTGACTTCATCGTCAACACTGGCGGGCTACGGCTGCGTTGGCGCCGGCATACCTGCCAATGAAATCAAAGAAATCATAGCCGTTACAAAAGCATATTCCAGCGCAGTTGGCGCGGGCGAATTTGTTTCTGAAATACTTGACGAAAAAGAAGCGCAGGAACTGCGCGTGCACGGCGGCGACAAGGGCGAATTCGGCGCCACCACCGGCAGGCCGCGGCGCGTTGGCTGGTTTGACTGTGTTGCAAGCCGTTACGGCGTTCAGTGCCAAGGCGCCACGCAGGCAGTAATAACCGCGCTTGACTGCCTTTCATACCTTGACGAAATCAAAATCTGCGTTGCATATGATTTAGACGGCAGGCAAATTACCGATTTTCCCACAACGCCTACTCTGAAAAAATGCAAGCCTGTGTTAAAAACCATGAAGGGCTGGCACTGCGACATTAAAGGCATCAGAAATTATGCAGACCTGCCGCAGGAAACAAGAGATTATATTGAATTTATTGAAAGCCAGATAGGCATTAAGGTTTCAATGGTTTCAAACGGCCCCGAAAGGGAAGCCATAATTTACAAGCCCTGACAGGCACGCACCTTATTAATAACATTCATTTTAAAAGCCGCGGCAAAGCATTTGCTTTGCCGCGGCTTTTTTGTTAGAAAAGGGCGGGCATTAAACGCCGCATGCGCCGGGCGCAGCCGCCCGGCCGCTTAAAAAGCGGATAGCCGCCTGTAGGGGCAGTGGGCATTCCCCCTAAGCTATTTTATTTCAGTCAGCTTAAAAAGGGCGGCGCCGTGAGCGTCAACAGCGGCGCAAATTTTGTTTTTTACGCTGCCCGCCGGCGCGCCTGCCCAAATGTCATAAATTTTATATTCGGTGTCGGGCATTACAAAGCTTCTTATGTCAATGCATATTTTCCGCGGTGTGTTTTTGGTGTTAAACAGGGCGAAATATTTACAGCCGCGCCCATTGCTCTGCCATGCAATTGTGCCGCCGTTTTTGCTTTCCTGCCTATATATTTCGCGGCCCCTTGCCGCTGTTTTATGCATTTTCATAAATTCTTCGTTGGTTAAAAGGCTTAAAGTCCATTCGTCATTTTCGGGCATGTTGCCGCCAAACATAAGCGGGCTTTTGAAAATGCCCCAAAGGCTCATCATAGTAAGCTGTTCCGCCCGGGTGAAATTGCTGCTGCGTGCCGCCGCGCCGTGGCAGGCGGCGTTTTTTGCCAGCACGCCCAGGGGCAGCATGTCGCAGTCCGGCCAGTGGCCCTCAGGCTCATGCTGCCAGGCTGCACAATAATCAAACATTTTGTAAAGCTTTTCCCATTGGTCCCAAAAATCGCCGGTCATGCGCCACATATCGGCGTGCTTGCGCAGGTGCGCAGCGTCCTGCACCCTTGCGGGCCCCGGCGACAAAGACAACACCATGCCGCGCCCGCAGCGGGCAATGGCTTTTCTTATCATTTCAATTTCATAGTCGGCTGAATAAGGGCTGTCCCACTTTCTGAATTCCGTTACCGCAATATCGTCGCATTTTATAAAATCAACGCCCCAAGACGCATAAAGCTCAAAAATTGAATTATAATAATCTTGAGCGCCCGCGGTGTTTTTGCAGCCATACATGTCTGTGTTCCAGGAACACACTGAAAAGTGGTGCGCAATGTCACGGCATGAAACGGCGCTGCCCTTTATGGGGCAGTTGGCATGAACGGCCTGCCGCGGCACGCCGCGCATAATATGTATGCCGAATTTGAGCCCCAGCGAATGGCAATATGCGGCAATTTCAGCAAAGCCTTTCCCGCCGGCGGCGCTCGGAAAGCGGTTTTCGGCGGGCAGCAGGCGCCCGTATTCGTCCATTTCCAGCGGGTAAAAGTTGTTGTAATCGTTGCTTTTTGCCAGCGGTTCATACCACTGAATGTCGCACACTATATATTCCCAGCCATATGGCTTTAAATATTTTGCCATATAGTCTGCATTTTCTTTTAACTGCCGTTCGGTAACGGCGGCGCCGAAACAGTCCCAGCTGTTCCAGCCGCAGGGCGGCGCGGTGGTCAGAGCTTTCTGCATTGATTTCACCCTTTAAATGTTTTTTAGCAAATTTGCGGCGGGCAAGCGCCCGCTGAAATAAATATACTAAATCACAATGCCAAAGTCAATAATCACAGGCAAAAAAATACCGCAGGGTGTGAATTTTGCCGCCACCGGCGCTAAATATCTTGACTTTTCGGCAAGCTTGTGATATAATTATTTCAACATTGAGGGAGTAATTCCACAAATAGTTGTGAACCTGCGCCGTCAACCGAGGGACGAAAGCCTCCGGCAGGGTTTTAATGAATGAGACTCATATGCAGTTCAAATCAGTCTGTATATGGGCTTTTTTTATAACAGGAGCTCACGAGCTATACCGCCGTGGCACCCCCGCAATGTAAAAAGCAGCTTTAGTTCGGCCCCGCAGCTTAAAGCGCGGCATGCAGCGCCGGCGGCAGGGGTAACAAAAAGCTGAAAAGCCAATGAAACGGAGTGATGTGTTTATGATTTGGTTGTGGGCTGCACTCACCATTGCCGCCGTAATTATTGAAGCGGCAAGCGCGCAGCTTGTTTCAATTTGGTTTGCGCTGGGCGGCGCAGCGGCGTTTATCGCAGCCTTGTGCAACGCGGGCGTAAAATTACAGGTGGCGCTGTTTGTGGGCGTTTCGCTTATTTTGCTTATTGCCACATTCCCGCTTGTCAGGCGCTTTAACAAAAAAAACGTAACCGAAAGAACTAACGCAGACAGATACATCGGAAAAAGCGCAATTGTTATTGAGGATATTTCAAATATTGACGCCATGGGGCAGGTGCGGGTTGACAACCAGGTGTGGTCTGCCAGAAGCAGCGCGTCAAACAATATTCCGAAAGGAACAAGGGTAAGGGTTGAAAAAATAGAGGGCGTTAAGCTTATAGTTTCGCCCGAACAAGAAATTAGTTAAGGAGCTTTTTTATGGGATTCATCATTTTTTTAGTATTTCTGCTGCTGTTAGTGGCTGTTTTTGTAATTGTAAACATCAGGGTGGTTGCGCAGTCAAGAGCCTGCGTTATAGAGCGGCTTGGAAAATATTCCACCACGTGGGAAACCGGGCTGCATGTTAAAATGCCGTTTATTGAAAGAATTGCCAAAAATGTTTCGCTTAAAGAGCAGGTTGTTGACTTTGAACCGCAGGCGGTTATAACCAAAGACAATGTTACCATGAAAATAGACACGGTTGTGTTTTTCCAGATAACAGACCCGAAGCTTTATTGCTATGGCGTTGAAGCCCCGCTTGCTGCCATTGAAAACCTGACTGCAACCACGCTGCGAAACATTATAGGCGAGCTGGAATTGGACGCAACGCTGACTTCAAGAGACACAATAAACACAAAAATCCGCTCTATTTTAGACGAAGCGACAGACCCGTGGGGCATAAAGGTAAACCGCGTTGAGCTTAAAAACATTTTGCCGCCAAAGGAAATTCAAGATTCAATGGAAAAGCAAATGAAAGCGGAACGTGAACGCCGCGAGGCCATTTTGCGCGCAGAGGGTGAAAAACAGAGCCGCATACTTGAAGCAGAGGGCTTTAAGCAGTCTAAAATACTGGAAGCGGAAGCCGAAAAGCAGTCTGCCATTTTGCGTGCAGACGCTGTGCGCGAACAAAAAATCAGGGAAGCAGACGGCGAATCCCAAGCCATATTGAAAATAAAGCAGGCTGAAGCAGACGGCATTAAAATGATTAAAGAGGCAGCCCCGTCTGAAGAGGTTGTAAAGCTCAAGGCGCTTGAAGCGTTTGCCAAGGCGGCAGACGGAAAAGCCACAAAAATTATTATTCCCAGTGAAATCCAGGCTCTTGCAGGTTTGGCGTCAGGCCTTGAGGGAACAATTGGCAAATAAGCTTTTGAAAAATGCCCGCAGCAAAGCCCCGGCGCGCATTGTGCGCCGGGGCTTTTTATGTGAAAACGCGCCTGTCGGGCTTTGCTACGCGCCGCTTTAAACGGCTTTGTCAGGCGCTTACCTTTCGGCGCCCTTGTCTGCGTCAGGGCAGCTTTCGGTAAAATATTTTTTAAACCTTGCTATTGAATTCAGCGAAATTGTTTCGCTTTCGCCTACAATTATGTGGTCAATAAGCTTTATTCCCATTTGGCCGAACATTTCGCGCGCCTTTACGGTGAATTTAATGTCTTTGGCAGACGGCTGCGCCCTGCCGCGCGGGTGATTATGTGCAAGCATTGCAAAGCGCGTGTCAATATTTGACATTGCATACATGGCTTTTTGCATGCTTACCTCAGACAGGTTTACAGTTCCGTCAGACACAACGCGGCATGACAAAATGCGCTTTTCTTCGTTAAGACACATTAATATAATTTTTTCAATTGTTTCTTCATAAAGCATGTTGCCGAAATATATTTTCGCCTGTTCGGCGTTTTTTATATGCGTAACGCCTGCGTTTCTTTGCGCCATTATGCGCCCCGGCACCCTGCTGATAAGCGAAAACAGCACCGCCGCCGAATCGCCAAGCCCGCTCATTTGGCAAAACTGCTGCTGCCCTGAGTTGAAAATATTTTCAAGAGAGCCGAAGCCTTCAAGCATTTTCTGCGCTTCGCTTTTTGCACGGCAGCCCGGCGCGGCATATTCCAACACAAGTTCAAGTATTTCACGGTCAAGCATTTCGCCGGCGCCGCCGGTTGCATATGTGCTTTGTAATGTTTTTTTCTGCTTTACTTTTGCCTGAGTTTTCATTGCTGTCCTTTCAGTCGGCGGCAGTCGGCTTAATTAGTTGCCGCCATGTTTTAATTTTAACATTAATGTGTTTTATTTTCAACAGCTTTTATATAACGGCTATATTTACCGTGAAAAAACATAAAGCTCTTTGCCTGCATGGCAAAGAGCTTTGAGCGTTTTTTAGTATTTTACGGGGGTTGACTGAAGATATTTATTTACCATAAGCGCTACTTTAAACACAATTGCGTCGTCAAATTCCCTTAAATCAAGCCCGGTTATCTTTTTGATTTTTTCCAGCCTGTAAACAAGCGTGTTTCTGTGCACAAACAGCTTTCTGCTGGTTTCAGACACATTCAGGTTGTTTTCAAAAAATTTCTGAATTGTAAAAAGCGTTTCACTGTCAAGCGCTTCTATTGAGCCGGTTTTGAAAACCTCTTTCAAAAACATGTTGCACAGTGTTGTGGGCAGCTGGTAAATAAGCCGCGCAATGCCCAAATTTTCATAGCTTACAATGCTTTGCTCTTTGTCAAACACCTTGCTGACTTCCAGCGCAACCTGCGCCTCTTTAAAAGAACGCGCAAGGTCTTTTATGCCGGTCACGCAGGTGCCTATGCCTATTGTTACATTGCAGTAAAATTCAGTTGCAAGCGTGTCGCTTATTGAACGCGCAAGCTTTTCAAGGTCTTTAAATTCAACATTGGGGCGCACCTCTTTAATAAGCGCAATGTCAGTTTCGTTTATATTTATTACATAATCCTTTGTCTTGTCCGGGAAAAAGTTTTGAATAACGTCATAAACTGAAACTTCCGTTTCGGCTGCGGTGTGTATTATGAACACAACGCGGCTGGCGTCATTATTAAAATGCAGCTCGCGGCTTTTAATATATATGTCACCCGGCAAAATATTGTCAAGAATAACATTTTTTACAAAGTTGCTTCTGTCAAACTTTTCGTCATTATTTTGCTTAATTTGCCCAAGCGCCACCGCTATTATGGCGGCGTAGCGCTTGCTCATTTCGTCTGCCCCTTCAACAAATGCCGCATATTCCGGGTGCGCGCTTGTGCCGAATGCTTTATATGTGCAGTTGTCAACACAGCTTTCAATTCCCGAAAAAACGCCGGCGGCAATAACGCCCTTTCTTATTTCACCTATGCGCCCAAGTTCAGAACAGGCTATTACCGACCCGCTTTCGTCAACAACGCCGATATTCCTGTCTAATGTGTCCCTCATTTGGTTGATTATTCCCTGAAACAGTCTGTTTGGCAAGTGTATTCCCCCCAGTTTATAATTCCGCTTGCTTTTCACTTTAATGCTAAGCAGCAAAAGTTGCACAAAAAGAACATCTGTCTGTTGTTAATAGTATACAATGTTTACAAAACATTTGCAAGTATTTTGACAACATTTTACCCGTTTTTTTGTAAATTGTGCCCAAACGAGCTTTTGCCCGCGTTAAAACACAATATATTCCGCATTTTTTGCAAAAAGCATTAAATATTTTCCTGAATTACTTCTATAAACCCGTCTGAAACAGACGTGGAACACACATCGCCGCCAATCAGCTCATTGTTATATACAATCAGATTTGCATATATGCAGCCGCTGTTTTCATAACCCGCATAATTGGTTAAAGCATATGTGTAAACTGTTACCTCCTGCCCCTTGTAAGGGGTCAAATCAAAGCCGCCGCCCAGCTGCAGTTCATTATAGTCGCTGTATGTATCGTTGAATTCGGCGGGAATCGTGACAAGCTTTTCGGTGTATTCGCTGTCAAATTCCCAGCCGAGCGACGTAAGATACTGCGCTCTTGAATCTGCCGTTTCAAGAGTCACGCTGCCGGACGCCGCCTGCTGCGACGCGTGGTTTGAAAAAAATGTAACGGCAATTACCGCCGCGCCCGTAATAATTAAAATCAGCCCGAAAATTGTTTTCGGCTTTAATCTTAAAGTCATCATTTTCATGTGCAAACAACCCCTTCGCAGGCGGGCGTAGCGCCGCCCTATTTATTTCTATGAAAAAACGCCGGGGAATATTATTCCCCGGCGTTAATTTATTAAATATTACCAGCTTTTAACTGCGCGCCATTAGCCCCGATTGCTTAATCGTCAGCCACCACGGCCTGCAACACCTTGTTTGCCATGGGGCCGGCGGTTTGCGAGCCGGAATTGCCGCATTCCACAACCACCACGAAAGCATATGGGTGTTCGCTGTCGTCCATAAAGCCCACAAACCATGCGGTGTTGTGGCTTTCGTCGTCATCTATCTGAGCGGTGCCTGATTTTGCACAAAGGCTTAGCCCTTTGTAATTTGAGTCGCCGTATTGGGAAGTAACGTTGTTGCGCATAAGCTCTTTCATTGTGCTTGCCGTTTCGCTGCTTATCAGCTGCGTTTCGTTTGATGAAAACGTAATGCCAAGCGACTCGCCTGCCTTGTCTGTAAGACTGTTTACCAGGTTAAAAGAAACGGCTTTCCCGTCGTTTGCAATGGCGCACATAAGCCGCAGCATTGCCGCGGGCGTTACAAGCGTGTCGCCCTGGCCCACACCTGTCCAGCCAACCAGCGTGTCCGCGTCAGATTTTTCAAGATAAAATCTGCTTTGGGCAGACGTTATTCTGTCGCTTACAGTCACGCTTGACGTAAAGCCCAGACTTTCAGCAGTGTCTATAAGCTTTTCAGCGCCCAGTTCAATGGCAATCTGGGCAAAAGCCGAATTGCAGCTTTTTGCAAGCGCCTGCTTAAAGGTCAGCGTGCCGTGCGTTGCGTTGCACACTATTTCGTCCTCTTCAATGCCGTCAACGTCCAGCGTGCCGGTGCAGGTGTATGAACTTTCAAGCACATCGCTGCCCAGATTTTCAAGCGCGCAAATCGCCGTAACCAGCTTGAAAGTAGAGCCCGGCGTGTAAAGCCCTGTCAAAAATCTGTTCATATATGCGCCTTCATATTCGTCTGACGAATCTATGTCTGACGGAATGTTGTTTACGTCATAAGTCGGGGTGGACACCATGCAAACAATGTCGCCCGTCAGGTAATTTACCACGGCTATAGTGCCCTTGTAATCGCCCAGCGCTTCAAGCGCAATTTCATTTATTTCGGCGTCAATAGTCAGCTCAATGTCGTTTCCGCTGCCGTTTTTGGTAATTTTATAAACGCCGTCCCACAGGCTGTAACCCACAAGCTCAGATTCAAAAATGCTTTGCACGCCGGTTGAAATAAACCCTTTTTTGTCACCCACCGCATGCAGGGTTGAAAGGCGTATCCCGCTGTCTGAATTGTAAACCCGTTCACCGTCAACCGTTTCAGACAGCACCGTGCCGTCTCTGTCTGTAATTGAACCGGCGGCTATAAGCTGCGAATTGCTGTAAACGTGGCTGTTATATGTTTTCATAACCCATACAGAGCCGTCTGTAACAAGGCTGTATGTTAAAAACGCCGCGCCTATTATAAACAGCGCGCATAAAACCCATAAAAAGACGCCGCGCCTTGTTATCATTTTCATTTCTTTTTAATTCCCCCTAAATAATTATAGGTGCGAACATCAGACGCTTTTATAAATGCCAGCGTGCACCAGCAGCACAGCATTGAAGAGCCGCCCTGGCTTACAAACGGCAGCGTAACGCCCGTAAGCGGCAGCACGTCTGTTATGCCGAAAATGTTAAGCGCAGTCTGAAACAGCAGCATTCCGGCCCCCGCCACCGCGGCTATTGAATAAAATGTTGACCTGGCGGCAATTGAATTTATCAGGGCAGACACGGCAACCGCCACAAAAGACAGCACAATTATCATTGCAAATATATAGCCCCATTCTTCGCAAAGCACGCCGAATATCAGGTCTGTGGTTGCGGCATAAATATTTCTTACGTTGCCGTTGCCGATTCCCAGCCCAAGCATGCCGCCGGACGCAAGCCCAACAAGAGTTCTGGTTTGCTGGTAACCGCTGCTGTTATAATAGTCGCTTTCCCACACATGGCGGTAAACCGAAAAGCGCGCGGTTACATAAGATTTATATTTTATAACTATTCCGGCGCCAAGCAACGCGCTTGCAATCGCAAGCATTATTGTTTTTATGTCGCCGGACGTCATAAACGCAATTATTATAAACGTTATGAAAAACACAAGCGCCGTGCCGAAATCCTTTATTACAATCAGCGCGCCAACGCATGCCACGGCAAAGCCTATAAATGCAAAAATGTTTTTGCTTGTTTGTATTTTTTCCAGCGTTGCCGCACCCACAAAAATGAAAGCAACCTTTACAAATTCAGACGGCTGAAAGGTAATTCCGCCGATTTCAACCCAGTTTCTCGCCCCGTTTGTGGTTTTTGCAATAATCAGGTTTAAAAGCAGCAGCACCAGTGCCCCTATTGCCACAGGCAGGCGCAGCTTCATGCACAAATCAACATTGCCAAGCAAAAACACCATAATTATGAAAGCCACAATTCCTGCCAGCACCATAAGGCATTGCTTGAGCGCCCCGTCAGGGTCAATTGACCCTATTGCCGCCACGCCGGTTGAACACAGGAAAAACGCAATGAATTCAAGTTCAAAATTGCGCCTGTGAAACACTGTGTAAAAAAACGCAAGATAAAGCCACTGCGCGGCGCACAATATGCCGGCAGACAAAATTACCTTATATTCAAATGCCCCGGTTGCGAAAGATGATGAAAAAGAAGCCGCCAGTTCAAACACGCAAAGAAATATCATCATTGCGAAATTGTTCATCGGTTTTATTTTCGGCGGGCGTTTCGCTTTTGATTTACTCATAAAACCTCTCACTTTTCATAAAAAATCATAACTCTGTCGCCAAAGGTAAGCATGTCTTCGTCAAAAATCAGCTGCGGTTGGTTTATAAACCTGCCGTTTAGCTTTGTGCCGTTTAAGCTGTCAAGGTCAGACAGCGCCCAGCCGCGCGATGTTTGGTGAATTCTGGCGTGTTTTGCAGACACTGCGTCAGACAAAATCTGAATGTCGCAGTCGCCCCCGCGGCCTATCAGCACGTCGTGCTTTTTAAGATAAATGGGTTTTCTGCTTTTTACGTCAACCAGCACGGCAAATGCAACGGCTTTCTGCACCGTGGTGTCGGCTTCGTTTTTAATTTGCTGCTTTGTGGCGCTTGAAATTGCGTCTGCACAGCGAAATTCAAAAGATGACGCGCCTATTTCAATTATGTCACCATCTTCAATAACGCCCTTGCCTTCAATTTTTTCGCCGTTAACCTTTACGCCGTTTTTTGAAAAAGTGTCTGTAACAGTCCAGTCGCGCCGCTTTTTCGCAATAACGGCATGAAAGCGCGAAACGCTGGGCTCGCCCAGCACTATGTCGTTTGATTTTGACTTTCCTATTGAAGTTTCCCAGTGGTTAATTTCAACCGCTTCGCCGGTTTTCACGTCAATAAGCTGCGCCATTTTGTGCACGCGCGGCCTGTTTCTGAACAGCGAAATTACTGAAGAGGCCAGCACAAAAAGCGCCACTGCCGGAAAAACATATCTCAGCACCGCCGTTAACAGAGACAACAACTGTTCCACAAAACCACATCCTTATTGAAAAACTGCCCGCAAAAGCATGCCCGGCAGTGTAAATGCGGGCAAATTCCCGCCTGATTTATAGAATATATTCACCGGCGGCAAAAGTCAAGTGTAATGGCAATTCTTAACAATTATGTTAAAAACACAAGAGCTGTGCCTGCCGGCCATTTTGGCATTGCATTGCCGGGCGGTTATATGCTAAAATAGATATCAAATAAAGTTGACAAGGTGATTATATGAGCATTTCAAAAAAATTATTCGGCACATTGCCGGGCGGGGAAGACGTTTATCTTTACACAATTACAAACAAAAACGGCGCGCAGGTTTCAATTCAGACTCTGGGCGGCGGCATTCAGTCGCTTTATATGCCTGACAGAAACGGCGCTATGGGCGATGTTGTTTTGGGCTTTGACAATGTGAGCGACTATCAAGACCCCGACTTGGGCTACCAGGGGCTGCTGGTTGGCAGATTTGCAAACAGAATAAGAAACGCGCAATTTGAAATAGACGGTGAAAAATATAACTTGCCCGCAAATCAGGGCAGCTGGACCCTGCATGGCGGCGGGCGCTTCAGCTTTTCTTTGTGGGAAGCTGCCGTTTGCGGTGAAAATTCCATAACGGTGGCAAAATTTTCGCCGGACGGGGAAGACGGCTTTCCCGGCAATTTCACCATGCGCGTCAAATATACTCTGACAGACGAAAATGTGTTAAGACTTGAATATTTCGTTTCGTGTGACAAAAAAAGCGTTGCCAACCCCACAAACCATGTTTATTTCAACCTGTCGGCAGACCCGAAAAAAACAATAGAGGGCCACACGCTGCAAATAGACGCGTCTTATTTCACAGAAACTGATTCACAGCAGCTGCCCACAGGCGTGCTCAGCCCGGTTGCCGGCACCATGATGGACTTTACCTGCCCGCATAAAATAGGAGACAGGATTGACGAACCTTTCCGTGCCGTAATTGACGGCGTGGGTTATGACAACAACTATTGCCTTGACAAAAAATACGGCGAATTTGCAAGAGCCGCCGTGCTTTATGACGAAGAAAGCGGCAGGCGCCTTGCCGTTTATACCGACCTGCCCGGCGTGCAGCTTTACTGCGGCGGCTGGCTTGCCGGCTCTTGCGGCAAGGGCAAGGGAAACAGCAAAGTAAGCTTCAGGCGCGGTGTGGCGCTTGAAACCCAGTTTTACCCGGACAGCGTGCATTTTCCTGATAAATTTCCGTTTGAATATATCTGCCCGGGCAAGGAATTCAAAACCGTAACGGAATTTCGATTTACCGCCGAATAGGGCAATATTGCTTTTTAGTGAAAATTTACAATTTTTTAAAAAAAGCCTGCAAACGGCGGCATTAAGCGAAAAACACAGTCTTTTATTACAGAATAATAACAAAAGGTTACAAGAAAAACAATTTTAAACTTGATTTATAGTTGCAATAGTATTATTATATATTAATGTAACGGTATTTAGACAAGCATTTTGTTGTGAGGGATTAGCGTGATTGAATTTCGTGATGTAACAAAGGTTTACGGCAGCAACAGCACAAAAGCGCTCAGCAACGTAAACATTAAAATTGAAGACGGCGAATTTGTGTTTGTTGTCGGCTCTTCCGGCGCGGGCAAAAGCACATTTTTAAAGCTTATAATGCACGAAGAAAAGCCGACTGACGGCGAAGTCATAGTCGGCGACTATTCTTCAAAAACAATGAAAAAAAAGCAGGTGCCGTATTACAGGCGCACCATGGGCATTGTGTTTCAGGACTTTCGCCTTATTCCGAAAATGACTGTTTATGACAACGTTGCGTTTGCAATGCGCGTCATCGGCGCCAAGGAAAAGGAAATAAGAAAAAGAGTGCCTTATATTTTACAGCTTGTGGGCCTGTCGCATAAGGCGCGCTCTATGCCAAACGAGCTTTCCGGCGGCGAACAGCAGCGCGTGTCGCTTGCAAGGGCGCTTGTCAACAACCCGAAGCTCATTATAGCGGACGAGCCCACGGGCAATGTTGACCCTGAAATGAGCCACGAAATTGTTGAAATGCTTACCAAAATTAACAATAACGGCACCACGGTTGTTATGGTTACGCACGAACATGAACTTGTGCGCGCGTTCAACAGGCGGGTAATTGTAATTAAAAACGGCGAAGTTGTTTCTGACACGCCTGACCCGACGCACGCGCAGTTTGATTCCGAAGAGCCCGAAAAGGCCACTGACATGTTCTTTTTCAACGAAGATGTAAAGCTGGGCAGCGAGGTTGACGACATATTTGAATCACTGGACGAAATTCAGCTTGATTTCCACAAGGATTTGGCTGAATTTGAAGCCTCCGGCAGTAAAACAAATGATGAAAATGGGGGCGAGGAATAATGACGGCTTCAAGCTTTAGATATTTGTTTAAAGAGGGCTTTCGCAACACATGGACAAACAGGCTGATGAGCATTGCGTCAATATGCGTGCTTATGTGCTGCCTTGTGCTTATGGGCTGCGCCTCAATGATTTTCCTTAACATAGATTCGCTTTTGGGCAGAATAGAGGAAGAAAACGTAATAATGGTCTATCTGGAAGACGAAACCACAGACGCACAGATTGACGAAATGGAAGAAGAGCTCAGCAGCATTGAAAATATAAAAGAGATTGAATTTGTTTCAAAAGAATCTGCGTGGGAAGAGCAGCTTGCCACAATGGAAGAAGCCTATGCGCAGTTTTTCACCGAAATCAGTTCAGACATTCCTTTGCCTGACGCTTTCAAGGTAACTGTTGACGATTTGACTTATTTTGACGACACGGTTGACGAAATCAGCAAGCTGTCGCACATAGACACCATAAGGGAAAACAAAGATTTAGCGCAAAAGCTGGTTACAATCCGCCAGGGGGTTGAAGTCATAGCGGTGGTAATAGTTGTTGTGCTGCTTATAATAAGCATATTTATTATTTCAAACACCATTAAGCTTACCGTTTATTCCAGGCGCCTTGAAATCAGCATAATGAAATCAGTCGGCGCAACCAACAGCTTTGTGCGCATGCCATTTATAGTTGAAGGCATGATTTTGGGCATAATTTCCGGCATAATTTCGCTTGGGCTGGTTTGGGCGTTTTATGAATTCGCCGTCAATCAGTTTGATGATTTGCTTTCATCGCTCAGCCTTACGGCGCTTGACTTCGGCGATTACGCGCTGTTAATGCTCGGAATTTTTGTGCTGATAGGCATTATAACAGGCGTCGGCGGTTCAATTATAACCATGCGGCGATACTTGAATAAGGAAGGCAGTGAAATCGGTGCAGTCTAAGCTTATTAGATTTCTTTCATTTGTTTTCAGCTCAATGTTTGTAATGTCTGCGGCATTTTCTGCGCAGGCTAAAACAACGGCGCAGCTGAAAAGCGAAAAAGAAAAAATTCAACAGGAAATTGACGAGGCGCAGGAAAAGCTTGAAGAGCTTGAAGCTGAAATGGACGAAACAGAGGAATATGTAAGCACCCTGCAGAGCAAAATAACCCTGCTTGAAGATAAAATAGACACGCTTGAAAATGAAAAGGAAACGCTGCAAAGCGAAATTGACGCAATTGAAACAAACATAGAAAACACCGAAGCCGAAATTGCCGAAGCTGAAGCAGACATTGAAAAAAAGCAGGCAGAGTTTGACGAAATTTACGAAACATATTGCCAAAGGCTGCGCGCCATGTATATTTCTGGAAACGTGTCAACGCTTGAAATTCTGCTTGAAAGCGGCGACATGAGCACGGTGCTCACCCGCGCCGAAATGGTTAAACGCATTTCAGAGCAAGACAGTCAAACCCTTGAAGAGCTGCTTGAAAAAATGGACGAAATTCAGGCGGAAAAGCAGCTGCTTGAAGATAAAAGGCAGGAACTTACGGAATATAAGGAAAATCTTGACAGCCAGAAAGCAGAGCTTCAGGCTTCAATAGATGAAATCAGCTCGTCAAAAAGCGAGCTTGACGCGGAAGTTGCCGAATGCAATTCGCTGCTTGCTCAGCTTGAAAGCCAGTCAAGCGAAGTGCAGGAGCTCATCGAAACAGACACTGCCGCGCAGGAAAAAATTGACGCGGAAATTCGCGCGGCAATTGCTGCGGCAGCCAGCTCTGTGTCAAGCGCGTCGTCGTCATCGTCGTCATATTCCGCCGGCTCCGGCACGCTGGGTTACCCCACAAGCTCGCGCACAATTACAGCAGGGTTTCCCAACTATTCCAGCGGCAGATATCACGGCGGGGTTGACTTTCAGTGTTCTGTGGGCACAGCGGTTTATGCCGCTGCGGCCGGCACTGTGGTAACAGTCAAGAGCCTTACATACAGCTATGGCAAATATATTGTTATAAGCCACTCTAACGGGCTTTCAACGCTGTATGCGCACAACAGCCAGCTGCTGGTAAGCGTGGGCGACACCGTAACCAAGGGGCAGCTGATTGCCTATTCCGGGCAATCGGGCAATGCAACAGGGCCGCACCTGCATTTTGAAGTTTGGCTTAACGGCACACGCGTAAACCCGCTTAACTACCTGGGTTAACGATATATGATTAGAGGGGAAGTCAATGAAACCGAAAAAGCTTTTTAAAAAGGCGCTTTCTGTTTTGTTGGCTTTTTCATTTTCTTTTTGCCTGTTAAATTTTTCCAACCAATGCTTTGGCGAAACCACCCTTTCAACCGAAGAACAGAAAGCAGCGCTTGAGCAGCGCATAAAAGAAACCAATGAAAAGCTTGCCGAACTTGAAGACGAGGCGGGCGAAACTCAGGAATATTTAACTGCGCTTAATGAAAAAATAACTTATCTTGAAGAGGAAATTGACTTTGTTGAAGCAGAGGTTGAAGAAAACGAAAGTTCAGCAACACAGCTTCAGCTAAAGCGCGACGAAACCGAAGCCGCCCTGCAAAAAGCGCAGCAGGAATATGAACAGCTTGAAGCCCAGCTAAAAGAAAAAACCGCGCAATTTACTGAAAATTATGAACTGTTTTGCAGCAGAATGCGGGCTATTTATATAAGCGGCGAAACCAGCATTTTGGCAATGCTGCTGACCTGCAGCGACATTTCGGATTTTCTGACCCGCTATGAAATGATTAAGCGCATTTCACAGCAAGACGGGCAGCTGCTGGAAACGCTGGAAAGCGAAATGGACGATATAAGCGCGTCTCAGGCTGAAATAGAAGAAAAAAATATTGAACTTGAAAATAAAACGCTTGAGCTTGACGAAGCGCAGCAGGAACTGGCAGACAGCATGTTAAGCCTTGAAGATAAAAAGTCGGAACTGGAAGAAAAGGAAGCGGCGCTGGAGGAACAGCGCGCCCAGGCAAACGTGCTTTTAAAACAATTAAACGACGAAACGGGCTATTACACTGAATTTCTTGAAAATGACGAAGAAACCCTGCAGGAAATAGACGACGCAATAGCGGCAGCCGCGCAGCAATACCAAGCCGCGCTGGCAGCAACCACAACCACCACAACAACCACTACGACTACAACAACAACTACAACAACTACCACCACAACCGCAGCTGCAACAACCTTTCAGCAGACATCTGCCGGCGGCGAAAGCTCAGGCACAACGGTTTCAACCACTGCCGGCACCACCGCTGCCACAACCACAACCACCACAGCCGCCCAATCAAATTATATAAGCCTGACTTACCCCGTGCCGTCACAAACCACAATCACCTGCGCATGGAAGGAATACACGGGGCACAGCGGCGTTGATTTCAGCTGCGCCACGGGGTCTAAAGTGGTGGCAGCCGAATCAGGCACGGTAATCATTTCGGCTGACCTTACCAATTCAGACGGCTCTTACAGAAGCTATGGCAGATATATTGTAATTATGCATGACAAAACCACCTCTTCAGGCGACGTTGTTTATACTCTTTACGCACATAATTCGCAAAGACTTGTAACAGCGGGGCAGCATGTTGAAAAGGGCGAAACTATTGCACTTTCGGGCTCCACCGGCAATTCCACCGGGCCGCACCTGCATTTTGAAGTCAGAACTCCGTCTTCAAGCTATTCAGACTGCAAAAACCCGGCTGATTATTTGCCCTGATTTGCCCACAATAAAACTAATACACGCAATGGGGCGCACCCATTGCCGAAACACAGGACTCACAATGAAGCAAAAACTTTCAAAAACAGCTTATAAAATTTTAAATTTATGCCTGGCGGCGCTTTTTGCGGCCGGGGCGTGTTTCTTTTATGCGCCTGCCGGCGCTGCGGCTCAAAGTACAAGCAGCGCTGAAACACAGGCGGGCGAATCAACTGAGCAGGCGGGCGAAACCACCGGGCAGCAGGCAACTGAAAAAGCCGCCGGCGGCAGCACAGAGCAGGCGGGCGATGAAAGCGAAGATGAAACGGCAGACGCTGCCGAAGCGCAGCTTTCGCTTGAGGAACAAAAGGCGCTGCTTGAAAGCAATATTAAAGAATCTGAAGAAAAGCTTGCAGAGCTTGCAGAGGAATCTAAGGTAACAGAGGAATACATAAACGCGCTGGACGAAAAGATAGGCGCGCTGAACGAACAGCTCACAGTTCTTTCGCAGCAAATTACGCAATACAGCGAAGAGACAGACGCGCTTGAAGCGGAAATTGAAGAAAACAATGCCGCCGTTGCCGAGCTTGAAGATGAAATTGCCGAAATTGAAGCTGAGCTTGAAAGGCTTAACGCATTGTTTGACGCGAAATATGAAGCTTATTGCATTAGAATGCGCGCAATTTATATTTCGGGCAGCTGGGGCATTATTTCCGCGCTGCTTACCAGCGGCGACATATCGGGCTTTTTTACACGCTATGAAATGATAAAGGCCGTTTCAAAAAGCGACGGCGAGCTGCTTGCTGAAATTCAGCAGGAAGCCGCGGAAATTGAAGCCGAAGGTTCCGCATTAGACCAAAAGCGTGCAGAGCTGCAAAAGGTGCAGCAACAGCTGACTGAAAAGAAAGAAAGCCTTGTTGAAAAACAGGCTGCGCTGGAAGACGCGCAGGAAGAGCTGGCGGGCAAAAAAGCCACATTGTCTGCCGACAGGGCTGAAAGCGACAGCCTTTACGCCGAACTGACGGCTGAAAACGGCATGTATTCCGAATATAAAAACGAAGACAGCGAACTTGTGGCTGCTGTTGAACAGGAAATTGCCGACCTGATAAACGGCATAATATCGGCAGACGATGTAACGCTTGCCACCACCGGCGAAAGAGACGCCGACGTTTCGGTTGAATATACATATACAGACGTTTACAGCAATTCCGACGCGGTGCTTAACATGACATACCCCGCGCCGGGGCATTACACGGTGTCCTGTTCATTCGGCAGGTATTCAAACGGCGCTAATCACACGGGCACAGACTTTCCATGCGCCACCGGCAGCAAAATAGTTGCGGCGCAAAGCGGGCAGGTAATAAGGGTGAAACGCCTTGATTACAGCTATGGCTATTATGTTATGATTTACCACGGCACAGATTCAAGCGGCAGGTCTGTGGTTACGCTTTATGCGCATAATTCGTCAATTTTAGTTTCTGTGGGGCAAACTGTGTCAAAGGGCGAAACAATTGCGCTTTCAGGTTCCACGGGTAATTCCACCGGGCCGCACTGCCATTTTGAAATCAGGCTAAACGGCACTGCCGTAAACCCAATTAATTATTTGAGTAAATGATATGAACAAAATAAATTATGCTAAAGAAACAGAAAAAATAATTGAAAGCCGCGCGGGGCTCAGGCCAAAGCTTTTGCTTCATGCCTGCTGCGCGCCGTGTTCGTCTGCCTGCCTTGAATATCTGGCGGGTCATTTTGATATAACGGTTTTATTTTATAACCCCAACATATCGCCGCAGGCCGAATTTGAAAAAAGATACGGCGAGCTGCAGCGGCTTATAAAAGAAATGCCGTGCTGCGCCGGGGTAAAGGTAATTGACATTGGCTATGATTACGGCGACTTTTTGAAAATTGCCGCAGGGCTTGAAAATGCAAAAGAGGGCGCAGAGCGCTGTTTTAAATGCTATCAGCTGCGCATTGAAGCCGCAGCGCGCCTTGCAAACGAACTGGGGTGTGAATATTTTTGCACCACGCTTACAATAAGCCCGCTTAAAAATTCGCAGAAAATAAATGAAATTGGGTTTGCCGCCGCGCAGCTTTGGGGCGTGAAATGGCTGCCGTCTGACTTTAAAAAGAAAAACGGGTTTAAGCGTTCTGTTGAACTGTCCGGCGAATATAAGCTTTACCGCCAAAATTACTGCGGCTGCGTGTTTTCACAGAAAAAAGATTAACCTTAAAGCAAAACATTTACCGCCGGGCATAAAAATATATGATTGGAAAAAGAGAAAAAAGATATGAACAAAAAAGAAAAAGCAAAAAAGACTGTTGAAATTTTAAAAGAAATGTACCCTGACGCCGTTTGCTCTTTGGGCTATGAATCGCCGTTGCAGCTGCTTATTGCCGTGCGCCTTTCCGCGCAGTGCACAGACGCCAGGGTAAACCAGGTAACCCCCGCCCTTTTTGAAAGGTATAAAACGCTTGACGACTTTGCCTCGGCCGATGTTGCAGACATAGAAAAATACATATATTCCTGCGGCTTTTATAAAAGCAAGGCAAAATCCATTGTAGAGGCGGCAAATAAGATAAAAAATGATTTCGGCGGGCGTGTGCCTGACACTATTGAAGAGCTGGTTACAATTCCCGGAGTGGGCAGGAAAACAGCCAATTTAATTGTGGGTGACATTTACGGCAAAAGCGCCATGGTTGTTGACACTCATTGCATAAGAATTACAAACCGCCTGGGGCTTGCTGCCGAAAAAGACCCCGTTAAGCTGGAAATGCAGCTCAGAAAAATAATTCCTGCTAAAGACGGGTCTGATTTTTGCCACAGAATTGTGCTGTTTGGCAGAGATGTGTGCACGGCCAGGTCTCCGCGCTGCGGCGAATGCCCGCTGGGCGGTTTTTGCGCAAAAGCAGGGGTAAAGGAAAAGCAGGCAAAATGAACAAACAAAACATTATATTAATAGGAATGCCGGGCTCGGGCAAATCAACCTGCGGCGTGCTGGCGGCAAAGGCGCTTTTGAAAAAATTTGTTGACACGGATTTAATAATTCAGCAAAATGAAGGCATGGCGTTGCAGGAAATTTTAAACCGGCGCGGCGCAGATTATTTTCTGAAAGCGGAAGAAAATGCGCTTTTGACTTTACAAGCAGAAAACAGCGTTATTGCAACCGGCGGCAGCGCCGTGTTCAGCCAAAAGGGAATGGCAAGGCTTGCCCAAGGCGCAAAAATTATATATCTGCACATTGAATATGCCGAAATGATAAGGCGCATAAACAACATAACCACACGCGGCGTTGTGCTGAAAAACGGTGAAACGCCGGCGCAGATGTTTGCCGAGCGCCTGCCGCTTTACCGCCGCACGGCAGATGTGACTATAGACTGCACACATCTTTCTGTTGAAAACACTGTAAAAGAAATTGTCAGCAGCGCAAAATAATGCTTGTTATATGAAAATGTTTGTGCTATTATAGATTAAATATATATCTAAGAGCCCGTGCGCGTTTTGCTCCGCCGCCAGCAGCTTTAAGCTGCCGGGCGTTTAAGCGCCATGCCCCGGCGGGCAGGGCTTTATTTAAAATAATTTGTGCAGGAGGTAGTTTATGAGCAACAATTCAAAAAAATTTGCCAAAGAGGGTCTTACGTTTGACGATGTTTTGCTTGTTCCGGCAGAAAGCGATGTGCTGCCTGCTGAGGTTGACCTTTCCACGCAGCTGACAAAGGACATAAAGCTGAACATTCCGCTTATGACCGCAGCCATGGACACCGTTACCGAATCTCAAATGGCAATTGCCATTGCGCGTGAGGGCGGCATAGGCGTTATTCATAAAAACATGTCTATTGAAGAACAGGGCGTTGAGGTTGACAGGGTAAAAAGGTCTGAAAACGGCGTAATTACCAACCCGTTTTATCTTTCCCCCGAACACACGGCGCAAGACGCTGAAAATTTGATGCGCAAATACAAAATCAGCGGCGTTCCCATTTGTTTGGAAGACGGCACGCTTGTCGGCATACTTACAAACAGAGATATGCGTTTTATGACTGATTTCAGCGTTAAAATTTCAGAGGTAATGACTCCTAAGGAAAAACTTGTAACTGCCATTTCGGGCACCACTGTTGAACAGGCAAAGCAGGTGCTTATGCGTTCAAAAGTTGAAAAGCTGCCGCTTGTTGACGAAAAGGGCAGGCTCACCGGGCTTGTTACAATAAAAGATATAGAAAAAAGCGTAAAATACCCAAACACCGCAAGGGACTCCGGCGGCAGGCTGCTTTGCGCGGCGGCAATCGGCGCAACAGACGATGTGCTGGAACGCGCTGCGGCGCTTAATTCCGCCCAGGTTGACGCGTTTGTGCTTGATTCCGCACACGGGCATTCAAAAAATATTTTAAAGGCCGTTGAAAAGGTTAAAACGGCATTTCCCAACGTTTCGCTCATAGCGGGCAACGTTGCCACGGCAGAGGGCACAAAGGCCTTAATTGCAGCCGGGGCAGACGCTGTAAAGGTGGGTATAGGCCCCGGGTCAATCTGCACAACGCGTGTGGTTGCCGGAATCGGTGTGCCGCAGATAACCGCAATATGCGACGCGGCAGAGGTGGCAGACAAATATTCAATTCCGATTATAGCAGACGGCGGCATAAAATACAGCGGCGAAATAGTAAAAGCCATAGCCGCAGGCGGCAGCGTCGTAATGGTGGGCTCGCTTGTTGCCGGGTGCGAAGAATCCCCCGGCGCCACGGAAATATACCAGGGCCGCCAGTTTAAGGTTTACAGGGGCATGGGCTCTTTGGGGGCCATGAACAGGGGCTCTGCTGACAGGTATTTCCAAAAAGACAACAAAAAATATGTTCCTGAAGGCGTTGAGGGCCGCGTGCCTTACAAGGGCGCTG
>JAJQIJ010000039.1 GCA_021199275.1 Clostridiales bacterium
GCATAAATATGCTTGTTATATGTCATTTCAATTTTCTGCATTTGATAATAAAATAAAAAAGAAATGAAAATAATGATTAAAATTAGTGGCATCAATATATAAAACATTGCTTCAAAAAATGAAGATATCGTTGCATCAATATCATTATAAATTAGCATTGCGCCATCAATATTTTTTGCTTCTTCATAAAAATTTAGCATTTGACTATATGTATCGAAATAGGCAACATATACTCTTTTTCCGTGGCAATAAAAATTGTTATCATTCTCAAATTGTTGAGTAAATGCCGAATTCAAAAAAATTTCTTTTTTATCAGATACTTCATCTAAAGGAGCGGCACAGCCATAGAGATATTGTTCTTCTCTTTCTGTAAAATCATCAAAAATGCCGACCACTTCCATCTCAACACGCCCGCCGTAAAGTTCTAAGGGTATTGTTGTACCAATCAATTCTGAGGGGTTACCTAAATATTCAGCAAGCGGTAGAGTTAAAATAATCTGATTTACATTTGTAAAATATGTGCCGAATTTTATACAGTCAGCTAAAGCAAATGCTTCTTTTTCAAACGGCAAAGTTGATATATCCAATTCATAGTTAACCGATTGACTCCTAAAATATTCCCCATTGGAATCCATATCATAACCATCATAAACAGATAGTTCATAGATTAATGATACATTTAAAACATGGGAATTGTTGTTCAAGATATTCAACAACTTATCTTTATTAGAACTATCACATTCAATCTGAATTTGATTAAATCTATAGAAATATTGCACATTTGAATCTAATTTATTTTGTGGTGTATCACAAAGGCATAATGCAATAATTGTAAAAAACAAGATGCAAAAAAGTCTTATTTTTCCGCCCCTGTTTTTATGGCTAAACCATTTAACTACAAAAGGAAATAATCGCCTTTTTGATATACAAGAAAATTCAAGGCTTTTTTCCGTTGGCTTTTCAATTATTTCTTTTGTATATTCACCTAAATGATGAAAGTCTATAATCTCATCGGCATAATTTTTCGCTAATGAATCATGACTTGATACTATAACTAATACTGAATCTTTAATGTCATTAATCAGTTCAAAAATGAGCTTTTTATTTTCTTTATCCAGCGAAGCTGTAGGCTCGTCAAGCAACAAAACCTTTTTCCCATTTAATAAAGCACGAATAATAGCTAAGCGCTGTTTTTCCCCGCCACTCAAACTCATAACATTTTGATTTTTTTTATCTAATAAAGAAACCCGGGACAAATAATCAATTATTTTATCATCATCAACAGATGATAATTGTAGATTTTCAAAAACAGATAAATAATCCACAAAGTACGAATCTTGAGTTGTATAAGAAATATAATTATCTGTTTCGATAGAGAAAAAATCATTTTTATAGACTTTTCCATTAAATGTTATTTGCCCATTATCAAAATCTGTAACACCTGATAATATATTAAGCAGAGTTGTTTTTCCACAACCACTTTCACCAAATAGAAGAACAATCCCGGTATCGTTGAAACAATAATTAAAATTTGAAAATATTATGTTTTTTCCAAAACTTTTTTTGATATTTTCACAAAGAATCATAAAACTATCCTTCTTCTAATGATTTTAAAAGTGTTTCTAATCTGTCAAAATCTATATTCTCATCGTCAAAATTGAACATTTCACAGGAGAGTATTTGTTTATCAAGAATCTCTTGTTCAACTTTTTCAATAATTTCATAAGTTTGTTGTTGAGCTAAAGTTGCTTTATTTGAGAGGACTATATCTGATAGGTAGACTTTTACTTCAGCATCATATATTAATTCAATATTTATGTATTTTATACACCCATGTGAAACAAAATATCCTATTTGCCATTCATAGCCATCAGTTAATTCCCCCTGAACAATATTTGCTTCCGGAAGATAGCCAAATTGCCCCGTGCTCATATTTTCACTATTAATCATCTCGTTAAATAAATTTATAAACAAATCAATATCAATATGCTGCACTTCTAAGTCGCTTAAATCATCTGCATCTATAGTTTCAACCGGTTGAACTGTGTTTAACCAGTCATTAATCATTTCAAATTCTTCAGATAACTCTGAATTAAGTGAAGCCCTCGGAACAGAACTGTCCACATATTCTACCACTTCATTGGTGTGGCTGTCTATTACAGGTACTTTGTCATACCCATCTAATTCTTTGTATTTAAGATTATAAGCATCAAAATCATAGTTTTTATAATTAGAATTTTCAAGTGTAGAATTTTTGTCAAAATCAACATAACAATAATAAACCCAACTATCATTTGTATAGATAGCAACTTTAGTTGAATAATTAATATCATCAGTATTATCATTATCTGTATTTGTTGTATTTAACGAACAAGATGAAAACAATATCACGAACATAAATAATATTATTAAACTTAATTTTTTCATATAATCACCAATCACCATTTAGGAAGGTCTTTACAGACCTTCCTTTTACTTTAATTAATGCCTACTTTATACTGAAAAAGTCCACTGGAAATACTTGGAGTTGCAGGGTCTCCAGCCATTTTATCAACTTGATATTTAATATAAAGTTCGCAAACATGATTACCGGAAGCTTCAATATTACCAGATGTTGTTGTTGAACTTAATGATATCGAATTAATTTGTCTTCCTTTAAAAGAACCTGTATATATCTTCACTTCATCATCAGGATTTTGGGGGTCATATTCCATTAATTTTATGGTGATTTTTCTGCTGTTATTACTGACAAATGCAGTTCCTAATGATGTGTAGTTTTGAAAATATGTATAAGTATTTTTTCCCTGAGCGGTACTTGATGCTGAAGAACAGGAATATTTATTTTTTGCCGTAGAGTATGAACCTGCTGTTGATGCTGGTTAACTCTTCCACGCTGTTCCGGTTGCTAAAGCGGTAGTCGGAGCAATAGCAATTGCTGATAAAACCATGACTATCGACAAGAAAAATGTCAATAATTTTTTCTTTTTCATAAATGTTCTCTCCTTGATTTTTAATATTCGATTGATAATGATAAAAATGACTAACTAAAACATTGGAAACACCTCTTTCTTTACACACTTTAATAAAGCTTCATTAAAGCTTCATTAAAAATGCTTTCATATATATAGTGTCGTTTTTTTGAAAAACAGGAACATTTTTTTGAAAAATATAAACATTTTTTTGCAAAAAAATAAAAAAGATGCGAGATTTCTCTGACATCTTTTTAAAATTAGTGTTTTTAAAGCTTTAAATATGCTGCTGTTTGAATCAATTTTTTCTAAGTTGCATAGTGTGTAAAATTAAAAAATAAGGAATGAAAAGTTTAATCTTTTTCATATTCTTTAATCATTTTTATAATTTTCTTTTTGAGCTTCGCATGCCTTTTCCCAACAGTTGATGCATCTAACCCCAATGATTTGCTGATTTCAGCAAAGGATTGGTGTTTCAAATAATAAGCAATATATAAATTTTGCTCTTCTTGATTAAGTGATGAAATGATTTTAAGGGCTCGTTTTTCAATTGTTTCTTCTGTAGTCATGTTTTCAACATAATCAGGGTTATAGAAAAGATTATTTGCTATTGCCGTATTTTTATCTTCATTACTTGCGAAATCATATTCATTACGTTTTAACTTGTCTCGAATCATTTTGTTTTTATAATTCACTACAACCTGATATAGCCAAGCTTTGTAATTACTTATTTCAATTCCACGCAACAAGTTTTCATATAAAGCAACATATGTGTCCTGAACACAATCGCAGGCATCTTCATAGCTTAATTTAAAATGCAATTGACAATGCATTATTAATTTTTCACGATAAGCTTCACAATCTTTCATTATGTAGCCAACATCATCTTTTTTTAATTGTAAAGGTTTTTGGTTTAGTTTAAGTATGCGCATAATTCAAATACAACTGCAACAATGGGCAATGCCACGCCATGCAACGTTTTCAGCGGCTGCTTGTGCCGCCGCCTGTAGAGGCGGGGGATTTCCCCCTAAGATATACAGAAAAGCGTATAAAACAACAAAATTTTATAACTTATAATATATATTAGTATTAAAACAACAAAAAAGCAACAAAAATATATTTTTATTTCACAAAATATTCAATAAGGGCTTGCCAGTTATTCAACGTGTGGGCGGCAGCCGCTGCCGCCCCCCCCGGTGGTGATTGCGCCGGACGCTGATAAAACGCGAAAAGCGAAACTTTATGCGGCGTCAAGTCATGAGCCTATTATGCGTTTTAGCCTTTCCATATCGCGCGCCAGACGGCGGCGGCTTATCATAATTACAAGTTCGTCACCGGTTTCAATAACCGTGTCGCCCTTGGGTGTTATTGACAAAGAATCTCTGTCTATTGAAACTATAAGGCAGTGCCTCCCCCAGTCAACGTCTGCCACTGTTTTACCGGCAACAGGGCTGCCTATGGGCACGGCAAAAGTTTTTATTACCTTTTCACCCGGCGAATTTTCAGCCGGCGGGGACCCTTTAACAATTTTTTCCAAAAGCATTGTATAAACAGGTTTTACGCCCGTTATGTTAGCTGTGGCATATGACGCCAAGCTTACCACAGCCAGCGGCAAAAGGCTGTTTATATTGCCCGTCATTTCGGCAATAAGCACCACGCCAGTAATAGGAGCGCGCACAATAGACGAAAAAAGACCCGCCATTGAAATTACTATAAATTCGCCAAGCAAATTTTCGTCAAGCGAAAACAAATTTATGGCTGTTTCACCATAAGCGGCGCCCACATAAGTGCCTAAAATCAAAAGTGGGTAAAATATACCGCCCGGTGCGCCTGACGAAAAGCTGACTGCGCTGAACAGAAATTTTGCAAAAAGCAAAATAAGCACAACGCCAACAGACGGGCGTTCCTGCATCAAATATTCGACCATTGACTGGCCGGAACCGAGCACTTGGGGCAAAACAAGCGCAACAGCCCCGCTTATTATGTAAACGCCTGCTGTTTTTACGGCGGCGGGCAGCTTTATGCGCGCAAAAATGTCTTGAAAAAAGCTCATTGAAACATTATAGCCGGCGCCGAGCAAGCCCAACAAAAGCCCCAATACAATTATAACCGGGTAAAAGCGCAGCGGAATATCGGCTGTTTCATAGCTGAAAACAGTGCTTTGCCCGAATATGATTTTTGAAATAAAGTCAGCCGTAACCGCGGCAACTAAGCCCATGCATAGAATAGCCTTGTCAAAGGTGTGCTGAATTTCTTCAAGCACAAACATTATGCCCGCCAGCGGCGCGTTGAAAGAAGCGGCAAGGCCCGCGCCCGCGCCGCAGCTTATCATTCTAAGCTGTGTGGTTTTATCTGCCCCGGTTATGTTGGCGACCGCCTTGCCCGCCATTCCGCCAAGCTGAATGCTGGGCCCTTCCCTGCCGAGCGACAGCCCGCCCAGCGCAGCAAGCGCGCCGCCGGCAAATTTAGCAGCGGTTACAGTGTGCCATTTGGCAGAAATTTTAGCGCTCAATTCGCCTTTTATCTGCGGTATGCCGGAACCTGATGAAAGCGGCTCTTTTTTTACAATAAACGCAGTAAGCGCACCCATGGCGGCAAGCGCCAAAAACCACAGCGCAAGCCAGCGCGGGTTGGCCCCTGTATATTCATTAATTTTCAGCATGATGTCCTGCGCCTTAACAATTAAAAGGCGGTATAAAACAGACGCTATGCCCGCCGCAACGCCGGCCTGCAGTCCGCGCACAATAAGATAAACGCTTTCTTTTCTGCTGTATTCAATTTTTCTGAGCGTGGTTTTTTCTTTGTTTTTCATTTTTCACCCTAAATTAACGGCAAGAATTTAGAAGGTTTGCCCGTCATTAAACACGGCAAGCTGCGGCGGCTGCCCCCCAGCGGGAGATTGTACTCACCGCTGATTAAAAATTGCACTCTAACGAAGCCTTACAAGGCGGGGCATTCCCCCCCTGAGTTATGTAAGCTATTTTAGCACAAATTCATTTAAAATAAAAGTGCTTTACGCCCGGTGCGGCGCAAAAAAAGGCGCCGCCCGGAAAGGGCGGCGCGCACAGCTGAAAAAAGCTTGTTTTACAAGTGATTATTCGGTTTTACCCATGACGTCAAGCGGGTTTACATATTCGCCTGAAAGCAGGGTTTCAAAATGCAGGTGCGTTTCATCAAGCTGTTCAAACGCAACCGTGCCCAACGTGCCTATAGTCTGCCCTATTGTGACGCTGTCGCCCGCAGAAACGCTTAGCGAATCCAGCCCGCAATACCTTGCCACAAGATAACCGCCGTGGTCTATTTCAACCACAACACCGTAAAGGTTGTCTGTGTAAACGTCTGTTACAATGCCGTCGTTTATTGCAACAACCTCTGCCCCCGCTTCAGCCTTGAAATCAACCGCCGTGTGGCTTCTGTAATCTCCCATGGTGGAATTATATACCAGTTCTTCAGTATAGGCGTTTAAAACAGCTTCCCCTATGGGATATTTGTAATAGCTTTTATAGGGGGTGTTTGTGTCTGTCAGCGCCATTGACGTGCTTTCGGTTGTGGTTTCAGACGTGCTTTCGGCTTGAGTTTCAGCTTCGGTTTCATTTTCAGTTTCGTCTTCACTGACATCTTCCTGAGTCACGCTTTTTTGCACATTTTCAGTTTCTTCCTGTGTGTCGGCAATAGTTGTGTCTTCATTTACCGTGCCGTTGTCTGCAACAGAATTGGCGGAAAAATAAACTATAAGCCCAAGGGCAATAATTGAAATACATATTACCGAAAAGAGAGCGCGAATATTTTTTGCGCCGCCTTTTCCTTTTGATTTTGATGACATAAAAAACACCTCGTTTGCATTATGCCCCGAAGTGTTTTTTCTTATTCAAGCTTTTGACTTTCCAATATGTCAATTACATTTTCAGCAGCGTCAAGCGCAGGCTGATTTTTAACATTAAGCGAAAAATATGTTTTTTTAGCCGCGTTAAGCTGCACGCCGCCGTCAATTTTTTTGTCAAGCAGCAAAATTTCGTTAATGTCAATATCGCTTACAAAAAACAACATTTTTGAATTTCGCTTTGTAATTTCGTAAATTCCCAGCTTTTCTGCCCTGTTTCTTACTAATGCAACGCGTATAAGCCCCAAAACGCTTTGCGGTATTGCGCCGTATCTGTCTGCCAGTTCATTTTGCACGTCCTGTGCATCTTGGGCATTTTTAACAGCGGCAATTTTTTTATACATTGAAAGCTTTTGCGGCGTTGATTTTATATATTCGTCAGGAATATGCGCTTCCACAGGCAGGTCAATCAGGCAGTCACGCGCATCTTCCTGCGGCGCGCTTTCACCGCTTTTTTCCCTTTTAACGGCGTCGTCAAGCAGCTTTAAATACATGTCATAACCCACGGCTTCCATGTGCCCGTGCTGCTTTGCGCCCAACAGAGAGCCGGCGCCCCTTATTTCAAGGTCGCGCATGGCAATTTTAAATCCGGAGCCGAATTCGGTGTATTCACAAATAGCTTCAAGCCTGCGGTATGCGTCTTCGGAAATGACCTTGCCCTTTCTGAAAGTAAAATATGCAAAGGCCCTGCGCGGGCTTCTGCCCACCCTGCCCCTTATTTGGTGCAGCTGCGCCAGCCCGAGCCTGTCTGAATTTTCAACTATTAATGTGTTTACATTGGCAACATCTATGCCGGTTTCAATTATTGTTGTGCACACCAATATATCAATTTCGCCGTTTAAAAGCGCCGCCCATACGTCTGAAAGCTGCTCTTCGCTCATTCTGCCGTGGGCAATGCCGACATTCGCCTGCGGTATTTCCTTTTTAATTCGCATTGCCACATGTTCTATGCTGTCAATGTCGTTGTGCAGGTAATAGCACTGCCCGCCCCTTGCAAGTTCCTTTTGCATAGCTTCAGCCAGCACGTCAAAATCATATTCCAGAATATAGGTTTGAACGGGGCGCCTGTCCCCCGGCGCCTCTTCAAGCACGCTCATGTCGCGTATTCCGCTCATGGCCATGTTAAGCGTGCGCGGAATTGGCGTGGCCGAAAGCGTAAGCACGTCTACATTCGGAAACTTGGCTTTTATTTTTTCCTTTTGCGCCACGCCAAAGCGCTGCTCTTCATCAACTATAAGCAGCCCAAGGTCTGCAAACTGAATGTCGCTGCTTATTATTCTGTGCGTGCCTATTACAATGTCTACCAGCCCGGCCTTTAAATCTTTTAAAATTTCCTTTTGCTTTGCCGCAGACACAAATCGAGACAGCATTTCAATTCTTACCGGAAAAGCTTCCATGCGGCTTTTGGCGGTGTTGAAATGCTGCATTGCCAGCACCGTGGTGGGCACAAGAATTGCGCACTGCTTGCTGTCTGAAATACATTTAAAGGCAGCCCGCAGCGCAACCTCTGTTTTGCCAAAGCCCACGTCGCCGCAAAGCAACCTGTCCATGGGAAACGGGCGTTCCATGTCTCTTTTTATTTCTTCGGCGCAGGTGAGCTGGTCTTCCGTTTCTTCATAAACAAAGCGCAGCTCAAAATCACGCTGCAAATCGCTGTCCTGCGAAAACGCATAGCCCTTGGAACAAATTCGTTTTGCATAAAGAGCTGTCAGTTCCTTTGCCATGTCGCGCACGGCGGCGCTGACTTTTGCCTTGGCCTTTTTCCATTCAGCAGAACCCAGCGTGTTTATTTTAACCTTGGCGCCTTCGCGTGGGCCTATATATCTTGACACCAAGTCAAGCTGAGTCACCGGAACATAAAGCAAATCGCCCTTTGCATATGAAATTTTTATATAGTCTTTTTTTACATTGTCAATTGTCAAATCGGCGACACCGCAAAAAATTCCTATGCCGTGCACGTTGTGCACAATGTAATCGCCGACTTTAATGTCGTCAAGCGAATGTATGGAAGCGCCGGTGGCTTTTTGCTTTTTCTTTTTTTGCCCGCTGCCGGACATTGCGTTTGTTATAACCGCCGTTTTCATATCAAAACACTGGAAAGACGCAGAAAGAGTTTTCGGCATAACCGAAATGCTGCCGGGGCTTACTTCGCCGGGCACTTCGTCATAATAAACAGCGCTGAAACCGCTGTCTGTAAGGTCTGCCGCAAGCAGCCGCGCGCCCTGCTTTGTGCCGGCGTTTATAAAAACGGTGTATTTGTTTTTGGTTAAATCAGAAAGTTCCTCTTTAAGCTCTTTCACTGTGCCGCGCCAGGTGTTAAGGCTTTGAAAATTAAAGCTTTTTAAACTGCCAAGTTCAACATCTGTGCTGCCGCCGGCAAGGCTTGAAATAAATGCGGTGGTGTTAACTGAATAAACGGCTGAAAGTTCGCTGTAATCTATGCTGAAACTGTCAAGCCCGCGGCACAGCGCGCCGCTTTCTGTAAGTTCGCCCACAAGGCGTTTTTCGGCGGCAGCTGAAGAAACGCACCTTTCTTTTACTTTTGAAAACTCGCACACACACAAAATATCAAACGGAAAGTCAAAAATGCCGTTTGAATTATATAAAATCCCCACATATTTGTCTTTATTTTTAAGCGGCAGGCTGTTTTGCAGGCTTTCAATATCATATTGCAGCATTTCCCGCCCCGCTGCGGCATTTTTGCCGCGCAGCGACTTTGAAAGGGCCTCAATTTTTTTAATAAACGCACCCTTGTTTTTAACTATTACCTCTGCCGCAGGCAGAATGTCAAAGCTTTTTATGCTTTTGGTGCGGCGCTGGGTTTCCGCGTCGAAATAAAACATCGAATCAACGGTGTCGCCCCAAAATTCCATTCTGACAGGCGACTGCTGGCCGGGCGAAAAAATGTCAAATATTCCGCCGCGCACACAAAACTGCGAAACGCCGTCAACTTCGTCAAAAGCGCTGTAGCCGGCTTCAACAAGCTCGTCTGCCAAGCGCTGCATATTTATTTCATCGCCCACGTTTATTGTTTTTGAATATTCTTTTAGCAGCGGCGCTTCAACTGTTTTTTGGCACGCCGCGGCGCACGGCGCCACCACCGCCGTGTATTCGCCCCTTAGCATTTTTGCAAGAACGCCCAGCCTTATGTGTTCAAATTCATGCGACGTGCCCCTGACTTCGCGCAGCGTGAATTCACGCCCGGGGTAATAATAAACGCCGCTTTGCACAGCTGAAAGATTTTCGCTTAATTTCAAGGCAGACTGTTCGTCCGGCGTAATAATAAGAGCCCGTTTGCCCTTTGCCTGTGACAGGCAGTGTATGAAATGCGCCTTTGCACTGTCAGGAACACCTATAGCCCCAACCGAAACGCCCGGGGTGTCCAGGCTTCGGCTGAGGCTGCTGAAATCAACATTCTTTTCAAAAATTTTTGAAAAGCAAGACATTATTTCACGTCCGTCAATCGGAAAAATTTAAAGTCTTTGCAGCATGGCTGAAAAGCGCGGCATAAAATTCAGTTAAACAAATTCATGGCTTCGTCTGTTTTGCCGCCGGCAATAAGCTCCGCCGCAGCGGCGGCATTTTGCAGCGCCTCTTTCAGCTGAGCTTCCTGCTCTTTCGGGAATCTGCCCAAGACCCATTCAATTAAATCTGTTTCGGGGGCGGGCTTTTTGCCAACCCCTATTTTAACCCTTTGGAAATCCTGCGAGCCAAGCAAATTGATAATGCTTTTAAGCCCGTTATGCCCGCCGGCAGACCCCTTTCGCCTTATTCTTATTTTACCCACGTCAAGCAAAACGTCGTCTGAAAAAACAATTATATTTTCTGCCGGAATTTTATAAAATCGGGCAGCTTCCGAAACGGCCTGCCCGGAATTGTTCATATAGGTCTGCGGCTTCATAAGCAAACAGCGCGCCCCGCCCAGCTTCAAGTCGCCCGTCAGGGCGTGAAATTTCAGCTTTTTAATTTCCGCGCCATGATTGAGCGCCAGCAAATCAACAGCCAGAAAGCCCGCGTTGTGCCTTGTCATTTCATATTTGGCGCCCGGGTTACCCAGCCCGGCTATTATATAATCATATGCGCCGGCAGAAAAAGCCTTTTTCCTTTTAAAAAACATTTTGCTCACCCTGAAAGGGCTTTGCCAAAGCACGGCAAAAGCCTTAGTAAAGAATTCCCCGCCCTGTAAAACGGCGGGGACTTTTTTCAAATGTTACAAATTTCAAATAAGTATTTCCGGTAATTTACCGCCTGTGCGGCGCCCACCCAAAGGGGGCAAAGAAAACCGGCGCCGCGGCCGCTGCAAAAGCATGCTGCCCATAGCGCGGGCTTTGCGCCGGGGTGTTACTCTGTTTTGACAAATTCCGAAAAGTCGCGTTCCTCGTCAGACTTTTCATAATTATACATATTTTCGTCTTTAACGTGCTTTCTTATGTATTCGTCTCTGTCAAACAGCTCGTCTGCCTTTACTTTCCAAAGCTTGGCTGCCTCTATAGTCTTGTCAAACAGGGCGTTTGCTGTTTCAGGCGCCAGCATTTCGGTTGAATATGCGCCGGTGTCATGCACCATTTTGCTTATTGCGCCGGGGTTGTCAAGCACCGGGCACGGGCGCAGCATGTTATTATTGAAAGGCTGGTTTTTCTTATAAGCCATAAACAGCGGGCTTTTAAGCGCGTCAAGAATGGAAGCTTCTTTTATATTTACATTTGAATAATGCACAAAAGCGCATGGCTCGCAGTCGCCGTTTGAATTAATGTGGAAATAATGCCGCCCGCCTGCTATGCAGCCCTGAACATATTCGCCGTCATTCCAAAAGTCAAGCGCAAAAATAGCCTTTGTTCTGCGCCATTCATGCATTTTTTTATACATTAACGCGCGCTGGTCTGCCGACACCATAAGTTCTGTTACCGCGCCGTTGCCCACGGGCATATAGGTGAAAAACCATGCAAATTTTACACCGTGGTCAATAAGCCAGTCCATATATTCGTCTGAGGCAAGCAGGTCTGTGTTTTTGCTTGTGTAGCAAAGCGACGCGCCGAAAGGCACCCCCCTGTCCTTTAACCGTTTCATGGCGGCGGTGCACTTTTCAAATGTGCCGGCACCGCGGCGGAAATCGTTTTCCTGCTCATAGCCTTCTATTGAAAATGCGGGCAGGAAATTGCCGACTGACTTTATTTCGTCTGCAAAGCTGTCGTCAATAAGCGTGCCGTTTGTAAAGCTCATAAACAGGCAGTCCGGGTTTTCACGGCACAGGCGCATTAAGTCCTTGCGGCGCATTGTGGGCTCGCCGCCCGTGTAAAGAAACATGTATGTGCCAAGCGCTTTGGCTTCTTTAATTATGCGTGCAAGGTCGTCATAAGTCAGCTGGCTGGAATGGCCGTATTCGGCTGCCCAACAGCCCGTGCAGTGCAGGTTGCACGCCGCAGTGGGGTCCATCAAAATGGCCCACGGAACATTGCAGCCGTGCTCTTCAATAGCTTTCATTCTTATGGAATAGCTGTTAATTGCAACATTGAGCGCGGGTTTTATAGCTTTCATTAAAAAGTCAAAGTCTGTGTCGCACACAAGCCCTTTTATAAGCTGCATCCAGTTATTTTCAGGGTCGTTTATAACCTTGTGCAGCCCTGCGTATGTGCTTCTGTTTACCTTTTTTACGTCCGCCTTTTCAACAAGCGAAAGTATTTTAGGCATATTTCTGTCAAAGTCTTTTCGGGCATATTTGACTGCATAATTTATAGCCGTATTAATTACAGCTCCTTTTAAAGATTTCATCAATTATTCCTCTTTGTTCAAAATCGCCTGTCTAATATTACTTATATACTACAAGCTCATAAAAATGTCAAGTGGATTTAAAAAAATTTATTTTTGCAAAAAAGGTGTTCACATTTATGCGTTTTTTAAAATCTTATCTGAAATTTCAGCCTGTATGTCCTATCTGTTTTATTCATATATTTTTCGTTACAGGCGGCGCCCCAGCTGTCATAACCGCCCACACCCTGCTGGCGCGCAATGGCACGCACAACGGTTTTATTGCTTTCGGGCAACTCGTAAACATGCGCCGCACTTTCCAGCTCGCACGGCAGGTAATGGCTTACGTTAAATTCCATTACCGGCTCTGCTATAAGCGTGAAAACCTTTTTATTGCCCACAAGGGTTGCATACCTTACGCCGGTTCTGTTTGCGCATTCCTGCGGCCTTACATAATTGGTATACATGTCTGAAACCGTGGTGCTGTAAAGCCCTATTTTGGCTGAAGCACACCTGTCTATATAATTTTCATGCGGCCCGCGCCCGAGATAAGTTACATTTTCAAAATCAGCCGGCAGTTCGAACAAAACCGAAACTTCGGGTATTTCGGGCAAACCTTCGCCGGGGTAAAAGCAATAATCTATTTCAATGCCCTTGGACGTAATTGTGTAAACAATGCTTGCCCTTGATTCCGGCTGTGTTCTTATAGCCGCGCCGCAGGTTACTATTACCTTTTTGCCGCCGGACAAAATCTTATAGCCCTCTATTCTGAACTGGGTATTGTTGAATATGCCCGGTGTGTTGCCCGCGTCACGCCAGCAGCCCAGGCGAGACGACATACGCGTGCCCCTGTCATTGTCAGTCATGGCGCGCCAGAAATTAAGGCGCACAGGCTCTTTTAAAAGTTCTTCGCCCGCTATTTTAATTGAATAAAGCTGGTTTCTTTCGCGCTTTTCAAAGCGAATGTCAACATCGTCAAACAAAACCCTGAGAGAGCCATATGTGTCAGACACCACAAGCTCTGCGCCCTCTTCAAGGCTGTCATATGTATTTTCAAATTCGTTTATAACAAACTGTTCATATGCAATTATATGCCCTGCCGCCGCCCATGGGCAGTCGCTGCGGGTTTTCAGCTGAATTTCAAGATAAGATTCCGTGCTCGGAATTTTACTTAGCTCTAAATCTATAACGCACTTTTCACCCGCAGGCAGATTTACGTTCATTTCACCGCTGCGAAACGTGCCCTTGTCTGAAAATTGCCGCCAGCAAAGTTCAAAAGCGCCCAAGTCTGTGGAAAGGAATTTATTTTTTATTTCTATTATGCCCTTTTCGGCGTCAACGGCATAAAATTCCACATTTTGATATAAATATTTTATTTCGGCAAGCTTTGGCGTGGGCGTCCTGTCTGCAAACAAAAGCCCGTTTGCACAAAAGCTGCCGTCGTGCGGTGATTCGCCGAAATCGCCGCCGTATTGCAGGCGCTCATGCCCGTCTTCGTCTGTCACTGAAATGCATTGGTCAACCCAGTCCCACACAAAGCCGCCCTGAAGGCATTCATATCTGTCCCACAGCGCCGTATATTCGTCTGTAGAGCCGCAGGAATTCCCCATGGCATGCGTGTATTCACACAAAATATATGGGCGCGAGTCTCTTTTGGTAATAGCATATTCTTCGCATTCGCGTGGTTTGGCATACATTCTGGACATGACGTCTGAAAGCTGTTTTTCATTGGGGTCGCCATAGCATTCATAATGCACAAAACGGCTTGGGTCTGCCTCTTTGAGCCATGCATACATCTTTTTCGGAGTTTCGCCTCCCAGACTTTCGTTGCCCAAGCTCCAGCACACCACTGAGGTGTGGTTTTTATCTCTGTTATAAAGCGCCTTGATTCTTTCCATGCAAGCCCTTTCCCATTCGGGCCTGGACGCGGGAATCTGCGGGCAGCCTATTATTTTAGACCTGTTTGTGCCATGCGTTTCCATGTTGTTTTCATCAATTACATAGATTCCGTATTCGTCGCACAGCTCAAGCCAGCGCGGGCATGGCGGGTAGTGCGAAGTTCTGACTGCGTTTATGTTGTTTTGTTTCATAAGCATAATATCTTTTTGCATGGTTTCCTCAGTCATGTGTCTGCCCCTCTTGCAGTCAAATTCATGCCTGTTTGTGCCTTTGAAAACAATTCTTTTGCCGTTTATAAGTATAATGTTTTCTTTAATTTCAATTTTTCTGAAACCGAATTTCATGCTTATGTATTCAATCGGCGCCCCGTTTTTTCTGAGAGTTATAACAAGCGTGTAAAGGTTGGGGTTTTCACTGTCCCACAAAGCGGCATGGGTAACAATGGTTTTAAGGGTGGTTATATTGTCTTCTTCAACATATTTGCTGTCTATGGCGGCAATTTCGCCGTTTTTGTCTATTATGCTTATATCAACCGAAAGAGCTTCATAAGCGCCGTTGGTTTTAAGCAAAAGTTCAAAATAGCCGTCTGAAAAAAGCTCGTTCGGCTCTGCTTTAATAACAAAATCTCTTATGTATTCGGGCTCTGTGGTGTAAATATAAACATCTCTGAACACGCCGGCCATGCGCCACATGTCTTGGCATTCAAGCCATGACCCCGTGCACCACCTGTAAACTTCAAGCGCAATTACGTTTGACCCTTCTATAAGGTAATTTGTAATGTCAAATTCGCTTCTGTTAAAGCTTGATTCGCTGTAGCCGATTCTTTCCCCGTTGACATAGAGATAAAATGCCGCTTCGACGCCCTCAAAACACAGCACCACACGCTTTGAAAGCACGGCTTTATTTATGTGTATTCTTTTTATGTAACAGCCCACGGGGTTGTTTTTTGTGGGTGCGTTAGGCGGGCAAATGTCTTCGCTGCCCTCCCACGGGTAGCGCACGTTGCAATATTGGTTTCTGTCATAGCCCTGCATAGTCCATGAAGACGGCACCGTAATACTGTCCCAATTATGCGAATCATAGCGCGGCTGCGCAAAATCTGTGGGCTTATATGCGTAATTTTTATAAAGCTTAAAGCGCCATTTACCGTTTAAAAGTATGCACCTTGACGATTCATAGCGCTTACAGCGGCGAGCCTCTTCAAAGCTGCCGTAAGGCATGAGCGTGGCGTGCTGCGGCAAACGGTTTACAGAAACAATTTCCGGATTTGCCTGCCATTCCGTATACCCGTCTATATAGCTTCTTTTCATAAAAACTTCCCCAATTCTTAAATATGTAAATATGCGCCGCACACAGGTGCCGCGCATTATCTGCGGTGGTAAATGCCCTCGTGAAAGCCTTCCTGCTTAATGCACACTTTTACAGACTGTAAAAGTATCTTTATATCATTTTTTATGCTCCAGCTGTCGCAATATTCCTTGTCATATTTCATTTTTTTCATAAGCGAAATGTTGTCTCTGCCCCTTATCTGAGCCAGGCCGGTAAGCCCGGGGCGAAAGCGGTAAACACCGTATTCAAGCCTTAACCTGTGCGCGCGTATTTCGCTTGATATCAGCGGGCGCGGGCCCACAAAGCTCATGTCGCCCTTAAATATGTTCCACAGCTGCGGCAGCTCGTCAAGGCTGGTTTTCCGCAGAATTTTGCCGAATTTTGTAATGTACTGTTCCGGGTTTTCAAGTTCGCCCGTGGGGCAGTTAGGGGTGTTGTTTTTCATAGTCTGAAATTTATAAATTTTAAACGGCTCGCCCTTTCTGCCGCGCCTTTCGTGCGTGAAAAACACGCTTGTTTCGGGCGTAAAAAGGTTTATAAGGCATATTGCCAGAAAAAGAGGCGACAGCAAAACCATGGCCCCGGCGGAAGCCACTATGTCAAACAGCCTTTTAAACTTTATGGGTGAAGTCCATTTTTTTATAAATTCTTTCATACACTTACCTGCACCGCATAAAAAAACATGCAAAACTGCGGCTTTCCGTATGCAATTGCAATTTAGTCTGTAATTCCTTTTATGAGCACGGCGCGGCACGGGGCAGCCTCTGCGCCGGTGACTTTTATGGGCGGTGCGAAAAGAAAATATTCGCCGTCTTTCACACTGCTAAGTTCAATGCCTTCAAGCAGGGCAATTTCATTATACATAAGTTCGCGGTGGACTGCGCTTTCATTGTCAGGCGAAGCTATTGAAGTGCTGTCTATGCCGATAAGTTCCAAATTAAACCTGCAAAGTTCATAAACAGCGTTATTCATAAGATACCCGTTGCCGCCGCATTTTATTAAAAGCCTGCGGCAGTTCCACGGCAGATTCCGTTCCACCCACTGTGCGGTTATGGGCCCTGCTGCGCTTACAACAGTGCATTTGCCTATGAATTTTTCAAGCTCCAAGGCGTCAACCGGCTTGCCGTTTTCAACAAAATGCAGCGGTGCGTCTATATGGGCGCCCGTGTGCGAGCCCATTGAAATGCTTGAAAGGTTATATTCGCACCCGTCTTCCACGGCGCAGATTTTTTTTAATTCCGGCGCAGGGTCGCCGCTGTAAAGCGGGGCTGAAAAAATGCCCGGCGTAATGTCAAATATTTCCATATTCTTTTCTTTCATCTGTTTTGCGGCGCTGCGTGTTAAGGCAAACGCCCGGCTGTAATCCGGCAAATGCATTTTCGCGCAATACGGCGCGAAAAAACGCACACGCTGCCGCGCACCGCTCTTTCAGTGTGTAATTATAACACATAAAACTTTTTTATGCAATTTATTAGCGCAATTTTTAATATATTTTAATATTATTGTAAATATGTTGCAAATCCGGCAACAAAATTGTATAATAACTAAAGCATTATTTTTTAGGGTGATTCATTATGTTAAAAAAAATAAAAAAATTAGCGGCGCTTGTTACGGCAGCCGTGCTTGTTGCGGCAGTTTTTTCCGGCTGTTCATCAAAGCCCGGCGCAGAGATGACTGAGGAAAACATAACCGCCACGGTTGACACGGTGTTTGAAGCGCTTGTCAATTTTGATGTTGACGACTTGGGTACATATGTTGATTCTTCAACATTGAACACCGTTATGAGCTATGCGGAAAAATATGAACAGTTTCAAGAGCTTGGAAAGGCCATATTTGCAAGCCTTGAATATGAAATTGAAGAAATTAATATTGACGAAGCCACTGTTACCCTTACGGTGTACAACAAAGATTTATATGACATTGCGCTTGAATTTGTTGATGATTTGCTTGACAAATACAGCCTTTTGCAGCTGCTTACAAAGCTTTCAAGCGAATCTTGGCTTGACGACAACCTGTCTGACCTGACGCAGAAAATTGACGACGCGGTGATGAATGTGGCGGGCACTGAAATAACGCTTGACATTGAGCAGAAGTCAGACAATCTTGTTCTTTCATTTGACACCGAAGCGGAAGACGGCGTGTCCGGCGGGGCGCTCGGCGCAATTAAACAAATTTATTCATAAATAAATAAAATATTAACTTTTACGGGAGTAACCAAAATGGCGGCAAAATTTTTAGCGTCTCTTTTTGACTATTCAAAAAGAGAAATCAAAAGAGTTCAGAAAACGGCTGACGCAGTGCTTGCGCTTGAGGGCAAATATGAAAAAATGAGCGACAAAGAACTGACAGCGCAAACGCAGGTTTTAAAAGACAGGCTTCAAGACGGCGAAACGCTTGACGACATATTGCCGGACGCATTTGCGGTTTGCCGCGAAGCTTCCTGGCGTGTTCTGGGCATGAAGCACTTCCCTGTTCAGATTATAGGCGGCATAGTGTTGCACCAGGGGCGTATTGCCGAAATGAAAACGGGCGAAGGGAAAACCCTTGTGGCTACTTTGCCGGCATATTTAAATGCGCTTACCGGCAAGGGCGTGCACATTGTAACGGTGAACGACTATCTTGCCAAGCGCGACTGTGAATGGATGGGCAAGGTTTACAAATTTTTAGGCGTTTCAACAGGGCTTATTATTCACGAAAAAAGAAACAGCGAACGCAAAGAGGCATATAACTGCGACATTACTTACGGCACAAACAATGAAATGGGCTTTGATTACCTGAGAGACAACATGGTGCAATATAAAACCCAAAAGGTGCAGCGCGGGCATAATTTTGCCATTGTGGACGAAGTCGATTCCATTTTAATAGACGAAGCCAGAACTCCGCTTATAATCAGCGGCAAGGGAGACCAGTCTACAGACATGTACCGCAGGGCTAACGACTTTGCCCGTTCGCTTAAAATGGACAAAGTTGCGCAAATGGACGAAAAGCAGGACACCGAAGAAAATTATGACGGCGACTATGTTGTTGACGAAAAAGCGCGCACCGCAACGCTTACACAGCGCGGCGTTGAAAAGGCTGAAAAATATTTCGGCGTTGAAAATCTTATGGACATGGAAAACACCACGCTGCTGCACCATATCAACCAAGCCATTAAAGCCCTGGGCGTTATGCGGCGCGACATAGATTATGTTGTAAAAGACGGGCAGGTGCTTATTGTTGACGAGTTTACGGGCCGTATAATGCTGGGGCGGCGCTACAACGAAGGGCTGCACCAGGCAATTGAAGCCAAAGAGGGCGTTAAGGTTGAACATGAAAGCAAAACTCTGGCAACAATAACATTTCAAAACTATTTCAGGCTTTACAACAAGCTTTCGGGCATGACGGGCACGGCGTCTACAGAGTCGCCCGAATTCAATGAAATTTATAAGCTGGACGTTGTTGAAATTCCAACCAACAAGCCGCTTATCAGGCAGGACCTGCCTGACATTATATTTCAAACCGAACGTGCAAAATTTGCCAATGCTATTGAACAGATAAAAAAATGCCACGAAAGCGGGCAGCCTATATTAGTGGGCACAATAAGCATTGAAAAAAGCGAAATTCTGTCTAAAATGCTGAAAAAGGCAAAGGTGCCGCACAATGTTTTAAACGCAAAAAACCACGAACGCGAAGCTGAAATTATTGCCCAGGCGGGTAAACTGGGCGCAGTTACCATAGCCACCAACATGGCCGGGCGCGGAACTGACATTATGCTGGGCGGCAACGCGGAATTTCTTGCCACTGCCGAAATGCGGCGGCTTCAATATTCAGACGAAATGATAGCCGAAGCCACCGGTTTTGCCGAAACAGACAACGAGGAAATCATAGAGGCTCGCCAAAAATTCAGAGAGCTTGAAGCTAAATATAAGGAAGTAATAAAAGACGAAGCCGAAAAGGTGAAAGAAGCGGGCGGACTGTTCATTTTGGGCACCGAACGCCACGATTCACGGCGTATAGACAACCAGTTAAGGGGCCGTGCCGGCAGGCAGGGTGACCCCGGGAAGTCGCAATTTTACCTGTCTCTTGAAGATGATTTAATGCGCCTGTTCGGCGGCGAGCGCATGCAGATGATGATGGGCCGGCTTACAGACGACGAAAATCTGCCAATAGAAAGCAAAATGGTAAGCAGAACAGTAGAATCTTCACAGAAAAAGGTAGAGGGCAGAAACTTCGGCATTCGCAAAAACACCCTGCAATATGACGACGTTATGAACCGCCAGCGCGAGCTTATTTACAAACAGCGCAACATGGTGCTTGACGGCATTGACCTGACTGACAAAATCATTCAGATGCTTGACACAAATATAGAAGAAAACGTGCTTGTTTATTGCGCAAGAGACACAGATTCAAAGCACTGGAATCTTACCGGGCTCAAGGAAAAGTTCAAGGGCTGGCTGTCGTCTGACGAAGATTTTGACGGCATTGAAGAACTGTCTGTTGACGAAATTATAGCAAAGCTTACCGAAATGGGCCACAATAAGCTTGACGAAAAGAGAGCCATGCTCGGAGACGAGCTGTTTGCCGAATTTGAAAGAATGGTGCTGCTGCGCAACGTTGATTCCCTGTGGATGGACCATATAGACGCTATGGACAATTTGAAAGAAGGCATACATCTGCGTTCATATGCCCAGCAAGACCCTGTTGTGGCGTTTCGCATGGAATCTTATGACATGTTTGACGAAATGACAGCTGCAATACGCGAAAACACAGTGCGCATGCTGCTGACTCTTGTGCCGCGGCGCAAGGAAGACGTTGAACGCAAGGCGGTGGCAAAGGTTACAGCGCAGTCTGCCGGGGGCGACGAAAGCGTAAAGTCCGCGCCGGTGCGCCGGGCTAAGAAAACAGGCCCAAACGACCCATGCCCCTGCGGCAGCGGAAAGAAATATAAAAAATGCTGCGGCTCGCCCGAAAAGCTTGCCGAAAAAGCGTCTGAATAACTCTAAAAATCATTTTATCGGAGGTTGAAATATGAAAATCGCCGTTGCCGGAACAGGCTATGTTGGGCTGTCTTTAGCAGTTTTGTTGGCACAGCATAACACGGTCACCGCCGTGGACATAGTGCCGGAAAAAGTTGACATGATTAACAAAAGGCTTTCGCCCATTCAAGACGAATATATTGAAAAATATCTGGCGGAAAAAGAGCTTGACCTGACTGCCACGCTGGACGCCGAAAGGGCGTATTCCACAGCTGATTTCGTTATAATAGCCGCGCCTACTAATTATGACAGCGCTAAGAATTTTTTCGACACCGGCGCGGTTGAGCAGGTTATAAAGCTGGTAATTGGCTGCAACCCTAACGCTGTAATTGTAATAAAATCAACTATTCCGGTTGGATTTACAGCATCTGTGCGCAAAAAATACAACTGCCAAAACATTATGTTCAGCCCTGAATTTTTAAGGGAATCAAAGGCGCTTTATGACAACCTGTTTCCAAGCCGCATAATAGTGGGCACAGACGTTGAAAACGAACAGCTTTTTAAAGCCGCAAAGACCTTTGCCGCCCTGCTGCAAGAGGGCGCAATAAAAGAAAACATAGACACATTAATCATGGGTTTCACTGAAGCAGAGGCAGTAAAGCTGTTTGCGAACACATATCTTGCGCTGCGGGTAAGCTATTTTAACGAGCTGGACACCTATGCCGAAATGAAAGGGCTTAACACACAGCAAATTATAAACGGCGTGTGCCTGGACCCAAGAATAGGCGCACATTACAACAACCCGTCTTTCGGCTACGGCGGCTATTGCCTGCCCAAAGACACAAAGCAATTGCTTGCCAATTATGCAGACGTGCCGGAAAACCTGATTGAAGCCATTGTTGAAAGCAACAGAACAAGAAAAGACTTTATTGCAGACCGGGTGCTTAAAATGGCGGGTTATTATGATTACTATAACCGCGGCGATTACAGCGCCGGCGAAGAAAGAACCTGCGTTATAGGCGTATACAGGCTTACCATGAAGTCAAATTCAGACAATTTCAGGCAAAGCAGCATTCAGGGCGTAATGAAAAGAATTAAAGCAAAGGGTGCAACAGTAATTATTTATGAGCCGACGCTTGAAAACAACAGCACCTTTTTCGGCAGTTTGGTGGTTAATGATTTAGCTGAATTTAAAGAAAAATCGCAGGCGATTATAGCAAACAGATATGACAGCTGCCTTGACAGCGTAAAGGAAAAAGTTTATACACGCGACATTTTCAAAAGGGACTGACATGAAAATCTTTATAATAAGGCACGGCAGCGACATTCCGGGCTACCGCGGCGGCTGGAGCAGCTTTGGTTTGAGCGAAGACGGTGTGGCGCAGGCAGGTGCTGCCGCCGAATATTTTAAAACCGAAGCGCAGGCGGAAATAGACTGCATATATTCAAGCGACCTTACCAGGGCGCGGCAAACCGCCGAAATTATAGCGGGGGCAACCGGCGTTTCAGTTGTTTATTTAAAAGCTTTCAGGGAAGTTAATAACGGCGCCCTGTCCGGCATGGAAAACGAAACTGCCAAAAGGCTTTTTCCAAACATTTATTGGAAAACGCTGGGCTGGAACGAAAGATACCCCGGCGGTGAAAGCCCGGCAGAATTTTATGCAAGAATAAAAAACGCATGGTTTTCTTTTAAAAACGATGTGCAGCTGAAAGGCAAAGACGTAATTTTGGTGACGCACGGCGGCGTTATGCAGGTGATTTATTCCCTGCTGGGCGGCGTTAAATACACAAATTCAGAAAGCTGTGTGCCGCTTGGCAGCTGCGACATTATTAAAGTTGAATATTCTTCAAAAAGCCTGTAATTTCAACATTGCAGGCTTTTAAAATGGCATGGCTCGGCAGAAAACGCCATGCCTGTCAGAGCCTTTCCTGTTTTAATTGGCAGCAAACAAAAAAGCAGCCCTATAGGCTGCTTTTTACTTTTTGCGTTAGCGCCAGCAAGGGCGCAGTTAAAATGAAAAACACTAAGCCCACCGGGGTGCATTAAGAAATCATTTCCCGCCGGGCTCTTTGCTTTGCGGAATCAGTCCTGCAAATCGGCGTCGGTAATATCATTTTGAACGTTTTCATCTGCCAAATCATTGTCAAAAGAATTTTTATTGTTTTGTGCATTTTTATTGTTTTGTTTTTGCACGTTTTGGTAATTGCGGTTGTTCTTTTGGTTGTTTTGGTTGTTTTGGTTGTTTTGGTTGTTTTGACTGTTATTTTTATTTGCCATTTTATCACCCCGAAATAATTTTGCCCCGAATAGCAAATATTATTACGCAAAGGCAATTGTTTTTTTACCCTGTTATTCCAGAATTTTAAGCGACAAATCGTCAAGATATTCATTGGCGGCCATAAGCGGCAGAGAATTGTAAAGGCAGTAAATTATAACGCTGTCGCGCGGGTTTCTTATGTACAAATCATTAAGCGAACAAATTTTCAGCAGCTTTCTTGTTTCACCCAAGCTCAGCTGCATGCCAAACGCCAGCATTATTATTTTGTCACGAGACGGGTTTGTTTTATTGCCGTTGAAAATTTGGTATGCGTAATTTTTGTCAAGATTGCTTTTGTTGATAACATCGCTTTTTTTAAGCTTTTTTTCAACTAACAGCATTTCCAGATATTCTGAAATTGAAGAAAAACACAGTTCCTCTATTTCTTCATTCAAAAAATCTTTGTAAGTTTTTTTTGATTTTAAAATTTCCATAAGTTCGCTTGTGGACTTTTCCATATTTATCTCTTTTCACCTTTGTGTTCAAAAGAATTTTATTTTAATAACATATATGATATAATGTTTCTAAACTGAATTCAAGAGCGTGATTTTAATGTATGAAATACTTAAAGAGCTGACAAGCGGCACAAAGCTTGCATGTTCTGACACTGACGGCAGAATTTGCGTGCTGAAAAAAATTGATGTTTCCGACTTGCCGCTTTACAAAAAATTTGCCAAAGCTTCCGGTAAATACATAGCGTCGCTTTACGAAACAACTGCATTCGGCGGCGAAATTTATGCTGTGTTTGAATATGTTGAGGGCGTTACGCTTGACGCATATATTAAAAACCACGGCGTGCTTAGCGAAAGCGAAGCTGCGCGTTTTACAATTGAGCTTTGCGAAGGGCTTAATTTGCTGCACGGCCTTGGAATTGTGCACAGAGACATTAACCCCGCCAATATTATAATTACCCCGCAGGGCAGCGTTAAAATAATAGATTTCGGCATAATGCGCCTTGAAAAGCCCGGGCGCAGCTCTGACACACAGCTTTTGGGCACGCCGGCCTTTGCCGCGCCTGAACAATATGGTTTCGGGCAAAGCTCGCCGAAATCAGACATTTATGCCCTTGGCGTTTTAATTAATTACATGCTTACCGGCTGCACCCCCGGCGAAAAAACAGCTGCGGGGCGTTTTGCCAACATTATTATTAAATGCACCCAGCTTGACGAAGCAAACCGTTACAACAACGTAATTGAAGTTAAAAACGCCGTGAAGCGCCACGCGGCAATAAACACGGCTATACGCCAAATTCCGGGGTTTAGAAAGTCAAATACATTGCATAAAACCGTGGCCGGAATTTACTATGCGGGCGCCTTGCTGTTTACAGCGCTTATGATGTGCGGCAATGAAAGCGCAGCTGAAACTTTCAGGTGGCTTATTGTGTGTGTTTTTTCTTTGTTTGTGCCTGTGTTCATAATTTTTGATTACAAAAATTACCTTGAAAAATTCAAGCTGACAAAAAATGCCACAGTGGGCGGCAAAATTGCCTTTAAAGCAGTGCTTACACTTTTGTCGCTGGCGGCCGCGTTGGCTGCGGCTGCTGCCTGAGTAACAATTTCACAAAACGCAGTGGCGGCGCAGACAGCCGGCCGGGCGGGCTGTTTAATTTATTTTACTTCATATATTCAATTAAATGTTGTGCTGCAAGCACAACATTTGTGTAAATTTCCCTGATATAATATTTCAAAAGCCGCTTTCCATGAATTGGGCGGCCGTGTGATGCGCCTGCCGAAAGCGCAGCGCCGTGTGCGCACGCAGCAGCAGGGCATTTAAAATATTTTATTAGGGGGTTTGTTTTTATGGCAGACGAAGTTAACAACCAGCAGGAAATTCAGCAGGCGGTTTACGCCGCTCAAAAAGAGATGAAAAAGAAAAAGCGCAAAAAAACGCTGATAATTTTTGCGGTGATTGCCGTTATATTGGTGGTAATTATTTCTTTGGCGTCTTCCGGCTCAGACGATTCAGGCGTGTCAAAGGTTGGGGGCAGCGATTCATCAGAGCAAGACAGTTCAGATTCGACCGACACCAGCCAAACGTCGTTTGTTGAGGGCGACATTGTTGAAACAAAAAAGCTGCGAATTACTTTTACAGAATGCAGCAGCAATTACACCGATTACAGCACTTACTGGGGGCCGGACGACGGCTATAAGGTAGTGCGCGCGGCATTTACTTTTGAAAATATTTATTCGAGCGATGTAACACTGCCTTCGTTTGACTGCTATGCAGACGACGTTGTCTGCGAAATATATTACGGCGCAGACGATTACAACAACCCCGCTTTGGAAACAATATCGGCAGGCAAAAAATTTAACGCCGTTGTCTATTTTGAAGTTCCTGAAGACGCACAAAGCATTGTTTTGGAATGCCAAACAGATTACTGGTCTTCAGACAAAATAGAATTTGTAATTCAATAAATGCAAAAAACACGCCCGGGGCTTAACTGCGGGCGTGTTTTTTTGCCGGGCGGGTTTCCGCCGGTTTAATATGAAAAAAGCTTGTTTTTTAATATGACAAAAGATGAAAAAACATTGTTGTTAAATGAAAATTTTGCATAACCGTTATATTTTTTTGCAATATGCGACACACTTTTCAGCCCGAAGCCGTGGCGCTGCCTGTCAGCTTTCGACGTTTCGGGGTAGCTTGAAGAAAAAGCCGTGTTTTTAATGTCTATAATAATTTCCTGCATATCTGCTGAAATAACGCCGCATATTTCGCCGCCGTAATAATTAATTTTACGGCAGGCTTCTATTGCATTGTCAAGAATATTTCCTATAACCACGGCAATTTCAATTTCGTTTATGCAAATGGGGCTGGAATACATATATGACATGTCAATATGTATTCCAAGCTCGCGGCACAGGTTTGTTTTGCTGTCAATTATTGCGTCAAGCGCGGGGTGGCCCGTGTCTGTTATTTCGCATGAGCGCTCAATAATGTCCACATTACTTTTCAGCTGTTCAACCGCCGCGGCGCAGTTTCCCGCCTGAATTTCGGCAATGGCGGCTATATATGAATTTTTCATGTCATGCCTTATTCTTTGTATTTCATAATGTGAAAGCTGCGCGTTTTCATAGTGTTTCTTTTGTTCGGCTATATTTTCTTTGAAAAGCTTTAGCTCATATTCAGCCTTTGAAAGGGTGTTTTGGTTTCTTATTACTTCAAGAGTTACAACATTTGCCAAAATCAGCAGCATGCTGGCTAAAATAAAAGTTATTTTAAGGGAGCTGCTGTCAATTATAAATATTATTTGGCACATTAAAAACATAACAAAAACAGTTGCCAATGGTAAAATGCTGAGCAGCGCAAGATATTTTATGCCTATATTTTCTATGCTTAGCTTTTTTGCGCCGAATTTTATAAGTATTGTAAACACCAGCATGAAAAACTTTGACATTAATATGCCCAGCGCATATGCCGGCGCGTTAGAACTTAATTGCAAAAAGGTGTTTGAAATTAAAAGCATTAATATGCCGTCTACAAACAGCTGCACCATAGCGCTTATAACAGCCACGCAGCCTGCAAGCACCAGCTTTAAATATTGTTTTGAATTATATAACTGGCTGACGGCAAACGCAACCGGCAAAGCGCACAGGCTAAGCAGGCTGCCGGGCACAAAAAACAGCGCCGTGGTGTAAATGCATGTAACCGCAGCCAAAAAAATTACACGGGCTTTTTTTGCTGTTTTCCTTTTTTCGGAAAAAATGCCCATAAACATGTCCATTATATAAACTTCAAAAACGGCGCCGAAAGCCACGGCCACATATTTAATAATCATAAAAAATGCCCCCGTTAATATAGCCGGCATATATTTCTTTGGCCTTTAATCGCCTGCGCACGCTCATTAAAACCGTGTCGCCGTTTTTCATATAAATTTCATTTTCGCCAAAGCTTTTTATATGCTGCATATTAACTATAAAGCCCTGGTGTGTTTTTACAAACCCGTAAAGGCGCAGCTCTTTATAAATTTCGTCTATTCTGCCGACTGCTTTGTAGGAGTCGCCGTTGTAAAGATGAAATTGCAAATGCCTGTTATAGCCTTCCACATAGCAAATGTCTTTTATTTCCAAATTATTCAGTTCATTATGCCATTTAACCGGAAATGTTTTATGAATTTGCAGATATTTTTTTATTACCCTTGAAAATGTTTTGGCAAATTCATCTTTGTCCGGCGGCTTTTTTAAAAAATTCAGCGGTTCTGTTTCAAAACATGCAAAAACATATTTCGGGTGGCTGCTGACATATACAATTATTATGTTTGGAAATTTTTCTTTCAAATTTTTTGCAAGATTTATGCCGTTCATGTCGCCCAGCTCAATATCAAGAAACAAGATGTCAGGAACATTGTTTTTGCAAAACTCAACCAAGTCGCCCGCAGAGTAAAATTTCAGCACATCGCTTTCAAAAGCTTCATCTAAATTGGCATAAATCAGCCGCTCAATGATGTCGCAGTGCGCGCTGTCATCATCACAAACCATTATTCTCATAATTCACCACAAAAATTTGCAATCATGCCGTGCAAAACCCAATTAAGCCGAGCCCCATGGCATTGACAAACAGGGGCATTTTTGCAAAAGTTATTTTAATAATAACGTAATTCACTGCCGTTGTCAATACTTTTTTTCTCACAATAATGTCATAAAAAGGCGCCGCCAATTGCAACAAAAACGGCGTGGGAGCAAATGAAATTTGGGTAATTTGGCTGCCAAAGCACGTTTGGCGGGCTTTGCATTGAATAACGGCGCCTCACAATTTTCAGCGCTTAAATATTAATTTGCGCAGAAAAAAGAGCGGCTGTGCAGCCGCTCTTTTTTCTGTTTTCCCTGCCGCTACAGCCGCGCTTCGTCTTGCCTGCGGGTTTTCTTTGCCTGCACGGCAATCGGCTGGGCGCTGTCGCCCCCAGCGGGAGATGGTACTCACCGCTGATTACTGACGGCGCCCTGTCGCCCACACGTTGAATAACGGGCGGGCCCTTATTGAAAAAAACCGCATATTGAAAAAAGCACCCGCAATTAATGCGAGTGCTTTGTATTCTTGGTCGAGGTGGTAAGCGTCAATAATTTATTAAGTCGCTCAGAACCCCCGAAAATACTG
>JAJQIJ010000035.1 GCA_021199275.1 Clostridiales bacterium
GCTATAACAGCGTTGTAACAGCGCCCACCTGCACTGCGGGCGGTTACACAACATATACCTGCACTGTGTGCGGCGACTCATATGTTGCAGACGAAACAGACATAACCGCGCACACATATGAAAGCGTTGTAACAGCGCCCACCTGCACTGCGGGCGGTTACACAACATACACCTGCACCATGTGCGGCGACTCTTACACGGCAAACAGCACCGCCGCCACGGGGCACAGCTATGAATTCACAAAATATAAAGTTAAAGCAACCGTAAGCCAGGCGGGCACAAGGCTTTACACCTGTGCAAATTGCAAAGCAACAAAAGAAACAAGCTATGCAAAAGTTGATTCAATGTCGCTTTCTACCACTGTTTATACTTATGACGGCTCTGCCAAAACCCCGACTATTACCGTGAAAGACGCCGCGGGCAACACAATAAGCTCAAAGTGGTATTGCGTGCAATATTATTCTTATAAAACGGCAGACAGCGTCAGCGAAATGAAAGTTGTTGGCGACTATTATGTCAAAATCACGTTCAGAACTAAATATGCCGGCTCTCTGAAGCAAGATGTTACAATCAACCCGCAGGGTACTTCTATTGTAAGTCTTAGCTCTGATTCAAAGTCGTTTACAGTAACGGTTAAAGAGCAAACTGAACAGACCACCGGCTACCAGGTGCAATATTCAACATCAAAAAGCTTTACAAACGCCACAATAAAGAGCATTACCAGCAACACCGCAACTACAAAGCGTGTTTCTGGGCTGACTGCCGGCACATATTATGTGCGCGTGCGCACCTACACCAAGCTTAAGGTAAACGGCAAATATGTCAAATTTTACAGCGACTGGTCAACCGGCAAAAAAGTAAAGGTTGCCGCGCCGAGCGTAACACTGTCAAAAACAACGTATACATATAACGGCAAGGCAAAAACGCCGTCAGTAACAGTGACAGACGCAAACGGAAACACGATATCGTCAAAATATTACACAGTAACATATATAAGCCGCGCCACGGGCAAAACAGTTTCGTCAATGAAATCAGTGGGCAAATATTATGTTAAAGTGAAATTGACCGGCAACTACAGCGGCACTGTTAAAAAGGCAGTCACCATTAAGCCGAAAGCTACAAGCATAAGCGCGCTCACCACCGCGTCAAAGGGCTTTACTGTGAAATGGGGCAAGGTAACTTCCTGCACCACCGGTTACCAGATTCAGTATTCAACAGACAAGAGCTTTTCAAGCAAAACCACAAAGACAGTTAAAGACAACACCCAAACGTCAAAAACCATAACGGGGCTTAAAGCAAATCAAAAATATTATGTTCGCATAAGAACATATAAAACCGTTACGGTAGACGGCAGCACAACCAAAATTTATTCAAGCTGGAGCAGCGTTACAGCTGTAACAACCAAATAGCAACTTTCATTTGAGAGCCGCGCAGTTCACTCGAACTGCGCGGCTCTTGTCTTTTTATTTAATAGCTTGTGGGGCAAGCCCTTATTGAATGACGGGCATGCCCTTATTAAAATATTTTATATTTTACTATTGAAAAAGGCATTGCGTTATTGTAAAATAGCTTAAACAAGAAATCTTTCAGGCTTTAACAGGTGGGCTTTCACGTGATTAATGTTTTAAATGAAAGTTTGCCCCCGCTTTTAAATTTTTTTAAAGCTGAAACCCAAAACGGCATTCCACCAAGTTAAGGCGGTTAATAAGGAGATTAATATGAAAAAAGCAGCAATCATAATGGGCTCAGACAGCGATTTGCCTATAGTTGCGCCGGCTGTAAAGCAGCTAAGGCAGCTTGGCATTGAATGCACGCTGCGCGTAATCAGCGCGCACCGCACGCCTGAAGCTGCGGCAGATTTTTCAAAATCTGCCATTGAAAACGGTTTCGGCGTTATAATTGCGGCGGCGGGCATGGCGGCGCATCTTGGCGGCGTAATTGCGGCATACACCACTCTGCCGGTAATCGGGCTGCCGTGTTCGTCAAAGGTGCTTGACGGGGCAGACGCACTGCTTTCAACAGTAATGATGCCGCCCGGCGTGCCAATTGCCACAGTCGGAATTAACGCGGCAAAAAACGCAGCGGTTTTAGCGGCTGAAATTTTAGCTGTGGAAGACAGCTCTCTTATGTCAAAGCTTGTTGATATGCGCGCCGAAATGGCGGCTTCTGTCAGCGAAAAAGACAAAAATATAGAAGAAAAGCTCAAAGAAATCTGAATTTATTTTGGAGGAAATTATGCAAAAAAGCCACAGTGAAAGCTATAGTGCGGCGGGTGTTGACGTCACAGCGGGTTACAAGTCCGTTGAACTTATGAAAGCTCATGTTAAAAAAACTGAAATTCCCGGCGTTTTGGGGTCAATCGGCGGCTTTGGCGGCATGTTTGAACTTCCGGGCGGCGAATATAAAGAGCCGGTTTTCGTCAGCGGCACAGACGGGGTTGGCACTAAACTTAAAATAGCATTTTTAACAGATAAACACGACACAATCGGCATAGACTGCGTTGCCATGTGCGTAAATGA
>JAJQIJ010000007.1 GCA_021199275.1 Clostridiales bacterium
GTGCGTAAATGATATTGTGTGCAGCGGGGCAAAGCCGCTTTTCTTTCTTGATTATATCGCCTGCGGCAAAAACATTCCGGAAAAAACAGCCGAAATAGTAAAGGGCGTTGCTGACGGTTGTGTTCAGGCCGGCTGCGCGCTGGTTGGCGGTGAAACTGCAGAACACCCGGGGCTAATGCCGGCAGATGAATATGACCTTGCCGGCTTTTCAGTTGGCGTGGTTGAAAAAAATAAAATTATTACCAAAGACAGAATCTGTGCAGGCGATGCTCTTATAGGAATTGCCTCTTCAGGCGTTCATTCAAACGGCTTTTCACTTGTGCGCAAGGTTTTTAAAATAGATGAAAAATTCAACAATGATTATATTGCAGAGCTTGGGCAAACCCTTGGCGCAGAGCTTTTAACACCCACGAAAATCTATGTAAAGCCGCTTTTGAATTTAATTGAAAAAATTAATGTACACGGCATTTCTCATATAACCGGCGGTGGCTTTTATGAAAATGTGCCGCGCATGCTGAATGCGGGCTTTACTGCTGTTATTGAAAAGTCGAAATGTTTCAAAAAACCGATTTTTGACTTAATTGCAAAGGTGGGCAATATTCCCGAAAGAGACATGTTTAACACATTTAACATGGGCACCGGCATTGTTTTGGCATTAGCCCCTGACGAAGCAGACAGGGCAGTTGAAATATTGCGTTCATTCGGCGAAGACGCTGCGGTAATAGGTGAAATTGAGCTTGGGGAAGACGGGGTTCGGCTCGTGTAATTTCCGCCAACAGCTGCCAAGCTGCCCCCGGCGGCGCATTAATTTCAGCTGATTAAAAATAGTTTGGCGCACACTTACAGGGTGGGTTTTGCCCCAAAGTTATTAAACGCAAGGTGTAAAACATGAAAAACATTGCAGTTCTTGTGTCGGGCGGCGGCACAAATTTACAGGCTCTTATTGACGCAGAGCATGCGGGTGAAATTAAAGGCGGCAAAATTTGCTGCGTTATTTCATCAAATGAAAACGCATATGCGCTTGAAAGGGCGAAAAACGCAGGCATTCAAACGCTTGTAATAAAAAAGAAAAGCTATGACAATATATCGCTGTATTCCTGCGCTGTAAGAGACGCGCTGCTTGGCGTTGGTGCAGACCTTGTTGTTTATGCCGGTTTTATGACTATACTTGGGGCAGAGGTTGTAAAGGCGTTTCCAAACAAAATGATTAACATTCACCCGTCGCTCATTCCGTCTTTTTGCGGAAAGGGCTATTGGGGGCTGCATGTGCACGAAGCTGTGCTTGCTGCGGGCGTTAAGGTTACCGGCGCTACAGTCCATTTTGTGACAGAGGAATGTGACGGCGGGCCCATTATTTTGCAAAAAGCCATTGAAATAAATAATGACGACACACCTGAAACCCTGCAAAAGCGCGTTATGCAGCAGTGTGAATGGAAGCTGCTGCCGCAGGCTGTGTCGCTTTTCTGCGAGGGCAGAATTGAAGTCACAGGCAATAAAACAATAATCAAATAATTCAGAAAGTAAGCTTTTAAAGTCAAAAAATGCACCGGGCGGCAGATTGCCGCTGATTAAAAGCAGTGAAACGAAGCCTTACGAGGCGGGGGACATTCCCCCCCTGAGTTATATTTCGGCAGCTGCCGTGCCAATTTGCCGGCAAGAAAGGAAATTTTTATGAGTGTTGCAAAAATAGACGAATTGCTCAGCGCAAATTCATACCCCGGCAGGGGAATAATTATTGGCCGCCAGCCAAAGTCAAACACGGCGGTAATTGCATATTTTATTATGGGCAGAAGTGAAAACAGCCGCAACCGCATATTTGAAGCTAATGACCGAGGCGGAATCAGAACAAAGGCGTTTGACGAATCAAAGCTCAGCGACCCCAGCCTTATTATCTATAACCCCGTGCTTACATTTGAAGATGTGCAAATAGTAACTAACGGAGACCAGACTGACACAATTTATGATTACATGGCAGCCGGGCATTGCTATAAAAAAGCGCTTATGACGCGCAAATACGAGCCTGACGAACCTATTTTAACGCCAAGAATTTCGGGCGTTTTAAAGCCAAACGGCGACTATATGCTGTCAATCTTAAAGTCAAACGGCGTGAGCCGGCAATGCCTCAGGGCTTTTTATGAATATGAAAGCACAGCGGGCCTTGGGCATTTTATTCACACCTATAAATGCAACAGCGATGTGCCGCCGTCGTTTGAGGGCGAGCCGGTAAGCATTGAAATAGATTGCAGCTATGACGAAATAGACGCATGGACTGAAATGCTGTGGCAAAGCCTTAATTATGACAATAAGGTTGCGCTTTTCACCCGTTTTGTTGACTTGGAATTGCACAGCTATGAAAGCAGAATTATAAATAAAAATGAAATCTGAAAAAATGCGCCCCTGAAAGCCGGGCGCTGTTTTTCGGGCTGTATTGCCCGCTGCATATTTTTTATGGGCGCTAAAATCAGTGCTTAACCGCACTGACAAAAAATGCGCTTTGCCGGTTGCTTAAAGCAGCCGAACGGAAAGGATGATATTGTGAAAGTTTTAGTGGTTGGCTCAGGCGGCAGGGAACATGCTCTTATAAAAAAGATTAAACAGTCGCCAAAGGTAAGTGAAATTGCCTGCTGCCCGGGAAACGGCGGAATTTCTTATGACGCAAAGTGTTACCCTGTGGCTGCTATGGACATAGACGGCGTGGTAAATTTGGCAAAGGAAATTGCGGCAGATTTTGTTGTTGTTGCGCCTGACGACCCACTTGCCGCCGGCATGGTTGATTCGCTTAACGCTGCCGGTTTTGCAACATTCGGCCCGGTTGCCAGGGCGGCCATTATTGAAAGTTCCAAAGTCTTTTCAAAAGAACTTATGAAAAAATACAATATCCCCACGGCTGACTATGAAACATTTTCAGATTCGGCTGCGGCAGTTGAATATATAAAGGAAAAGGGCGAATACCCGGTTGTAATAAAGGCAGACGGGCTTGCGCTCGGCAAGGGCGTCATAATAGCTGAAAACTTTGCCGAAGCAAAAAAAGCAGTTGCCAATATTATGGAAGATAAAATTTTCGGCGCTTCAGGCAATCGTGTTGTAATAGAGGAATTTTTAACCGGCCCTGAGGTGTCTGTGCTTTCGTTTACAGACGGCAAGACAATAGTTCCCATGGTGTCTTCAATGGACCATAAGCGGGCGCTTGACAATGACAAAGGGCTTAACACTGGCGGCATGGGCACGGTGTCTCCAAACCCATATTACACACAGGCAGTTGCGCTTGAATGCATGGAAAAAATTTTTAAGCCAACCGTTGAAGCTATGAATAAAGAGGGCAGAACATTTAAGGGCTGCCTGTATTTCGGGCTTATGCTTACCCCAAAGGGGCCAAAGGTTATTGAATATAACTGCCGTTTCGGCGACCCTGAAACACAGGTTGTGCTGCCGCGCCTTAAAACAGATATAATGGAAATATTTGAAGCTATTAACAATGAAACACTTAGCCGGGTTGACATAGAATGGTCTGACGAGGCGTGCGCCTGCGTTATTTTGGCGTCCGGCGGTTACCCGGGCAGTTATGACAAGGGGCTTGAAATCACCGGCCTTACTGCCGGGCAGATTGACGGCGCTGTTGTTTACCACGCGGGCACTGCGCTTAAAAACGGAAAGCTGTTGACAAACGGCGGGCGTGTGCTCGGCGTTACGGCGCTCGGCTCTTCATTGCAGCAAGCGCTGGAAAAAAGCTATGCTGCGGCTGAAAAAATTAATTTTGATAAAAAACATTTTCGCAAAGACATAGGTCAAAAGGCGCTCAAAGCAATGCAAAAATAGCGCCTGCTTTTTAACGACAGCGCCCTGTCGCCTCCGCGTTGAATAACGGGCAAGCCCTTATTGAATGTTCACGCTTGCGCTGCAAGGCTCTTTTAATATGCCTTATTTGGGCAGCAGGTGCATTTTCAGTAATTTGCACAAAAAGGAAGTTTAACAAAACTTCCTTTTTTTATTAAAAAAAATTAAAAATTTTACAAATAGTTATTGATATTTATACAAATTGGAATTATACTTTATCATAGATTAAATGTTGAGGGTGGAAATTATGGCTACACTTAAAAAAAGCAGCAAGAAAAAGAAAATAATAATAGCAGTGGCAGTATTGCTTGTGCTTGCTATTATTGTGACTTCAGTGGTGATTTACAGCGTAAACAACAGCAAGGAAAGCGTGTCGCTTTATACAATTTCAACGAGTGATATTTATGAAACTGTCAGCGCAACGGGCGACGTTACGTCAGGCGCCACCAGGGAATATTCGGTTTCATCTATAGCCACTGTAAAGGAAGTTTTTGTAAGCGAGGGTGACGAAGTTAAAGAGGGCGACATATTGGCCACATTTGACACGTCAACGCTTGACTCTGAAATTGAAAGCCTGCAAAATACTTATAACAAAGCAAAAAGTTCATATAACGAAGCGCTTTCAAGCCAGAGCACGGCAAAAAGTAATTTGAGCGATATTGAAGACCAAATTGCCGCAGTTGAAAAGCAAATTTCAAAGCTTGACGCAAGCCAAAGTACAACAACCACCGCAAAAAAGACAACAACCACCACAACAGAGGCAAAGACTTATAAATTTACAACCAATGCTGACATAACCACAAACAGCGCCGACTATTCAACGCTAACCACAATTTCCGAAGACGACCTTTACAATCAAATCAGTTCGCTGCTTTCAACTACGCAGGCGACGTCTACCACCGCAGACTCGGCGACAACCGCACAGTCAACAACCGCCCAGCAAACCACGGCTGACTCTTCCACGTCAACCACTCTTTCTGCTGAAGAAATTTTAAGCCAAATCAGCTCTATGCTTGAATCAACCACAACAACAACTACAACCGAGTCCACAACAGCGTCTGCTGACGATATTGCCCAGCAAATAAGCAGCCTGCTTGCGGCAGATTCATCAAACTCATCATCAGACTCTGTTTCACTGTCAGACATTGTAACGTCAATCAATTCGCTTATAACAACAATAAACGGCCTGTCATCAGATTTAGAAACTGCCAATCAAATGCTGCAAATAGTTATGCAGGTGATTAGCAGCGAATTAAGCTCTCTTGCCACCAACGGCATAGACGGCACTTTTGTTGACGACTTGGCAACCGCTGTGGGCGACGCCGTGTCAGACGCCATTACCACCGGAATAATTGACGAAACAAAGCTCTTGGTTGACAGCGTTGACGCTGTTGCGCTTATTGAAGCTGCGGTTAAAAGCATAGACTGGGAAGCGCTGGCAGAACAGACCGCTTCGGTTGTAAGTGAAAACGACACTGTTGAACTTGCCTCTCTTGAGCTCAGGCTTGCGGCACTGTATATTCAAAAAGAGCTTTACACTGTTGCTGCATCAGACAGCACTGTTGAAGCTCAGAAAGAAATTTTAGACGCCGCCCAAACCGCGCTTGATTCATTAAAAGAGTCAAGCAGCGAACTTTCCGCGGGCTGGACTGCGGCGTTTGACGGCACCATTACCGAATGCGCAATTACACCCGGCGAACAGGTGTCGTTGCTCTCGTCTTGCATAACGCTGCAAAACCTTGATTCCATGGTGGTAACCATATCTCTTAACGAATATGATATTCACAAGGTAAGCGTCGGCATGGACTGCACCATTACCACGGCATACGGCGAATACACGGGCACCGTTACTAACAAAGCGCTGGTTGCAACCGGCGGCTCCTCCAGCTCAATAATTGACAGCCTGGGCAGCATTGCCGGCATAAGCGGGCTTTCAAGCCTGACTGACACCGGCGCGGGTGTTGAAGTTCAGATTACAGTTGACAACCCTGACGACAATATTATAATCGGCTTTGAAGCAAATGTTGAAATTGCAGTCGGCGAATATATTGACGTAACTTCTGTTCCCATTGAATCGCTGCTGCTTGAAAAAACAGGCACATATGTTTATCTTTATGATGAAGAAGAGGGCACAGTGACAAAAACGGCGGTAACAACGGGCGCCATTTCAGATTCCGTATATCAGGTTACAGACGGCCTTTCGGTGGGCGACAAAATTGTGGCGACCCCTTCGTCCAGCTATGATGATGAAACCTTTGAGGTAAAGGTTTCAAACTCCGCAAGCTAAAAAGACGTGAAAATAACTTGGGGTGAAATGTCCGCCAGTCTCATAAGGCGGCGCCGCCCGGTTTAAGCTTACAGTCGGAGGAATATAATGAATTTATCGGAAAGCTTAAAAATTGCAATAAAATGTATTAGAGCCAATTGGATGCGTTCCGTGCTGACAATGCTTGGCATAATTATAGGCATAGGCTCTGTAATTATGATAGTCGGCGCAGGAACCGGCGTGCGCGACTATATTGTGTCTTTAATTGAAGATATGGGCTCAAATGCAGTAATGGTTTCTGTTGACACAACGTCGGCAGATGATTCTGACTATATAACGCTTGAAGACGTAGACAACATAAAAACAAAAGTCAACGGTGTTGAGCGCTGTTCGCCCATGATGATTGGCTTTGCCAGCGCAACAATAAAAAATGTCACCGGCACCACAACAAGCGCAACAGCGACAATAGTCGGCGTCAATGCGGACATTCAGTATGCTATGGCATCTGAATGCGCTTATGGCAGATTCTTTACTGACGAAGAATATTCTTCATCATCACCCGTGGCGCTTATAGGTTCAAACAGTGCAGACTTGGCATTTGGGTATCAAGATGTTGTTGGGCAATATATGACTGTGTCATCGTCAGGTGCAACAATGAATGTCAAAATTGTGGGTGTTGCTGACATAGAATCGCTTGTTTCCGGCGTTTCTTCCATGAGCGATATGACATCTATGTTTACAACAGATTCGGGCGTTATGATTGTAATGTTTATGCCCTGTACTACGTTGTTGCAGATAACAGGCGCAGACAGCACGCTTTCAACAATATTTGTAATAGGTGAAGATGAGGCTGACAATGACGCCATTGCCAACGCAACCGTAAATTATTTGAAAGCGGCGCACGGCAATTATTCATCGTCAATTTACCAGTCGCAAAACATGGCGACTTATGTTGAAATTGTTGACATAATCATTTCTGTTCTTACAATGTTTATAGCGGGCGTCGGTGCAATTTCGCTTATAGTTGGCGGCATAGGCGTTATGAATATCATGCTTGTGTCCGTAACTGAACGAACGCGCGAAATAGGCATCAGAAAGTCGCTGGGCGCCAAAACAAAGGTAATAACCCTGCAATTTCTGACAGAGTCAATAATTTTGTGCCTGATAGGCGGAATTATAGGCGTTGTTTTAGGCGTGGCGGGCGCTTACGCGGTTTGCGCAATAGTCGGCGTGTCGCCGTCCGTAACCTGGTGGATTATATTTATTGCGCTGCTGTTTTCATGCGGAGTCGGGCTCTTTTTCGGAATTTACCCGGCAAGAAAGGCTGCAAAAATGAGCCCCATAGACGCTTTGCGCCGCGAATAAAATTTATGTGACTTAATTTAAACAAGAGCACCGGCATAAAAAATGCCGGTGCTCTTTGTGATTTAACCATTTACAAACAAATAATTTTGTGCTATGATTTATTTAATTAATTTTCCATAAAGGGGGTGCCGCCTGTGATAGATAAAGACATAGAAAACATTTTGTCTAATTTCTGCTGTGACGGCGCTTTATGCGCTCTGGAAACATTTAATAAGGGCCACATTAACAAAACGTACCATGTCTGTTTCGATGACTGCGGTGCAAAGAATGAATATATTTTGCAGGAAATAAACTGCAACGTTTTCAAAAATGTTGACGCCTTGATGGACAATATATTCAGCGTTACCGATTTCCTGCGTAAAAAAATAAACGAAGAGGGCGGCAATGAAAACCGCGAAACACTGCATTTCATAAAAACCAGAAACGGCAGTAAATATTACACTGCCGCAAACGGTAATGTTTACAGGCTATATATTTTTGTTGAAAATTCAGTCAGCTATGATTTTGGCACTGCCGAACTTTTGTTTCAAAGCGGCATGGCGTTTGGCAAATTTCAGCGCAGGCTGTCTGATTTTCCGGCTGAAAATTTAAATGAAACAATTCCTGACTTTCACAACACAGCATTGCGCTATGAAAATGAATTTTTGCCCGCAGTTGCAAACGGCTCGTTAACGCGCAAAAATATGTGTAATAACGAAATTGATTTTATAATCAGCCGTAAAGATAAGCTGCCGCGTCTTACAAAAATGGCGGCAGCCGGCGCGCTGCCTGTGCGCGTTACCCATAACGACACCAAGCTTAATAATGTTATTTTTGACAAAGACAGCGGCGAAGCCATCTGCGTTATTGACCTTGACACGGTAATGCCGGGGCTGCTGCTTTATGATTTTGGCGACTCAATTCGTTTCGGCGCAAACACTGCCGCCGAAGATGAAAAAGACCTGTCAAAGGTGGGCATAAGCCTTGAAAATTTTGAAGCCTATGCGCGTGGCTTTTTGTCACAGGCAAGTGGCAGCCTTACCCAGGCAGAGTCGCAAAACCTTGCATTTTCAGCCTGGCTTATGACTATGGAGGTGGGCATGCGCTTTTTAACCGACTTTTTAAATGGTGACAAATATTTCAGCACAGCTTACCCGGAACATAATTTGGTGCGTGCAAAATGCCAGCTTAAGCTTGCGTTAGACATGGAAAACAATATGGAAAAAATGAATGAAATTATAAGCTCTATTTTGAATGCATGAAATTCAGCAATAGATTACAGCCGTTAAGCGCGTCAAGCGCAGGCAAAGCCGCCGCAGGCATTATGCTGCTGCGGCTTTTTATTTTAAAAAACGGCATTTATTATTGAACATAAAATAACCCCTGCGCCAAGTGGCGTTATAATGCTGAGCGCAGTCCATTTAAAAGATTTGGTTTCCTTAAAAATTGTTAGCAAAGTTGTTGAACATGGAAAATGAAACATTGAAAATATGCATGTGCACACCGCTGTTTTTATGTCCCAGCCGCTTGACGTCAAAATTTCTTTCAGGCTTTCAAGAGACGAATAATCGCTTAACACGCCGGAAGACAGATATGCCATAAGTATAATTGGAATTACTATTTCATTTGCCGGAAAGCCAAGTATAAAGCCCAGTAATATAACCCCGTCAAGCCCAAGGAATTGCCCAAACGGGTCTAAAAAGGCAGCAATGTGGTTAAGCAGGGAAGTGCCTGACGCTTCAAAATTTGCCAGCGCCCAAATTATAACCCCGGCGGGCGCCGCCACGGCAACGGCGCGCAGCAGCACAAAAAGTATTTTTTCTTTTATAGTCTGCTTTACGGTTTTCAGCAGCTGCGGTTTTCTGTAAGGCGGCATTTCCAAAATAAAAGACGAAGCTTCGCCCTTTAACACGGTTTTTGACAGCAGTGCGCTTGACAATAAAGTAACCGCCATTGAAAGCAATATAAACGAAAGCAAAACCAGCGCGCCTAAAAAGCTGTTGGGCGTAAAAAACATAGAAATCACGGCAATCAGCAGCGGGAAACGCCCGTTGCATGGCGACAGTGAATTGGTTATAATTGCAATAAGCTTTTCGCGTTTTGATTCAATTATTCTTGCACCGGTTACCCCAACTGCATTGCAGCCGTAGCCCATGCATGTGGTAAGCGCCTGCTTGCCGCACGCGCCGCATTTTTCAAAACAGCAGTCAAGGTTAAATGCTATTCGGGGCAGCACGCCCAAATCTTCAAGAATGGCAAACAAAGGAAAAAAGATAGCCATGGGCGGCAGCATTACCGCCACAACCCATAAAAGCACTTTAAGAATTCCAAACACCAAAAAGCTGACTGCCGCCTGCGGCACCCCCGCTGAAATCAATAATTGGCCCAGGCTGTTTTCAAAGCCGGTAAATATATTTGAAAGAAATTCGCTTGGGTAATTAGACGCCGCTATGGTAAGCCACAACACAGCGGCGAATATAAACAGCATTGATATTCCGGCTGTGCCCCTGCCCATTAAAATTTTGTCTGCCAGCGGCTCTTTTTTTACCGCACGGCTGTTTTTTACAGTCACAGCCGCGCTGAGCTCCACCGCCTTTTTCCACGTGCTTTCAGATTCAATTTCAAAGCCGCCCGGCGACTTTTCCACGTTGGCTTCAAGCCTTTTTTGCATGTCAAATTTTTTAACGTTTTCGCCAAATGCCTTAACGGCGGACTTGCCCGGTGAAAAGTAATATGTATTTCTTTTCAACACGGGCTCTTTTGCGTGGGTTGTAATAAGATGAACTTCTTCAAGCAGGTTGTTAATGCCCTTGCCGCTGCGCGCCGTGGCTTCAACCACCGGCAGCCCCAGCCTTTGCGAAAGCGCGGCGCTGTTTATTATAAGCCCCTGCCTTTTTGCTTCGTCGCACAAATTCAGCAGCACCACTATTTTGTTTGTGTATTTGCACACACTAAGCAAAAAGCATAAATTTCTTTCAAGCTTTGCCGCGTCAAGCACGCACACAAGGCAGTCATAATTACCGGCCTTTATATAGTCTGCAGTCAGCGCCTCTTCGTCTGAACCTGGAAACAGGCTGTATGCCCCGGGTAGGTCATAAACTTCATAATCATTGAACTTATAATAATATTTGCCACGGGCGCATTCAACTGTTTTTCCGCACCAGTTTCCGGTGTGGCAGCAGCTTCCCGTAAGTTCGTTAAACACTGTGCTTTTGCCCACATTCGGGTTGCCGGCAAGTGCTATTGTTCGTGTGCTCATATATTTATCACCGCTATTTTTTCTGCGTCTGAACGGCGCAAAGCTATGTTTGAGCCCATTATGCAGTATATAATCGGTGTGCCGAATACTGACTTTCTTACACAGCTTACGCGCGCACTGTTTACAAAACCCAGTTCAATCAGGCGGCGCTTTATTTTACAGCTGCCGTCTATATTTGCAATTGCCCCTTGCCGCCCGGCGTTTAATTGAGAAAGATTCAAGCCCTCACAGCCTTTCATGTTTTTTTACCTTTAGCCATTCTATGTTTTTTCGCTCAAATAGTGCTAAACGCAGGCGCCGGTTAAACTTCGCGCAGTAAAAGTAAAAATTTTTGCGCATGCGCCACCCTTGAGTCAGCACAGCTGCATATATCAGGCGAAAATAGCGCAATGAAATGAAAAATCATGGTTTTTTGCTCTTTTGTTCAGCTAAACAGAAAAGTTTTAAAAAATATTGCTTTTGCTATTGAAATGTTGTATTTTATCTGCTAAAATAATTTAGAAATTCGGTTAAGTAATCAGCAGCCGAATCAAGATTTCTAAACGGTGGTGTTTTTGTGGAAAAGCTTAAATATTTTGTAAATGGTGAATTTAAGGAATCAAAAGCAAGCGTGTGGTATGATTTACATAACCCCTCAACCGGCGAAGTAACCGGGCAGGCGCCTTGCTGCACTAATGAAGAGGTGCTTGAAGCCATAGCCGCGGCCAAGGCGGCGTTTCCGGCATGGAGCGGCACGCCCGCAAGAAAAAGGGCACAAATTCTTTATAATATAAGAAATTTACTTATAAAGCACGCAGACGAACTGGCAATGCTTGTTTGCGAAGAAAACGGCAAGGCATGGGCAGAAGCCCAGGGCGATGTGGGCAAAGCGTTAGAGGGCACAGAGCTTGCAATTCAAGCCCCGTCTTTAATGATGGGTGAAAGCCTTATGGACGCGTCAACAGGCTTTGACACGGTTAAATACCGTGAGCCTATCGGTGTTTTTGCCGGCATTGTGCCTGTTAATTTCCCTGCCATGATTCCATTTGGCTGGATGGCGCCGGTTTGCGTTGCCTGCGGTAACACCATGGTGCTGAAAGCCGCGTCTCTTACGCCAAGAACTGCCATGAAAATTGGTGAACTTTATAAAGAAGCCGGTATTCCTGACGGGGTTATAAACATTGTTACCTGTTCAAGAAACGAAATCAACACCATTCTTGAACACCCAGATGTAAAGGGCATAACATTTGTCGGCTCTACACCGGTTGGGCTTAAAATATATGAAAAAGCAGCGGCAAACGGCAAAAGGTGCCAGGCACTTTGCCAGGCTAAAAACCATGCTCTTATTATGGAAGATTGCGCCCTGGAAAGAACAGTTGCCGGCGTAATCAATTCAGCATACGGCTGTGCCGGGCAGCGCTGCATGGCGCTTTCATGCTGTGTTGTTGAAGAATCTGTGGCAGACAAATTTGTTGCAGAGCTCAAAAAGCAGGCGCAAAGCGTAAACTGCGGCCCCGCGTGGGACAAAAATACGCGTCTCGGCCCGCTTACATATAAAAAGCATTATGACGAAGTTGTCAGAGACATTCAAAAGGGTATTGACGAAGGCGCAACTCTTGTGCTTGACGGCAGAAACCCGCAGCTTCCCGCCGGGTATGAAAACGGCTATTTTGTGGGCCCCACAATTTTTGACAATGTTACCGAAGACATGACAATAGGCACAGACGAAGTGTTCGGCCCAGTTCTTTGCATAAAAAGGTGCAAGAATTTTGAAGACGGGCTCAGAATTATGAACTCCAACCCATATGCAAACGGCTCTGTTATTTACACGCAAAGCGGCTATTATGCGCGCCAGTTTGCGCGTTACACAGACGGCGGGCAGGTTGGCATTAACGTGGGCATTCCGGTTCCGGTTGGTTTCATTCCGTTCAGCGGGCATAAGCAAAGCTTTTTCGGCGATTTGCACTGCCTTGGCAAAGACGCATACCGTTTCTTTACTGAAAGCAAATCTGTTACACAGCACTGGTTTGACGAGGAAGAAAAGAAAGCCAAGGAAGTTGACACTTGGGACGGTTTACTGTAAATAACATGAAAGGGCAGCCCCTGCAAATGCAGGGGCTGAAAGTATATTATGCAGAATTTAACGGTAATTGGTCTTGAAAACATTTCGCTTACAGACTCTTTCTGGCTAACAAAAACAGACATTATAAAAAATGAATCTGTGCCTTATCAGTGGCGCGTTATTAATGACTGTGTGCCGGGGGTTCAAAGCAGCCGGTGCGTCAGAAATTTCCGCCTTGCATCAGAGCTTCAGCAGCGCCGCCGCAACGGTGAAAAAACACCGGTTTACCCAACGGACAAATGGCATTATACAAACGCCAATTCAGCCGAAAGTGCGTTTAAGGGCTGGGTGTTTCAAGACACTGATTTGTATAAATGGCTTGAAGCAGTGTCTTTTTTGCTTATGCAAAAAAAAGACGCCGAACTTGAACAGCTTGCAGATTCGGCAATTGATTTAATTTGTTCATGCGCGCTTGATAACGGCTATTTAGACACCTTATACATAATAAATAACCCGGAAAAAATTTTTACAAATTTAAAAGATTATCATGAACTTTACTGTTTTGCGCACCTTGCCGAAGCCGCTGTTGCATATTACAGGGCAACAGGCAAAAAACAGCTGCTTTCAGCGGCGTGCGCCTTTGCTGACTTGATATGCGCCAATTTCGGCGCAGGCAAAAAGCCGGGCTACGGCGGGCACCCTATTTCAGAATATGCGCTGGTAAAGCTTTATAATGTAACCGGCAATGAACTTTATCTTTGCCAGGCGGCGCTGTTTGTTGAGCGGCGCGGCACTAAGCCCTATTATTTTGACGTTGAACGCGGTGTTCAGACTGACGGGGGCGAATATATATATAACCAGGCTGACGCGCCGCTTAAAAGCCAAAATGCCGCCCGCGGGCATGCAGTCAGGGCTGTTTATCTTTACACCGGGGCTGCGGCTGTTGCAATGCACACTGCTGATAAACAACTGCTTGCCGCCTGCCGCAAACTGTTTTTCAATATTGCAGAAAAGCAGATGTATATTACCGGGGGAATAGGCGCCACTGCCGCCGGCGAAGCGTTTACTTATGACTATAATTTGCCCAATGACTCTGCTTATTGCGAAAGCTGCGCGTCAATCGGGCTAATGATGTTCGCACGGCAAATGCTTTTGGCAGAGCCGGACTCTAAATACGGCGATGTTATGGAACGCTGTCTTTACAACTGCGTCCTTTCCGGCATTGCTCAAGACGGAAAGTCATATTTTTACACAAATCCGCTTGCTGTAACGCCGCGGGAAACCGGGCTTAACAGCGCTCTTTCGCATGTCACGGTGCAAAGACAGGGCTGGTTTGAATGCGCCTGCTGCCCGGCTAATATTGCGCGTTTAATAAGCTCAGTCGGCGAATATTGCTTTTCACAAAACGAAAACACACTTTACATTAATATGTACATTTCGGCGGCTGTTAAAACAGACAAGGCAGACATTGAAATTCAGTCAGATTACATTGAAAGCGGCAGGGTAAGCGTTTCTGTCAGGCCAAAAATGAAATTTACGCTTGCATTTAGAATTCCCGGCTTTTGCAGCAATTTTATTTTCAGCCGTGAAAACCCGTTTATAAAAAACGGCTATGCATACTTTGAAATTAATGAAAATGAAACGATAGACGTTGATTTTACATTTGACATACGCCTGCTCAGGTGCAACAATAATGTAAAGGCCAATATTGGCACAGCCGCAGTTCAGCGCGGCCCTGTAGTCTATTGCCTGGAAGAGGCAGATAACGGCAGTGAGCTGCATCTTCTGCGCTTTGCACAGCAGCCACGGCTTAAAAAATGCGGCGACTTTATAGTTGCCAGGGGCTACAGGCAGGAAAAAGACAGCGGCGCTCTTTACAGCGAATACGCTGCGCCTAAAGAAATGCCGGTCAAGCTAAAATTCATTCCGTATTATCAGCGCGCAAACAGGCAGTGCGGTGAAATGCTGGTTTGGGTCAGGCGTTAAAAATAAAAAAAGCTTGACTTAGAGTAAACTCCAAGTTGTATAATATATAAAAAGCCGCAAGAAACAAATAAAACTGCGCGGCTGCTGACAGTTGTGCCGCAGGTGGCATATTGGCGTTTGGGTGTTGTAATTTTAATTAAGGCGTTTTGGTTTTGTTTAATTTTTAAAGGGGAATGTTAATGACAATCAAACAGGTCAGCCAAAAGCTTGGCGTTTCATCAGACACTTTAAGGTATTATGAGCGCATAGGCGCAGTGCCGCCGGTCAACCGCACGCACGGCGGAATACGCGACTATTCCGAAAGTGACATATCATGGGCAGAGCTTGCTTGCTGCATGCGCTCTGCCGGCTTGCCTGTTGAAGCTATTGTTGAATACAGAAAGCTTTATGAACAGGGCAGCGACACAATAGCCGCCAGGCTTCTGCTGCTTAAAACGCAAATGGAAAGCCTGAAAGCTCAGCGGCTTAAAATTGACGAAACAATAAAACGTCTTAATTACAAAATTTCCAAGTATGAAATTGCAGTAAAAACCGGTGAGCTGAAGTGGGACTAAGGCACGCCATGCTGCAAGCTTAAATTGAAGGTGGTAATTTAATGGCTGTAAAACAAACTGCCGGCAGAGATTCTTTAGGCGATTTTGCACCTAAATTTGCCGAACTTAACGACGACTTGCTGTTTGGCGAGGTTTGGGGCAGGGAAGACCTGCTTTCCTTGCGAGACCGTTCTTTGGTAACAGTTGTTGCGCTTATGTCGCAGGGGCTTTGCGATTCGTCTTTCAAATATCATTTGATAAGCGCTAAAAATAACGGCATTACAAAATCGGAAATAGCCGAAATACTGACCCATGCGGCTTTTTATGCCGGCTGGCCCAAAGCTTGGGCTGCGTTTAACATGGCAAAGGAAGTCTGGTGTGAAAAAACACAAATTAGCAGCGCAAAGGAAAAGCACGCAAACAGCATGGTGTTTCCAATAGGCGCCCCAAACGACGGCTTTGCCGAATACTTCACCGGGCAGAGCTATCTTTCCCCGGTCTCTGTGCAGCAGGTGGGTGTGTTCAATGTCACGTTTGAACCTAACTGCCGCAACAATTGGCATATTCACACAGCAGACAAGGGCGGCGGGCAAATTTTAATTTGCGTTGCCGGGCGCGGTTATTACTGCGAATCCGGTGCAAAGCCGGTTTTAATGACCCCGGGCAGCGTGGTAAATATCAAGCCGGGCGTTAAACACTGGCACGGCGCGGCGCCGGGCAGCTGGTTTTCACACCTTGCAATTGAAGTGCCGGGCGAAAATTCGGGCACGCAGTGGCTTGAAGCTGTAAGCGACGCGGAATATTATGCGCTTGCAAAGTGAAAATTATAACTTAGTGGGAAATTCCCACGCCTCTACAGGCGGCGGGGTGCGATTAACAACAGCCCTGATGTCGCCCCACGTTGAATAACGGGCAAGCCCTTATTGAACATTCGGCAAAAACTTTGCTAAAATTTAAAAAGCTATATGAAAGGACATATTATGAACGATTTTATTTTTGACAACCCAACCAAGGTATATTTCGGAAAAAACCATATAAGCTCTTTATCGGGCGAGCTGCTCAAATTCGGCAAAAAGGCGCTGCTGGTTTACGGCGGCGGCTCAATTAAGAAAAACGGCATTTATGCCGCTGTAACAGCTGAATGTGAAAAAGCCGGCATTGAGCTTTTTGAACTCAGCGGCGTTGAGCCTAACCCAAGGCACACCACAGCCAATAAAGGCGCCCAAATTTGTAAAAAAGAAAATATTGATGTAATACTTGCAGTCGGCGGCGGCTCCACTATTGACTGCGCAAAGGGCATTGCCGCCACTGCTGTTTCAGACGCGCAAGATGTGTGGCAATTGGTGAAAGCCGGCAAATGGGTTGAAAATGCACTGCCTATAGTTGTTGTTCTTACCAATGCGGCAACAGGCTCTGAAGCAGACTGCTGGGCTGTTATTTCAAACACAGCCACAAATGAAAAGCTTGCGCTCGGCGGCAGCGGCATTTTGCCAAAAGCTGCTTTTGAAAACCCCGAATACAGCTTTTCTCTGCCGGTTTACCAGACTGCCTGCGGCAGCTTTGACATTTTCAACCATGTTATAGACAATTATTATTTGGCAGGTGACGCTGAATTTGACATGATTCTTGAATTTCAGGAAGCGGTAATGCGAACTGTGGTAAAATGGGCCCCGGTTGCCATGAAAAACGGCAGCGACTATGAAGCGCGGGCAAATCTTATGTGGGCATCAACCATGGCGCTAAACACTGTGCTTGACGCGGGCACTGTGCACGGCTGCGCCTGCCACGCTATGGAACATGAACTTTCAGCTTATTATGATATTACGCATGGGCACGGCCTTGCCATAATTACCCCGCGCTGGCTTACCTATATATTAGATGATAAAACCGCCCCGGCAATTTATCGCCTTGGCGTAAAAGTGTTTGGCGTTGAAGAGGGGCTGCAGCCGCTTGCCGGTGCAAAAAAAGCCATTGACGCGCTTTCAGATTTCTGCTTTAACACTTTGGCTCTTGAGCCAAAGCTCAGCAATCTTAATATTGACAGCACTCATTTCAAAGCCATGGCGAGCCACGCCTGCGGCGGCTCTGTTATAACAGGGCTTAAAAATCTTGGCGCAAACGATGTTGAACAAATTTACAAAATGTGCCTGTAAAATTTTGCCGTAAAATAAAGGCGCCTTTGGTATTGTAAATCAACAAATTAAAATCACAGCAAAAAACGCACCCTTTTGGGTGCGTTTTAAATTGGCTTGCTGTTGTCGCTCAGGCCTAAAATATAATCTGTTGAAACATTGTAATAGCGCGCAAGGGTAATCAACGCGTCAAGCGGAATATCTCTTGTTCCGTTTTCATATCTGCAATATTGCGGCTGCTTCATGCCAAGTAATTTTGCAATGTCGCTTTGCGTTTTGTCATGGTCTTCGCGCAAATCGCGAATTCTTTTATAGTAAGACATAAAAAGACCTTTCCGATAGCTTGGGTAAGAAATACGCCTGCATATTCATGGGGCCTGCGCCGAATTTCGTTAGGCACACTTCGTCTTTTCGGGTAGATAAAATATTAAAAAAACCGAATTAATAACTATTCGGTTATTGACATTTTAACACTAAACTGATAAAATACATTATATTATAACCAAACGGTTATAATATAACTTAGGCAAGAAATGTCCCCCGCCTCTATAGGCGGCAGGGTCCAATTTTTAATCAGCGGTGAGTACAATCTTCCGCTGATTAACGACAGCGTCGCTGTCGCTTGCCACGTTGAATAACGGGCAAGCCCTTATTGAATGTTCTAAAACGAAGCGGTCGTTGAGCTTCCCGCCTGTGGGGCTACGGCAACAGGAACTTGCCACGATGCATGGCGGGGTGCTATTCCTAAGTGAAACAGTGCCGAAATGTAAAAATGAGTTGCCTTTAATATGTGAGTTTAGCGGAGGAATTATGAACAAAATAGAGACATTTAAACATGATGTTATTGAGGGCAAGCTGTTTGTCGCCCGCGAAAAGCGCCGCAAAAAAGCGAAAGCCAAAAGACAAAAGCTGCGCAAAAAAAAGAAAAAGCTTCGCCGTAAAGCGCGAATAAAAAGAAAAAAAGACTTTGATATGCGCCTTGGCGAGCTTGCAAGGAAATATTATTTTTCAAAATTTGACATAGTGCAAAACAGAATTTTTTTCGTAACCTTTAACGGTATTTATAACTGTAACCCCAAATACATAACAGAGGAATTGATAAGGCAGGGCGTGCCCGTTGAAATTTATTGGGGAGTTACCAAGCAGCAGCTTCAAGACAGTAAAAAAGACAAGATTCCGCCGCAGATACATCTGGTTGAAAAATATACTTTTGATTACTATAAAGCGCAGGCCACTTCAAAAATTTGGGTAGACAATGCAATTTGCTGCGTCTGGAAATATATGCCAAAGAAAGAGCAGCAGTTTTATATTGACACATGGCACGGCTCAATGGGGTTGAAAAGCGTGTCAAAGCAAGACATCACAGATATGGATTGGCTGAAAAAAGCGATGCTTTGCGGCGAACATGTCGATTGTTGCATTTCAAACAGCACTTTTGAAACGCAGGTATTTCGCGAAACCTATTTTGCAAATAATAAAATTTATGAATTCGGCCATGCCAGAAATGATATACTTTTTTCTAATAAAGAAAAAATGCTTGCAATCAAAGAAAAGGTGCTCAAAAGATACCGCTTGGCTAAATATGACGAAGAGGGGAATTTGCAAACTGAGCTTAACGAAATTAAAATCTGCCTTTATGCCCCCACTTTCAGAGATGATAAAAGCATTGATTTTCTTGACATTGACTTTGACAGGCTGCGCTTTAATTTATCTGCAAAATGGGGCGGCGAATGGGTTGTTTTCAACCGCCTTCATTTTCATGACAGAAAGCAGACTGTGAAAAAACAAAATGGCGTTATTAATGTTACATCTTACCCGGACATTCAGGAGCTTATGCTTTGTGCAGACGTTGGCGTGACAGACTATTCCAGCTGGATTTGCGACTTTGTGCTTACCGGGCGGCCGGGATTTATATATGCTTCTGATTTAGACAGATATGATTCAGTCAGGGGGCTTTATTACCCGCTTAGCGAAACTCCGTTTCCTATTGCAAAAAACAACGATGAACTAATGCAAAATATTCAGACATTTTGCCCGGAAGCTTATGAAAAGAAAAGGCGCGAGTTTTTGCTTAAAAGGGGCTGCTGTGAAAACGGAAATGCCGCTGCAAAAGCAGTTGGTTTAATAAAAGAAATTATGGAAATAAAGTAAATACATAAAAAATGATTTTGGCAAGAAACGCCTGCCGCATCTACAGGCAGCGGGGTGCTATTTTAAATCAGCGTTGATTAAAAGCCCCGCTGATTATTAACAATTTGCTGACCACACGTTTAATGACTCTAAAGTCCTTATTAAACCCTGCGGGAACACCCGCCGTTTTACCAGCTGCGCAATTTAAAAAACACACAAAAAAAGGCAAAGCCTATTTAGGCTTTGCCTTTAAAATTTATTTAAGCTTTTAAACCAGGCGTTCAAGCCCTGCTGTTGAACACTCTTCGCCGTTTCGCTTTTTGTTAAGCTGCTGCATAAGCAAATTGAACTTGTCTCTTGTCACGGGGTACAAAATTATTGCAATTATTGAAATCAATAAAAACGCCGCCGGTATTACCGTTGAAATGTTTTCCATGCCGTTAATGATTTTTTCGTCTGTAATCTGTGCAATGAGCGACTCAGAGCCCGCTGCGTCAGCCGAAGAGTCATAGCCGTAATATGAAAGCAGCTGCCCGGCAGCCAAAATGCCGAATGCAGAGCCGAATTTTTGAATAAGCTGCGGCAGCGCTGTTATTGTTGATTCGCGCCTTACGCCGTTTTTAAATTCGTCAAGCTCAACCAAGTCATAGCCCATTGAATAAAACAAAGTCCAGAAAGTGCCGGCGCCTATTCCCAAAAATACAGGGCTTAAAATACACATGAATTTAAACGAACCTATTTGCGCGTCAAGCCCGATTATTTTAAGCGCAATTTCGCCGGCAAAGGTTATAGAAAGAAATACTATTGCGGCAAAACGCCTGTCTTTCTTTTCAGCCGTTTTTTCAACAAGGGGCACAACAATTGCCATTGAAATTACAAGTGATAAAATTACAAACACAATGCCCGTGTCATATTCCATGCCAATGCAGTCAATCACCATATATGTAAGGTTTGACTGAATCATTGAAGATGTGGCAAGGAAAAAGAAAACAAAAACCATAAAGTACTTGGCGGGTTTCAGCCGCAGAATTTCGCCAAATGCCTTGAAAGTGTCTTTCAGCGTTTGGCGCTCTGTCGCGTCTGCCGCAGTGCGCGGTGTGTAAACGCCCTCAAGCGATTTGCAGCACACCAGCCCCAATATAACAGCCAGCACGCTTATTATCGCGGCAATAACGGCATAAGAATTGCTTTCGTATTTTGATGTCAGCAATATTGCCACAGTTGGCACCAGCGCGGGCAATATGTTTCCAAGCCCCACGGCCATTGCATTTAGCAGTGATGAAAGGGAACGGATTTGAGTTCTTTCGTCATAATCCTCTGTCAGTTCGGCAACCACCGCGTAATAGGGAATGGTGTACATGGTGTAAAACACCCAAATTGCCATTGAAAGCACAGTATAAAGAATTATTTTCAAAAACTCTGACGAAAGAGCGGCGCCGACATTTGTCCACGCCAGAACAAACAGCACGGCCAGCGGCAAAAGAGACGCTTTCATGATTTTGCGTTTGTCAACCCCGGGAGTGTCTGTGTAATTTCCTATCATAGGGTCAGTAACAGCGTCCCACGCTATGGAAATAAAAATTATAATTGAACTGTATTTCGGCTGAATTCCGACTATTTCATTTAGAAATGTAAGATAATATGTATAAAACATATTATAAATAAGCGACTCGGTGAAAATGCCGAATGCATAGCCGGTTTTTTTCTTTTTAGTTAATTTTACCTGCGCCATTTTACCGCCTCCGATTTAAATTTTACACCATAAATAAAAAATTATCAATAATGATTGGCAAAAAATGTTGATGTGCTGTTTTTAATGTGTTAAAATTTAAATACAAACCTGAAAGAGGGTAGACTGATGACAAACAAAAAATTCTTTGTCGGTTTTACAGCTTTTTATTTTGTTTTCTTTATTATATTGCTCATAGTCGGCAGCATTAATGATTTGAACATTGAAATTGCTCTTTTTAAGCCTGAAAGCGCTTTTGCCAAATTTGCAGAAATTTGGGGCGAAGTGCCGCGCTTTGCAATGTGGGCGCCGGCAGCGTGCGTGCTGTTTTTTAACAGAATGAGCCTTGCTGACATTATTGGCGTGCTGCACAGAATTTTTCCGTTTATTAAAACGCCTGACGCGCAGCAAATTAAAAGCCTGTGCTATAAAATATTTAATTTTATTGCAAACGCCGTGCAAGCAGTCGGCTTTGTGGCGCTTGCCGTGCTGGGCTGCGACAAGGTTATACGCAATGTTGGCAAATATTATGTTGATTTAAGCCAGCTTGGGTGGTACATAATTTCAGCCGCAGCGGCAGCTGTAATGCTGCTTGCATTTTCTAAAATTCCTAAAAGAATTATGAAAAAGCTTGAAATTTTTGCGCTTGCCGGCATTGTAATGGGCATTTTGTTTACATTTGAAGATTCAATTAAGGGCATTGCAAACCGGGTGCGCTTTCGTGAAATGGTGGCGTTTTCAAACGGCTATGAAGACGCAAGAGCGCAAGGGGTAACAAGCGCGCTGGTTAACACCAGCGATTTTTCACTGTTTACTAACTGGTATGAAAAGGGCAACGGCGGCGCGTTGCTTGGCGGTTTTGAACTGGGCGGCTCAAGCTGCCCCAGCGGCCATGTTGTAAGCGCTTGCTTTTCATTTCTTTCTGCGGCGCTTTTAAATTCGTTTAATAAATTAAAAAAACTGGCGCCCGCGGCTTGTGTAATTTGCTTTTTATATGTCTGTGTGCTTAGCTTTACCCGCATAGTCAGGGGCGCTCACTTTCTGTCAGACGTTGCGCTCGGCGCAATGCTGGGAATGATATTGTTCCTTATAGGCGCCATGGCTGTTAAAATATTTAAGCTGATGTTAACGCAGCAAAACCGGGGCGCAATAAAAACCGGCCGCTAAAGCCAAGCCTTTGCCCGCCGCCAAAGAATATGTGAAAGCTTACAAATAGGCGGGGCGTTCATTTAAAATTTGTAAAATAAAAGCCGCGCAGAAACTGCGCGGCTTTTGCTGCTTTTATTTTTTGGTTGTAACAGACTTTATGTCAGACCAGCTTGAATAAATTTTGGTTGACT
>JAJQIJ010000026.1 GCA_021199275.1 Clostridiales bacterium
GACTCATATGTTGCAGACGAAACCGGCAAAACCGCGCACACATATGAAAGCGTTGTAACAGCGCCCACCTGCGCTGCGGGCGGCTACACAACATACACCTGCACCATGTGCGGCGACTCTTACACGGCAAACAGCACCGCCGCCACAGGGCACAGCTACAGCTTTAAAGAATATTCCACAAAAGCCAGCACCACGCAGCAGGGTGAAAAGCTTTACATATGTTCAAACTGCGGCGCTGAAAAAACCGTGGCATATGCCAAAGTCAGCACAATTACCCTGTCAGACGCGGCTTATGTATATGACGGCAGCAACAAATACCCCGAAATAACCGTTAAAGACGAAAACGGCAACACAATCAGTTCTAAATATTATTGCTATCAATATTATTATGAAAACCGCAGCAACTATGTGGGTAAAATAAATATTGTGGGCACATATTATATAAAGGTTACGTTTAAAACAAAATACACAGGGTCAATCACTGCCAAATTAACAGTTAAACCGCAGTCAACAAAGCTTACGAACATAACGTCTGATTCCACCAGCTTTACGGCTGAATGGAACACTGTTAAAACCCAGACAACAGGTTACCAGGTGCAGTATTCCGCCGAAAAGGATTTCAGCAGCCCCACCACAAAAACTGTTTCAAGCACCATTGCAGACAGCAAAAGGGTTACCGGGCTGACTGCCGGCACATATTATGTGCGCGTGCGCACTTACAAAACCATTGGCGACAAGAAATATTATTCTGCATGGTCTAATGTCAAGTCGGTAAAAGTTGCCGCGCCGAGCGTAACGCTGTCAAAAACAACATACACATATAACGGCAAGGCAAAAACACCGTCAGTAACAGTGACAGACGCAAACGGCAACACGATATCGTCAAAATATTACACAGTAACATATATAAGCCGCGCCACGGGCAAAACAGTTTCGTCAATGAAATCAGTGGGCAAATATTATGTTAAAGTGAAACTGACCGGCAACTACAGCGGCACATTTAAGAAAGCGGTAACAATCAAGCCGAAAGCCACAAGCATAAGCGCGCTCACCGCCGCGTCAAAGGGCTTTACGGTGAAATGGGGCAAGGTAACTTCCTGCACCACCGGTTACCAGATTCAATATTCAACAGACAAGAGCTTTTCGAGCAAAACCACAAAGACAGTTAAAGACAACACCCAAACGTCAAAAACCATAACGGGGCTTAAAGCAAATCAAAAATATTATGTTCGCATAAGAACATATAAAACCGTTACGGTAGATGGCAGCACAACCAAAATTTATTCAAGCTGGTCTTCAGTTGAAGCTGTTACAGCCAAGAGTTAAAAATAAATCCGCCGCGCAATTTGCGCGGCGGATTTCACTTTAAATAAGCCCTGTGCCATGTGGGCCATTAAATGCACTAAGCGGCGGGTGCATAAATACTATTTTTTAAATAGCGAAGCAATGCCATGCTTTTCATATGGCTCGCTTTTTACAGACGTGACTGTATAGCCTGTTTTGTCAATAACCGCCCTGAGTTCGTCAAGCGTTATATTTTCATTGCAGATTATTTCGGCTTTATTTTTCACATGTGATGAAGTTACCTTTTTAACCTTGAAATTATTTCTTATGGTGTCGTTTATGTGGGCTTCGCACATGCCGCATGCCATGCCGTCAATGCCGACTGTTATTTTGTACATAAAAATTCCCCTTACATATCACAGTTAGTTTTAGCTAACTGCTTATATTATAACACGGCATATTAAAGTCGTCAAGCATAATATGCATTTTAAAAAATATGTTTAATATTGACAAAAGCCTAAAAAAGGTTGATAATATATGTGGTGTGTAAATTCGGCAAGGATTTACTTTTTAAAGCTAAGCGCGGCGCACAAATGGGGGGCCGGGAATGGCTTTCATTAAAAACAGAAAGGGGATATATATGGGCAATAAAATCAGCGGCGCGGGCAATAAGCCGCTTACCATTCAGTTTATAACAGACATTCATTATTATTCCAGAAAAATCGGCACAGAGGGCGCGGCATATAAAAAAGCCGAATCTAAAAGCCAAAAAATTATAAAAGATTCCGACTTGGTAATAAAAGCCGGTTTTGACATGCTGTGTGCAGACGATTCAAGCGACATAGTTGTTTTGGCGGGTGACACCACGCGCGACGGCGAAATAGAGTCGCACAAGGAAGTCATAGAAATGCTGCGTGACTTGAAAAAGCGCGGCAAGCGTGTTTATGTAATTACCGCAACGCATGACTTCAGGGCCGGCGGCGTGGCAGACGGCTATGTCGGCGACGAAACAATAAAAGTTCCGGCTGTTGAAAACAGGCATGATTTGTGGAACATGTATTACGAATTCGGCCCCAACGAAGCTATTGCAACTTTTGAAGATTCGCTTTGCTATGTTGTGCAGCTTGCGCCGGGCTACAGGCTGTTTGCCCTTAATGACGACACAAACGGAAAGGGCCCCGGTGAAAACGGGTCAGGCTACAGCGACGAATGCATGGCATGGATTTTGCAGCAGCTTAAAGATGCCCGTGACAATGACCAATATGTTATTGCAATGACCCACCACCCCATGATTTCACCATCTCCGTTTTATTCAATAATAGGCAAGGGGGACATGCAGCGCAACCACGAAATTACGCGCGAAATTTTTGCAGACGCGGGGCTGCACTGCATGCTGACAGGGCACACGCATGTGCATGATATTTCTGTAATTACAACCAAAAAAGGCAATAAATTTTATGACATAGCCTGCGGCGCCATGCTTGGCTGCCCGCCCACCATGCGCCATGTTACGTTTGACCCGGCTAATGCGGAAATCAGAACAGACACAATAATGATTAAAGATGTGCCGGGGCTTGACACAAACGGAATGCCGTTTGACGAATATATGAAAACATTCTTTTTCGGCATGATTACAGAGCTGTTTGACGCCGCCGCCAACGACATTGACAGGCTTTCGCAGATGACTGACGCATTTTCAATTCCGGGTGAAAAGGTTAAAAAATTCGCGTGGCTTATAAAGCCTGTGGCAAAATTTTTAAACAAGCTTACATACAAGAAAATATGGCGGCTGTGTAAAAAAGAAAGCACTCTTAAAAAGGCAGACATTGCAGACATTGCAGACAAGAAAGTGCTTGATTTGATTTTAGAGCTGGTGCAAAATCTTTATTGCGGCGATTCGCCTTACGGCCCGGACACCAGGGAATATAAAATTACATGCGGCTTTTTAAATGTTATTGATTCATTTTTAAAAACAATTCGCCTGCCGATAGGCAAGTTTATAAAGGGTGCCGAAAGTGTGCGCAGCCTTGTTGAGCCGCTGCTGTGGAACCCCGGCCCGTGCGACGCGCAGGCCACGCTTAAAATACACCCTGTTTATGACGAACAAAACCCTGCGCCTGCAGAGGAAAAGCCAAAATTCCAAGACACTGTAAAGCCCAGTAAAAAGGGCGCGTTAATACTTGCTGTTTTAGTGCTTGCCGTAATTTTGCTTATTGCAATTTTGGTGGGAATTGTGGCTCTTATTGTAATAGCGCTTATTTCGCTTGTAAAAGCCATTGCCGCCGCGGCTGCCGTGGGCTTACTTTAAACAGCCCACAGGCTTTTGCCTGATTTTATGGTGTGGCATTGCCGCTTGTTGAAATATTTTTCTTGCAATACTGTTTCACCTTTGATATAATTAAGATGATACTTGGCTGCGCATATTTTTGCGCAGCCGGAATATTACATATTAAGGAGATAACAATGGCAGACAAAAAGAAAATCAGCCTTACGGGTATTGACAACGCAGCAGAGGGCAAGGGCTCTTTCTGGAAAACACTTTGGCAGCTTTTAAAGTTTCTTGTTGTTTCAGGTCTTGTAACAATAATTCAGCTTGTTCTCGCGGCGGTGCTGCCGCTTGTGTGCGACAGCATTACGACGCTGCTGCCGGAATTTTTAAGGGGCATTTTCACCCCCACAATGTTCACCACCGGGTCTGAAGAGGCGGCAAAATATGTTATAGACGGTGTTGTGACATGGGGCTATGTGCTGCCGTTTTTACTTTCAAATCTTATTGCCAACATTTACGGCTTTTATCAAAATAAGAAAACCACATTTAAGTCAGATTCGGCGTGGTATAATTTTGTTATTTATATTGTGATGCTGCTGGCGCTCATCTTGTTTTCAACATGGATGCAGGGCGCAATTGTGGGCGCGCTGCTGAAAGTTGACATTACTAACAAAACAGGCTTTGCCCACTGGATACTCAGCATTATTACAAATGAAACCATTGCCAGGCTTCTCGCTTCTATGGCTGCCGGCTTTGTGCAAATGGTAGTTTTATTCCCAATGGAAAAATTTGTGCTGCTCAAGGAAAAGAAAAAAGACGGCGAAGACGGCGACGCGGCGCAGCAAGCCGCCCCGGCAGAAGACGCAGCGGAATAACCACGCCGGGTTTAATTTGATATATTTATATAGGGGTAATATTATGAAAAAGTTAAAGAAAGTTTTATCTGTTCTCTTTGCGGTAATGCTTACGGCGGCTCTTTTCGCAGGCTGTTCGTCAGCGTCAGACACTGACGGCGACACATCGTCTGACATAAAGGTTGCGATATTGCAATATATGCCGCATTCAAGCCTTGACAACTGCACCCAGGGCGTTAAAAATGCGCTTGACGAAGCCAATATCAGCTATGAAGTGCAGATAGGCTCAAGCGGCAGCGCAGACGCCGACTGCCAGAGCTATGCAGAACAAATGGTTGCAAGCGATGTTGACCTTATTGTTGCCGTAGCCACACCGGCAGCCACAGCGGCATATTCTGCGGTGCAAAATTCTTCAAAAGACATTCCGGTTATTTTCTGCGCGGTTTCAGACCCTGTTGCAGCCGGATTAGTTGAATCAATGGAAACGCCCGGCAACAACACCACCGGCACGGCTGACGCGTTTGACATTGAAGGGCAGGTTGAGCTCATTCTTGAACTTCAGCCTGAGCTTGAAACACTGGGCGTTTTGTACACCACAAGCGAAGCCAATTCCATAAGCCAAATTGAAACCCTGCAAGAGGTTTGTGACGAAGCCGGAATTACCCTTATAACACAGGGCATAACAGAAGCTTCCGAACTGGCGTCTGCCGCAGCAGCGCTTTTGCCCAAGGTTGACGCGGTTACAAACCTTACAGACAATAATGTTGTTGACAATATGAGCGTGGTGCTTGAACGCGCCGCAGAGCTTGGGGTGCCGGTTTACGGCTCTGAAATTGAACAGGTTAAAAAGGGCTGTCTCGGCTCCGCTTCAATTGACTATGTTGCGCTTGGCGAAGTTACTGGCGAAATGGCTATTGACGTTTTAAACGGCCAGTCAGCCGCCACATATTCGGCTGTTGAAGTTACCGAATCATTCCTTGTGGTAAACACAGACGTTGCCGAAACGCTTGGCATTGAAATACCGAGCGATTTGACAGACGTTGAATATGTAACCACCGAAACAGATGAAAATGCATAAATAAACTGTAATTTACAAGGCAGGCAGGGCTTTGCTCTGCCTGCTTTAATACTTTGTTACACTTTAAAAAGTCAATGCAGCTTTGCTGTGAATATTGACTCAGAATTTAAAGAAGGTGATTTTACGGAAGCTGTAAGCATAATTAAAGTGGTGCTTGAAGAGGGCTTTAAATATTCAATCTTGGCATTGGGTGTTTATCTGACTTACAGCATACTTGACTTTCCAGACCTGTCTGTAGACGGCACTATGCCGCTGGGCGCCATTGTGTCTGCGGTGCTTATTATAAACGGCGTTAACCCGTGGCTCAGTCTTGCCGCGTCATTTGTGTGCGGGCTTGCCGCCGGGGCGGTTACGGGCTTTTTGCACGTCAAGCTAAAGCTTCAGCCGCTGCTTTCCGGCATATTGGTTTACACGGCGCTGCTGTCAATAAACCTTGTAATTATAAAGCTTGGCACGGGCGGGCAGTCAATTGCGTCTATCTTCGGCAAGGACACGGTGTTTAACACAGCGGTGTCAAACTGGCTGCCGCAGACTATAGGCGAAATTAATGTCAGAAAGCTTATTGTGCTTTTCATAATTGTTGTTTTGCTTAAAATTATAATGGACAATTACCTTAAAACAAAATCAGGTATGCTGCTGCGAGCCACAGGCTCTAACAGGCAGTTTGTAATAATGCTGGCAAAAAACCCGGGCGCGTCTAAAGTGCTGGGGCTTTCGCTTGGAAACGCCCTTGCCTCTCTCAGCGGCGCCGTAATAGCGCAAAGCACTGAAACCGCCAACACAACAATGGGCACGGGCATGGTGGTATTTGGTCTTTCAAGCGTAATTATCGGCATGTCGCTTTTCAAAAAAGTAAAATTCATGAAAAACACCACCAAGGTGATACTTGGCACCGTTATTTATAAGGCATGCCTGCAAATAGCAATTGTAATAGGCCTGCCAAGCGAATACAACAAGCTGTTAATGGCCGTTTTATTTGTAATTGCGCTTATTTTCAGCAAAAATCTTAAAGGCGTTAAAAGGAGGAAAAGCGATGCTTGAACTTCAAAATGTCACCAAACGCTTTAACGCCGGCACGGTTGATGAAACCACGGTGTTTGACAATTTCAGCTTTAAGGTGGAAGACGGCGAATTTGTAAGCGTAATAGGCTCAAACGGCAGCGGAAAAACCACGCTGCTCAACCTTATATGCGGCTCGTTGAAACCGGATGCCGGCAAAGTGTATTTTTGCGAAAAAGATATTACTGCCACACCCGAATTCAAAAGGGCAAAATATATAGGCAGAGTTTTTCAGGACACTAAAGCAGGCACCTGTTCGCAGCTTACAATTCTTGAAAACCTTGCCCTGGCAGACAATAAAAACAGGCCGTTCGGGCTGGGCAGGTGCGTCAGCAAAAAGCGGCTTGACTATTATAAAACCCTGCTGGAACAGTGCGACATGGGGCTTGAAAACAGGGTTAATGTGCCTGTGGGCACGCTTTCAGGCGGGCAGCGGCAGGCGCTGGCGCTTGTAATTGCAAACATGACAAATTTAAAGCTGCTTATTCTTGACGAACACACCGCCGCGCTTGACCCCAAGTCGTCTGAGCGTGTAATGGAATTGACGCAGAACATGGTTGCAAAAAACGACATAACCACAATAATGGTAACGCACAACCTGCGTTTTTCTGCGCAATACGGCAGCAGGCTTGTTATGATGAACGAAGGGCGTGTTATTTTAGACATTGCCGGCGCTGAAAAGCAAAACACAAAGGTGGAAGAGCTTTTGAAAATTTTTGACGAAATAAGCATTGACAAGGGCAATTGATATGGCTTTGTTCATGATTTTTTAAAAAATGCTTGACATTTGTATTTATATATATTATTATTGTTAAAGTAGTTTGTTAGTTTTTAAGTGAGAGTGGCCGAAAGGCCGCTCTCATACTCTTGTTAGGGGTGATTGCAATAGGCGCAAAAAACATTGCCGAACGGGCGCTTCAGCTTATAAAGCCGCAAGCGGCGGCTCTTGGGCTTGAAGTATGGGACATAACATATAAAAAAGAAGGCGCAGACTTTTATCTAAGGGTGTTGGTTGACAAGGCTTGCGGCGTATCGATTGACGACTGCGTTGAACTTACACATGTAATTTCAAAAGAGCTTGACGAAGCTGACATTATAGACCAAAGCTATATTCTGGAAGTTTCGTCACCCGGAATCGAACGAGAGCTTACCAAAAAAGAGCATTTTGAAAAATATATCGGCGCCCCCGTAACGCTGCGTTCAATTCGCCCCATTAACGGCGCGCGGGACTTTGCAGGCAAGCTTATAAGCTATGACAGCGGCATGGTTACAATAGAGCTTGAAGATAAAAAACTGATGTCCATTTCAAAAAAAGAGACTGCGCATGTTAAGCTTGACGACTTTGACATGGCTGATTTTGACAAGGAAATTGAATAAAATATTAATTATTTCAAAGAAAGGCTGACAGGAAAATGAACAAGGAATTTTTTGAAGCGGTGGAAGAAATTGCAAAAGAAAAGTCAATAGACACCGATTATCTTTATGAAAAAATTGCAAACGGCATAATTGCCGCGGTGAAGCATGATTATAACGGAAAAGACATTGTGCACTGCGACATAGACCCCGAAAAAAAGAAAATGAAAGTTTATGTTACAAAAGATGTTGTTGAAGAGGTGGAAGACCCTGACACGCAGCTTACCCTTGCCCAAGCGCAGGCAATACGCAAAAGCGCCAAAACAGGCAAGTCCATTGACATTCAGATTAAAACCAAAGACCTTGGCAGAATTGCGGCGCAGACTGCAAAGCATGTTATTCGCCAGGGAATAAGGGAAGCCGAAAAAGCCAATGTTTATGAAGAATTCAAAAAGAAAGACAAGGAACTTGTCAGCGCGGTTGTCAACAGGGTTGACCCCACAAACGGCACAGCCGTAATAGAGCTTGGAAAAACCTTTACTCTTTTGCCGTGGCAGGAACAGATTCCGGGCGAAACTCTCAGAGAGGGAGATAATATTAAGGTGTTTATAATGAGCATTGACGAAACACCAAAGGGCCCGAGAATTATGGTGTCGCGTGCAAATGCCGGATTTGTAAAAAGGCTTTTTGAAAACGAAGTGCCTGAAATTTTTGACGGCACCGTTGAAATAAAGGCAATCACGCGCGAAGCCGGTGTAAGAACGAAAATAGCCGTTTACAGCAACGATGAAAATGTTGACGCGCTTGGCGCGTGCATAGGCCCCAGGGGGCAAAGAATTGCCAACATAGTAGACGTGCTTGGCGATGAAAAGGTTGATATAATCAATTACAGTGAAAACCCGGCGGAATTTGTTGCCGCCGCCCTTTCACCGTCAGATGTTGACGAAGTTGAAATTGTTGATGAAAAGGAAAAAATATGCCGCGCAACCGTTCCGGCAGACAAACTGAGCCTTGCAATAGGTGCCAAGGGGCAAAATGTGCGCCTGGCGGCAAAGCTTACCGGCTGGAAAATAGACATAAAAGCAGACGGCGTCTTTCAGCCAAACAATTAACCTGAAAGGGTGACTTGATGAAAGCGAAAAAAGAAATCAAACGCATGTGCATAGGCTGCCGTGAAATGTTTGACAAAAGAGACCTTGTGCGGGTTGTAAAAAGCCCGGACGGTGAAATAAGCATTGACCTGACCGGCAAAAAAAACGGCCGTGGGGCATATATTTGTAAAAATCCGGGCTGTTTGCAAAAAGCAAAAAAAAAGGGCGCGCTTGAAAGGGCTTTTTCACAAAAAATTGACGAGAGCGTATATAAAACAATGGAAGAAGAAATAAAAAATGACTGAAGAGTCTAAAAACAGCCTTTTGTCGCTTTTAGGGCTGGCAAGGCGCGCGGGCAAGCTGGCAATGGGGCGCACCAGGGCTAAGGCGGCGCTGCATTCAAAGTCTGCCGAAATGATTTTACTTGCCTCAGACATATCAGGGGCGCTGCAAAGGGAAATAAATTATTTGGCAGCCAATGAAAAAACGCCTGTGTACACACCGGGCTTTAGCATAAATGAAATTTATTATGCCTGTGCATTCAAATCTGGCGTAATAGCTGTTACAGACAAAAATTTTGCTGCAAAAATTTTATCTTTAGTAAAATAGCTCAATGAAATGCCCACGCATTGCAGGCGGCGGGCGGTGTAAATTTTCACCGCGGGCATAATTTTTGAGAAAACGCCCAATGATTACAAAGGAGATATACAATATGGTTATAAAAATCAAAGTGTCCGACATTTCAAAGGATTTGGGAATGACAAATAAGCAGGTGACAGATATTTTGGCTGAATACTGTTCTGCGTCGCCCAGAAAGGCGTCAACCGTCGTTACCGAAGAGGAGCTCAACGTGCTGTTTGACAAAGTGACATATGACAGGCGCGTTGAAAGCCTTGACTCATATTTCAGCATGCAGAGCAAAAAGAAAAAAGAGCCTGAAAAGAGCGAAGTAAAGAAAGAGCAAAGCAATGCCGAAAAGCCGAAAAAGGCAGTTACGGCAAGAGATAAAAAGCGCGAAAGTCAGGCCGCAATATTGCACATGGCGGAACAGGCCGCAAAGCGCGCCGAAGAAAAAAAGCAGAAAAAGGCAAACCAAACGCCGCAGGCGCGCACAAAGGGCGAAGCACGCCGAATTGACACAAGATATAAAAGCGTTGACCTTGAAAAATATAACCAGAAATATGAAGATATTGCCCCCGCGTCATCAATGGGCGACTATCAAAACAAGCAAAAATTAAGCCAGAAATCTAAGCAATACAGAAAGAAAAAGCCGCAGGGCATTCACGCGCGTTCCAAAAAAGAAACGGAACAGCAGCGCCTTGCCAGAATTGCAGAGCAGCGCAAAAAGCAGCACATTTCAATCAGCCTGCCGGAAGAAATTTCAGTGGGCGAGCTTTCAAATATGCTGCGCATGACTGCAAACGAAGTTATTAAAAAGCTGATGTCTCTTGGCGTTATGGCAAGCGTCAGCGAAATTATTGATTATGACACCGCTGCAATTGTTGCCACAGAGCTGGGCGCAAGGGTGCAAAAGGCCGTTGAAATTTCAATAGAGGAACAGATTATTGAAGAGGAAGTTGAAAATGACGAAAACGCCGTTGTGCGCCCGCCGGTTGTTTGCGTTATGGGCCATGTTGACCATGGTAAAACTTCAATTCTTGACGCAATAAGAAACACAAGCGTAACTTCCACCGAAGCCGGCGGCATAACCCAGGCAATAGGCGCATACCAGGTTGAAGCAAACGGCGAAAAAATCACATTTCTTGACACACCGGGCCATGCGGCTTTCACCGCAATGCGCGCCAGGGGGGCTATGGCCACTGACATTGCAATACTTGTTGTGGCAGCAGACGACGGCATAATGCCGCAGACAATAGAGGCTATTAACCATGCCCGTGCGGCAGGGGTTGACATAATAGTTGCCATTAATAAAATAGATAAAGAAGGCGCCAACCCGGAAAGAATAAAAGAACAGCTTACCCAGCAGGAGCTGGTGCCGGAAGAATGGGGCGGAGACGTTATATGCGTTGAAGTTTCGGCAAAGACAGGGCAGGGCATAGATAAGCTGCTGGAAGCGGTGCTGCTGGTTGCGGAAGTTAAGGAACTCAAGGCCAACCCGGACAGGGCTGCGCGCGGCGTAATAATTGAATCTAAGCTTGACAAGGGCAGGGGCCCGGTGGCCACGCTGCTTGTGCAAAACGGCACATTAAAGCTGGGCGACTATGTTGTTGCCGGCACCGCGGTGGGCAGAATACGCGCCATGGCAGACTGCACCGGCGCTAAAATAGAAAGCGCGGCGCCATCTGTGCCGGTTGAAGTTATGGGGCTTGACAGCGCGCCGATGAGCGGAGACGAATTCAATGCAGTTAAAGACGAAAAGCTTGCCCGCGAACTTGTTGAGCAGCGCAAGGAAAATGCCAAGGAAGAGGAATTCAAGCTCTATCAAAAGGTTACTCTTGACACGCTGTTTTCAACCATTGAGCAGGGCAGAATGAAAAATGTAAACATCATAATAAAGGCAGACGTGCAGGGCTCTGTTGAAGCCGTAAAACAGTCTCTTTTGAAAATAGAAAACGACGAGGTTGCAGTCAGCGTAATTCATTGCGGCGTGGGTGCGGTAAATGATTCAGACATTATGCTGGCAGACGCTTCAAATGCCATAATCGTGGCTTTTGCAACAGACGTTGAGCCGGACGCACAGGACAATGCTGCCAGAACAGGCGTTGAAATTAAAAAATACAACGTAATTTATGACGCTATAAATGACATTGAAGCCGCAATGCGCGGCATGCGCGCACCCAAATACAGAAATGTGGACACGGGCACGGCAGAGGTGCGCGAAGTTTATGTTATTTCAAGCACAGGCACAGTTGCCGGGTCTATAGTTACCAGCGGCACCGTGCGCCGCAGCGGCAAAATCAGAGTTATAAGAAATAATAAGGAAATAGCAGACGCGGGCATTAAAAACCTTAAACGTTTTAAAGACGACGTAAAAGAAGTTTCCTCCGGCTATGAATGCGGCATTTCGCTTGAGGGCTGGGACGACATCAAAGCAGGCGATGTGTTCCAATGCTATGTTGTTGAAGAATACAGAGATTGATAAATTTTCAACTTGTGCATAAAACCACACCAAAGTGCTTTGGGCGCAGCCGGCCAAGGCAAAGCCGGCGAACGGCCCGCCCGGGCTGCTAAATTTCAGAGGAAAGGCTGTGTGAATTAATATGCCGGGGCATCATATTGACAGGGCGACTGAAGATATCAGGCGCGAAATAATATCAATAATATCAAATCTTAAAGACCCGCGCGTGGCAGGCAAGCTGCTTACGGTTGCCAGGGTTTCCGTGTCAAGCGACTTGAGCTGGGCCAAAATATATGTCAGCGATTTTGCCGGGCTTGATTCTGCTAAAGAAGCGTGCCGTGGGCTTGATTCGGCAAAGGGCTATATAAGAAAACTGCTTGGAAACAATCTGCACCTTAGAAAAGCGCCGGAGCTTGTGTTCATTGCAGATGATTCGGTTAAAAAAGGAATAGATATTTTTGATAAATTAAAGGACAAAAACAATGAAAATCAGTGTTAAACAATGCGCCGAGCTGCTGAGTAAACATTCTGATATAATAATTCTTACGCATGCGCACCCTGACGGCGACACCTTGGGCTGCGGTTTTGCTCTTTTTCGCGCGCTCAAAAAGCTTGGCAAAAGGGCGGTTGTGCTAAACGACGACATTCCCGAAAAATATGAATACCTTTACAAAGACCTTTCATTTGACAGCATTGAAAGCGGCTTTGTAGTGGCGGTTGACGTTGCCACGCCAAATCTTTTGGGCGAGCTTGAAGGTAAATACCACATAAACATGTGCATAGACCACCATGCCACCAATACGCATTATGCCGATTACCTGCTGCTTGAAGAGACCGCGGCGGCGTGCGAAACAATATATAAAGTTATAAAAGAGCTTGGCGTGCAGATTGACAAAGACATTGCCGGCGCGCTTTACACCGGCATTTCAACAGACACGGGCTGCTTTCGCTATGCAAGCACAACGCCGCAAACCCTGCGCACCGCGGCGGAGCTGCTTGAACTTGGCGCGCCCGGCGCGTTTATAAACAGACTTATGTTTGAAACCAAAACCAAAACATATGCCCGCCTTGAAAAAATGGCTATTGATTCAATGAAATTTTATTGCGGCGAACGTGTTGCAATAATAACCGTTACGCAGGAAATGTATAAGCTTTCCGGTTCGGGCGAACAGGAAACTGAACCGCTGGCGCCGCTTACCCGCCAGATAGAGGGCGTTGAAATAGGCATATCACTGCGTGAAAAGCCATGCGGCGGCTGTAAGGCGTCAATCAGGACATTTGAAAGCGTAAACGCCGCGCAGCTTGCGGCGGCTTTCGGCGGCGGCGGGCACCCGCAGGCGGCGGCGTGCAGGTTTGACTGCGGCGTCAAACAGGCGGCAGAGCTGCTTGTTGCCAAATGCGAGGAATTGCTTAAATGACAGGGGTAATATGCATTGACAAAAGCGCAGGCATAACGTCTTTGGGCGTGTGCAAGGCTGTTGCGCGGATATTGGGTGAAAAAAAGTGCGGCCACACGGGCACGCTTGACCCCATGGCAACCGGGCTTATGATAGTTTTGCTTGGCGGCGCGACGCGCTTTGCCGAATTTATTCCGGACACCGAAAAGAGCTACCGCGCGTCGTTTATCTTGGGCAAAACCACAGACACTTATGACATTACCGGCAAGCTGACCGGCGAATATGAAGTCAGCGCCGGGCCGGCAGACGTGCAAAAAGCTCTTATACGTTTCAAGGGCAAAATAATGCAGCTGCCGCCCATGTATTCAGCCGTTTCAAAAAACGGGCAGCGCCTTTACAAGCTGGCAAGGGCGGGCATTGAAGTTGAGCGCAGCGAAAGGCAAATAGAAATAACCCGCCTTGAACTTGTAAGCGCCGAAAACGGCGAATATGTAATAGACATTGTGTGTTCCCGCGGCACTTATATCAGGACCCTGATAGACGACATAGGAAAGGCGCTGGGCTGCGGCGCTGTTATGACTTCGCTCAGGCGCACAGGCGCAGCCGGCTTTTTGGCAGACAATGCGCTGACTATTGACGAACTTGAAAAAATTTCCGTTTCCGGCGCAGAGCTTTCAAAGCACGTGCTCAGCGTTGACAGCGTTTTAAAAGAAAAGCCCCTTTATGTAAGTGAAAAGCAGGCGGTGCGTTTTAAAAACGGCGGTGCGCTGGATTCCGGCAGGGTAAGGGGCGATGCTGAACTTGGCACGCTTTATAAAATCTATTCTGACAGCGGCGAATTTTTGGGGCTGGGCCTTGCCGCGCCGCACGAAATTAAAGTAAAAAGAGTTTTGGTAAATAAATGAATATGACAAACAGTGAATATCAAAACAGAAAAGCCGTGGCACTGGGCGATTTTGACGGCATGCACCTTGCGCATAAAACAGTTGTAACCGGCGCGGGTGATGTGGTTATTTACTGCGTAAATAACAGGTTTTCGCTTTTGCAAAAAAGCATTTTTGAAAGGCGCTATAAAAACTGCGTGTTTGCCGACTTTGCCGCAATAAAAGATTTAAGCGGCGAAGAATTTATTAAACAAATAATACTTGGCGAATACGGGGCGCGGGCAGTGTTGTGCGGGTTTAATTTCCGTTTCGGCAGGGGCGCGCTCAACAGCGCTATGGACATGCGGCGCTATCTTGAAAAATATGACGTTTGGGTGCGCATTTTGGAAGCGCAATATTATGAAAACGAACCCATAAGTTCCACCAGAATAAGAAAAGCCGTGGCAGGCGGAAACATAAAAGCCGCCAATGCCATGCTGGGCTATAATTTTACTTTTGAAAGCGTTGTTGAGGTGGGCGACAAACGCGGGCGCACAATCGGCTTTCCCACAATAAACCAACATTTGCCCGCGGGGCTTACCGTGCCGAAATACGGCGTTTATGAAAGCGCGGTTTACATAGCGGGTAAACGGCTGCAATCTTTTACAAACATAGGCGTTCGTCCCACATGGCGGGTCAGCGAACCGCTGGCGGAAACCCATATTTTTAATTTTGACGAAAATTTATATGGCAAAACGGTGCAAGTTGAACTTGTCAGATATTTAAGGGGCGAAAAAATTTTTAACGACAAACAGGAATTGAAACGGCAGCTCAGTTATGATAAAAGCAGTATTATTTGATTTTGATGAAACGCTTCAAGACAGAACAGCGGCGTTTGAAAAATATATGGCGGCGTTTTTTGGCGAATTTTTCCCCGGCATTGCCCCTGCAGAGCTTGAAAAAAGAAAAGCCGAAATGCGCCTTACGGGCAACGGCGGCTATGTCATGGCAAACGGCTATGAAAGCAGAGACGGCTGGTATAAAGACCTGATAGAGCGCTGGCATTGGCACAATTCACCGCCGGTGCATGAACTTACTGCCCATTATGACACACATTTCGGCGACTATTGCGTAATTTTCCCCGAAGCTGCGCCTGTGCTCAAACAGCTGCGGCTCATGGGCTATGTTACCGGGGTAATAACAAACGGCCCGTCTGTTTTACAGCACCATAAAATGGAAAAAAGCGGCCTGTCATGCTATTGCGACATAGTTGTGGTCAGCGGCGACATAGGAATTGACAAGCCTGACCCCGAAATTTTCAAATATACCTCTTCGCGCCTTAAGCTTGAGTGCGGGCAGTGCGTCTATGTGGGGGACCACCCTGTAAACGACATTGCTGCCGCCCAAAATGCCGGTATGCACCCTGTAAGAATGAATCACGGCTGGTTTAAAGGCAAAAATTTAACGCCCGGCGTGCCGGTTATAGAAAATTTGTCAGAGCTGATAGGCTGCATAAATTCAATGAAATATATTTAAATTAAAAACAGCGGGCTTTTAAAGCCGGCTGTTTTTTGTGTGCTCGCATAATATGCCACGAATCACCAAAACCGCTTGCGGTAAACGCCGGCGCTTTTTAAATGGCGAAATTTGCCGTTTTATGTGTAAAAAAAATTTATAAATAATTAGACTTAATCATAAAAATAACATAGAAGAGAAGCATAATATCAGAAAAGGTGTTTTGCCCGGCCGGTTAATTTCAGGGCGGTTTTTAATGAACTGCCGGAAAGGTTATTTTATGAAAAAATCTGTTAAAAAAATTTTAGCGCCTTTAATGGCGGCAGCGCTTATTTTTTCACTGTGCTCATGTTCCGCTTCGGAAAACGGGGCGGGCAGCGCGGCGGTTTCATATGACAAAGACGAAATTGAAAGCGTGCTCAATCTTGCCAACAACGAAGAGCAGGAATGGACTTATGACAGCAGCGCAGACGCATGGGTGCTTTCTGTTGTCAGCGCGGTTGCTTACCCGGAAATAGAAGATGAAGAAGGCGTTTCGGTTTGCGTGCCCGGCGCCTATGTAACAGGCATTGACACAGATTCTGACGGTGTGGCAGACGTGTCGGCAGATTCTGCCCCCGGCAGTGTAAACGGCGGCCTTGTTATTGACTATGAAGCTTCTGTTACAAGCACAAACGGGCAGGTTTACACAGCCGCTGCCGCTCCGGTTATTTTCAACACGGGCGCTGCCGGCTACAGCGAACAGACAAATTCAACAGCCTCAACAACCTATGCGTCAGAGGGCTATATAAACGTCACCTGCGGCAACCGCGGCAAGCAGTCCACGGCAACAGATTCGTCCGGCAATGAATATTACACAGGCGACGCACCGTCTTGCCTTGCAGACCAAAAAGCGGCGGCAAGATATGTAAAATATAATATTTTACTTGGAAATCTGCCCGGCAGCGTTGACTATTTTGTTTCCACAGGCGGCTCCGGCGGCGGTGCGCATGCCGTTATGTTTGCAGCAACGTCAAATAATGAAGACTATTATGACTATCAAATTGCAGTGGGCGCAGTCGGAGTTTATCAAAACAGCGACGGCAGTTATTCCACAACAGTTACGATTAACGGGGTTGATTACGACATTTCAGACGGCGCATGGGGCACCGTGGCTTACAGTGCAATTACTTCGCTTTATGAAGCCGACATGGCGCTTGCATTTGAATATTATCTTGACACAGACTATTCCTTTAGCACATCTTTCCAGGCAAAGCTTGCAGAATATCTTTCTGAAGCTTACATGGAATATATTAATGAACAAAACCTGACTGTAAAAGAAAGCGACGTGGGCTTTGATTTAAACGGCGACCTTGACACAGACGACGAAATTGAGCTTACCATAGAATATGACGAAGAATTATATGCCGACACAAACGGCTATGGCGGCACATATCTTGAACTTTATGTTGCGGAATTCACCGAAAATTTGCAGTGGTATTTAGACAATCTTGACTATGCGTCAGGCTGGACTTGGTTTGACAGCAGCGGCAATGCTCTTACAGACGATGAAGTTGCGGCAATGACTGTTGCAGACAAAGCCCAAGCTTATATTGAAGGGCGCTATGCCGAATCTGAATCTTCAGCTGAAATCAGCGGCGCATTGCCCGGCGGTGCGGATATAGACATTGATTCGGGTGAAATGCCAAGCGGCGGCGCGGATATAGACATTGATTCAGATGAGCTGCCAAGCATGGGCGCTTTGCCTGACGCTGCCGAATCAGCCGGCGAACAGGGCGGCAGCGAAGAAGTGGGCACGCCTGACAGCGGTTCCACCCAGTCAGCCAGCGGCAGCACAGACAGTGAAAATTATGACAGCTATGCAGACATGGTGGCAGAATACAGTTCGGATATTGAGGAAATCAATGCCGGTGACGAATATGGCAATAATATAGTTGAGCTTTATAACCCGCTAAACTATATAGGCGCCGAAACCACCGAAAACCCAACATGGGCGCGCGTTGTAATGGGCGCGTCTGAAGGCGACATGTCAATGCTTTCATCTCTGAACTTGCAAATCAGCTGGCTGAATGCCGGTGTTGACGCGCAAATAGAATGGCAGTGGAACGGCGGGCATGTTCCGTCTGAAATATTCGGCGAATCTTTGGCGCTTTATGTTGACGAAATGTATGGCGAATATGTTGCCGGCGCTAATGAAATAACTAAATCAGCAGCACAGCAGCAAACCGAAAACGGCAGCGCCGGCGCAGCTTCGGGGGCTGACATCAGCTCTTGGGTAGACAGCAGCGACATTTCGGCAGTTTCAGTTTCGCTGGCAGATATAGCGTCTTACAGAACTTCGGGGGCTTCAAAGGCAATGCCCGGCTTTGACGTTATAGATTACGGGCAGGAAGATTATGTGTTTGGCAGCTCTGAAAAAGACGCGCGCCACTGGAACAGCATTTTGCTTGAAATTTTTGAGGAACACGAAGACGAGTTGTCTGAACTCTTTAACAGCTAAACATAAAAGCCGCTTACTAAAAAGCAGGGGTCTTCTGCCCCCTGCTTTTTGGCGTTTTTACAGCCTGCCGGCGCGCACGGGCGGCGAAAAACGCCGGCTAATCACTTTATTATTTAAATAGTATTTGACATTTTTCAGAAATTGTGATAATATACATATTGTTACCTGAACGGCACAGCGCTATAGCGCTGCCGGTGGCAGAAACAGCAAGGCGGGTATGGCGCAGCGGTCAAAATTCACGGCAAGGCAGTGAATTTTGGGCACCGCAAGAGTATCGCGGGCGCGGCTGCCATGAAACTGTGCAAGTTTAGTTATAAAAAAGTACAATTAAATATAGTTTATACGCGGAGGTGGCGGAATTGGCAGACGCGCTAGATTCAGGTTCTAGTGAATGCAAGTTCATGTGGGTTCAAGTCCCATCCCCCGCACCACAGTCCCTGCACAACCATGGTTGTGCAGGGCTTTTCTTTACGTTCTGTTAATTTTTGGCGGGGGGGGGGAATGTTTTGTTTACTAAAGCGCCATGGCGCACAAATTTGTTATTAAAATGGCGTTAAATACTCTGATACGATGTTTGACATATTCCTACTATTTTGGTATATTCTAACAGTCATGTTAAGAACCGACAGAGTCTCTTGCCGCTTTTGAAGACATATGCCGGTTTTTATGGTAAAATTTACAAAAAAGAGGTTGACAAATGCAAAAAAAATGCCAAAATTTTAACAGACAGACAGACAGACAGACAGACAGACAGACAGACAGACAGACAGACAGACA
>JAJQIJ010000019.1 GCA_021199275.1 Clostridiales bacterium
CATAGAAATTATTGACAGCGCAGAAGATGAAACGCCGGCTGCGCCCGAAATAGCGCCGCCTGCCGCGCAAAAAGATGAAGAAAGCGCTTCGCCGCTGCCGTTTGAAAGTTTTTTTAACGTAAACCACGGCGGTGAACAGACAAATGAAAAAATCAGCCTTATTGCGCCTGACGAGGAAGAAGACGACGCATTGAAGTTCCGTGGCTTTTTCAAAAAGAAAAAGGACAAAAACAAATAAATATTGAAAGGCGCCGTAAACAGGAAACGGGGGCGGCTTTCAATTAACAGTTCAAGGAGACAACAGCAATGGACTATAAAGACACACTGAATATGATGAAAACAGACTTTCCAATGCGCGCTTCGCTGCCGCAGAGAGAGCCTGAAATACTGAAAAAGCAATATGACAAAAAGCTTTATGAAAGGCTTATGCAGTTAAATGACGACAAGCCGCTTTTTGTGCTGCATGACGGGCCGCCATATGCAAACGGGGACATTCACATAGGCCATGCGCTCAACAAAACGCTTAAAGATTTTATTGTCAGATATAAAAATATGACCGGCTTCAAGTCGCCGTATGTGCCGGGGTGGGACACGCACGGGCTGCCCACAGAGCTTAAAGCGCGCAAAGAGGCGCACATAACTGCCAAGAGCGACATTTCAGACATTGAACTCAGGCGCCTTTGCAGGAAAACGGCGCTTGGTTTTGTTGATATTCAGCGTGAAAGCTTTAAACGGCTGGGCGCTATAGGCGAATGGGACAACCCATATATCACCCTGACAAAGGATTTTGAAGAAGAGCAGATTAAAGTGTTCGCTTCAATGGCGTCAAAGGGCTATATTTATAAAGGCTTAAAGCCGGTTTACTGGTGTGCAGACTGCAACACCGCCCTTGCCGAAGCCGAAATTGAATACAGCGAAGACCCCTGCCATTCAATTTATGTTAAATTCAACGTGACAGACGATAAAGGAATCTTTACCGCCATGGGGGCTGAGCTTGAACACACCTATTTTGTTATATGGACCACCACCACATGGACTTTGCCGGCCAATGTTGCCATTTGCGTGGGCAGCGGCTTTGAATATTCGCTTGTTAAAAGTGAAAACGAATACTATGTAATAGCAAGCGAGCTTGTGCAGCAAACCATGCAGGCAAGGGGCAGCGGCGAATATGAAATTGCGGGCACTGTTTCGGGCAGCGAGCTTGAATATATGAAATGCGCCCACCCGTTTATTGACAGAACTTCGCTTGTAATAGTGGGAGACCATGTTACGCTTGATTCCGGCACGGGCTGTGTGCACACAGCGCCCGGCCACGGCGTTGAAGACTTTGCGGTGTGCAAAAATTACCCTGAAATTCCCGTTATTGTGCCCGTTGATTCAACAGGGCGGCTGACTGAGCAGGCAGGGCAATTTGCCGGACTTACAACAGAAGAGGCAAACAAGCCGATTGCCATGCATTTGGAAGAAACGGGCAATTTGTTTGCGCTGCAAAAAATAGTGCACCAATACCCGCATTGCTGGCGTTGCCACAAGCCGGTAATTTTCAGGGCCACATCGCAGTGGTTTTGTTCTGTAGACGATTTCAAAGACGCAGCAATAGAGGCGTCTGAAGACGTAGAGTGGTTTCCGGAATGGGGCAAAGACCGGCTTCAGGCCATGATTAGGGAACGCGCAGACTGGTGTATTTCGCGCCAGCGTAAATGGGGCGTGCCTATTCCTGCAATGTATTGCAAGAGCTGCGGCAGGGAAATCATTGACAATGATATTATGATGAAAGTTGCAGGAATTTTCGGCAAAGAGGGCTCTGATTCATGGTATGAAAAAGACGCCGAATACTTTTTGCCAAATGGCTTTAAATGCCCGCACTGCGGTGAAAACAAGGGCTTTGAAAAGGAATCAGACATTATGGACGTTTGGTTTGATTCGGGCTCTACCCACACGGCGGTGTGCAAAAAGCGCAGCTATCTGAAATTCCCGGCAGACGTTTATCTTGAAGGGGCAGACCAATATAGGGGCTGGTTTCAGTCTTCGCTGCTGACATCTGTTGCCGGCGGCGGCAAAGCGCCTTACAGGCAAATCATAACCCACGGCTGGACTGTTGACGGCGAAGGCAGAAAAATGTCTAAGTCGCTGGGCAACGGCATTGCGCCGCAGGAAATTATAAACAAATACGGGGCAGACATTTTAAGGCTTTGGGTTGCTTCGTCAGATTACCATGCCGACATTCGCATAAGCCCTGAAATTTTAAAACAGCTTTCCGACAATTACAGGAAAATCAGAAACACGGCGCGTTTTTGCCTGGGGAATCTTTTTGATTTTGACCCCGAAAAGGACATGGTTGAAAACGACAAGCTTGAAGAGCTTGACAAATATGCGCTTATGAAGCTTGACGAGCTTATAAAAACAGCGCGCGCCGGCTATGACAAATATGAATATCACACGGCGGCGCATGCAATTCATAATTTCTGTGTGGTTGACATGAGCAATTTCTATTTTGACGTGCTTAAAGACAGACTTTACACTTCAAAAGCAGATTCCGCCACACGCCGTGCGGCGCAGAGCGTTATTTACAAAATTCTTGACTCTCTTGTGCTGCTTATAACCCCGATTTTGGCGTTTACGGCAGAGGAAATTTGGGAATATATGCCGCACGCCGCAATCAGAAACCCGGAAAGCCCGCTGTTTAACGAAATTCCGCAGCCGGGATTTATAAAAGCAGACGACGAATTCATGCAAAAGTGGGAAAAAATTCAGGCAATACGCACAGATGTGCAAAAGGCGCTTGAAATTGCGCGCAATGAAAAGAAAATAGGCAAATCGCTGGAAGCTGCGGTTACGCTGGGTGCAGACGGCGAACTTTATGAATTTCTTGCGCCTATCAAGGAACAGTTGGCAGAGGTGTTCATTACATCTTCAGTTGAAGTAACAAAGGAAAAAGCAGGCTACCGCGGCGATGTTGACGGGCTTTTTGTAAGCATTTCAAACGCAGCGGGTGAAAAATGCGAAAGGTGCTGGAAATTTTCAACAACAGTCGGCAGTTGTGCTGAACACCCGCAGCTTTGCCAAAGATGCGCCGGTGTAATAGCGTCTATGGGGCTGTAAGCGCCGCAGCGTGAACGGAGGGCTTTTTTGCATAAAAAAAGAAACGCATGGTGCGTTGTAATGGTTGTGCTTATTGCAGCGTTTGACAGGGCTACAAAAATATTTGCGTCTGAATATCTTGCGGGCTCGGGCAGCGTCGTATTTATAAAAGGCATAGTTGATTTCAGCTATGCCGAAAATACCGGCGCCGCCTTTTCAACATTCAGCGGGGCAAGGTGGCTGCTTGTCATAATAACCGCCGCGGCATGCGTTGGAATATTTTGGTTTATATTTTCAGGGCGCTGCCGCTCTTTGCCTGTTTTCTGGAGCTTGGCACTTATAGGCGCGGGCGGCGTGGGAAATCTTATAGACCGTGTTTTATATGGCTATGTGGTTGACTTTATACAGCCGGTGTTTATTAATTTCGCAACCTTTAATATTGCAGACTGCGCCGTGACCTTGGGCGCGTGCGCGTTTGCGGTGGCGGCGTTTATTCAGTGTTTAAAAAAGGAAGAAAAAAATGAATGAAGCCCTGCGCCTTACTGTTTCAGAAGAAGCGGCGGGCATAAGAATAGACAGATATATAAGCGAAAGCATGGGCAGCATTTCGCGTTCAAGAACAGCGGCGCTGATTGATGAAAACGCCGTTTCGGTAAACGGTGCGCCGGTGCCCAAAAGCTACAAATTAAAGGCGGGCGACGAAATTGAAATAATTGTTTCACCGCCGCGTGAAATATGCGCAAAGCCGCAGAATATTGAACTTGACATTGTGTGGGAAGACAGCGATTTGCTTGTGGTAAACAAAGCCAAGGGCATGGTTGTGCACCCCGCCCCCGGCAATTATGACGGCACGCTTGTAAACGCGCTGCTTTACAGGTATAAGGGGCAGCTCAGCGGCATAAACGGCGCGCTGCGCCCCGGCATAGTTCACAGAATTGACAAGGACACTTCGGGGCTTTTGGTGGTGGCAAAAACAGACATGGCGCATGAAAGCCTTGCGCGGCAGGTAAGCGAGCATTCGTTTGAACGCGCTTATGAATGCGTTGTGCACGGGGTTTTAAAAGAAAATTCCGGCACGGTGCGGGCGCCCATAGGCAGAGATGCTAAAGACAGGAAAAAAATGGCGGTTACATATAAAAATTCCAAACCCGCCGTAACGCATTATGCGCTGATAAAGCAGTTTAAAAAATATGCCCACATGCGCTGCGTGCTTGAAACCGGGCGCACGCACCAGATAAGGGTGCACATGGCATATATTTCACACCCTGTGGCAGGCGACTTGGTTTACGGGCCGAAAAACACGCCCAAAGAGCTGCGCGGGCAGTGCCTGCATGCAAAGCATATTGGCTTTTTGCACCCGCGCACGGGTGAATTACTTGAATTTGAAAGCGCCCTGCCCGATTATTTCACGGCATTTCTCAGCAAACTGGAAAAGGAGGACTCTGAACTTGGCAAAAACATTTGAAAACTGGCTTGTTGTTTCAGACGTAGACGGCACGCTCAATAATAAATTCAGAAAATTACCTAAAAAAAATTACGACGCAATTAAGGAATTCACCGAAAACGGCGGGCATTTTACACTGGCGTCCGGCAGGCCGGTGTCAAGCCTTAAAAGGAATTACGACAGAATTACACCCAACGCCCCGGCGGTTGTTTTAAACGGCGCGGGCATTTATGATTACAGCGCGGGCAAAATGCTTTGGCGCAGCACCATAGGGCAGGCTGCGCAGGAATTTGTAAGAACCGTGATGAAAGAATACAGCGAAGTTTTTAAAAGTCTTGACGTCGGCATTTTTTTTGACGATTATGTTTACATAGTCAGAAGCGGGCTGCTGGGCAAGGGGCAAATGTTTTTTGACAAAACCCACCATGAAATTGCAGATATTGACGACGTGCCGCAGGACGGCTGGATGAAGGTTATATTTTGGGGCATGCCCGCAACAATAAATTCGCTCAGGCGGCTTATTGACCACTCAGGGGAAATCAAAAATGAAGCAAACTTTATGGCTTCTTCTCTTTGGTCTATGGAAATGCTGGCAAAGAACACGCATAAGGGAGTCGGCGTAATGCAGCTTGCCGACATGCTGAAAATTGAAAAAAGCCATGTTGCGGCGATAGGCGACTATTATAATGACTGGGACATGCTCAAAACAGTGGGCTTGCCGGCGTGCGCCGGGCAGGCTCCGGGGCCCATTCACAAAATATGCAAATATGAAGCTTGCCACTGCAATTACGGCTGTGTAGCCGATTTGATAGGTTATATAACAAGCGGCAGGGCAGAGGCAGACATTAAATAAGGCGCTTTGAATTTTAAATCTTGAACGGCCCCGAATTCCACGCCGCGTGGACTTATTCCTGCGGCAGTTCATTGCATGTGAATATATGGCGAGTTAAAATTTTCATGAGGTGATAATGTGGATTCAAAAAAAACGGGGGCGTTTATTTGCGCCCTGAGAAAGGAAAAGGGGCTAACCCAGGCGGCGCTCAGCGAAATGCTTAATGTGAGCAACCGCACCGTTTCAAAATGGGAAAACGGAGACGGCTTTCCGGACATAACCATTTTGCCGCAGATTGCGGCGGTGTTTGGCATAACGGTTGACGAGCTGCTTTGCGGTGAAAGAAAGCCGCAGGCACCGGCTGTTAAGGTTGAAGAGGTGGAAAACAAAGAAAACCTTATAAACCTGTTTCAAATCAGCTTTGTAATTTCGTTTTTCATTGGGGCATTTGCCGCCCTGCTGGGCGTGGCAACAGAGCTTTATTCCATTTGGGCGTTTCGCATTCTTTTTTACACCCATTGGGAAATAATATTTGCAGCGGTGTCTCTTGCTGGCGAAATAGCTGCCGGGCTTGTTTTTGCAGTGGGGGTCACGCGGCTCGGCGTTTCATATGACAAAAAGTCAATAGTCAAAATTGCGGGCAAAAAGACTTTGCTGCTGGCAGCGGTGCTTTTGCTGTTTCCCATTGCGTTTATGGCAAGAATAGTAAATGTTGTAAGCGGCTTTGCGTTTTGGGGTTATTTATCTGCTCTAATTTTAATTGTAATTTTGATGATTGTGCTGAAAGTGCTTTATGACAAAATTAAATAAGGGAAAATCTGCATTGAAATTCATATTATTATCTTTCGGAATTTTGCTGCTTTTATGGTATCTGGCGCCGCTTGCCGCGGGTATTTTTAACATGGGCAACGCCGTTGGCATAATTGGCAGCGCTTTATTAATAGCCTTTTCGGTTTATTATGACAAAATACCCCTGCTTTTTAAAAGGGGCGTTTGCGTTGCCTTAGTGTTTGTCATATTGGCCGTAATAATTCCTTTTTCTGCCAATATGGCGAAATATGCAAATTATAAACCGGCTGCCGGGGCGCAGACGGTTATAGTGCTGGGCTGCAAGGTAAACGGCAGCACGCCAAGCAAATATTTATATGACCGCTGTGAAAAAGCGGCTCAATATTTAAACGAAAACCCCGGCGCGGTTGCCGTGCTTTCCGGCGGGCAGGGCAGTGATGAAGATATAAGCGAAGCGCAGTGCATGGAAAATGTGCTTTTGCAGTTTGGAATAGATGAAAGCCGGCTTTATAAAGAGGAAAATTCCACCAGCACAAGTGAAAATATTGCCTTTTGCGCCGAAATTATTGAACAGCAGGGGCTCTCGCGCGATGTGCTTGTGGTAACAAACGAATTTCACGAATACAGGGCAAGCCTTATTTGTGGTGAATACGGCCTGAATTTTCATTCGCTTTGCAGCCGCTCTTCATTTTTTACTTTTTTAACATATTATACAAGAGAGTTGTTTGCCGTAATAAAGCACTTTGCAACGTGACCTATATTTAATTTGGCAAACATCCCTGTTTGTGAAAACGGCGCTTTTCACCACAAGACAATCATATATTTATATCTAAAAGCTCATCAAATGAAACATTTAGAATTTCTTTGATGAGCTTTATTTCGTCCGGGTATATGTGGCGCTGCCCCACCTCAATTTTAGCTATAGCCGAACGCGTGAGGTCGCAGCCTTCAAGCTGAAGCTTTGTTGAAAGCTGCTCTTGAGTCATTTGCTTTGTTTCTCTTTGGCGGCGAATGTTAAGGCCAAGCTCTTTTTCAAACGAACGATTCACATATTTCTCTCCTTTTTGCACTTATATGGGCGCAAAGCCGCTTGACTTAATTTTAAGCGTATGTTATAATTTTAATGCACCTAAATAGGTGCAAAATGCCGAGCTGCACTTGTTAACACCAATATTTAATTCAGCATGTAATGCTGTAGTTGTTTTACCGGGCAGACAGCTGAAACAAATATTGCAAACGGCGCACATTTGTGCTAAAATACAAGAATTCACATGTCAAATTGCCGTTTAAATTAGTAGAAAACAATGCCGCCGGCGTTAAATTTCAGCTCTTTTATTTTGCGCTGCGGCTTGTTTAGGTATAGCGGGCAGCTGCAAATGACGCTGCGGCCGCCCGCCATGCCGTTAGAAAGTGTTAAAAATTGCAGCACCCGGCACTTCATTTAGCGGTTTCAAAATGCCCCACGCCAGCAGGGCCGCGGTAAGTCTTTAGCAAACACAGCTACAGTTGAATATAGCCTAATTATGAATAAAAGCAAGGAAAAATTATTTTTTCCCTGCTTTTTTTCATTTTATAGCGTTTATGCACTATAAATATTTGCTGTACGCCCTGTTTACGGAAGGGTTTTTATTTTTACCTTTTCAATTTGAGCAGGGGGTATATTATGGGACGAAAGAAAAAAACAATTTGCGCCGAGGTGCAAAACGGGCTCAGGGCGCTTGCGTTCGGCGATGTTAAGGACGCGGTGCTGTTGCTTTTTGCCGGCGAAGATGAAATTTCAAAAAGGCTTGATGAGCTCAACCTTTACAATGTAAGCGAAATTAAGCGCCCAAAGGGCGGGGGCATGGAAATAAAATTTTTCGACAGGATAAAGGCGCTTGAAAAGCTGCGCGAAACAGACGCCGCGTCCGGCGGGGAGCCGCTTGGCTTTTACCGGGCGCTTGAAGCCGGGGCAAGGGGAGCCAAGGCTGTTTTGGAAGAGGCAGAAAATGAATAATTTAGTGCCGTTTTCACCGAAACAGCTGGCGGTGCTTACATGGTGGTGCGACTGCAGCGCCGCAAAGGGCAAAAACGGAATTATATGCGACGGCGCCGTCAGGTCAGGCAAAACCGTGTCTATGAGCATTTCTTTTATAAGCTGGGCGTTTTACCGTTTCAGCGACACGTCTTTTGCCATTTGCGGCAAGACAATCGCTTCACTGAAGCGAAACGTTATTACGCCCATAATACCCATAATACAATCTCTTGGCTTTCATTGCGATTATAAGGTAAGCAAAAATTTAGTCGAAATTCAAAAGGGCGGGGTGAAAAACAGATTTTATCTCTTCGGCGGCAGAGACGAATCTTCCGCTTCGCTCATTCAGGGCATGACGCTCGGCGGGGTCTTTTTTGACGAGGTGGCGCTTATGCCGCGCTCGTTTGTGGAACAGGCCATTGCCAGGTGTTCGCTGAGCGACGCCAAATTCTGGTTTAATTGCAACCCGGAACACCCTTTTCACTGGTTTTATAAACAGTGGATAGAAAAAAGGCGGCTCAAAAACATGCTTTATATTCATTTTAAAATGGCTGACAACCCTTCCCTGTCTAAATCTGTTATAGACAGATATAAAAGCCTTTACAGCGGCGCTTTTTACGAACGTTTTGTAGAGGGCAAATGGGTGGCGGCAGACGGGTTGGTTTACCCCATGTTTGACGAAAAACGCCATGTAAAAAGGCATTCGGGCGAGTTTTCAAAATATTATCTTTCCTGCGATTACGGCACGGTAAACCCCTTTTCACTGGGGCTTTGGGGCAAGGCGGGCGGCAAGTGGTGCAGAACGGCGGAATTTTACCATTCCAGCAGAGACAGGGGCATGCAGCTTACTGACGAAGAATATTACTCCGAAATGAAAAAACTGGCAGGCGGCAGAAAAATTGAAGCGCTGATTATAGACCCCAGTGCCGCAAGCTTTATAGAAACCGTGCGCCGCCACGGCGAGGTGCCGGTTATTAAGGCAGACAATAATGTTTTAAAAGGCATAAATCTGGTTTGCACCGCGCTTAGGGAAGAAAAAATTTATTTTGACCCGTCGTGCACAGACTGTATTCGTGAATTTTCACTTTACAGGTGGGACGACGGCATTAAAAAAGACGCGCCCAAAAAAGAAAATGACCACGCAATGGACGATGTGCGCTATTTCGTGTCAACAGTCATAAAAGGCCAAGACATTGAAAACGCATTTTCCATTGCAGTAGAAAGGAAGTGAAGGTTTGGGCTTATTTCGAAAAAAGAAAACAGGCAAAGCTTCTGCGCCGGCGGCAGCTGTGCAGACAAGCGCATATTCAAACCACCCCTACAGCTGCCTTAATTCGTTTGTGCCTATGAATGCGCACGGCAGAATTTATTCGGCGCTGCGCGACAGCGTGCCGATTATAGACGCCGCTATTTTAAAAATTGTGCGCCTTTGCGGCGGCTTTCGTTTTGAAACGGGCAGCGAGGCGCTCAATGAGCACATCAATAATTTTTTTGAAAGCATTGACGTTGGCGGCAACCAGACGGGGATACAGGCGTTTGCCGCGTCATATTTGGCAGATTTGCTGACATATGGCTCTGCTGTGGGCGAAATGGTTGCAAGCGACAGCGAATTTTACGCGCTTTATATAGGCGAGCTTGACGCGCTTGAAGTAAAGCGGGGCAAAAACAATTTAAGCGTTGAATTTTACAACGGCAATGAAAAAATACAAAACCAGGATTTGATTTTATTTTCGGCGCTTAACCCAAAAAGCGGAAATATTTTGGGCACCAGCCTCTTGTGCGGGCTGCCGTTTATTTCAGATATTTTGCTTAAAATTTATAACACCATAGGCGAAAACTGGGAACATGCCGGCAACGTGCGTTACGCAGTTACATATAAGCCGCAGAGCGACGGGTCTGACAGCGGCTTTGCAAAGGAACGCGCAAATCAAATAGCGGCTGCATGGCGTGACGCCATGAGCAGCAAAGACGCGGTTAAGGATTTCGTTGCAGTGGGCGACATTTCGGTTGAAGTAATAGGCGCTGACAGCAAGGTGCTTGACAGTGAAATACCGGTGCGCCAGCTGCTTGAGCAAATCATTGCAAAAACTGGGCTGCCGCCGTATATGCTGGGGCTGAGCTGGTCTTCCACCGAACGCATGAGTTCCGAACAGGCAGACGCTTTAACAACGGAACTGGAAGCTTATAGGCGCATACTTGAGCCTGTGCTGGTAAAAATTGCCCGTAAATATATGGAAATAAATTCCATATACGCGCCCGTTTCAGTGCAGTGGGACGACATTACCCTGAAAGACGAAACAGAGCTTGCAAAGGCGCGCCTTTACGACGCCCAAACACAGAAAATTTTAACGGAGGCAGAAAATTGATTCAGGGATACATAGAAAAAGGTTACACACCAACTGAAACCGACCTTGAAAAAATAAGAAAATTTACCCAAAAGGATTTTGATTTGAGCGAGCTTTTTGTGTTTAATCTTGTGCTTTGCAGCAATGACATTGACAGAGACTGGGAAAAATTTTCAACGAACGCACTGCTTGAAATGCAAAAGCTGTTTATTGGCAAAACGGGAATAAAAGACCATTCCATGAAAGCCGCAGACCAAACCGCGCGCATTTTTGACGCGTGTGTAGAGCCGTGTGCAGGCAAGAGTGCGGCAGACGGCGAACAGCTGTATTTTTTAAAGGCCAAGGCCTATATGGTGAAAAGCGGCGAAAACGCTGCGCTTATTAAAGAAATTGAAGCGGGCATAAAAAAGGAAGTTTCGGTTTCCTGCGCTGTCAAAAAAAGCAGCTGTTCAATTTGCGGCAAAGACAAAAACACGGCGTACTGCGGGCATATCCCGGGCAGGGAATACGATGGGCGGCTGTGCTATTTTACACTTGATGACATTACAGACGCATATGAATGGAGCTTTGTGGCAGTGCCGGCGCAAAGAGACGCGGGGGTTACAAAGTCATTTGCAATGACGAAAGGGGAACACAACATGGAAAGCATTGAAAAACGCCTTAAAGCAGTGGGCGAAGAAATTGTTATTTCAAAAAGCGAAGCCGAAGCGATATGTTCTTTTATAGATGAAACAAAAGAGCTGTCTGAACTGGGCAGGGAATATAAAAGCGAGCTTGTCAGGGAACTGACGGCGCTGTTTAAAAAATGCGTGCCACTTATGGACATGAAAATTTTTGAAGGCGTGGCTTCGGTTATGACTACAAAGGAGCTGCTTGCGTTTAAGGGCGCGCTTAAAAAGCAGCTTGACGCGCAAAACATGCCGTCGCCCCAGCTCGTGGCAGGCGGCAAACAAACGCAAAGGGCAAATTTAAGTGAATTTAAAATTTAAGGAGAGTAATAATGAACATTTCTTTTAACGGTTTTGAAAACAGCGTTGCAACATTTATTGCAGACGGCGCCACCAAGGGTTACCCGGTAGCATTGAGCGACAGCAACACTGTTGTTGACGCAGATTCGGAATTTATAGGCGTGTGTGTTAACACGTCAGGGCAGCTTGCCGGCGTGCAGCTGCGCGGTTATGTTGAAATTAGCTATTCGGGCGAAGCGCCTGCGCCGGGCTATTCATATTTGGCGGCAGATTCAAACGGCGGAGTTATGGCTGCCGACACCGGCGACGTTAAGCGCCTGATAATCAAAGTTGACGCAGACAATTCAATAATAGGTTTTATTCTTTAATATAACAAGGAGGAAATTATGGCATTTGACAATATTAAACTTGAAAAGGGGCTTTATGCCACTTCAAAGGGCTTTACCGGCGCGCTTGAAGAAATAGACCCCTCTGAAAATTACAAAGGCACCGCACTGGAAGGGCTTGACGCTTACCAGCGCCAGCTTAAAAGATATGACATAAAGGTGTCCGGAAACGGCTCTGACAGCGTGTCAAAGTTTTTTGAAACAACAGATTCAGCGGCGCTTTTTCCCGAATATGTTTCAAGGGCGGTAAGGCAGGGCGCTGAAGAGGCAGATGTTTTGTCTAAAATAATAGCCACCACAACCACCATTGATTCGCTTGACTACAGGGCAATAGAAAGCGCGCCTGACAAAAGCGACAAGCGCCTTGCCGATGTGGCAGAGGGCGCGGCAATACCCGAAACCGTAATCAGAACAAAGGAAACGCTTACCACGCTGCACAAGCGCGGGCGCATGCTGGTTGCGTCATATGAGGCAATCAAATTTCAAAAGCTTGATTTGTTTACGGTTACTTTAAAGCAAATAGGCGCTTACATAGCGCGCTGCCAGCTTGAAGATGCCATTGAAGCGCTTGACATTGACGACATGCAGCTTTTAAGTCTTTCGGGCAGCGAGCTTTCATATGCAGACCTGGTTAATTTGTGGAACCTGTTTGACGCTTATAAAATGACCACGCTGCTTGCCGGGCCGACCGAAACGGCGGCTCTTATAAACATGAGCGAATTCAGAGATTCGACTGCCGGGCTTGATTTTCACGGCACAGGCAGGGTAATCACGCCGCTGGGCGCAGAGCTTATTAAATGTGCGTCTCTTGATTCAAACGCAATAATAGCGCTTGACAAAAACGCGGCGCTTGAAAAGGTTCAGGCGGGCGAGGTTATGACTGAATATGACAAGCTTATTGACCGCCAGCTGGAACGCGCGGCAATTACCTGCACGGCTGGATTTTCAAAAATATTTGAAGACGCGGTTCAGGGTATAGCCCTGTAATTGGGCAGGAGCCTGCCCGACGGCGAAAACCGCCTGACGGCGGGCTCTTGGCTTTGACTTCAAAAGAAAGGGGAAAGCTATGATTGACACCGAACTTGTTGCAGACAGGCTTAAAGCACTGGGCTCTTTTGACGATGAAACGATTGAAAGCTATGACGAATTAATTGAAAATGCCGCTCTCAGCGTTTATGCCACATTAAAAAGTATGGACTATGAAGACGACGGCAGGGTTATTTTTTTGGCTGCCGCAAAGGCATATTATTATATTGCTTGCAGCGGCGGGGGCTTTGATTCGGTTGAAAGCTTCAAGGCGGGCGATGTTACGCTGCAAGAAAATCCGAAAGCGCTGATTGATGTGGCGGAGCTTATTGTTAAACAGGCTCAGGCTGACTGCGCGGGGCTGATTTACGGCAGCGGCTTTGCTTTCAGGGGAGTCTGACATGAACAAGGCATATAAAATAAAAAACGGGCTTATAAAAGCAGGCCGGCAGGTGCAGCTGACTGACGGCGACTGGGCGTCTGTGCCGTTTTACGCTGTGGTTGAAGACAAATGGCGCGACAACCAGACAAATTTTGAATATGTAAAAACTGCGCTTGGTAACGTCAGCGCTGACTATTACACTTACATAGGCCCGTTTGACCATGATATAGAAGCCCTGTCAAACACTGCGCAGCTGATAATGGACGGCGACAAATTCATTTTTAAAAAGCGCGAAAAAATTGTGTGCGCCGGGCAGGTGCAGTTTTACACGGGTGTTTTAAGAAAAATATGGGGGAGCGGCGATGTTTTACCTGAATGACGCGGTTGATAATTTTATAGAGCTGCTGAACAATAACGAATATTTTGAAAATATCAGCATAGTAAAGGCTTTCGGCACTGACACCGTTGAAACTCTGCCGGGGTGCATATATATTGCAGTCGGTATTAGCGAAATGAATTTCAGCGACCGTGCGGCAGGGCAGGACGTCAAAGCAGGCGAGGTGCAGATTTTTGCTGACATTTTTATTCCTTACACCGTGGCACCCGGCGCTGCGGCGGCGCAGGAAATAATAAGCGAAATTTGCAGCAGCATTATGGACTGCAATGTGCTTTCAATTTATGTAGGCAAGCCTTATGCTGACAGCAACACAAGGTGCACGGTTGTTGAAAGCGCTTATAAATTTAACGATTTAATATGTTTCGGAGGTCAGAATGAATAACAATGAAGCACCGTTAAATTATGAAACGGTAAATGAAATTTCTGAATATCTGCGCCTTGATTCCAAGCGATATGAAGCGGGTGACGAATAATGGCGCGCCTTATTAAAATGAAATATAAGGATTTTGAATTTGAGTCAAACCCTGCAAAAATAGAAGTAAAATATGAGAACAACATAAGCACAACAGAGCTTTTCGGCAGCGACAGCAGTGTGCAAAACGTGTCTCGAAACGCATGCGCCGTAAGTGCGTCGGGCTATTTTTACGGCAGCGCCGGCACAGAGCTTGCCTCTGAGCTTGAAGCTGTTTATAAAGACAAAAGCGCGGGCTTTCTTTTTTTGCCCGGCGGCGGTTGTCTTTATGCGTTTTTCAGCGCCTTTTCATATGAAATAAGCGCCGACGAAAGCGCCGTTTTTTATAAAGTTAAATTTACAGAGTCCTGCCGCCACACAAAGGCGCGGCATGATTTCGGTTTCACATATGCGCAAAGCGGCGAAAATGCGTTTCATATTGCCGAAAGAGAGGGCGTGCCGGTTGAAAACATAATGGAGCTCAACGACATAAAAAGCGCGTTTGACATTGAAGAGGGAGACAGGGTGGTGTTCAAATGACTTTTTGCCTTACAGACATAAACGGGGCGCAGTTTTGCCCGCAAAAAATAAAATCATATGAACTTACAAGCGATGTTTCTGCGGTGTGCGACGGGCTCAGGTTATATTTTCATTCAGCTTCAGCAGTTGGCGAATGTGCGTTTGTCAGCGCTTATAATGCCGGTGGAGAGCTTATATTCAGCGGCATATGCGACAGCCAGCAGGCAACCGCCGGCAAAGACGGCTGCGAATATTTTATTTATGCAAGGGGCAGCGGCGCTGTGTTGGCAGACAATGAAGCAGAGCCGTGTGAATATAACAGCCCTACGGCCGCCCAGCTGTGGCATTCAAACGCAAGGCAATTCGGCTTTTCATGTGCGCTGCCCGAAATAGGCACAAAAAGCAGCTATATTGTGTCAAAGGGCACAAGCTGCCGCGGCGCCGTAAATGATTTTGTGTCAGCCGTTTACGGGGCAAATATCTATGTGACGCCCGCAGGCGAGCTAAGGGCTTTTGAAGAAAGTGCCGGGGTAAAAGAGCTTTGCGATTACCCGCTTTGCTCTTTGAAATATTTGATAAACCGCGGCGATGTAGTAAGCCGGGCAGATTACAAAATCAGCTCTGATGAAGGCTATAAATATCACCTTGAAAGCACCATGGCAGCCGCCGCCGGCATTTCAAGGCGCAAGCTTTATAACCTGTCGTCTTTACCGGCATGGCAAAGAGATGTGGCTGCAAAGAAAAAAATAAGCGATTCGCTGCTTGAATACCACTGCGTTGAAGCCGAAATTGCAGGGGAATGCGATTTGCAGCTGTGCGACAGGGTGCATGTAAAATCTGACATGTTAAACCTTGACGCACAAATGGCGGTTTGTGAAATAGTCAGGTGTGAAAATGTAAACGGGGCCAAAACCAGCGTTGTTTTAAAAGAAAAAACAGATGGGGAAATTATTAATTATGTGGATAAGCAGAAAATTTAAAACCAAAAACATGCCTGAAACCGAAGCGGGCGTGGTGACTTTAAGTTCGGCTGAAAAAACCGAAGCCGCGTCAAGCCTTACTTCAAGAAACCTGACGAGCTATGCGCCTTACGGCTATTCGTTTTGCGCACCGGCCGGCGAAGAGGTGCTTATGCTGAACACCATGTCGGGCGTGTCGTGCGCCGGCACAAAAATGAAAAATAGCTTTCTTGCAGGCGGTGAAATTTCGCTGAGCTCGCTTGGCAACGCAAAAATAATTCTAAAAAACGACGGCAGTGTGCAGATAAACGGCGTTACTTTTACAAGCGGCGGAAAAATTTATGATGAAAGCGGGGGTGTTATTTACGGCGGCAGTGATTAAAGACGGCGATTATTATATTGAAAACGGAGCTGTTGCAGAATGCGATTATATTGACGAGCTGCTGCAAAACATAACCACGGCGCTTACAGCCGAACGCGGCGCTTTTTACCCCGATTTCGGCTTCGGGTCTTGCCTTAATGAGCTTGGCGCAGAGCCGCAGGCGCTTTATGCGCCGGCATATGCCCGCCAGGCGCTGTGCGATTTTGACGGCGTTTTTGTAAAGTCAGCCGAACCGGGCAACAGCGGCATATTAATAACTTTAATAATTAACGGCGAAGAAAGGCAGGTAACTATTGAAAAATGACAACTTATAATGAAATATTGACGGCAATGAAAAACGCCTTTTTTGAAAGCAGCGGGGAAAACGTATCGCATTTGTCAGATTTTGAAGAACGGCTCAAAGCCGTTGCAAGCGAAATTTTTTCGCTGTCTTGCTATGGCGACTACATATTAAAGCAGGCTTTTGCGCAAAGCGCCACGGGCGAATACCTTGAAAAGCATGCGGCGCTCAGGGGCATAACAAGAAAAACGGCGGCGTCTGCCGCAGGTGAACTGGTTTTCAGCCTTGATGAAGCGCTTGATGAAGACGTGCAAATCCCGGCGGGCACTGTGTGTTCCTGCGCAGATGACATTTATATTCAATTTGCAACAGATTCAGACGCGGTTATTTCGGCAGGCGAAACCTCTGCTGCGGTTGGGGCAACTGCGCTTGGCAGCGGCAAGGAATATAATGCATTGCCGGGCACGGTAACGGTTATGGTAAATCCGCCGGAATATGTAAGCGGCGTTACCAATGAAAGCGCGTTCAGCGGCGGCACAGACGACGAATCAGACTCTTCGCTCAGGGAACGGCTCATTTCGTCATACAGTGCGGTAAACAACTGCGTTAATGAAAAGTCTGTGCGTGAGCTTTTGCTTACGCTTGAAGAAATTACCGACGCACTGCCGCGCATAGGCGACAACGGCGAATTAAACGTGTTTCTTAAAACCAAAAGCGGCGAAATAAGCGAAGAGCTTAAAACACAGGTTGAAGAGTTGCTTTATTTTGCCGCAATATGCGGTGTTCAAATAAACTGCGAAGAGGCGGCCGCCAAAAGCTTTAATGTGGCAATTTCGGTAAATGTGCTTACCGGTTATGACGAAGAAAGCGTTTTGAGCGCCGTAAAAGACGCGGCTGTGCAATTTTGTGCCGGTGAAAAAATAGGCAAAAGCTTAAACAGCTCTGCGCTGGCTTCGGCCGTTTACCCGTGCGACGGGGTAAAGTTTGCCGACATTGTGCTGGCAGGTTCAACTGCGGGCACTTTGAGCTGCGGCACAGGCGAATATCTTGTTTTGGGTGACATTTCGGTGGTGGCAAATGGTGAATGAAATTAAACAGCGGCTTATAAATATGTGGCGGCAGCTGGGCTTTTCACTTGAAGAAAACGGCATTTCATATTCGCTGATTGAAGCCTATGCCGGCGCAATGGGGCTTGTGAGTGATGAATATGACGGAATTTTTGCCGACTTGTTTAAAGACAGCGCGTCAGTCAGGGGGCTTGCAATGCTGCTTGATTTAATGAATGCACAAAGCGCACAGGAAGATATAGGCGAATATTTTTCGTCAACGCCAAAAATATTTTCAAAAAGCGAATTTGAAGAGGCGGCGGCAATTTTTGATTACAGCATTGAAAACAACACCTTTACATTTTCATATTCCGCGGCGCTGAGCAGCAGCATTATTAACAGCATAAGCCGCTTCATAATGAATTATCTGCCGGTATATATTGCAATTTCGGCAGACGGCAGCGGGCTTACTTTTGATGAATTTGACGCGCTGGGGCTTTCATGGCGGCAGATAGACGCCGCCGCCCTGCCGTTTTCGGTTATAGACAGTTTAAAAAACAACTAAAGGAGACAGTTATGAGTTCAATAAATAAAACAGATTATCTGGGGCTTAACAGCTGGGCGGGCACAGACAAACCCGAACGCGCAGATTTCAACAGCGACAACGACATAATAGACGCGGCGTTTTCTCAGCATTTTGAAGACGCTGAAGTGCACATAACGGCAGATGAACGCGAAACTTGGAACACGCCTTATTATTTAGGCATGTACATTGGAAACGGCGACACATTGCGCACAATAACAACCAATTGCCCGTTTCAAGCGAGCGCTGCGGTTGTGTTTTGCACAGAAACAGGGCCGGTGGCGGTTGATTTTGAAAACGAAACCACTTATAATTATTTCGCCGTTTCCACAAAAAGCGGCGGAATGGACGGTGTGATACTTTCGGGCGCGGATATTATCGTAACCCAAAATGCAAGCGGCGGGGAATATGGCTGCGCGTCCTTCAACATGTCAGGCAATATTTACACTTATATGCTTTTCAGGTAATGTTAAGCCGGCGCTTTTTATGATTTAATGTAATTAAAAGGGGCTGCAAAGCCACGGGTAAATACCGCGCGGCTTTGCAGCCTTTTTGCTGTGCGCCGCCTTGCGAGGCGGGTGACTTTCGTGCCTAAGTTAAAATGTTTTCTTTACAAGAGTTTAAAAATATAATATAATATCTGCA
>JAJQIJ010000038.1:0-3708 GCA_021199275.1 Clostridiales bacterium
TTGTTATCTTTTGCGGCAGCTTGCTTACGTTGGGCAATTGCTTTATATATGTCTTGTTTTACCTCTTTGCCCTCATACAGCAATTTGCCCAGCCGATAATTAGCCGGGGTACAACCTTGTTTTGCCGCCTTTTGCAGCAAATCAATGCCCGCTGACACATTTTGCTGCAGCGGCTCGCCTTTTAGGTATGTGTTGCCGAGCAAGTATTGGGCAAATTTATTGTCATGGGCACAGGCACGCTTTAAAAGCTCCTCTGCGCGTGCCGGGTCACGCTGCGCCAACTTTCCTTGCAGATAAATCTTGCCCAAGAGATATTCAGCCCATTGGTTGTTGCCGGCTGCCGCCTTATCAAGCCATTCTATTCCCTTATCAACATCAGCCGGGAATTCCCCGGCGCCGTAAAGATAAAGCTTTCCAAGCTGATATGCCGCAACGCTGCTGCCCAGCTCGGCAGATTCTTTAAACAAATCCGCGGCGGCAGCGCCAATATCAAACGTCACAGTTTCAGCCTTTAACAATTCTTTTGCTTCTTTGTAGCAACTCCCCATATATGATTTTTTGTTAACCGCAGCGAGCGGAGCGTCAAACTCCCTGTCAGGCAGCTTGCCGAAATCAGCGGCCATGTTGCTGTTATCTGCCGCTTCGTCATTAACAACATCAGGCAGGGCACAGTTTTTAACTAAGTTGCCTATATCAAGGATTTCATTAATTATCATATTTTTAATTGATTTAAATTCTCTGTTTTGCGACAACGGCTCTTTGTCGGGCATTGTGTCCGTGTACAAGGCAACACTTTTATACTTTTCGCCGTACCACAAATCATATAAATCATCTATACGCTTGTCCTTAGCAAGCTCGTCTGCCACGTCATCAACCAATTTTTTGACATTCGCCGGAAGATAACCATATTGCTTCTTTCCTTTTACATTTTTAAGCTTGTCGGCAAGGTCAGCAATATTGTTTTCAAGCGCAGGGTTATTAAATGTGCCGGTGTTAATAGACGACATAATGCGCTGAAATACAAAGGCGGACGTGCGCTTGACTTCCTGCCGCCGAGCGCTTTTTTGCTGATATACCATGTCCATCTCGTCGCGAAAAATGTCATTAGCGAGCACGCTTTTAATTTTTTCAATTCCGTCAGTGTTGAGCCAAGCTTCAGACGGTTTTACCGAATAAGCTACCATATGCACATGCGGGTGATGTTTTTCGTTATGGAATGCGGCATACCAGCGGAAATTAGCCGGGACTATGTGCATTGCCCCGGCAATGTCGTCACGGTGAGCACGCAGCAGCTGCACCCAAGAATCAGCCGCGTCATAGCCGAGCCGTTCGGCGTCCTCGCGCTTTAAGCTAATTATATGAGTCCACACATTACTGCCGCAGTTTGCCGTCTCTTCACAGGCGGCGGCAAGATTAATAACTTTGCCCGCGTCACTAAACAGCCCGTGGCTTGACAGCTTTTCAACCCGCGGCCGTTCGGCAATATATTTAACATAAGCGCCCGCGTCCGCTTCGGCGCCGGACGTGCGCACAAAATTGTCAAGCGCATAATCAATCAATTCGTGCGCGTTGCCAACGGTGGGGCTGCCCGAATAATCAGCAAATTCGAGCGACCCCCGAACGTCAGGATAAGCGCCCAGCAGCTCATCAACAAGCTTTTGCTGCGCCGGTGTTGCCGGCTTGTATTTTTCTGTGTTTTCCGCAAACTCTACATTTTCGCGCGTGGCGATATAACTAACATATCTTGACAAGTGCTTCTTATCATTTGGCTTCATATATGGCGAATACATTACAAGCTTTGCCATGATTACTCACCGCCGTTTTGGAAGCGCACTGCTTCTTCAAGCGAGTATTTGCCGGAAAGGTTTTTGACTTCTTTTTCGCACATGCTTCTTACATTATTAAGCTGTGCTTCGGTTATGTTGTTGGCATAAGCGACGATGTTATACAGCATGGCTATTTCAACCGCTTGTTTATATAGATATCGCGAAATATGATTTTCCGTGTTGCGCACTGACGCCTGTATAACTGATTGCAGCGCCGGCGAAATTATATTTGCCGTCATTTCGCTGTCTTTAGTTGCGAACAGGCATTCAAGCGCCAGGCTAATTAAATCACTGCGGCTCTTTACATTAAACCGCGCAATATTGGCGTCGCACAAATCAAGCAGCTTTGGCTCAAGAGATATGCAAATTCTTGATTTACCTTTATTTTCTTTTTCCATTTAATTAATCACTCTTTTATCGTTTTTTTATTTTTGTACCGCAAAACAAAAATAAGCCCGGCAAGCGAAATTCCCAGCAATCCAAACCACAAAGCAGCGTTAAAATCATCGCCCGTGTTGGGCACGCTGCTGTCGGCGGTGTCACCGTCTGATTCAGTTTTTTCAGTGGCTTCGGTGGTCGTCTCTTCCGCTTCTTCAGCGGCTTCGGTGGTTGCCGTAGTTGTAGTTTCGGCTTCGTCAGTCGCGGCTTCGGCTGCTGTCGTGTTTTCTTCAGCAGCTTCGGTTGTTGTCTCTTCCGCTTCCTCAGTGGCTTCGGTGGTTGTCTCTTCCGCTTCTTCAGCGGCTTCGGTTGTACTTTCAGTTTCTGTAGCTGCCGCTGTAGTTACTTCTGTTGTTGCTTCTTCATAGCCGGCTGACGAGCTGTAAACAAGCACCTCTGTTGTGCTGCCGGCAGACAACACAGAGGCAGCGCCGACAAAGGCAGCAGCTGCGCCGTCTGTTTCAGCGGCCGACACAGAATAAACAATTGGTGTGTCGTCTGTATCATAAACATAAAGGTCTGTCAGCGTGGCTGTGCCGTCTGTGCCGGTGGTTACCGTTTCGCTGTAGCGAACGCCCGCACGGCTCCATGCCACCTTAACTGTCAGCCCGGCTGCCGCTTCGTTATCGACTGTTGCTGTTACAGACAGCGTGCCGGTTTGGGCTGCTATATATGTTATTGACGCGGTGGATTCTTCGACTGATATACTTGCCGTTACAATACCCTGTTTTTCGCCGTAGTTGTAAACAATATTTAATTCGCCACTTTGCCAATTATCTGAATATGTCACTGTGGCAGCCTGCGCGTCTGACTCCGTTATTGTTGCCGTTGCTGTTGCGCCACAATTAGCACATGTGGCAGTAATCACATTTTCTGCTGCTGCATATATATAAGCATGTTCGTTTTCATAACAATAAAAATATTGATAATCGGCAAGAACACTTGACAAGTCTTTTGAGGTTGTCCCGGGTGTATAAGGTGCACCGTCAAGCAATTCAGTTGCGGCCGTTGCGCCGACATAAGCAACAAGCGAACACTGCACACTGTCAGACGGGGAAATATATATATCAACTCCCCTGTTAACCAACACATTAGAATAATCATTACCGCCGCCTATTGCCGCCCCGCCGGTATAAGAATCATAACCAAGACTTATTGCGGTGACCGTGCCAGCGTTGATAATTATATTACTGCCATAATTGGGTGATTCCATTGCAAATGCGCCACCAATACCGGCGCCCAGGGTGCCTATCGCGGTTACCGTGCCGCCGTTGATTGTTATATCACTGCCATAGTTCTCTAACCCGCCGCCAATTCCCGCGCCGTAAGTGCCGCCCGTGGCTTCAACCGTGCCACCGTTGATTGTTATATCACTGCCATAGCCGTCACAACCACCAATTCCCGCGCCGTCCTCGCCGCCGGTAGCGGTTACCGTGCCGCCGTT
>JAJQIJ010000038.1:3808-12517 GCA_021199275.1 Clostridiales bacterium
AGCGGTTACCGTGCCGCCGTTTATTGTTATATCACTGCCGTTGCCGTAAGCTCCGCCGCCTATACCTGCGCTCTCTAACCCGCCGGTGGCGCTGACCGCACCGCCGTTGATTGTAATTGTTCCGCAACTTTCAAAAAATCCACCGCCTATGCCCGCCTGGCGGCCAGAGCCGGTGGTTATAAGCACACCCATGGTTAACTCGTCGGTTGACTGTGCATAAATGCTTAAGCAATTGCCCTCTGACACATTTATGCCAGACGAACAGGTTAATGTGCAACCGTCTGCCAAAATAAGACGCACATCGCCCGTTACGGTCACAAGGTCGTCTATTTCAACGTCTGACGTGACGGCGTACCAACCGCTTTCCCATATTGTTGTACTATATATGACCACTGTATAATTCTCACAAAGTTGTTTCGTACCATTGGTGCCAAGGTAGTCAATGCCGCTTTCAGCTGCCGAAGCAACTGACGGGCAGGCGGCAAAAACAAACAGCAGCGTCATGAGCACCGCCGCTGTCTTTTTCAAAATCAATTTCATATTTTTTCCTTTCCCGTTTTTTAGACTGTCGTTGTCTTTTAATTTTTAATCGGGGCAGCGCTGCGCTGCTGCCGGGGCGCTGGCTTCGCCGCCGCTATGCGCCGACTTGGCCACCGCGCTTTTCTGCCGTATGTCCATTCATATGTCCAAAACAGAAAAGCAAGCAGGATAAAGGCGTATGCAGTTTGGCAACTGCAAAACGCCGAAAACACCGTAAGGCAGTGCCTTTCGGGGATTTTTTTATTGCATACAAACGCCGATTTTTAAAAATTTTGGGCATACAAATAGCAGTTTTTGGCTGTTTTTTGGCTTATCTAAGCCATTTTTTTGTATGCTTTTTTGCGTTTTTTACGGCCAATTACACTATATGTGCCTTGCAAACTGCATACAAACAGGCATAAAACAATGTTTTTAGTGTATTTTTGTATGCCTAAACACCCGCTTTTTCTTGTTTTTCGGCTTATCTAAGCCATTTTTTTGTATGTCCATTTTGTTTAATTTTTCCATAACTTCAATAAAAATGACCGGGTTGATACTCCGGTCGTTTTTAAGAATTTTATTAAACCAAATTTGCCAAATCTTGGCGCTTAAATGCCTATTCAGACAGTGAAGCGGCAATGTCCATTAATTCGCTGAAGTCGTCTTCGCTGATTTCAACACTAAAAGCTGAATTTACATTTTGCCGCACCGCTTCGTCACTGTCAGCGGTATATGTAAGCGTTTGAGTTACAAGGCTATTGTCAGATTCCGTTGCCGGGAAATATATATGAAAGCCCGCGTTGGTGTAATAGACATATTCCTCCGCGTCGTCGTCGTAAAGCTTAATCCACAAGCCGCCGTCGCCGGATATGGTGGTGTCTATATCGTCATATATTGTCACCAACGTAGTAAGCCCGGAATACTCAAAGCCGTCTCCGGCTTCAACCTCCACAAGCAAATACTGCTCCGCTTCAAGCGGCGTTAGGGTGATTAGATAACCGCTGTCGTCTGTGTAAAAGGTATCAACGCTTATGCTGCTTTGATAACAGTCGGCAAGACTGCTGACGAAATCGTCATTGCCGTCTTCAAAATCATAAAGCGCAAACAGATATATTATCTTTGCTTTGTCGGCGGCAAGTTCGTCAAGACCGCGGGCGGCGAACTCTGCGTCAATATCATCAAACACTTCCTGCATATGTTCAACTGCGGCCGTTTCTTCGCTTGAAAGATTAGCGGCAACCTCGTCGGCGTCCGCCGAACTGGCGCTTGCAAAAATTCCGCAAAACAACATAACCGGCAACACAACCGCCATTATTATTCCGGCTATAACGGAAGCTATTGCGGTGCGCCCCTTTTCGCTGCTGAACACTGCCGTTGTCAGCCGGGCGATTATAGCCGCCGTTGTTGACATAACAGCACCCCCTTATCTGCCGCCGGCAGAGCCAAAGAGCTGCCGTTTGAAATCCGGCGCTATAACCTGCAGCAGAAACCGCTCGTTGCCGCAGCGGTATAAGCATGTGCCGCGCTCCGGGTATTTAATTAAGTCATATTCCGACTCTTCAAGCTGCATTATGTCCATATATATTTTGCTGTCAATCTGCCCGGCATTGAAAAGAAATTGGTGAGTCGGAATAGAAAACAGCGGCTTTGTATATTCACGAATTCCCTGCAGCATGAAGTCCTCAATGTTTTGGCTTGCAAGGATTACCGAACTGTCTTTTTTGCGCACACGCTTAGCGGCGTTACGTATGTATTCAATGGCGGTTAGATTGGTTAGGAACAAATACAATTCGTCAATGGAAGCGACTGTATTGCCTTTGCCCAGCAGCTCGTTAGTCATGTAAGACAAGATGTTAAACAGCATAGCGTCTTTCAGCCGGCGGTTAGTGTCAAGCAAGCCTTTTACGGCAAAGCATAGAAACTTGTCATCAACAATATTAGTGTGACCGTTAAAGTATTTGCTTTCGGTGCCAACGCACATTGAATGCAGCCCAAGGCACAGCTCCTGCAGCGTTTCTTCGCGGCATATATTCTTTTTGCTCTTGTCGTAATGCATATATTCACTGTCAAGCAGCTTATACAGGTCTTCCATGATAGGATAATCACTTGCAGTGAGCTTATCAAAATCTGTAAAGTCCGTAATGCCGAAATTCTTATACAGCTTAGTTATGACAATTTCAAGCGTGTCAAGCTGCTCATCGTTGAATTCCTTATACGCGCGAAAGAAATCCTTTAAGTAGGCAACGTGCTGGCTTAGGCGCGTCACCCGGCGAAATGCCGCCGGGGCGGAATCGTCCGCGTCCGGCGTTAATTCGCCCTGCCCAAAAGACTTAGGCTCAAGCGGGTTGATAATATATTCGCCGGAAAGAAAGTCGATATAGCAGCCGCCGAGCTGCCGGGTCAGCTCTTGGTACTCAGCTTCCGGGTCAAGGCATATTACCCTTTTGCCGACTTCGCGCAGATTACAAAGCAGCAGCTTTAATAAATATGATTTGCCCTGCCCGCTGTTGCCCAAGATAAGGCAATTTGCATTAGTTTTGTCGTCAGCACGGCGGTCAAGGTCTACAAGTATATTTGTGCCGTATTTATCACGGCCGATAAACAGCCCCTTAGGGTCAGTCTTGCCGCTGTAATTAAACGGGTACAAATTTGCAACACTGCTTGCCGGCAGCACTCTTTCAAACTGTTCTTTGAACACATTGTAGCCTGTTGGCGTAACAGAAAGAAAGCCCTCTTTTTGCCTTAATGTCAGCCGGTCAACTGACATTTTAGAGCGCGTAAGTTCGATTATGATTTCCTGCTGCAAATCGCGCAAATGCTGCATACTGTCAGCTTTAAGCTCTAAATATACGGCGCAGTGCAGCAGCGGCTCTTTGTTTTTGCGCAGTTCGGAAATCAGGGTAACAACGTCCTGCAAATTGCCCTCTGCGGTAATGTTGTCGACAACGTTTTCGCTGCCGGAATGCAATTTATTGCGCCGTGTCGCGTTTTGTATTATTTGCCGCTGCTCAACAGCGTCAACAATGCGCGAATACAAGCGCACCGTAACATTATTACGGTCAGCTAAATTTGCAAAGAGCGCCAGCTCTTCCGTAACCGGCGGATATTCTTTGATTGCCCATGCCGAACGGTAGCTGTCGCCCACAACATAATGGTCGGCGGAAAATCGAATCGTAGCCGGCAAAATCCGGTCAAAAAAATCTTTTATACGGATTTCCTCTTTTTCTTCTTCGCTCAGCTCAATCTTTTTCTTTTTCATTTCTTTTTCCTTTCTACATTTCTTGCTCCATGTCCGCGTAATCCGAATAATATCTGGTCATTTCAGGCGCGGCGGCAGGGTCAATGTCGAGTTTGGCGCAATTTTCCCAAAGCTCGTCTATTTCAAGGTTGGAATCGCCAAAATCATACGCCCATTGCTGAATATCAGAAAGAGCGTCATCTAACTTGTTATTGTGACAAACAGTAAGAGAAAAGTCCTCATTCTCAGGCGTGACTTTGGAAAGCAGCCAGCCATATATGTTCTCATCTACCCGCCAGCCCCATTCCAGAATTTTGTCTTTTAAATCAGATAAAGATGAAATTTCATATTGTCTTTTTATTTCCATGTCAAGGCGTTGTGCGGAAGTTGACAGGTTGTCAGGCACATTTTCCACAGCGTCGCAAACTTCAGCGGCAAAAATTGATTGTGAATGCTGCAAAGCTTCAACAACATCATTTGCCATTGACTGTGTCACTTCCTCCGGCTTAAGACCGGTTACGGCATAAAGCAAAAATGCGGCGGCTGCCGGGTAATAATCTTGGGCGGACAGCGTTTCATAAAATTGACGCATATATTTTTGCACTTTGTTACATTGCGAGCTGCCGGACAACGGTGTGCCTATAGTCTTACCGTTGACATCTTCATAATATACGCAGCTGCCGGCTTCATCATATTCTTGGCGGCACCAATAACCGCTGCTATTAGTAAAATAAGTACAATTACCATGTTTATCGTATTCCCACCTTGTCCAATTGCCGTCACTGTCTTCTGTATAAGTACGTTGGCCGCGCTCGTCGTATTCCCACTTTTGCCAATCGCCGTCCTTGTATTCCATATAAGTGGGGTTGCCGCGCTCGTCGTATTCCCACTTTACCCAAGAGCCGTCGCTGTATTCCATATAAGTGGAGTTGCCGCGCTCGTCATGTTTTTCTTTAATCATTTTCGGCTCTCCTTTCTACATTTCTTGTTCCATGTCCGGTGATTGGTAATCCATACAATCGCGTTCATCAAGCAAGGCTTGCAATTCAGCAAGGGTTAAGTCACTTTCGTTGGGGGTCATATAACATACGTAACCGTCGCTGTCTTCCGAATATATCTCCTGGCCGCGCTCGTTATATTCCCATTTTACCCAACCGCCGGCGCTGTCTTCCCTATAAGTGCATTGGCCGCGCTCGTTGTACTTCCACTTTTGCCAATCGACGGCGCTGTCTTCGCGATAGGTGGGGTTGCCGCGCTCGTCGTATTCCCACCTTGTCCAATTGCCGTCACTGTCTTCTGTATAAGTACGTTGACCGCGCTCATCATATTCTTGCAGTCTCAAGCTGCCGTCTTTTTGACGTTCAATCGTTAAACGGCAGCTTTGCGCCGAATTAAATTTTATTTCCATTTTCTTTTTTCCTTTCTTTGTTAAATATTAAAAGCGTCGGCGCCGTCAATATCAGGAATTAGTTCACCCTGCATGGACGCGCCATAATAGATTGCAAGAAAGCGCTTGATATCTGCCTTATTCAGCCGCTTAATCTCAAAGCCCTGTTCGGCAATCGCCTTTTCAACACGGTTGAGCGTGTTAAACATCTGTTCGTCTTTTTCCTTGCGAAACCGCACAGAAAACATAAACTGCCTTGCCGTTGACATTTCAACCTGTATATTATCAAGATAATTCATATCTTGATTAATTATCTCGACGACCTTATCATTTGTTTCGTCTGCGAGCCGCGATTTTAAGAATTGCATGTTATTGTCAAAGCGTTCGCAGGAATCAAGGCAAGTTATTTCAATATCCGGCTGGGCGCTCAGCACTTGCATTAAATGCCATATCTTGAGCGAAATATTCGTGTAAGATAGCACCGAAATATTAGTCGGCGAAATAACGAAATACGCAAGCTCTCCCTTTGCCGTTTTTAAGCCGAACTTGGAAAACGTCTTAATGCCAAGCAGCTGCTGCACCGTGTTTTGCTTCTTTTTATTTTTTGACATTTTGCACTTCCTTTCCGGGCGGCAAGCCCCATTTGAATTCTTGCTGTGATAACAAAAAATACCTTGCTGAATACTTGATAAAATCAAGTATGGTGGTGTTGTCATTGCGAATGGTTAAGAACGCAAAAAGCATGGCCGCGACAGCCGGCACAAAAGACTTGATTGTGGCATAGGCACCTGCGGCAAACAACGCCAAAACCACCATGATTAGAAAGTCACGCAAAGACCAAAGCCACAGCGTTGCTGCGGCTTTCATATTTTGCGGATATATATATTGTTTTTGCATTTTTTACCCTCCTACATTGTTTGCTCCATGTCAAGGCATTGTGCGGAAGTTGACAGGCAGTCAGGCGCGTTCTCATGATGAACTTCCTGATTTATTCGATAACCTCTGCCGTCCAATTGGAATCCATTTCGCAAGTCATTGTAAATTTCGATAATTCTTGTTTTGCTGGCATGAATATAAATTGTATCATGTTCTCTGCCCTCAGGGTGATAAGCTTCTCGATATTGCTCACCTGTTATTGCGTTGTAAGCATGTGCATTACTCGCTTCAACGCTGTGATTGCTTACACGATATTTTTGATTATCAATGGTAAAATAATAGCTGTCCGAACTTGCGCTCTGCGAAATTCCGTTTTTATAACAAAACTCGTCAATTTCATTCATCTTTTGAGCAAATTCTTTTTTTTGTTTTTGTGACGGTTTCCATTTGTAATAGCTCATAATTAATTCCACCTTTCTACATGTCTAAGTCAAATTCTTCCCATTTGTGTTTCAACTCGTCCCATTTGTGTTCACTTTCTTGCTTAAGCTCTTCCCATTTTTGCTTTAAATAATCATCTAAATCTAATATGTCTGCAACTTCTCTTGCAAATATGGAAATTTCGTCAATTTCTTCATCATCTGCGTCATCATTGCAAACCCAAAAGGAAAACCAAAGCTCAGTGTCGGTGGTTACGCTATACAATGGGCTATCCCATATTTCACATTCCCACATTCTATGCGCCAACTGTTCTTTATCCATTGATAAGATATTGTCTATATATTTTTTAGCTTCCGTGTCCGGCATGTCATAGTCGGTAGAATTGAGCACACAAGTGCCACCATAACCGCTGCCGTCTATCCAGACACTCGCGCCAAATTCTTCTCTAAATTTCATTTTTAAATCCTTTCTTTGTTAATGTAGCACGGTTTTTACGAGGTTGACAGCGCTTGTTGCTGTATGCACAGCTGCACCCACATTAGGTCTTGCGCCCGTTTCCAACCCGAAACGGTCAGCAATGCGCGGCACTTCCTTGGCCGCCAGCATAATGCCTATGCCCAGCAGCGGGTTATCAATAAAAGTCATAAGCCCCAGCATGAGCAGCGTTGTCTGCAAAAACGCCGTTAAACACAGCCCGATGACCTGCCGGCACCAATGATTAAAGCCGTCGCTGTAGCCGCGCGGAATTGAAAACATATATAAGCTGCCGACTGCCAGCTGTATAAGCAGTATGCCCCCACGTTTGATGTTGTCAAAGAATATCTTGATAACGCAATAACCCAACGCGATTATTAGCACAAGCTCAACAACACCGCCGAGACCCGCAAGCGTCGCAAGCGACGCAATAGCCGCGTTGCCTATTGAATCAGCCCCCTTGTCTGCCGCAAAAACCGAAACTAAATCTTTAGAAAATGTGTTTTGCAGCGACACGCAAAATTTGTACAGTTCAACCGGCACGGTGGTGAACATGCCGGCGGCTAAAAAGCCCTTAATCCAGTTGAGTGCCGTGGTGCGAATATTGGCGCGGCCGTTTTGATATTCAAGCGCTAAATCAAACGCAGACACAATTATGCCGACGGCAAACAGCGCCCAGCCAAACAAATAAAAAAGCTGTATAAAAGCTTCCACCCAGCTTAATTCAAATATTTCAGCGCCCATGTTGGTGATTTTGCTAAAAAAGTCGCTTAGTCCGTCAAAGATAGTCTCATACAGCCAAGTCATCATATTTCCGAACACGGTGCCGGCAACGCCGTCGGCAGCGCTTAAAAAAACGCTGCCGAACACGTCCGCCACAGAAACGGCACTGATTAATGGTATGATTTTCATAATTAATCACCTTTTCTTGTGTTTTAGAAACCAACTATGTCCCAAATGTAGCTGGGGGCAATAAGGCAGAACATAAGGCAGGCAAACAGAATTGCCGGCGCCGCGAATTCAAACTGCCCGTGCTTCTTGTAGTCGAAGTACGCGGTGCCCAGCTTTACGAAGAAAAGCACCGCCAAAATAACGTCAACAACCGGGAACACCACGTTGTTAACAGTCTTTTTAATCGTGCTTTGCGCACTTTCCCACGTGCTGTATATTGCCGTATATACACTGTTCCCGCTGGCAGCGAAAACAGGAGTGGCGGCCGCAAAAAATACAAAAATTAATGCAGCTGCGAAAATGCCGAACTGCATTAATTTTTTAGCGTCAATCTTAGTTTTAAATCTTAAAGAGTTTGTCATGTTTTTTCCTTTCCCGTTTTTCAGAGTTTCGTTCTCTTTTAATTTTTTTTGCAAAATCAAAGGGTTACTCATCGTCCGTCAAGTCGCTGTCCTTTTTGGATTTTAACTTTAAAATAACAGCCGATATGACCGCGCCGACTGCCACGGCTATTAAGCCAATTACCGTTGCGTTCATTTCTTTTCACTTCCTTTCGTTTTGGAATTTTTACGACGGCAAAATAAAGTTATGCCAAGCAGCACGCACGCGCCGCCGAGTATGCCAAGCCACAAAGCAGCATTAAAGTCATCGCCCGTGTTGGGCACGTCACTGTATGTTGTTGTAGTGATTATGACTTGTTCAGCTGTAAGAAGCACGGTTTGGTCTGCGTCGTCAAGGTCTTTATGTTCCAGCACAGTGATGTTGCCTAAATACAAAGTTTCAAACACTACCAGCTCGGTGTCAGCCGTTATAGCGCTCGAAT
>JAJQIJ010000038.1:12617-18071 GCA_021199275.1 Clostridiales bacterium
CTTCCTTTTCGCCGCCGATTGTCGCGGTGGTGGCAAGCGTGGGCACAAGCAATGTTACGGTCTGCCCCTCGTCCGTCAGGTCGCTGTGCGTCGCAAGCTCCGTGTTGTTGTAGTACAATGTTTCGTATACAACCAAGTCAGTGTCAGCCGTTATTGCAGAGCTGTCAAACGTAAACGTCATATCAACGCTGCCGTTCCTTGTGGTCGGCGTAAAGGTTATTGTGCTTGTTATCTTTTGACCGTCAACCTTAAACGCTTTGCCGGTTGACTTGTCCATAAGGGTGCCTGTAAGTGTATATTCAACGCCCGGCTCAAGGTTGGTATATGTTACCGTGTCAGTAATGGTAATTTCGCCCTGCGCCGTGGCTTCCTTTTCGCCGCCGATTGTCGCGGTGGTGGCAAGCGTGGGCACAAGCAATGTCACGGTCTGCCCCTCGTCCGTCAGGTCGCTGTGCGTGGCAAGCTCCGTGTTGTTGTAGTACAATGTCTCATATACTACAAGCTCGGTGTCAGCCGTTATAGCGCTCGAATCAAACGTAAACGTCATCTCAACGCTGCCGTTCCTTGTGGTCGGCGTAAAGGTTATTGTGCTTGTGACTTCCTCACCGTTTACTGTAAACGCTTTGCCGGTTGACTTGTCCATAAGGGTGCCTGTAAGTGTATATTCAACGCCCGGCTCAAGGTTGGTATATGTTACCGTGTCAGTAATGGTAATTTCGCCCTGCGCCGTGGCTTCCTTTTCGCCGCCGATTGTCGCGGTGGTGGCAAGCGTGGGCACAAGCAATGTCACGGTCTGCCCCTCGTCCGTCAGGTCGCTGTGCGTGGCAAGCTCCGTGTTGTTGTAGTACAATGTCTCATATACTACAAGCTCGGTGTCAGCCGTTATAGCGCTCGAATCAAACGTAAACGTCATCTCAACGCTGCCGTTCCTTGTGGTCGGCGTAAAGGTTATTGTGCTTGTGACTTCCTCACCGTTTACTGTAAACGCTTTGCCGGTTGACTTGTCCATAAGGGTGCCTGTAAGTGTATATTCAACGCCCGGCTCAAGGTTGGTATATGTTACCGTGTCAGTAATGGTAATTTCGCCCTGCGCCGTGGCTTCCTTTTCGCCGCCGATTGTCGCGGTGGTGGCAAGCGTGGGCACAAGCAATGTTACGGTCTGCCCCTCGTCAGTCAAGTCACTGTGCGTGGCAAGCTCCGTGTTGTTGTAATACAATGTCTCATAAACAACGGCGTCAGTTGTTTCGTCTATGGCCGACGCGTCAAAGGTAAATTCCATATTCACCGTTCCGCTCGGGCTTTCAGGTGTAAACGTAATCGTGCTTTCCACGGTTTCACCGTTTACAACAAGCTTTTTGCCGGTTGCCTTATTCATCAGCACGCCCTTAAGCGTATACACTCTGCCCGGCACAAGGTGCTCATAGGAAACAGTGTCAACAATGGTAATCGTTTCCTGCGCCGTTACGTCCTTATTGCCATTGATTGTTGCAGTCGTTTGCAGGGTTGGTATCTGGTCGTTAACAACCGCGAACACAACCGTTTGCCCGTCAAGCTGAATTGAAAGGTGATGATAATCGGCACTGTTAAGATAACCGTCCGCCGCCTGCAGCTCTTTAATTGTATACTGCCCCCACGGCACATTTTCAATAAGCGCTGTGCCGTCGCTGCCGGTGGTTACCGTTAAAATGGCGTTTGCTTCGGTATATTGAGTTTCGGTTGAGTTAAACAAGCCGAAAACAACGCCCGCTATCGGCAGCCCGGTTTCACGGTCTGTCTTTGTCAGCTGCACGCTGCCGCGTATCAGCTCATTGGTAATTGCACTGCCGTCGTTTATCGCAATGGCTATGTTGGCAACTTCTTGCCCTTGGTATTCAGTGTCGAAATAGAATTTTGCGTCGTTTAAGATATATCTTTCGTCAGTTTCAATTTCCTGCACGTAAAAATTAAAGCCAATCGGCAAATCGCAGTCAAATGTTATGCTGCCGTTTTCATCACATCTTGCGGAAGTGATTAAGCTGTCTGCCGGAATTACGCTGCCGTCGGCAGCTTCTATGTCCTCTGCGGCATACAGACCGAAAAGAACAGATGAAAATTCGCCTGTTATGCCATATGTACTGTCGCTTTCCATTTCCTTTACAAGCGACACGGTAACGGTCTGCCTGTCGTTATACACCCCAAGGTCAGTTGTATAAACGCTGACTTCCTGCCCCTGATATGTCAGCTCAATATCGTAGCTATTGCCGGGGTTGTAAAACGTGTCGGGGGCTGTTACTTCAATAACGGTATATTTGCCCAAATACAGCTCTTTGCTTGCGGCTGTGCCGTCACTGCCGGTGGTTAAAGTGTCAACCAGCTCACCGGCGCTGTATCTTAACGTGCCGTCAGGCGTGCTTATGTCCTCTGCCGCGTAAATTTCAAATATGGCGCCGGCAAGCGTATCATCTTCATATACAGGCGTATATGTGCCGTTTTCGTTTTCTGAAGAAACAGAGCTGAACACTTCGCCTGTTTTAGTTATTTCAATAACGCCCTTTTGCGGCATGTCTTTGGCGGTGATGTCAATTATCGTTATATTATATTCATCATCATAATATGACGCGCCCCGTTCAACGCTAAACGACACAGGGGTGCTGTCAAGCACATAGCCATAAGGCGCCTGTACTTCAACAAGGGTATATTCGCCATAATCAAGCTTTTCGGGCGTAATTAAATAACCGTCCGCGTTAGTGTAAAACGTGTCAATCACGGTGACGGACGGGTATGTATATTGCATGGTTACAAGCTCGCCCGCGCTGTCGTAAATCTGAAAGCCTGCGCCAGCATACGGAATTGTAACCCCCGTTTCCGCGTCTGTTTTTATGATTTGAACATATGACTCAAACGGCGCGTTATTGATTAAATATTTATATACCTTGCCGTCAGTCGATATATACACGTCAAAGTCAGTTATATATTCCGTGCCGTCCCAGCCATAAGTCTGGTGCACGGTATACACGCCATAGGGCAGCTCCTTAGACACAGCATAGCCGTCCTCGTCGCACACCAATATGTCGCGTTCGGTTTCTGCCGCTTCGTCATAACTTCCTGCGGATTTTAAATAAATTTCAAACGTGGCGCCCTCTTCCGGCGTTTCAATCTGCGTGCTGCCGTCGTCAGCGTGTTTAATTATTGATATTTTTCCTTTAATGACGTCTTCGGTCACGCTGTTGCTGACGCTGTTATACCGAAGTGTGAAGTTACCCGCCGAAGCGCCAACCGCGTATTCCGTTTCGTCAAGCAAATACCCCTCGCTTGGGGTTATTTCGGCAATTGTCCAGTCGGCGCCGCAGATGTAATATTTAGTGGTGAACTGCCCGGCGCTGTCTGTTGTATATGTGTCAACCAGCTCGCCGCCCTTATACACGCCGTAAACTGCGCCCGCAAGCGTGGCGTCGCCCTGGGCGCGTTCTGCCGTTTCGCTGTCTGTCTTAGTTACAGTGGCGCTCCAGCGCTTTAAATAGTTGGTAAAGGTGAATTCCGCCGTCAGGTTATATTCCGCGCTTTCCCAGCTGAGCGTGCCGCTCTGGTTGTCAGGCGTTACATAATTAATTGTGCTGCCGTCTGACTTGCTGCCCTCGCTTATTGTGTACACAACCTTGCTGTTGTCCGTGTCATATACGGGCAAGTCTTCAAGAGTATATGTTCCGTGGCTCCACGTTGTCACCGTTTTGCTGTATTCCTTGCCGTTCCATGTGTAAGACACGGTGAAAGTCCAGCCGCTGCCGTTTTCAAACGTGCTGTCATAGACAGTGCCGGTTTCTTCAACTTTAATGATTTTTAAATTGCCTTTTTTGTGTTCGTTATACACGGAAAACTCCGTTGTGTCGTCTGCCGTTAAGGTGTGCGTTACGCTGTCAGGCGTAACATATCTCACCGGCACGTTTGTTTCCGTTACTGTGTATTTAATTTTTTTGTTTGCGCTGTCATATACATAAAGGTCTGTCAGCGTGGCTGTGCCGTCGCTGCCGGTGGTTACCGTGTTGCTGTACACTGTGTCGCCGTTTGAGTCTGTGCCGACCACCTTAAACGTAAAGCCCTTTACCACGCCGTCCTCTGACGTCTTGACTATTTTTAAGTCGCCCTTTTTTAGGTCGTTGGTAAGTGTAACTTCTTTTGTTTCATCAGCAGTTAATTTAACTGTTATATTGTCAGGAGTATAATACCTCAGTGGCACGTTTGTTTCTGACACTGTGTATGTGATTTTCGTGTTATCTGTGTCATAAACCCTTAAATCTTCAAATTTCGCCTCACCGTCCGAATTTGTGGTTTCACTCCGGGTATATTCCTTGCCGTCATACTCGAACGTTATGGTTATGTCAAGTCCACTTATAATACTGTCTTCTGAATTTTTGTAAACATATAAATTACCTCTTTTTATTTCATTAGTAATATCCACTTCCTGCACATCGTCCGTTATGAGTTTAACCTCTATTTCATCAGGGGTATAATATCTTGTTGGCACATTTGCTTCAGATATTGTATATACAATCTTAGTATCATCAATATCATAGACGTCTAAGTCGGTGAACTTAGCAATGCCCTCTGAATTTGTGGTTTCACTTTGGGTATATTCCTTGCCCGCATATGTCCAAGTTATTGTAAATTTTATATTTTTTATTACCCCGTCGTCAGATGATTTATATACATATAAATCGCCTGTCTTAGGTGTATTGTTAAAAGACACTTTAACAGTCGTGTCTTCTTTCAGCGTTACGCTCTGAGTTGCCGGTGTTACATATCTTGTGGGTTTGTCTTTTTCTTTAATGGTATATACTATTAAGTTGCCCTCGTCATCATAGACGTCTAAACCGGTTAATGTATATGTACCGTCCGCGCCCAGTTTTACAGATTTACTATAACCGTCTGTACTTGTAATCTTAAATTTGAAAATTGACATGTCACCGCCAAAGGCAGCACTATCGTCTGCTGTTTTAACTATTGTTAAATCCCCTGTTAAAGGTGGAGTTTCTTCAATAGTTACTTGCACGGTGAAATCCTGCGTGCTTTCAGGGTTGGCAAACTTTGAATAAAACAGGTTTTGGTAACTGTAAAAGCCATAATACATATCAAAGTTGTATTCGGAATTGTATGTTACCGTGTCGCTCCAGCCCGTGTCTTTAGGAATGGCAATATATACACCCGCGCTGTCCGCTGAATTAAACGTGCTGGTTTTGCCGGCTGTTGCAGATTCAGACACGCTGACCGTCATTGAATTTGACCCCTTTGTGTGCTTATACGTTACATTCTTTACGCTTTCATTAAAATTCGGATAATACTGCAAATAGCCGTTACTGTCTGTCAGCGTGGTGCTTTCCCCGGCTTCAAGCGTAAGCTTTGTGCCGTCAAATGACACGGCTGCATTGTGGTATTCATTTATTAATGCCTTTGTGGCTGAATACCATGTGCTGTAAATGT
>JAJQIJ010000005.1 GCA_021199275.1 Clostridiales bacterium
TAATTATATTATACTTAATTAGTTATTTTTATTAATTTTAAGGTGGTATTAGTATGCGAAAGGTAAAAAAGCTGCCGTTAATTGTGCTGACACTTTGTGTTGCCCTGGGGCTGACTTTTACTGTGTTTGCAGCCGAACTCGGCGCTAAAACTGTGTTGACGGCTGTGGGTGACGATTACACTGTAGCTGTAAGCTTTAATGACGAAGCCGGGCTACCTGCTGACACTGAGCTTTCAGTCAGCGAATACGCGGCAGATTCTCAAGAATACCTTGAACGCTCAGCCGAAGCGGCGCAGCTTTATGAATATGACGGTGAATTTGAATTTCGCCTGTTTAATATAAGCCTTTCCTCCAATGGGCAAGAGGTTGAGCCCTCTGCCGGGGTAGAGGTGGTTTTTTCTTTTCAGGCTGTTGATTCTCAAAATGAAGCACAGTATGCCGTTACACATTATACAAACGGGGAAATATATGAAATAGCCGCCGAAACCAGCTTAGACGACGGGGTGCAGAACATAAGCTTTTGCACAGACTCTTTTTCAGATTACGGCATAGCAATAGCCAGCACCGAAGACCAGGGCGACATAGGCAGCGAGCTTGACGGCGACTATGCTTACCTTACCGATGTGGGCATGACTGAAGACAGCGAAACAGAGTCAGGCTATTCTATGCGCACGGGCAGCTCCCCGTGGGACTCTGAAGAAGGCGCCGGCAATGACACAACAGACGCAGACAATGTGCTGCGCACATTTGACGCGGCAACTTACACGGTAACTTTCACAAGCACTGTGCGAAACGACGCGCCTTATCAAACATATTACCAGGGGAATTTATATTTTGAATTTATACTTCAGGGCGACAGCACTGAATCGCGCTTTGAAGAGGAACGTATGACATGGCTTTCCGCTAAAAACGCTGTTTATATTATAACAGAGGAAGAAATAGACGGGGTGACCTGCCAGGTGCTGCGCGGTTATTATTTGTGGACCCCGGCGTCCGGCAACACGCACGCTATAGGCGCCAGCACGCAGGAACTGACTCTTGCAATTCGCGCCTTGGCAATGAAAAACGGCGACACCATTCAGCCGACTTTCACATTTTGGTTAGAGGGCAATGAGGTTGGCGTTGACTACAGCAACTGGGGCACGGCAGATTATGCCGGCGGTGTTGTAACCGGCAATTCAAATGTCTGTGCAACACATGGCGAAACAGAATATTTCACAATAAACACACCTGCTGTTACTATATCAGCCATTGCAAATTATAACGTAAGTCTTACCGGCAACTCCGCTTACGGGGCATATTCATATCTCAGCACCTATGATTTCAGCACAGGCACAAGCCTTGCGCTTGATTCAGACGCGGGCACAGTTTACGGCAGGCTGAACATTTGGGGCATAAATCTGCAAATCAGATGCAAAGAGAGCGGCAGCGGCTTGCGCGGCGTGGAGCTGCCAAAAGAGGGTGAGGAAATCACATTTACACTTACCCTGACTTCCAGTTACACATATACTAACGCAAACGGGAAAAGCACCACGGTAACATTTGATTCAGACAGCGCCTATGCCCCGCTTGTTTGGGCGTTTGACGAAAATTCAACGGCCCAGTCAAAACAAGACCGCGATATGCCTGACGGAATACACAGCAATAGTGCACAAGGCGGGGTGTATAACACAATAGTTAATAATAATGAGAATCGCAGCGCCTATGACGGCGGCGACTGGAGCGCAGTCAAAAATGCAGACGGCACTTTAACAGTATCAGTTACAAATTACCAAATTAATGCCGAACATATTCCCAGCTCTAATGTTGTTAGCGGCAACTCAGGCACCACCTATTATAACCCAAGCACTATTTCCGGCTATTGGGACATTGACACATGGTGCTTTTCATGCGGCGAAATAGTGTTGGTGCAGCCGTTTTATTCATATGAATATGACGAAAACGGAAATTTGGTAAGTTCCACCTATATTGCAGACGAATATGGCACCGGCTCATTTACCACAAAGGTTCAGGACACTTCGCTGCAAATGACTTCGCTAAGCGGCGCCACGCTTGACTCGGTAGACGACAATTCAAACCAAGCCAGAACTAATGATGATTTAGCAAGCATTACTTCAGCGCTGGCTATAACAGGGTCTATCACACAACCAATAGTATACAAAGCATATTATGCCACTTGGAACACCAGTGAAACCGCACTTACAAGCGGGTGTCAATATTACCCAAAAGACTGGGTTTTGCAAAGCGGCAAGCTAAGCATTTACAGCACTGTATCAATGAGCAATGGCGAAATGGAATACCAGGGTGCTGCGGCAGACGTGTTGATAAAATTTGACGACGCCTTTTTTGTGCCGGACGGAACTATTTTTTCGCGAAGTTCAAGTTACACCACTTACGTGTGGGCTGCTAAGGCAGACGGCACCGGGTGGGACCATGGCGGTTTGTCGCCGGGCGAAGACGGCTATGACGAAGAAATGATTATGGCAGACATAGACGATTTAGTTTATTTTTCATCTCTTTCCGCCCTGCAAGATGCGGGCTATACCTGCGTCGGCGTATTAGCCCAGCGCAGAGCCGGCGCTTCAGAGTTTTACCTTAGGGGCTCCGTTAACCCTGAAGCCGAAGCGGGGCAGGTTTACATGGTGTCAGCATGCGGCACAGCCTGGCGAATAAAAGAGCTTGCAGCAGCAACAGACGAATATACGCAAGACGAAATTATAGAAATGGACTCTGACGAGCTTGCGGCGCTTGCCGCAAAGGTAATTCCGCTGCGCACCACAATTGACGGGGCAGAGGAAAGCACTGATGAAGTAGCTTATGCCGCATCTTACGCTGATTACCCAACAGCAGCCTGGTATAACGGCGGCGAAGACGGCACCAGCAGCACGTCAAATTATATAAGAAATTACGTTAAAGCGTCTTATGATGAAAACGGCTATGTTTATACAAACACTGTTTATGACGGCGGCAGTTCTGCTTATTACTACTATGGCGACTCTTGCCTTGTTTTGGGCTACAATTCAGGCGTCAGCATAAGCACCCTGCAAACGTCCGGCGGCGGGAGTGTGAAAACCACTTACGACATGGACACAAACCAGCGAATAGTTGACTATGCGCTAAGCGGCACCATAACAACAAATGCATATGACGGCCAAACCGGCAGCGACGCCACCACCACTGTAACCATGACTGTGACTTTGCCTGACGGGCTGACATATATTGAGGGCTCGTCTTACATAGGCGGAACATATGCAAGTAACGGAGAGGGCGTGCAGGGCACGGTGACAGACGGCACGCAGCTTTCCGAAAACGGCAGCGTGACTTACACGGCAGAAGACGGCGCTGAAATAACAGTAACGCTTACTGTTCAAGTAAGCACAACAGACGACGGCAGCGGCAATACCACCACGGTTACTACGCTGGTTTATACTTTGTCCGGCGTTACCGTTCCTAACAGCACAGCAACAACCTATCTTGACGAAATTTGTTTTTCAGCCCAGATAGGCACGCCCGGCATTGAAAGCACTGACGTGCAAGACGGCGATGTGCTGACAGTCAGCGCCGAAGTTTACGGCAGCGGCGACTATATGCGCGCAATAAGCACAGCAAACGGCAACTATGATTCAACAGACATAACCGTTTCCAAAAACGCTGCTGTTTCTCTTGCAAAATTTGCTGACCAGAGCGTTGTTGACGTCGGCTCCGGCATGGGCTTTACACTTTATATTGAAAACAACAGCGCCGGCTCAATGTCGCTTTTGGCAGTTGAGGGGTTGCCATATCAAAATGACGGCGCGTCAAGCTTTACAGGCACGGTTTATGTAACAGAGTTCACCATACTGTCAAGCGGCACGGCAGATTTAAGCAATATTACTTTTTATTACACAACAGACGCGAGCTATAACGGGGCCGGCAGCGCAGATTTGGAAAGTGAAGACTTTACTGACAGCACCGTTTGGTCTGAACTGGTAATAGACAGCAGCACCGGCGAAGCAGAGCTGCCGGCAGATTTTGAGCCTGCCCTGATAGTGGCAGTCGGCACGCTCGGCGCAGGTGAATCGCTTCAAATGCACATTACGCTTTATTTGCCACAAGCCGTTGCCGGCGATTACATAGTAAACAACCTGAGCCGCGGTAATTTGTCAAGTTCTGCGCGCTGCCGTGTTGTAAACAGAACGCTCAGCGGCATGACATGGTTTGACGCCGACGGAGACGGAATTTATGACAGCGGTGAAGAGGCAATGAGCGGAGTCAGCGTTATGCTTTTAAAGCTGAATGACGGCAATGAATATGAAGCTGTGTGCTATAGCGGCACTGAAACCCCGGTTATTATTGAAACAGGCTATCAGATAGACTTAGTCAGTGCTTCAAGCGCACAAGACGCGCAGTCATACACCCAGGGCAATTTCCTTTTTGACAATCTTTCCGCCGGCACATATGCCCTTATGTTTTATTCCGGCACAACAGACATAAGTGGCTATGTTGCTTCGCCGGTAAACGAGGGGGCAGACGACGCGCTGGATTCTGACGCTTCTGCGGTTTATTCCGGCTATAGTCTAAGCTACACAATGATAACCGACATAGATATGCCGGACGCTTCTGAACTTACATACAGCACATATGCAAGCACGGCAAACGACAGCGGCTTTTTCCTTTACAACCTGACAGTCAGCAAGATTGACGCAGTAAGCGAAGCGGCTCTTTCAGGCGTGTCTTTTGCGTTTGAAAAGCTAATGGAAGTTGGGGGAGAGCTGGTAACTGACGCCAGCGTGCAATATGCCGAACAGCTTACTGACGAAAGCGGCAAGCTTGCATATGAAAGCCTGAGCGCAGGCGTTTACCGCCTGACAGAAACGCAGGCTACAGACGGGTATTATTTGCTTGACAGCGCTATTTTAATAACCGTTGACACAGACGGCACTATTACCGCTGCGGCAGAAAGCGACAGCAGCACCGTTTACACGGCAAGTGCGTCCGGCAGTGCAATTACGCTGACTGTGCCTAACGCACCGGGCGCTATGCTGCCGGCGGCAGGCGGCAGCGGCATATTAGAATATATATTGCCGGGGGCTTTACTGTCTGTTGGCGGCTTGGTTTTGATTTTAATTAAAAAACAGCGCGGCAGGCGCACGGCGTAATGCGCAAAACTGTTATAAGCCTTTAAAAGAAAATTTTGTTTAACTAAAAAATAAAGCAGTAAGCCGGCGGTGCTTACTGCTTTGTTTATGTGTTTAACAAGGGCTTTAGGGCCATTAAGCGCCGGGGCGGCAGCTGCTGCGGCCCGGGTGCATGACTTCTTGCCCAATATTTTTTACTCTTTAACCAGCATTTTTTTGCCTATTTCAATAAGCTTTATTATAACCGGCGAAAGAATTATGTTTACTGCCATTTCAAAAAGGAAATTAACACCGACAAGGCCGACTATCATATATGTACCGGCAGATTCAAACCCGGCAGCTTGGGCCCAGCCGTTTATTGTTTCCATAAAGAATATTGCGCAGCCTATTAAAAAGACGCCGGTATTGACCACCGGGCAGACTACAGCGGCTGAAATAACAGCGCCGTATTTGCTCTTTTTTTCAAGCGCTTTATAAACAAGCCCGGCTGCGCAGCCTGCAAGCAGGCCTTTTACAAGACATACAATTATGGTGCCCGGCACGTTTATGGCAAGAAAAGCCGCTGCGTCGCCCGAAATTAAAACCACTGCGCCGAACACAAGGCCAAGCCAAATGCCCGCCTTATAACCGAAAAGAGCAGCGCCCACAACAATAGGCACCAAAACAAGTGAAATTGAAAATGGGCCAAATTTTATAGCGCTGCCTATATATTGCAATACTACAACAAGAGCTGTGAACACAGCTATGCCGACAAGTTTTTTTGTCTTAACAATATTTTGCATTATTAAATTTTCCTTTCTGCTACTGTTCCGAAAGCGTGCGGCATTAAACCGCCGTGCCGCCGCCCGTGAAAGCTATTTTTCACTGTGGATACAATGCGTTGTAATTTTAACAAATGATATATCGCTTGTCAAGCCGCTTTTTCTTAAATATGGGCAAATTTAATGCTTTAAATGAAAAAATCAAATGATTTTTTTACATATTATATATGTACAATTTCAAATTTATATGATATACTAAATCATTGTATAGCTGCTGTCTTTCGGCTTTAATTGCAAACCTCTGTTGAAAAGGAGAAACTTATATTATGGCATACCGCACACATAACTGTAATGAACTTACGCTTGAAGACCTTTCAAAGCGCGTTACGCTTGCCGGCTGGGTTGACACAATAAGAGACCACGGCGGCGTTGCTTTTATAGATTTGCGCGACGAACATGGAATAACACAGGTTGTTGTTAACGACGGCAGCCTGATTTACCGGCTGAAAAAAGAAAGCGTTATTTCTGTTGAGGGCGTTGTTGTTAGGCGAGATGAGGAAACAATAAACAAAAAGCTTGCAACCGGCCTGCTTGAAGTCAGGGTTGACAAGCTGCATGTGCTTTCGCCCTGCACAAAAAATTTGCCGTTTGAAATTTCAGATTCAAAATCCACGCGCGAAGATGTCAGGCTGCAATATCGTTTTCTTGATTTGCGCAATTCGCAGGTGCACGAAAATATTCTTTTCAGAAGCCGTGTAATATCTTATTTAAGGCAAAAAATGAATTCACTTGGCTTTACTGAAATTTCAACGCCTATTTTAACCTGCTCTTCGCCGGAAGGCGCGCGCGATTTCATAATTCCGAGCCGCAAGCACGAAGGCAAGTTTTACGCCCTGCCGCAGGCTCCGCAGCAGTTTAAGCAGCTGCTCATGGTGTCCGGCTTTGACAAATATTTTCAAATTGCGCCCTGCTTTCGTGATGAAGACGCCAGGGCAGACCGCTCGCCGGGCGAATTTTACCAGCTTGATTTTGAAATGGCGTTTGCCGAACAGGAAGATGTTTTTGCCGTTACAGAGGAAGTGCTGCACGACACGTTTGTTGAATTTTCAGACAAACAGGTCAGCGTCCGGCCTTTCGTAAGAATTCCTTATAAAGAGGCAATGCTGAAATACGGCACTGATAAACCGGATTTAAGAAACCCGCTTGAAATTGCTGATTTAACGTCCTTTTTTGCAGATGTTGACTTTAAAGCGTTTAAGGGCAGGCCCACCAGGGGCATTGTGGTGCCCGGGTGCGCAAAACAAAGCAAGGGCTGGTTTGAAAAGCTGACTCAATATGCATTTGACATTGGCATGAAAGGCCTGGGCTACATTACCGTTTTGCCTGACGGGTCATACAAGGGCCCGATTGACAAGTTCTTGACTGACGAGCAAAGGCAAACTCTTAAAGATATGCTTGCGCTTAAAACAGACGACACATTGTTTTTCATTTGCGACACGAAAAAGCGCGTCAACGAACTTGCGGGTTTAATCAGAACTGAAATTGCAAACAGGCTTGATTTAATAGACAAAAATAAGTTTGAATTTTGCTTTATTGTTGACATTCCTTTTTATGAGGAAGACGAAGACGGCAAGCTGACTTTTACACACAACCCGTTTTCAATGCCCTGCGGCGGCATGCAGGCGCTGCTTACGCAAGACCCGCTTGACATAATTGCTTATCAATATGACATTGTGTGCAACGGCGTTGAGCTTTCGTCAGGCGCGGTGCGCAACAACCTGCCCGAGCTTATGGTAAAGGCCTTTGAAATAGCCGGTTATAACGAAGACACTGTTAAGGAAAAATTCGGCGCGTTATATAATGCGTTTCAATATGGCGCCCCGCCGCATGCAGGCATGGCGCCGGGTATAGACAGAATGATAATGCTGCTTAAAGACGAAGAAAACATTCGTGAAATAATAGCTTTTCCGATGAATTCAAATGCGCAGGACGTGCTGCTGGGCTCTCCGTCAGCAGTCACCGAACAGCAGTTAAGAGACGTGCACATTAAGCTGCGCCGCCCGGTTTCAGATAATTAATTTCAGCTGCGGCAAGAAAGGCTGTTGAATTTTATGAAAATAGACAATGAACTTATAAAATATCTTGAATCGCTTGCCCGAATAACCCTTGAGCCAGACGAAGAAAAGGCAATAAGCAGCGAATTGCAGGAAATTTTAACATATATTGATATGCTGGGTGAGCTTGACACAGATTCTGCTGAAGCGATGAGCCACTGCCTGCCCATAACCAATGTTTTCAGAAAAGACATTCCGGCGCCGTCGCTCACACCGGCTGAAATCACTGCAAATGCGCCTGAAAGCCAAGACGGGCTGTTTGTAGTGCCGAAAACTGTTGACTGACGGGGGGTATATTATGGAATTAGTTGAAATGGGCGCCCTGCAAATATCACAAAAAATTAAAAACAGGGAAATTTCCTGTGTTGAAGCTGCCCAGGCTGTGATTGACAGGGTTAGAAAAAGAGACGAAAGCTATAACTGTTATGTAAGGCTTGACAGCTCTCTTGTTATTGAAAATGCAAAAAAAGCGCAGCTGCTCATTGACAGCGGCGAAGCGCAAGGCGCCCTTGCCGGCGTTCCTTTCGCAATTAAAGACAATATTTGCACAAAAGGCGAAATTACTTCATGCTCTTCAAAAATGCTTTATAATTTCAAGCCGCCTTATGACGCAACGGTTATTAATAAGCTGAAAGCTGCCGGAGCCGTTGTTTGCGGCAAGGTTAATATGGACGAGTTTGCAATGGGCTCAACCACTGAAACGTCTTATTTCGGCGCAACAAAAAACCCGTGGAACGAAAAAAAGGTGCCGGGCGGCTCTTCGGGTGGCGCGGCTGCGGCTGTTCAGGCAGGGGAGGCAATAATTGCGCTTGGCTCAGACACCGGCGGCTCAATTCGCCAGCCCTGTTCCTTTTGCGGGGTTACGGGCTTAAAGCCGACTTACGGCGCAGTGTCGCGTTACGGGCTTATTGCATATGCCTCTTCGCTTGACCAAATCGGCCCCATTGGCCAAAATGTGGCAGATGTTGCCGCCGCATTTAACATGATTTCCGGCAAGGACTGCAAAGACGCAACAAGCTTTGACGTTCAAAAATTTGAACTTGACTCAGTAATAAACACACATGACTTAAAGGGCAAAAAAATAGGCATTCCCGCCGAATATTTCGGCGAGGGCATTGAGCCGGGCGTTTGTGCCGCTGTTTTGGAAGCGGCGCGGCAATTTGAAAAACTCGGCGCCGCTGTTGAACAATTTTCAATGCCAATTGTTAAATATGCTGTTCCCACTTATTACATTATTGCCTGTGCAGAGGCATGTTCAAATCTTTCACGTTTTGACGGCATAAAATACGGCTATAAATCAGAAAATGCCGGCAATCTGCGGGACGTTTATTTCAAATCCCGTTCCGAAGGTTTTGGCAAGGAAGTCAAAAAACGCATAATGCTGGGTAATTTTGTGCTTTCCAGCGGCTATTTTGACGCTTATTATAACAAAGCCCTGAAAGCCAAGGGGCTTATTGTCAGGGCATTCAGCGAAGCTTTTGAAAAATATGACTTTTTGCTCGGGCCCGTTGCGCCCACCACGGCTTTGCCATTGGGGCAGGGGCTGAGCGACCCGCTTAAAATGTATCTTGGCGACATTTACACTGTTATGATTAACATAGCCGGCCTGCCGTCGCTTGCACTGCCGTGCGGCTTCGATTCGGCTGATATGCCGGTCGGCATGCAGCTCATAGGCAGGGCATTTGATGAAAAAACAATATTGTCTGCCGGAAACGCTTATCAAAAAGCAACAGATTGGCACCTTAAAAGGGCTGCCTTTTCATAAAAGGGGATTATAATGGAATACAGTACCGTCTGCGGCCTTGAAGTTCACACAGAGCTTGCCACTAAAACAAAAATATTTTGTTCCTGCACCACCGAATTCGGCGGCGGCAGTAACACGCATGTGTGCGAAATCTGCGCCGGAATGCCCGGAACATTGCCTGTTTTAAATGAAAAAGTTCTTGAATTTGCAGTTAAAACAGGGCTTGCAACCAACTGCGAAATTACAATGTATAATAAGTTTGACCGCAAAAATTACTTTTACCCCGACCTGCCAAAGGCATATCAAATAAGCCAGCTTTACTTGCCGATTTGCCGCAACGGTTACATTGAAATTAACGACAGCATTAACGGCGGCAAAAAGAAAGTCAGAATTCACGAAATTCACATGGAAGAAGACGCAGGTAAGCTTGTGCACGACGAATGGTCAGACTGCACGCTTGTAAATTATAACCGCTGCGGTGTGCCGCTGCTTGAAATCGTGTCAGAGCCTGACATTTCTTCTGCTGACGAAGCTGTTGAATATGTTGAAAGGCTGCGCGCAATATTGCAATATTGCGGTGTTTCCGACTGCAAAATGCAAGAGGGCTCTTTGCGTGCAGACGTAAATGTTTCGGTTATGCCTAAAGGCTCTTCAAAATTAGGCACAAGAACTGAAATGAAAAATATAAATTCTTTCAAAGCAATTCACAGTGCCGTTGAAAATGAAACGCGCCGCCAGATTGACCTGATTGAAAGCGGTGAAAAAATAGTGCAGCAAACACGCCGGTGGGACGACGCGCGCGGCACTTCATATGCAATGCGCAGCAAGGAAGACGCGCAGGACTATAAATATTTTCCTGACCCTGATTTGCCGCCTGTGCAGCTTAGCGAAAAATATGTAAGCGACATTAAAAATGCGCTGCCCGAATTGCCTGAAGTTAAAAAAGCGCGTTATATGAACGAATTTTCACTGTCTGAATATGACACGTCTATGATTTGCTCGTCTGTTTATTTTGTAAGGCTGTTTGAAAGGACTGCAGAAATAACCGGCAGCCCTAAAGACAGCGCCAACTGGATTATGGGCGAGCTCATGATGCACTTAAACGAAAGTTCAACTCTGCCTGAAAATATGAATTTTAACATAGATTCCCTTGGCAACATTATAAACATGTTAAAAGGCGGGAAAATAAGCCGTGATTCAGCAAAAAAAGTTTTCAAAGCCGTGTTTGACAGTAATGTTTCCCCAGAGCAATATATAAAAGAAAACAACATGGAAATGATGTCTGACACATCTGCTATAAAAGACGCCATTGAAAGCGTTATTGCCGAAAACCAAAAGGCTGTTGCCGAATATAAGGGCGGCAAAGCCCAATCTTTCAATTTCCTTATAGGCCAGTCAATGCGCGCTCTCAGGGGCAAGGCTTCGGCCGGTGAAGTAACTAAAATTTTAAAAGAGCTGCTCGGCTGATTTTTGCCGAAAAGCATGTTCGTTATATATCTTTATATATAAAGGAAGGGGTAGTTAGCCCCTTCCTTTTATCGTTTAACTTTTTAAAATGCATTTGTTTTGTTTTTCAGGCGTCATATTGAAAATTTACGTTTCAGCATAATTTGATAATATTTAAATATATTATACTATGTTAAATAATATTAAAAGAACTGTGGCTTTACTGTTTGCAAAGGCGGTAAAAGCTGTTTTAAAGCTGCTTGGCAGGGGGGCTACAACGGCGCCCGGGCGCGCTGCGCTTTATATAAAACCAGACATATTGCGTGATTTGTCAAGGGGCGTAAAAGTTATAATTATAACAGGCACAAACGGCAAAACCACCACCGCGGCAATGATAGAGCAGGGACTCAAGGCAGCGGGTAAAAGCTGCTTTATAAACCGTTCGGGCGCTAATTTAATAACGGGCATTACAGCGTCTTTTGTAAATAACGCCAATATGTTAGGCAAAACAAAAGCACAGTATGCAATTGTTGAATGTGATGAAAATGCATTGAAAAGAGTGAGCTTATATTTAAATGCCGAAATTTTGGTTGTAACAAATATATTTCGTGACCAGCTGGACAGATACGGCGAAGTCATGTCTACACTTGCGGCTATAGAAACCGGAGTCAGGAATATGGGGCGACCGTTTCTTGTTTTAAATGCAGACGACCCAATGGTGTTCAGCCTGCACAGTCTTGGGGCAGGCTATACAACATTTTCACTTGAAATGCAGCTGAATATGGGCGGCATGGCTGACGAATGCTTTTGCCGCTTTTGCGGGTGCGAATATTTTTATTCATATAAAACCTATGCACACCTGGGCGCATTTTATTGCAAAAGGTGCGGTTACGGGCATGAAAAGGGCGAATATTCAGTAACGCGCATAATTGAAATAACAGGTGAATATTCGCTTGTTGAAGCAAGGCTGGGCGCTGAAAACACGGTTTTGAAAATAGGCACAGGCGGAATTTACAACATTTATAACGCAATAGCCGCAGCGGCTGTTCTTTCAAAGCTTGGTGCAGAAAAGAAAGACATTCAAAATGCTTTGGCCGGTTTTTCCGGCGCATTCGGCAGAATGGAAAGCTTTGGTAAAATAAAAATGCTGTTGGTTAAAAACCCGGTAGGACTTACGCAAAGCATAAATTATATTTATTCAATGAAAGCAGACAATCTGATTTTTGTGTTAAACGACAAAAGTGCAGACGGGCGCGATGTTTCCTGGATTTGGGACGCCGACATAAAAATCGGCAGCTCAGTCAAAAAGATTTACACATTCGGCACACGTTCCGGCGACATGGCGCTCAGGTTGAAATACGGCGGATACAGTGCAAAAATAATAAAGTCAAAAAAGGAATTTTATGCCGTTTGCGAAAGCGGCCCCACCATTATTGCCGCAACCTATACAGCAATGATGGAAATTCGCCCGTATTTTGCAAAAAAATACCGCAAAAGGGAGTTTTGGCAATGATTATTAAAATTGCACACCTTTATTCCGAACAGCTGAATTTATATGGCGACACCGGCAATGTACAGTGCTTAAAAGAGCGCCTGCTTATGCGTAATATTGACGTGCAAGTAAAAGCGCTTGAAAGCGGTGTGTTGCTGGAAGAGGGGTTTGACATTATTTTTATAGGCGGCGGGCAGGACAGGGAACAGGGGCTTGTTTTAAAAGATTTGGCGCTTAAAACAGACGAAATCTTAAATGCGCAAATAGAAAGCGGCACAGTTATTTTGGCTATATGCGGCGGCTTTCAGCTGCTTGGGAAATATTACCGCTCTCAAAGCGGTGAAAAAATGAATTTTACAGGCATATTTGATTTTTATACAATTGCCGGGAAAGACAGAATGATAGGCAATTACGCTTTTTGCACAGCTGAAAAAATGAAAATAATAGGCTTTGAAAACCATGCCGGAAAAACATATCTCGGCGCAGGATTACAGCCGCTGGGCAGAGTAATAAAGGGCTTTGGCAATAATGGGCAGGACAAAACAGAGGGGTTAAGATATAATAACACCTTTTGCACATATTGCCATGGGCCGCTGCTGCCGAAAAACCCGCGCTTTGCAGATATGCTGCTGCAAATTGCGCTCAGGCGCAAATATGATATCGCCGTTTTGCCAAAGCTTGAAGATAAAGAAGAAGCCTTTGCCCGCCGCCAGGTTGAAAAACTGTATATTTAGCATGTTAAATAACTCAGGCGCCATTATTTAATATATTTATTTTAAATAATACTTGCAAAATTTTTTTATATATGCTATTATATTCCAGCATTCGCAAGAATACACACATTGCTTTCGGCCCCAAGGTTATTAATTAGAGGGCATGCCATTGAAAGCAATGGAGGAACAACCTTAAAGGAGGAATTTAAATGGCAAACGTAGTATCAATGAAACAGCTGCTCGAAGCCGGCGTGCATTTCGGGCACCAAACCAGAAGATGGAACCCCAAAATGGCGGAATACATCTTTACGGAAAGAAACGGCATATATATTATTGACCTGCAAAAAACAGTTAAAAAGCTTGACGAAGCATATGCTTTCGTGCGCGAGCTTGTTCAGGAAGGCGGGTCAATAATTTTTGTTGGAACAAAAAAGCAAGCCGCAGATTCCATTAAAGAGGAAGCGGAACGCTGCTCTATGCCATATGTAAACGCGCGTTGGCTGGGCGGCATGCTTACAAACTTTAAAACAATTCGCAGCCGTGTTGCACGTCTGGGCCAGCTTGAAGCCATGCGTGACGACGGCACGTTTGACCTGCTGCCTAAAAAAGAAGCGGCCGGGCTTAACCTTGAAATCGAAAAGCTTCAAAAATATCTTGGCGGTATTAAAGACATGAAAGATATTCCCCAGGCAATGTTTATTGTTGACCCGCGCAAGGAAAGAATAGCCGTTGCAGAAGCCATGAAGCTTGGCATTCCGATTGTTGCCATTGTTGACACTAACTGCGACCCTGACGAAATAGATTATGTAATTCCCGGTAATGATGACGCGATACGCGCGGTTAAGCTTATAGCCGGCGCCATGGCAAACGCTGTTATTGAAGGCAGAGACGGCAGCGACATTGCAAAAGACAGCGAAGCGCCTGTTGCAGAAACAGCCGCACCGGCGCAGGAAAATGCACAAGAAGCTGCTGAATAATACAGTAATTTACAGGAGGAATAAATATGGCTTTTACAGCACAAGACGTAAAGGCGCTGCGTGAAAAAACGGGCGTTGGCATGATGGAATGCAAAAAGGCTCTTACAGAAGCTGACGGAGATATGGACAAGGCGGTTGAAATTCTGCGCGAAAGGGGCCTTGCCGCCGCACAGAAAAAAGCTGCAAGAATTGCGGCAGAGGGCGTTGTACTTTCATATTCAGACCCTGAACTTAAAAAGGGCGTAGTTATTGAAGTTAATTCAGAAACAGATTTTGTTGCAAAAAATGAAAAATTCATAGATTTCGTAACAAACTGCGCAAAGGTTGTGCTTAAAACCGGCGTTACAACTGTTGAAGAGCTGGCAGAGGCAGAATATGCTGACGGCAGAACAGTTACGCAGGCTCTTAACGACCTGATTTTGGCAATAGGTGAAAACATGAAAATTCGCCGCTTTGAAACCATGCAGGGCACAGTTGCAACTTATGTGCACGGCGGCGGCTCTGTAGGCGTAATGGTTGGGTTTGACGTTGCAGACGAATCAGCTGCTAATGCTTCTGAATTTGACGAAATGGGCAAAAATATTGCAATGCAGATTGCCGCAATGAGCCCCGCTTATTTAGACGAAGCGTCTGTTCCTGCAAGTGTAATTGAATATGAAAAGGGAATACTTGCAGCGCAAATGAAAGAAGACCCCAAAATGGCTTCCAAGCCTGAAGCTGTGCTGCAAAAAATAGCAGCGGGCAAAATGGGCAAGTATTACAAAGAAAACTGCCTTGTTGAGCAGGAATTTGTTCGTTCAGACCTTTTCCAGGGCTCTGTAAAGGGGTATATAGATTCAGTTGCAAAATCTCTTGGCACTGAAATTAAGGCAAACGGCTTTATTCGCATGACCAGGGGCGAAGGCATTGAAAAGAAAAAAGAAAACTTTGCTGAAGAAATAGCAAAGCAAATAAAAGGCTGATATATCAGAGGCTGTCAGGTGACAGCCTCTTTTTTAACTGTGGCTAATGCTGAGTCTATTCGCAGTGTATAACTGACAAGGGGTGTCGAAATGATAAAACATATTGTTTGCTTTAAACTAAAAGATAACAGCCGTGCAGAATGTGAAAAAGCGGCGGATATACTTATGTCTATGCAGGGTAATGTTGCCTTGCTCAGGGGCATAGAGGTTGGCGTTGATTTTCTTCATTCATCACGTTCATATGACATAATTTTGCAGGTTGTGCTTGATGACAAAGCAGCGCTGGACAAATATCAAAACGACGAATATCACTGTAACGTTGTTAAGGCCCATATGCATGCCGTTACCCAAAGCAGCGTGGCTGTTGATTATGTAATTTAAATTGTTAATTACTCTTTGCTCTTAATGTTTTACGGGGAAATAAATATGATTGAAATTAAAGACAATTCAAAAATTTTATTTTTGGGAGACAGCATTACCGACATAAAATTTAACAGGCGCGAAAACAGAAAAATACACGGCAAAAACATTTATGCCCTGCAGGTGTCAAAAGAGCTCAAAAAAAAGCATAAAGGGCTTAAGTTCTTTTATAAAGGCATTGCATCTAACAGGACATACCATGTGTACGACAGACTGACAAAAGACTGCATTGATTTAAAGCCTGATGTCATAGTCATGCTTATAGGCGTAAATGACGCGTGGGAAAATTATGTTCCAGAACAGTACCCGCCGCTTAACCGCCCGATTAAAGAGCATATGTCAGAAATTTACAGGCGCTTCAGCGCAGAACTTGCAAACACCCGGCTTCTTGTGTTACTGCCTTTTCTTATTGACTCTGTTGAAGAAAAAATGCCGTTTCACCGCATTTTAAACAATTATATTGAAATTCTTTCTGAAATGGCACGCGAAAACGGTGCTGAAATTGTTGACCTGCAAGCAGAATTCAATAAAGCTCAAGCTGAGACAGAGCCGCAAAAATTGTCTTTAGACGGCATTCACCCGACTGACTTGGGGCACAGCGTTATTGCTTTAGCCGTGCTAAAACATTTTTCATAGCAGCATGTCGCCCTGAAAAAATCACCTTATTGAATTTTACATAAAAAACACCCCATGCAAGCCGTTAGGCTTTGGGGTGCTTTTCTTAATTTTTTAATTGATGGCTTAGCCCGAACACCAACATTTAGCGGGGTGAGCCCCGCTTAGGCGGGCGCTTATGCCCCGGTGTAATTGGGCATGGAGCTATTCAACGCCCATAAGCTCTTTCCAGTGAATTTTACAATAATATTCGCCGTCTATCGCAGGGTAATCTTCGTCGTCAACCTTGGCTTCATTATAGCAGTCATAGTCGCCGTTATATGCGCAGCGTATGGCGCTGTCGCCGCCTTCAGACGCAGACGAAACAAATGTAATTACAAAAAACACAGCAACAAATATGCCAACTAAAGCGGCGCCGATTTTAGATGAGTCAATTTTATCTGACTTTATTTTAATAATTTTGCCCAAGTCAACCCTGTCAAGATATGTAAACGGCTTAACATCGCTTATAAGCTTAATGCACAGCTTCATAAGGAAATACCCGGCTATGCCCGCAACAGTGCCCACAACCATGCCGGCAAGCACATCTGTTGCATAATGCACCATAAGGTAAACTCTGCTGCACATTGTAAAAACTGCAATTACCGGGAAAACCCATGCGATTTTCTTTTTGTGTTCGTTTTTGAAAACAAGAAACATTGAAACAGCCATTTCAAAAGCTGCTGTTGTGTGGCCGGAAGGAAATGAATAGTCGCTTTCGCTCAGCGCGCCGGCGAATGTGTACCAGCCCATATATGCCGCGTCTGCCTGCAATGTGTTATATGGCCTGATTCTTAAAACAAGCGGCTTTACAGCCACATTTGTAATCAATGTGCCAATGACAATTGAAAAGGTGAGCGCAAAGCCGAATTTGCGTGTTTTTTTAAAGCACATAAGTATAACGCCCAAAACCGCCATGGGTATAACAAAATTTTCGTCGCCGAATGTGGTGAAAAACTTGGCTATGTAATTGAAAACAGTGTTTTGAATAGAGCCGAAAAAGCTGAAAATTGCATAATCAAAGCTATAAAACAATTTGTCAATACTGTCGCCAACGGTAAGTGTTAAAGCTTCCATATTAACCCCCAAAATCTATTAGTTGTATTCTTTGAATATATATTAGCAAAAGAGCAGGAAAATTTCAAGAAATATGCAATATTTTTATAATCTTTTAAGTTAATTTTAGGTTATTAACATATAC
>JAJQIJ010000027.1 GCA_021199275.1 Clostridiales bacterium
CAGCCAAAGCCCGATTAAATATTTTGCAGCTCTTTAAGCCTTTCGTGCGAAAGCGGCGGCGTGCCGGCAAGCGGGTTTTCAATGCCCAGCATTTCATATTTGAAAAAGCCCATTGTGTGAAACGGCAGCAATTCATATTTTTCATATTTAAAACGCGCCGCGAAATTTTTATATTTTAAAATTTCCTCTTCGCTGTCATTTATGTCCGGCACAACAACTGTTCTTAGCCACAGCCTTATGTTGTTTTTTGTGCAAAAATCGCCGACTTTCACAAAATTTTCAAAATTGCCGCCTGTGTACTTTTTATATAATTCGCCGTTATAAAATTTTATGTCCAAAATTACAAGCTCTGCGCCGCGCAGGCATTTTTCAACAGCGGGGCTCAGCGGCACGCTGCCCGAAGTGTCAAGGCAGTAATTTATGCCGTATTTCCCCAGCAAAGAGGCGGTTTCATTTATGAAATCTGCGTGCAAAAGCGGCTCGCCGCCTGAAAAAGTCGCCCCGCCGCCGCCCTTGAAATAGGTTTTATAGCGCTTTATTTTTGCGGCAAGCTGCTGCGGCGTGTAAAGCTTCCCTGACCCAAACCATGTGTCCGGGTTGTGGCAGTACACGCACCTCAGCGGGCAGCCGCAAAAGAAAACTCCGTATCGCAGCGCGTCCCCGTCAAGCGCGGCCATGCTTTCAAACGAATGAATTTCAGCTTCCATAGCGTTAAATAGCGGTGTGGAATGTGCGGCTGATTACCTCTTCCTGCTTTTCGCGCGTGAGCTTGTTGAAATTCACAGCATAGCCTGAAACACGAATTGTAAGAGACGGGTAAAGCGTCGGGTCATTCATGGCGTCAATAAGCTTTTGGCGGTCAAGCACATTTACGTTTAAATGGTGCGCGTCTTGCGCAAAATACCCGTCAAGCATGCGCGTCAGATTATGCACCCTGCTGTCATTGTCAGTGCCCAGTGTGTCCGGCGTAATTGAAAATGTGTTTGAAATTCCGTCTTGGCAGCAGGAATATTCAAGCTTTGCAACAGAATTGAGCGATGCAAGCGCACCCTCGCAGTCTCTGCCGTGCATTGGGTTTGCACCCGGGGCAAACGGCTCGCCGGCCCTGCGCCCGTCAGGCGTGGCGCCTGTTTTTTTGCCATACATAACGTTTGAAGTTATAGTCAATATTGAAAGCGTGTGCTTCGCGTTTCTGTAAGCGGGGGTCTTGCAAAGCTCTTTGTAAAAATATTCGGTCAGCATTTTAGCAATGTCGTCAACCCTGTCGTCGTCATTGCCGTATTTAGGAAAGTCGCCTTCGGTTTTAAAGTCGGTAATGATTCCGTTTTCATTTTTAATTGGCGTTACTTTGGCATATTTTATTGCGGAAAGCGAATCAACCGCAACGGAAAGCCCGGAAATGCCGAAAGCCATAAGCCTTTCAACGTCTGTGTCGTGCAGGCCCATCATAAGCCTTTCATATGCATATTTGTCGTGCATATAATGAATAATGTTCATTGTGTTGACATAAAGCCTTGCAGTCCACGCCATGTACTTTTTGTAGCCGTCAAGCACCTTGTCATAATCAAGCACTTCTTCGCCGAAAGCTTCGCTTGCGGGCGCTATCTGCACGCCCTCTGCTTCGTCTCTGCCGCCGTTGAGCGTAAGCAGCAGCACCTTTGCCAGGTTGCACCTTGCGCCGAAAAACTGCATTTGCTTGCCAACCTTCATTGCCGAAACACAGCAGGCAATTGCATAATCGTCGTCAAAATCGCGGCGCATTACATCGTCGTTTTCATATTGAATTGAATCTGTGTCAATTGAAACCTGCGCGCAGTAATCTTTAAAATTCTGCGGCAGCTTGTCGCTCCAAAGCACAGTTAAATTCGGCTCTGCGCTGGGGCCCAAATTGTAAAGCGTGTGCAAAAAGCGGTAAGATGTTTTTGACACCATGTGCCGCCCGTCTGTGGTAACGCCGCCCAGCGAACAGGTAACCCACACCGGGTCGCCGGCGAAAAGCTCGTTATAGTCAGGGGTGCGCAGGTGGCGCACAAGGCGCAGCTTTATAACAAGGTCGTCAATAAGCTCTTGAGCGCCTGTTTCGTCAAGCGTGCCCTCTGCCAAATCTCTTTCAATATAGCAGTCTATAAATTCGGCGATTCTGCCAATTGAATTTGCAGCGCCGTTTTGCTCTTTAATAGCGCCAAGATAGCCGAAATACAGCCACTGAACGGCTTCAAAAGCGTTTGTGGCAGGCGCCGAAATGTCATAGCCGTATTGCTTTGCCATTATTTTAAGGTCGTTCATAAATTCAATTTGCTTTGCAAGGTCTTCAAGCAGGTGTATGGTTTCCTCATCAAGCACATCTTTTTGGCCAAGCTTCTTTTTGTCAAGCTTCTTTGCCTCAATCAAATAATCCATGCCGTAAAGGGCAATGCGGCGGTAATCGCCTATAATTCTGCCCCTTGCATAAGCGTCCGGCAGGCCTGTCAGCAGCCCGGCGTGGCGCGCTTTCTTTATTTCATCTGTGTAAACCCTGAAAACGCCTGTGTTGTGCGTTGTTCTGTAAGTGAAAGCCTCTCTTACCTTGTTAGACATTTTATAACCATATGCTTCGCATGCCTGCACGGCGTTTCTGAAGCCGGAAAAAGGTGAAACGCCCCTTTTGAGCGGCTCGTCTGTTTGCAGCCCTACTATGATGTCGTCTTTTTCTATAACATAGCCCGGCTCGTGCGAAAGCAGGCTCAAAACTCTGTCTGCGTCAACGTCAAGCACGCCGCCCTTTTTATTTTCGGCTATCAACAATTCAGACAGCCTGTTTGACACCCTTTCGGTGCGCTCGGTCGGCGCGGCAAGGAAAGACGCGTCGCCGTCATAAGCGGTGTAATTCTTATTTATAAAGTCGCGCACGTTTATTTCATTGCACCATGCGCCTTTTTTGAAATTTCTGTATGCGTCCATAGCATAACCCCCAAACATTATATAATATTGCTGCGTTTCGGTTTGTTAATTTTTTAACAATTTCCGAATTGCACGGCTATTATAACATGGGCAAATATTCTTTAGCAATACTAAAGTAACACAATAATTGCATTTTTTAGAAAAAAATTTTGTATACATTGTTTAACGCCCTGAAAATTCAAATGGCATGCCCCGGCTAAAGCTTGCAATAAGAGCTTATTAAAAAACAGAAAGGCCCATAGATGTGCGTATTTCCGGCTGAGTTATACATATAGTATTTACATTTTGTAACCTTTTTGCCGTGCATGAAACAGAAAAACCGCGGCGATTAACGAATTTGCGCATTTCAGCGAAAAAAAGCCATGTAAAGGCAAATCTACATATTGTTTATTTTTCAGTTTTTTTGAAAAAAAATATACAATATCTTGTATTTTTTGCCGAAAAGCCCTTGACAACACCGCAATATTCTGCTATTATGAAAAAGCACAGCGGCTCCGGTGTAACCAATTTGTAATTTTTTTGCCGGGTGCAGAGGGAAGAATAATTATGAAAATTATAAAGAGAAACGGTTCGGAAGCAGATTTTGATTTAGCCAAAATTACGGCCGCCATTACAAAGGCCAATGCCGCAAGTGAAAAAAAGGAGCTCAGCGAGTCACAGATTAACGACATTGCGGAATATACTGAGTTTAAAATAAAGAAAGCAAACCGCGCCCTTTCTGTTGAAGAAATTCAGGATATTGTTGAAAATCAGATTATGGCGCAGGGCGCGTTTGAGGTTGCAAAAAGATATGTAAAATACCGCTACAACCGTTCGCTTATTCGTAAGTCAAACACAACAGACAACCAGATTTTGACTCTTATAGAATGTAATAATGAAGAGGTAAAGCAGGAAAATTCAAACAAAAACCCGACTGTAAACAGCGTGCAGCGTGACTATATGGCGGGCGAAGTTTCAAAAGACCTTACCAAGCGCATACTTTTACCGCAGGACATTGTTGAAGCTCATGAAAACGGCATAATTCATTTTCATGACGCTGACTATTTTGCCCAGCACATGCACAATTGCGACCTTGTTAATCTTGAAGACATGCTGCAAAACGGCACGGTAATCAGCGGCACCATGATTGAAAAGCCGCATTCGTTTTCAACCGCCTGCAACATTGCAACACAGATTATAGCGCAAATTGCGTCAAGCCAATACGGCGGGCAGAGCATAAGCCTGTCGCACCTTGCGCCGTTTGTTGACTTGAGCCGCAGAAAGTTCAGAAGCGATGTGCGCGCCGAATTCAAAGAGGCCGGCATTGAGCCGACTGACGAACAGGTAGACAAGATTACAGAGCTCAGAGTAAAAGATGAAATAACTAAGGGCGTTCAAATGATTCAATACCAGGTAATCACGCTTATGACTACCAACGGGCAGGCGCCGTTTGTAACCGTGTTCATGTATCTTGACGAAGTTGAAGAGGGGCAGACAAGGGAAGACCTCAAAATGATTATTGAAGAGGTGCTGCGCCAGCGCATTCAGGGTGTTAAAAACGAAAGCGGCGTGTGGATTACCCCGGCGTTCCCCAAACTTATTTATGTGCTTGACGAAGACAATGTAAGCGAAGGCTCGAAATATTGGGACACAACCTGCCTTGCGGCAAAGTGCACCGCTAAAAGAATGGTGCCCGACTATATTTCGGCAAAGAAAATGCGCGAACTCAAAATTGACAAAAACGGCAATTCAAATGTTTACACCTGCATGGGCTGCCGTTCGTTCCTTACACCTTATGTTGACCCCGAAACCAACAAGCCAAAATATTACGGCAGGTTTAACCAGGGTGTTGTAACGCTCAATTTGGTTGACATTGCATGCTCTTCCGGCGGCGACATGGCAAAGTTTTGGCAGATATTTGACGAAAGGCTTGACTTGTGTTACCGTGCGCTTATGTGCCGCCACAACAGGCTTAAGGGCACGCCAAGCGATGTTGCGCCTATTTTATGGCAATACGGCGCGCTGGCAAGGCTTAAAAAGGGTGAAAAAATAGACAAGCTGCTTTATGGCGGTTATTCAACCATTTCACTGGGCTATGCCGGGCTTTATGAATGCGTTAAATATATGACAGGCAAAAGCCACACAGACGACGGGGCAAAAGATTTCGCCCTTTCGGTTATGCAAAAGTTAAACGATGCCTGCAAGCAATGGAAAGAAAAGGAAAACATTGACTTTTCGGTTTACGGCACCCCGCTTGAATCAACAACATATAAATTTGCAAAATGCCTTCAAAAGCGTTTCGGCAAAATAGAGGGCGTTACAGACAAAAATTACATTACAAACTCTTATCATGTTCATGTTTGCGAACAGATTGACGCGTTTAAAAAGCTTTCGTTTGAATCTGAATTCCAAAAGCTGTCTCCCGGCGGGGCAATCAGTTATATTGAAGTGCCCAATATGCAAGACAATATACCCGCGGTGCTCAGCGTTATGCAATATATTTATAACCACATTATGTATGCCGAACTCAACACAAAAAGCGACTATTGCCAGTGCTGCGGTTATGACGGCGAAATAGTTGTTGCAGACAACGGCGAAGGCAAGCTGGTTTGGCGCTGCCCCAAATGCGGCAACGAAGACCAAAGCAAGATGAACGTTGCAAGGCGCACCTGCGGCTATATAGGAACACAGTTTTGGAATCAGGGCAGAACTCAGGAAATTAAAGACAGGGTAATGCATTTGTAAAAAATTCCGTAAGCAAAAAGCCGCCGGGCGCTCCGGCGGCTTTAGCTTTCATAAAAAATGAAAGGGCGGTTATATGAAAATAGCTGAAATCAAAACAAACGATATTGCCAACGGCGAAGGTGTGCGCACGTCTGTGTTTGTGTCCGGCTGCCGCCACCACTGCCCTGACTGTTTTAATGAAATAGCATGGAGCTTTGATTACGGGCGTGAATTTGACGGCAGGCTTATTGACGAAATCATAGAATCTGCCGCGCCGCCGTGGATTGCCGGGCTTTCCCTGCTGGGCGGCGAGCCGTTTGAAGCTGAAAACCAGCCGGGGCTGGCGCAGCTGCTGGCACAGTTTAAGAAGCGCTTTCCGCAAAAAACGGTTTGGTGCTACAGCGGCTTTACTTTTGAGGAAATCACAGGCCGTGTGCCGTCTCGCGCCGCAGGTGAAAACGCAGACAAGCTGCTTAATATGATTGACATTTTGGTGGACGGCAGGTTTATTAAAGAAATGAAAAATATAAGCTTGAAATTCAGAGGCTCTGAAAACCAGCGTGTGATTGACGTAAAGGAAAGCTTAAAGCAAAATAAAATTGTTCTTTATCTTGAATAATTATTGCTTTGCCAAATAAACGCGGCTGTTTTTAAACAAGCCCCGCCTGCCATTAAATTTGGCAAGCGCCGCCAATTAAAATCGCCCCGCTAAACAAAAAGCCCCGCAGCCGACAGCTGCGGGGCTTTTTGTTTAACATTTTGCTGCGGTTTTTCAATAAGGGCCTGAAAGCCATTAAACGCAGGAGGGCAGGCGGGAATTGTGTTAGAAGCTGATAAAAAAAGCTAAAAGCGCCGCCTTGCGGGGTATTCACCCTAAGTTACACCCTTGTAATTCCTTTTGATTCCATAAGATATTCGTCAGACGCAGGGTATGTCATGTCATATGAAATTTCAACAGACGCGCTCTTGTCTTTAATGACCAAAACAGACGCATGCATAACTTCAACTGTTACCGCCATGTGGTAATCGGCTGACGTAATGGTGTTTGTTGCCGTGTCAATAACCACGCTGCCGGTGCCGCCCTCATAATTTACCAGGCAGTTTTCTTCTGTTGTGCCGCTTGCCCAAGACAGCTGGTCAATTGAATCAACCGTTGCGCCTATGTCGCCCAGAACTTCAAAAAACCTGCCCTGTGAATCGGCGCCCCGTTGTGACATAGAGCCTGATTTGGGCTGAATTGTAATTGTTATGCTGCCGTCTGAATTTTCGCAAACATTGCACTCTTCACAGTCGTCTGCCGTGAAATAAGAGGTTCTGAAATCATAAACCCCGTCGTCAGACACGTCAAGCTCAGGGTTTCTGTTGTTGCACGGCGGCAGGCCGTATGTGCTTTTTGAAAACAGGGTGTCCATAATAGTGGGCACAAGCGTGTCTATAATTGAATTTGAAGAGCCTTCTATTAACACGCTGTCAATAGACAATGCCTCTTCGCCCAGCAGCGCATAAAACACCTGTGTGTTTCCGTCTGCGTCAATATATTCGGCAGTCTGCGCTTTCGTGTTGTTATAACACTGAACATAATATTCAACCACATCTGCCTCGCTTTCAAAATCTATGCCGCCATATGTTCCGGCAACAAATTCGTCTATCACGGAGCCGGCGGAAGATGACTGTGTAGCGGCGGTGGTGGTTTCGGTGCCGTCCTGCTTTTCTTTAATTGATGAAATTACACTGGTTGTAATGGAATTAATGTTTGCACAGCCGGCAAGGGCTGATACAAGCACACACGCCAGTGCAACGCAGACGGCTGCTTTTATAATTTTTTTCATATGTAGTCGTACCCCTTTCAAGTACTGTTATTATGCGCGCATATAAAGTGTGTCTTGCTCACACATAACGCCACATTATATTTAATTTATTATAAAATTCACAAAAAGTCAATAGGCAAAATGCATTTTCACAAACTTTTTTGCCGGGCAGGCATAAATTTTATTTGACAGCGTTTTTTTCAATAAAGGCATTGCAGCCGTTAAACGTGGTTAATTGTATTTCCCGCTGATTAAAAATATGAAAGCGCCGCCTTACGTGGCGGGGCATTTCAACCTGACTTGTTAGAAGTCAAATTTTGTAAAGGCGGCAAAATGTAAAAATTTATATATGCTTATTGTTATTTGACGTTAGTTGTGTTATAATTTATTGGAACTGCCTCGTCAGGCACGGGCTTCTTTTCAAATGATATATTTTCACAGCAAAAGGGTGATGTTGAAATGAGATGCAAAAACTGCGGCACTGAAAATGAACAGGGCAGGTATATCTGCACTAACTGCGGTTCCCCGCTTTATGATGAAGATGAAGATGTGCTTTCCGCCGCACAGGGCGAAGAAAACGCCGAGCAGGGCGGTGAATTATATGAAAACGATTCTGACGAAGCGGCTGCCCCGCCGGCCGAAGACGGTTATGACGATGAAAAGAACACAAAGGCCAGCATAGGAATCATTGTAATTCTGGCGGTCATAATAGTTGCGCTTATAGCGGGCATTGTGTTTGCTGTTTCCGGCACCGGCAGTAATGACGAAGACGAAGAAAGCGTTTCGGTGTCTGACAGCACGCAAGACGAAGACAGCACCGCCGCTTCAAGCAGCACCACAACAACACAGGCTTCCACCACAGCTGCCGCAGGCACCACTGCGGCCACCACAAAGGCAACCACAAGGCAAACCACCACAACCACCACCACTGCGGCCACTTACACAGTCAGCGTTGACGTTGACGGTGGCGGCAGTGTAAGCGGCGATGGCGAATATTCAAGCGGCAGCAAAGTAACTCTTACAGCCACAGCTTCCCGCGGCTATGAATTTGCCGGCTGGTATGATTCGTCAACAAACACACTGCTCGCCTCTGGCAGCACATATTCCGTCACCGTAACGTCTGACCGCAGCCTGACTGCTAAGTTTACCGCCGTAACCACAACTACCACCACAACCACAACAACTACCACAACCACAACAACAACTACAACTACAACAACCACCACTACAACAACCGAAGCTCAAACCACAGCGGCAGAAAGCACCACTGAAACTGCCGCAACGGTTAACGGGGGCGAAACAGATGAATAAGGCAGACTGTGCCAAGTCATTTTTTGAGAGGGGTTATAACTGTTCCCAGTCCGTTGTTCTGGCGTTTTGCCCAGAAATGGGCATGGCAGAAGAAACTGCAGCGCGCCTGGCAATTGGCTTTGGCGGCGGCATGGGCAGGCTGCGCGAAATATGCGGTGCGGTTTCCGGCATGACTTTTGTAATTTCAGCCCTTTACGGTGACAGAGATAAAGGCAGTGTTTACGCGCTGGTGCAAAAGGCCGCGGGTGAATTTAAAGAAAAAAACGCGTCCATAGTGTGCCGGCAGCTGCTTGAAATGTCAAAAAACCCGGCGCCTGAAAACCCGCAGCCGCTGCAAAGAACTGCGGCATATTACAAAAAACGCCCCTGCGCAATGCTGGCTTATGACGCGGCGCTTATTCTTGAAAATTTAATTCGCGAAGAGGGCTGACTTAGGCTGTCGCCCCAAAAACCAAGGCAAATTTTGCAATTTTTACCAAAAGCTGCGCCTGATTACGGCGGCAAGCTATTATTGAAAAAAAGCACTTGCATTTTTACTTGCAATGTGTTATAGTATTTGAGCACTTAAAAGTGTTAATATGCGCCGGTAGCTCAGCTGGATAGAGTGTCTGGCTACGAACCAGAAGGTCGGGGGTTCGAATCCCTTCCGGCGTGCCAAAACAGCGAAGCAGCTTGAAAGCCGCTTCGCTGTTTTATTGTGCCTGTTATGTGTGAACTGCCCCGCGCCTTTACAGGCCGGGCGGGCATTTTCAAGCTGTTATTTTGCGCACTCAAAAACAAAAATCCCCTTTTTCTTATATATGCTTTCGCAATTGCCAAACAGCTTTTCCAGCATTTTGGCGGTACTTTCTGCGCCGTGCTTTTTTTGAATCACCACATAAAACTTGCCGCCGGGGCGTAAATGCCGCCAGGCACCTTCATACATATTAAACATAACCTGCTTGCCCGCGTGAATAGGCGGGTTTAATGTAATTGCGTCAAAGCACTCTTTTATGTTTTCAAAGCAATCTGTTTTTATAATTTCGGCTGAAAAGTCGTTTTTTTCGCAGTTTGTCTTTGCGCATTCAAGCGCCCGTTGGTTTATGTCTGCCAGCGTGACGTCTAAGCCAAAGTATTTTCCCAAAACAATTCCTATAACCCCATAGCCGCAGCCCAAATCAAGCAGCTTGCCTGACAGAGCGGGCAGGCTTTTTATTAAAATGTCTGTTTCACTGTCAACATGCCCCGGCGAAAATATTCCTGAATTGCTGCACAGGCTGAATTTCATGTCTTTATAATAATAAGAAAAGGTTTCAATGTGCGGCGCCAAGGTGTCGTCTTCAATAAAATAATGGCTTATTTTTTTATCCATTTTAAAATGCCTTTCATTATTTAAGCAATGCTTGATTAAATTATATTCTTATGTGCAATTTTGTCAAGCTCTGGCCGAAGCCTTTACTTTGCCGGCGCGGCGCTTCCATATGGTGGGCGCAATTTTTAACCGGCGGCCATTAAGTCCCACCCGCCGGCGCGGCATGGTTAATGAATCTCAAGCCATTATTGAATTTATGAAAATTGTGCAATGAAAAAGGTGGTTAAATCAATATGCCGGACTGGAATGCAGAACTTTACTTAAAATTTGAAGAGCAGCGCACTAAGCCCGCATTAGACCTTGCGGCTAAGCTGCGCGAATATAATTTCAAAAAGATAGCGGACATAGGCTGCGGCCCCGGCAACAGCACCGCTGTTTTAAAATCTGTTTTTCCGCATGCTTATATTTTGGGTATAGACAATTCCGAAAGCATGATACAAAAGGCTAAAAGAATCCACCCCGGCATTGATTTCAGGCTTTGCAGCGCAGAGTCGCTTGACAGCGGGTTTGACCTGCTGTTTTCAAACGCCTGTCTTCAATGGGTGCCAAACCACAAAGAGTTAATTCCCGGTCTAATAGGCAAGCTAAACGGCGGCGGCGTGCTTGCGGTGCAAATGCCAGCAAATGCAGACGAGGCGCTGTATAAAATAATTCAAGAAACCGCCGCCAATCCAAAATGGGCTTTCAGCGGCGCGCCAGAGCAGCAAAACAAAATTCTTTCGCCGGCGGAATATTACGGCATTTTGTCTGCCTGCGCCGGCAGCGTTGAAATGTGGGAAACGATATATTACCATGCACTGCCAGGCCATGGCGCCCTGCTTGACTGGGCGCGCTCAACAAGGCTTCGCCCGTATCTTGGCGAATTAAGCGCGGCAAAAGCAGCGGCGTTTGAAGCTGAAATAGCGGCAAAGCTTGAAAAGGCATATCCGCTAATGAAAAACGGCGATGTCATTTTACGCTTTAAAAGGTTTTTCTTTATTGCGCATAAATAGTTTGGGGCGGGAATGCCCCGCTGAAGTTGTTCAAAGAATATATGTTAAAATAAGTTTATCAAGGCTCATTATTTTATAATTTAAGCAAGGACTGTCCCCCTAAGTTACGTTTAAGCCTTAGTGAAACATGCCCAATGTCGAATGTTGTCGCATTTTGCAGAATTTTTTTGCGAAAAAGTGCTTGACAATCAGAGTGAAATATGTTATTATCAATGTGTTCGGTAAGCAAAACGGTTTCTGAACAATTACATCTTAATATGTCAAGGCTCAACCTTTCTCTTTTGACTTTGACAGCGAAAACGGCAGGTCACCCTGCCGCTTTTGTTTTTGCATATTTTTTAGTATATTAATCTACAACCCACGCTGGGCTTTAGCGCTTTTGCTGCTTTTTGTAATCATTGACACTATATATTGTACAAAGATAAAATATGTACAATTTTGTTAAATCATTGAATAATTTTTATTTTTTGTTTATTATTATAATCAAAAAGAAATTAAGGAGTATTAATTAGGTGAAGAAAAAAGATATAATATTGTCTGATGAGCAACAATTATTTATTGACAAAGCAAAAGAGGGGAAAAATATTCTTGTTGATGCATGTATCGGCAGTGGAAAAACAACTGCAATACAGAGATTATGTTGTGATTTTCCTGAAAGCGTTAATATTCTTTATCTTACATATAATAAATTGTTAAAATTGGATGCTAAATCAAAGATTAAAAATCAAAATGTCTTTGTTACAAATTATCATGGATTTGCATATTATGTTCTACAAAAATATAAAATACCTGAAAGTGGTGTTTCGGATTTAATTCAATGCTTTAACCAAAAAAAACCTGATTTGGATAAGTATGATGTTCTTATAATTGATGAATATCAGGATATTGAACAGGAATTTGCTGAAATGCTTGAATATATTAAATCAACAAATCCTCAAATGCAGATTATTGCAGTTGGTGATATTGATCAGAAAATCTATGACAAGACAACTCTTGATGTTATTATTTTTATTAATAAGTTTTTAGAAAACCATATTAAACTGCAATTTACAAATTGTTTTAGGATTTCATCAAATTTGTCCGACATGCTTGGCCGTGTTTGGCATAAAAAGATTAATGGTATCAATGAAAACTGTATTGTGGAACAAATGAGTTCAGATGAAGTCGTTGAATTTTTATCTACACAAGAGCCTAAAGATATCCTTTGCCTTGGTTCAAGAACAGGTGAATTGTCTGATGTTTTAAATAAACTAGAGAATAATTATTCAGATAAATTTAATAAAAGGACAGTTTATGCGAGTATTCAGGATGATGATGCTGGAGCCACTCAACCAAATAAAACCTCCGCAATATTTACAACATTTGATAGTAGTAAAGGCATGGAAAGAAAAATATGTGTAGTTTTTGATTTTACGGAAAGTTACTGGCAAGTAAGAATAAAGAAACCCCAGCAATCTTATGAAATATTAAGGAATATTTTTTGTGTTGCTGCAAGCAGAGGCAAGGAAAGAATTATATTTGTTAAAAATGAGGAAGCAATGCTTTCAGAAGAAACTTTGTTGGAGCAAGTAGAAACTAATTTTAAATTTAACAATGTAGATATTTCCAATATGTTTGATTTTAAATATAAAGAAGATGTTGAAAAATGTTTTTCTCTATTAAAAATAGAACAACTTGATTATAATGATTATAATGAAATATACATAAAAAATAATGATGCATTAATTGATTTGTCACCGTGTATTGGTATTTATCAGGAGGCTGAATTTTTTAATAGTTATGATATAGATAAAGATATCAAACTTAAAAAAAAGCTCAGCAAAAACAGAAAAATATATAATGAAATATTAAAGGAAGATTCCATAGAAAAGAAAATTTTATTTTTAGTATCTGAAGAGACCAAACAAAAAAGATACAGAACACAAGTGAACACCCCGTTTGTTTCTCAGAAAAACAGAACTCAGCTTGTTGACAGATTGCGTGAAAAGTTTTCAGAAAATGAAAATGTTCAGATACAATGTAAAATTCCGTTTTATGATAAGGATGGAATAAACGTTTTTAATGCAATGGGCATTGCAGATGTCGTAAAGGAAGATACTGTTTACGAACTTAAATTCGTTTCCGAGCTTATGCATACTCATTTTTTGCAATGTGCCTGTTACATGATTGCTTTAAATTTGGACAAAGGAATTCTTTGGAATACAAGAAATAATAAAGCTTATCAAATAATGGTACCAAATAAAGATGAATTTTTGGATTTTGTTACGAATACAATAACAAAAGGTTATATAAAAGAGTACAATAAACCTAAATTTGCTATTGTGGATACAGAAACAAATTTTGCAGATCAAGTAATGTCAATTGGCATAGTAATTGCTGATACGGAAAACTATCATCCAATAGAGATGAAATATTATATTTTAAATCCAGAATACAAATCGGGCGGTATGTTTTCAAATGCTTTAAAGATAGGAAACAAGAAACCTGATATGGTGAACACAAGAAAAAATATAATATCGGATATAGAAAACTTATTGCAAAAGCATGGAATTCAGGCAATCTTTGCTTATAATGCATCTTTTGATTATAGACATTTACCTGAATTATCGCGTTATAATTGGTACGATATTATGAAATTAGCAGCATACAAGCAGTACAATGCCAAAATTACAGATGATATGGAGTGCTATTCTACCGGAAGATTAAAACACAATTCAGGTGTTGATGATATGGTTAGGTTGCTTACAGATAATCTATCCTATTGCGAAACACATAATGCATTATGTGATGCAATAGATGAATTGAATATTATGAGGCATTTGGGGCAAAAATTTGAAGAGTATAATATTGCAATATATAGATCTAAATCAATTGCCGATGAAAAACGTATAGATATAAATTTAAATTCTCATAAAGAAAATACAGTGTCTGTTAAAAATGATAACCAAACAGAAGAATGGAAACGTAAAAATAATAATCATATTTCTAAAGAAAATATTAATAAGAAGAAAGATTTGTTCAAAAGGATTTTCAGCTGGAAGAAAAAATAGTATTTTAATATTTATATCATTTTAAATTATAGGAAGTTTGATAATTATAAGTACTTTTAATTTTTTTGATTTTATATATCATTTCAGTTTTGGATATTTTGCCTAAAATCTTTTGAGTCTATATAATTCAAAGGGTTAAAATACATACATAAAATTAAAAAACATTTTTTGTATTCCTCCGCCAAGTAAAGCACCTGCATTAAAGCGCAACTTTTAGGGTTCATTTGCAGGTGCTTTTTATTGCCCTGAGCGCCGGCAAAGCCCTTGTTGAATTGCATTAGCCGGGCTCGTGCTGCCTTGATTTTACAGTGCTGATATGTACTGATTAACATAAACGGCGCAAATCTGAATAAGCTGGTCTAAGCAACCGGCAGAGAAAACAACAAAATATTTGGGTATTTCAATATTCGGTGAGTGCCCAAAAGCCATTAAATATGTCAAACTGTAAGGCGCCGTCCCGTGTCAGATTGTAGTCTGAACTATTCAAAATCGGAAAGCGAAGCTTTAAAAAGTGGGAGGCATTTCTTACCAGCATTGCAAGCGACAGCAACGCTGTCGCCCCCAGCGCGAGACTGTACTCACCGTTGATTAAAAATTGGGCCCTCGCCTCTACAGGCGGGGGGGTGACGTTTTCCGATGCGTTATTTTGAAAAATTTTTGTTGACAAAGACATTTACATGTGCTAATATATTACCACAATAAAGAAGAACAACCCCGTTCTCCCCTTAAGCGCAGCGAAAAGGGCAATATCGTTAACACGTTTATTGAATGCGGGCATTTTGTTCGCATTTTATTTTTTAAAGAGGTGTTTTATATCAGCAAGAACATTCCTGAGCTTAACGGTGAAATTAAGGACAAGGAATTGCGTGTTATCGCTGAAGACGGCAGCCAGCTCGGAATTATGAGCGCCGCCGCCGCGCTTAAAGAAGCCGAAAAGGCGGGCAAGGATTTGGTAAAAATTGCCCCGCAGGCAAGGCCGCCCGTAGTTAAGATTATGGACTACAGCAAGTTCCGCTATGAGCAGTCAAAGCGCGAAAAGGAAAACCGCAAAAAACAAAAAACGGTTGACACCAAGGAAATCCGCCTTTCGTTCAATATTGACGTGGGCGATTTCAACACAAAAGTCAACCAGGCCAAAAAATTTCTTGCCAAAGGTGACAAGCTCAAGGTTTCCATGCGCCTGCGCGGGCGCGAAATGGCCCATTCGGACTTAGGGGTTGAAAGCATGAAAAAATTCGCTGCCCAGCTTGGCGAAGATATTTCGGTTGACAAAGCCCCGAAGCTTGAAGGGCGGCAGATTTTAATGTTCATCTCTTCAAAAGCAACCGTCAGCAAATAAGCTGAAGGGTATAACTAAATTAAGCTGCGCTATGCCCCTAAAGGCGGCGTGTGCCACTTAATTTTTTCGGCGGTGTCACAATCACCACTGAAAATGTTGAATGACGGGGGGCTTTGCCCCTTATTGAAAAACAGGAGGAATAATTATGCCAAAAATCAAAACACACAGCGGTGCAAAAAAACGCTTTAAAAAGACAAAAGGCGGCAAGGTAAAGAGGGCTCATGCCTATACCTCTCATATTCTTACGAAAAAAACAACAAAGCGCAAGAGAAACCTGCGCAAAACAGTTGTTGGCGACGTGACAAACCAAAAGCAGATGAAAAGGCTTATCCCTTACAAATAAATTTCCCATTCGGCGGCAGGCACAGCGCCGCCCGATTAACAAGCTTGAAAAAGAATTTAACGGAGGTATGTAAATATGGCCAGAATTAAAGGAGCAATGGCTACACGCAAAAGAAGAAAAAAGATTTTAAAGTCAGCAAAGGGCTATTACGGCAGTAAGCACCGCCTTTTTAAAACCGCAAAGCAGGCCGTAATGAAAAGCGGGCAATATGCATATATCGGCAGAAAGCAAAGGAAAAGAGATTTCCGCCGGCTTTGGATTACCAGAATTTCTGCAGCCTGCAAAATGAACGGAATCAATTATTCAACATTTATGAACGGGCTTAAAAAAGCAGGCGTTGAACTCAACCGCAAAATGCTTTCCGAAATAGCCATTGCAGACGAAAAAGCGTTTACCGCGCTTGTTGAAACCGCAAAGGCAGCGCTGTAAGGCGGCTTAAAAACATAATATTGAAAACCCGATTTGCCTGATTGCAGGCAAAGCCGGGTTTTCGGTAAAATGTAAAAAGCATTTTGCATTAAGGCACAAATAAGTTTTCGGCAAAAAATGTTGCAAATTACAAAGAAATATGCAATAATATTTCCGTTGCGGCATATTCAGCGCCGCTTTAAAACGAGGTGTGGCTCAGTTTGGTAGAGCACCACGTTCGGGACGTGGGGGCCGCAGGTTCAAATCCTGTCACCTCGACCACAAACACCTGTCATCATGTGATTTCAGGTGTTTTTTATATGTCTTTAAAACCAAGCATTTAAGCCAAATTTTTAATTTTTAAATTTTGAAAGCATTTTTAAAACCACTTAAAATATTTTAAAATTGGCAACAAATTGGCAACAAGCTATTTTTGCACTTCAGCTAAACAACATGTTTAATCACTATGACAATATTAATGAATTGTTCGACGCAACGGGTTGGACAATAGGCGTATTTGACCGTAGATATTTATGGTATGGTTCATTTAATCAAGTTGATCCGTATTGTCCATATAGAGAAGGCAATTTTATACCTACATTTAAAGTTAAAATTGATAAAGATAATAATTTTTCATCTATACATGATGGATATTTACCAACCATGTTTTTTCAATATTAGAAAGGAGTATTGATAATTGAAAATAGTCCAAACAATTAATTGTAAAGCAGTTGATGATAATGATAATATTCGTTTTAAAATCAAAAATTTGATAGAATCGAATTGTTCTATTGTAAGATTAAATTTTAAAAATTTTACAGATAAAGATATGAAAAGAATTGATAGAATTTTAAAATGTTTAAAATTAGAGGATGAGAATTCAAAATTAGATATACTTATTGATATCCCATCTACTAAAAACAAATATCGTCTTTATGTAGAACAGCCCGAACAAATTGAAAAAAATAATGAAATTTTGATATGTTCAGAAAATTATTGTAACAACGAAAAAAAGAAAATCAAAATTGTAAGTATTGAAAAATCATTTTTTGATTATATAGATGATTTGAATATTGGAACAACTATTTTTTGGGGAGACGGAGAAGGAAAATTAAGCGTTATTGATAAAGGAAAAAGTTTTTTGAAAGTCAAAGCAGAAAATGATTTTTTCCTATTTAATAACAAGTCTTTGTCAAAATTTTATGAAAATGTTGAATTAAAT
>JAJQIJ010000034.1 GCA_021199275.1 Clostridiales bacterium
TGGCAGCACAGGCACGGATATAACAGCAATTCGCCGTGCAATGGGGCTGAAAAGCTCAGTCATAAGAATAATTGCAAAGCCGAATTTTTTTATTCTTTGAATTAATCCGCTTGTCAAAGTTATGTGCCCAACAATAAAAATGGCAAATAATCTATAGCAACTTGATTGATGTATGATATCGCCCTCAATGTTTTTAACAACCACATTATCATTTTTAAATGACATCTTCTCACCGCGCCTTGTAATAAGGAAAAGGATTTGCTTTGACGAAAAGTCGCTTGATAGGCTTCGTACAGCCTGCATTGTTATATACAATACGGAATATAAGCTCGCCCTCTCGTCCTGCATCGCAAGCATTCACGACTTTGGTTACTCGGCTGTCCTCCATAAGCTGCCCCAGAACATTAAACTGCTCGTTCTTGTCCTCAGAAACAACAAACTCCCACGCATTAGTGGAAATAAGAAGGTCGGCAATGTTCCACTTCTTGAACTTCTCATCGTAAACATCAGCATTTGCAAGTCCGACAAGATGACCTGCACACCACGAAACGATATGGTCTGTTCCGAGAACATGACCGTCCTTTTTCTCGGTTGCACCGAGAGCTTTCGCAAGTGCCATACCAACACTTGGCTTTTCTGAAATAACTAACTGCATAACATCATTCCTTTCGTTTGGATAGTAAAAAGAGCCTACCTTGTGGTAAGCTCTATGTAAAGTATGTAATTGCAGTTATACAGTCAAGAGTCTATCGCTTAAAATTAAGCTAAACATTTCTGAAACATTTTCCATTACACCGTCCCAAGATAAATCATTAGCATAAAAGCTGTTTGTTTTATACCTGTTCCAATTCAAAATCATTTCTTCGTTGTTTCTTAATCTGTTCAGTATTTCGGGGAAGAAACGCATTGTACCTCTTTTTCTGCAAGTAGCCGGAAACGCTTCATTTAAATCTTCTCTGTTTATTTTGCTATAGTGCTGAGTGAAAATTTCGTAAATGTCATAGGAATCCCACATTCTTGTATTAGTAATGCCTCGTGCCATAACGGTTTCAAGCTTTTCGGCAAGAAGTGTTTCAATATTGTACGTATAAAAGGAAATCGAGCGTTCCTCAAACATAAGTTTGTATGAATAGACTATTGCCGCAAGAGTAATAACATCTCCCGTTGAAATGTATATTTTTATAGCCTGTTCAGATTTTCAAATGCAGCATTTAACATAAAGCGAAGTCCTGAATATTCGTGTTATTCCATAATATCGGTTGCACCGGTAATCTGAAAATTAACATTATCGGGCAATTGGGTAGCGATTATATCGTTAATCATCTTTGCGTCATCTTGTAAATTCATTAGGCAAAAAATGTCCCACACCTTGTAAGGCTTCGGGGGGGCAGATTTTTAATCAGTGGCGAGTACAAGCTCCCGCTGATTACTGACAGCACCCTGTCGTCCACGCGTTGAATAACGGCGCCCCACAGTTTTCAGCGTTTAAATATTAATTTGCACAAAAAAAGAGCGGCTGGCCGCCGCTCTTTTTTCTGTTTTCCCTGCCGCTACAGCCGCGCTTCGTCTTGCCTGCGGGTTTTCTTTGCCTGCACGGCAATCGGCACGGCTGCGCCGGCCGCGGCGCCTATTAACACGCCGGAGGCTAAAAACAAATACCAAAATTTATATTCCGGCCCGTCGTCTGCATCCTGCTCTGTCTGCACGGCAACCGGCTCTTTTATATTTGTAAAAATTTCAACCGTTTCAGAGCTTTCGTTGCCCATTTCGTCTTGCCAAAGCACGGTGGCTGTGCCCTTTGTTTCGCCTGTCGTTTCTGCTATGGCAAGCAAATTGATTTCAACGCTTGTGCTTTCCCCCTGTTCAATATCGCCCACATAAACTGTGCCGCCGGTTTCAACGCCGTCAATCGCCAGCTCTATTTTGCAGCTTTTCACAGTGCATTTGCCGCTGTTCATAAAGTCAACCGTTATTGAATCTGACGCGTTTTGGTACATATTGGCGGGCAAAATTAAGCCGTTGAATTCAAGAGCTGCCTGCTGGTTTACATTAACGCTGACATAGCCGCTGCTTGAAAATGAATTGTAATATTTATCTTCATATTCTGCGCTGACATTCAGTATATGTTCGCCTATAGACGCCGTTTGCGAAGCAACAATTTGAATTTCCCATGTATAGCTGCCGCCGGCATAAATGCGTTCGACATATTTATTTTGCACGCCGACTGTTTTTATTTCGCCGCTGTCATCACTTATGGAAAGCATTATGTTTGAAAGCGCCTTTTTTGACGAACAGTTTTTAAATGTAACGGTTAAAGTTTGCTCTTCGCTTGGGGTGACATAATCTGCGCTGAGCTTATATTCGCTTATCATAAGGCGTGGGGTTGATGAATCTGCAGTTGTTTCTTCTAAAGCGCCTGCATAGGCCGCCGTGCCGGTGAAAAGGCACATGCAAAGTGTAATTAAAAATATTAATGACTTTTTCATTCTGTCTCCCTGATATTATCTATAATACTGTTTTTAGACTCTTTTTTTATTTTCAGCCACAAATTAAACGCGCAAATGCAAAACAGCAAAATGCAAATAATTACTGTTTGCCAAATGCGAAACGTGTTGTTTTCACTGACAATCCCCGCCTTTGCTAAAATAAACATAACAGCATTGAACACAATTGACGCGCCCAGGCCAATACCGTAACTCCAGGCAAAAATTGAAAGCAGCTGTTTAATATACATCTTTGAAATTTCGTTAGAATCTGCGCCCATGGCGCGCAGGGTGCCGATTTCCTTTTTACCCGCCCTTATTCTTTCGCCAAGCGAATTATTAATAATTGAAACGCTGACGGCAATAAAAATTGCAAGAATTCCGACAGCCACCACCGCCGTTTGAATTGTGGCCTGGTATTCGCTCATTTTTTCCTGGTATATAGAACGCACATTGTCGTCACTGACCTTATTGCGCACTATGTTTTGAAGCTGTGGCATAAGCAAATCGTCAATTTCCTGAGTGCATGCTCTGTCTAATTTTATTACAACAGTTTCAATGCAATATTCATAAGCGTCTTCGCTAAAAACATTTGGCGACGCAACAACAGTGCATGCGTTTGACTCAACGCTGGGCTCGCCCATGCCATAGCTTTCGCTTTCAGTGAAAACTATTCCTGCCACCGTAACCGTGCGTGTAAACAGCTGCGCCGCCTCAAGCCCGGCGGGTGCTTCGCCGTCTGTTTCGGGGGCGGAGTCTAAATAAACCATGTTAAGCTCAAGAGAGTCGCCCACATTTATATTGCATGCCTCTTGCATGACTTCGTCATATGTGTAATTCCCGCCGTTTTCTGAACCGCAGTCTGAAACTTCCATATAAACGTCACTGCCGCCGCTATCGGTGTATGTCACCTTTTCCACCACGGCTTGCCGGGGCAAGTATAAAATCACCTCGCTGCCGGACATAAAAGCCGCCATGTCCAGCTCGCCCTCGTCAAGATTATTGCCAAGCTCTTCTGCCGAAGCCCGGTTTATTATTGACAAATCAGATGTATACGGGTTTTCAATGCCAAATGTGTTTTTCATGCTGACATAACCGGTTGTGTTGCCCTGAACATTTCCGAGTTTGTCAAAAGAATAGATGTCTGTGTAAGACAGGGCTTCTAAATAAGGGTTTGTTTCAGCGTTTATAATTACCGCCCGTGTTGCAGACGCGGTATAAACCTTGCCAACATAATTAAGCGCTTCAATTTCATGAATATCATTTTCGGTGATTAGCTGTTTATCATTATAATTATAAAAAGCAGAGTCAGACAGATAATTGTAATTGGCAGCAGATATTTGGTAGTCCGGCAAAGAGTCATATCTGGCAAGCTGTGCCGAAATGGCGGAAAAATAGCCGAAACCCAGGTTTGACATAACAATGGTTATAACAATTATTATTGACACGGCTGCCCTGCGGGGCAAATCCATAGTCAGGCTGCGCTTTGCCAGCAGGGTTGAAATGTTAAACTGCTTTTGAGATTTGATTTTCTTAGTTTTTACTTTTCTGTTTGCTTCAATATTTCTGATTGACTGAATAGGTGTAAGAGCTGAAAATTTGACAAGCGGTATCAGAGACGCCAGCATTACTGTAGCAATGCCGACAGCCGCACATAAAACCAATGTTGAAATTTTAAGCTTTATCACTGCGTCGTCATAAATAAGCGGCAAAACAAGCTTTGTTAAGCAATATGAAATGCCGACTCCGGCAGGCGCTGAAATCAATGTAATAATTAAGGTTTCCCTGCCATAAATATTTATAATTTGGCGCCTTGTTGCGCCGACTGTTCTTAATATGCCTATTTGATTTTTGCGGTTGTTCAAATGGTTTATAAAGCTGTTTACTATTGCAATGCAAGATGTAAAAAGCAGCATGCCCGCCAAAACTTCCGCAAAAGCAAACATAGAACCGCTGAATTCCCAATAATATTCAGCTGACGTGCCTATTGCAGTGTTGCATTCGGGGTATTCGGCAATGGCTTTTTGTTCAAAAGCCGCGTCTATCAAGTCATAATAGTTTTCAAGATTAATGTCGCTTGTAAAATTAATATATTCGCACATCGCCTCTTGCCCGCCCGGGGCAATGCCTGTGCCGGCAGACACAAAAACAGACGCTATTAAACCGCCGCTGTCATATTTGCCGTTAATATTTGTTACTTTGTTTGCCGCAATGCCGACAAGGGTATATTCTTTTTCAACACAGGTGTCCAGGCAGGACGTGCCGTTTTGAACATAATATGAAAATGTAATTGCTTTATTTAAATCGTCTTCGCTCAGGCCGAATGAAAGCAGTGTGTTTTCTTCCATGGCAATTTCGTTTTCATTTTCAGGGTATCTGCCGTAAAGAAAGTTCATGCGTGAAATTTCACGGGCGCCCTCGTCAAATTCGGCAACATAAAAATCGGCGTCGCCCGCCGTGGCCGTGCCTATAATTGTTGCTGTAAAATAATTTTGCACACATGCTTTAAAAAAATCATATTCGTTATATTGCTCTATTACCTGCTTTGAATCTGCCACAATAAAATCCTGTTCGCCGAATTTTGAATAATATTCTTCATTTGACGTGGCCCTTGCGCTGGACACAAAAAGCAATATGCCTGATGAAAAAACCATTGCAAGAATTATGGCAAAAATCAGCGACGCATATTGCCGCTTTCGCGTTTTAAGGTTGCTTTTTGCTATGCCGCTTACCGTAAGCTTTTTCATTTTTACACCCCCGGCGCCTTTGTGTCGCTTGTTATTTTACCGTCTTCAATGGTTAAAATTCTGTCTGCCTGTTCGGCAACGCGCAAGTCATGGGTAACAAGAATTAATGTTGTGCCAAGCTCTTTCGCAATAAGCTTCAGCAAATCCAGCACCTCGCTGCCGCTTTTTGCGTCAAGATTGCCGGTTGGCTCGTCTGCAAAAAGAATTGCAGGCTTGTTGGCAAGCGCCCTTGCAATGGCAACGCGCTGCTGCTGCCCGCCTGACATGGCAGACGGCAAATGCCCAAGCCTTTCCTCGATGCCCAAAATTTCAATAATGCGGTTAAGATATTGTTCGTCAGGCTTCTTTTTGTCTAACATAACAGGCAGCAAAATATTTTCAAGGCCCGTCAGCTCATTTACAAGATTATATGACTGAAAGACAAAGCCAAACCTGCGTCTGCGCAGAATTGAAAGCTGGTTTTCGCTGTAATCGCACAGCTTTTTAGCGCCGTAAACAACCCAGCCGTCTGTGGGCTTTTCAAGGCTTGAAAGCATGTGCAAAAAGGTTGATTTGCCGGAGCCCGACGGGCCTTTAATGGCACAAAATTCACCCTCTTCAAACGCGCAGGTAACGCAGTCCACCGCTTTTACAATGCTGTCGCCCGCAATATATTCTTTTGTCAAGTTGCTGCATTCTATTATGTTCATAATAAATTCCTTTCACCTTTCAATAAGCTGTCCCCGGCTATTGGGGCGCCGTTAATCAGCCAGATGTTTCTTGTTTAAATTATAATGCGCCAACCTTACATTTTTCTTTCTTTTATCTTAAGATTTTGTAAGCTTGGCAATTAAAAACTCCCCGTGTTGATGAGCGGAGAGTTTTGCGTGATTGTATTTCATATTGCAATATAGCCGTCTATTTTAGGAATGGTTATTGAAACTAAAAGCCCGTTGTTTTTATTTTGCGCCGTTATGCCGCCATGGTGCTTTTCAACAATTTCCTTGGCAATTGCAAGCCCTATTCCGGCATTGCCGGGCTTGGAATTTTCAGCTTTAAAAAAGCGCTCAAACATGTTTTGCAAATCTTTTTCGGCTGCGCCGCCGCCGTTGTCCTGTATTTCAATGCAGGTTGAATTTTCCCGGCAGTCAACTTCAATTTCAACACGCCCGTTTTCACCGGTGTGTTCACAGGCATTTTTAACAATGTTTGACACGGCCTGCGCCAGCCATTCCCTGTCGCACCTGAAGTCGCCGTTTGCTTTATATGTTATTTGCTTTTCGCCGTACATGGCTGAAAACTGCAACGCAATGGGTTCAATAAAGCTCTCGGCGCTGATTTTTTCAAAATTCATTTCATAAATATTGGTTTTTATTTTTTCAAGCAAAAGCACCTGTGCAATCAATTGCTCTGTTTTTTCAATCAGCTGAAGCTCTTTGTCAATATGGGCAGGGGCGGTGGCGCCACTGTCAAGCTCTAAAAACAGCTTTAGGGCGGCAATCGGGGTTTTAAGCTGGTGCGAAATGTCTGCAATAAAACGGCTGTTTTTTTTGAGCTGCTCTGCGGTGTTGTGCTTTTCGCGCAGCACTGTGTTTTCAATGTCTGCAATGTTGTTTTGCAGCTGCGCCAAGCCGTTTTCCATTAAACTGTATTGAACGATTTCGTTATTGTCTATAAATCGGCGGGTCTGTTTTGTTAAAAAATCAATTTGCTTTTTTTGCCTAATATACAAAATCATTACAGCCAAAAGCGCTGCGGCCAAGGCGGCAGCCAAGGCAATTATAAAAAACTGCAAATTATTCATTTTGCCCCTCCCAGCGGTAACCCACCCCGCGAACGGTTGCAATGCTGTTCGGCCCTATTTTTTCACGCAGGCGGCTGATATGGACGCTTAGCGTATTGTCGTCAATAAAGCTGCCGCCATTGTCCCAAATGCTTTCCAAAAGGTTTTGCCTTGTAACAATAACACCCGCGTTTTGAATAAGCTTTGCTAAAATTTGAAATTCTATGGGCGTTAAATAAATTTTTTCGCCGTTTTTTTGCACAAGCATTTTATTGATATTAACTTCCAGTGTGTTTGACTTAATTGTGTTGTATTGCCGGTTGCGGCGAAGCAGGGCGCGCACACGCGAAAGCAGTTCCAACAGTTTAAAAGGCTTGGTGACATAATCGTCTGCACCGCTGTCAAGAGCACGCACTATTTGTATTTCATCATCACAGGCAGATAAAAATAGAATCGGCAAATTAGTGCTTTTCCTGATATATGTGCACAAGTCAAAGCCGTTTCCGTCAGGCAGCATAACGTCAAGCACAACCAAATCAAACATATTGCTTTGCAGCATTTGCACTGCATTTTTATAACAACCGGCGCTGCTGACGCACCAGCCCTCTTTTTCAAGCATTTCCGAAAGTCCGTCGCGCAGAAATTCATCGTCTTCAACCACTAAAATTTTTTCAGCCATTTTTATCACCTTTTTGATAATACCATTTTTGCACCTGTTCGTCAAATGCATATTCGCCACCCCACGCCGCTTGCCGTTACAACGCCCTGTCGCCCACACGTTGAATAATGGGCGGGCTCTTATTAAAAAAGCACCCGCAATTAATGCGTTTTCTCGCTTTACCGACAGGAAAGAGCTTGAAAAAATCAACGAAAAGAAACATGCACAGGGAATGAGGTCTGAATAATTTTTTGCTTGACATTACTTCGGTATACCGTTGCAATATATACGGGTGGTATTTATGTATATTGAAAGAGTAATGAGAAAGAAAAATCTAACAAAATACCGTCTTTCCGCAATGTCGGGGATACCGTATGCAACTCTGAGCGATATATGCTCCGGAAAAACGAAGATTGACAAGTGCGCTGCTTCCACGGTATATAAACTGTCCAAAGCCTTAAATGTTCCAATGGAAAAAATATTTGAGGAAAGCGTAAAAGAATATGCCGTTCAGAAAGAAATAGAACAGTCTTACGAGTGCGGCTTGCCTGAATATCTACAACACGATTTGGACGAATATAAAAAGGGTCTTGAAGAGGGCTCGTCATTAATGGACTGCCTATGGGGCGAGCTCTATGGCAGCATAAATGCGGCGGAAATATCAGATGAGGCTATTTCGCACGAACACGCGCAGTATCTAAGAAATAAATATTTATGGAGATAATAAAATGCAAAATGAAATAGATTTTACCTATTGTGAAGTTATACCAACCAAGGCGTTTGGCGGTATAAATGGTCAGAAAATTTCGATTAGGTATAACGGGAAAATGTATATGCTTAAGTTTTCCCCCCAACGCCGCTGATAAGTCTACAGACTTGTCATATACAAATAGCTGTATAAGCGAATATATTGCGAGTAATATATTTAATATTATCGGATTAAATGCGCACAAGACACTTCTTGGGATTTATTATATAAATGGAAAAGAAAAGATTGTCTGCGCTTGTAGAGATTTCACAGCGCACGGCGAGCGTCTCTATGATTTCGCTTCCATTAAAAATACAATTATTGATTCAGAGCATATGGGAACCGGTACAAAGCTTGATGATATTCTTGAAACTATAGAAAAGCAGAAGTTTCTTGACCCTGTTGAACTTAAAAGCAAATTTTGGGACATGTTTGTTGTTGACGCCTTTCTTGGCAATTTTGACCGACATAACGGTAATTGGGGTTTTTTGGTTGATACTGACGGTAATTCTCAAATGGCGCCTATATTTGACTGCGGCAGTTGTTTATTGCCGCAAGCAGATGATGCCGCTGTAGAAAAGGTGTTGAATGACCCTGCTGAACTTAATTCAAGAATATACCGCTTTCCAACGTCTGCAATTAAGATTGGCAACCGTAAAATTAATTATTTTGATTTCCTTACAAGTGGTACTAATGAGGACTGCAATGAAGCTGTGAAACGTATTGTTCCGAAAATAAATCTTGATAAAATATATGATTTTATTAACACCACACCATATATTTCAGAATTACAGAAGGATTTTTGTAAAAACTATCTTTTTGCAAGATATGAAAAAATACTCTCGGTCGCATATAACAATGTTATCGATTTGGAAAGTTCTAATGAAGATGAGGGCTTTGTCCAGTCTATGTAAAGCGAATAACAATTAAATACCACAGGAAGCAGAGCTAAAAAGGGCGCTGCTTTTCTTGTGCGTATTTTTAGCAAAGAGGTGAAAAGATGAAAACACAAAAACAACGTTCTGCCACTACAGAACGGTATAACTCCCATGGCTTGCTCGTCTACCGTGAATGGGGCAGGGAGTGGCAGAAGTATGACTATAACGTTGTCGGAAATCAGATATATTACGAGAACAGCCAGGGCTATTGGTCGAAGTCTGAATATGACGCTGACGGCAACGAAACATGTTACGAAAACAGTGAGGGCTTAAAAATCGGTAATCCGCATACATCAACAGACAGTGTGATTGATAATGTTCAATCAATGTAAAAAAACAGAAAGGAAAATATATTATGCAGGGAAATCCGTATATATTGATAGCTATTGCCGCAGTTATGTTTCTTGTGCTGTTCGGCATTACTACAATAACGCAAATGTTTAATCTTAATCGAATAAAAGACAAGACCGTAGGCGACGGGCAGCACGGTACGGCGCGTTGGGCGACATAGCCGTTTTTAAAACCCCAAGCGGCAACGGTCACGTGTCAGTCGCCACGGGTGAGGGGCGACAAGCTATTTTTACAGCTACGACCAAAACTGGGCAACGTCGGGGCAGTCTATAAAAAAACTTATCAGAGCGGATATTGAGGCGGAAAAAGAAACAAAAGAATAGACCCCGTAACCACTTCGGGGTCTATTCTTTACCGAGTTACAAGAGAAAGATAGAAAAATAACTCAACGGCAATATGATAACATAATTCACTTAACCTGTCAAGTACTTTTTGAAAAAAATATTAATATTTTTATTTTTAAACCACACTATAACTATACTATGCGCAAATTTCCATGTTGTTCAATTAGTGACTGATTAGTAACAAAGTACATGCAAACCCTTGAAAAATAAGGAATTTAAATTTCCAAAGAGAAAAAATGATTGAAAAAATCGAAGCCTTAATCGCAAAGGATTAAGACTTCACACGAAAAACAGACTTTGCGGTGACTTCCCGCCGCAAGGTCTAAACTAAGGATAACATAAGGGCAAGAGAAAGTCAACAGGTGAAAATTATGCAGAAAACAACAAAAACGGATGAAATTATTAACTTTACCAATCTGTTAAAGCAATTAAGCGTTGACAAGCAGCGTGAATTGTTTTTTATGGTGCAGGGTTGTTCCATTGCTCATGTAATGGCGAAATCTAAGAAGATATAACAGAATGGAGTAAGAAATGGGTGAACTAATCTATATTTTTCTGCTATGCAGTTGCTTTGTGCTTTTGTTGCTTATAATCAGCAGTATATGTGAGGTGGCAGAGCGTAAGATAAGACGGTGAAAACTTTTCAGAGCGTATTTGGGGCAATAAGGACAAGCTGATTTCAACAATACACAGCGAGTTGACGCAGAACATTATGCTGGGCGGAGACCCGCAAAAGGCAATAGACGCTATTTCAAAGGAGCTTCAGACGTCGAAATATAACGCTGGGCGCTTGGTTATGACTGAGGAAGCGTACTTTAATTCCGTCGCGCAGAAAGAAATGTTTGACAGGCTGGGGGCTACGGAATATGAAATAGTGGCGACGCTCGACAGCCGCACGTCGGAAATATGCCAAAAGCTTGACGGGCAGCACTTTCCCGTAAAGGACTACCAAGCGGGCGTTACTGCGCCGCCGTTTCACGTTTTCTGCCGTTCAACCACAGTGCCGTATTTTGAAGACGATTTCGTAAGCTCGGGCGAACGAGCCGCCAAAGACGAAAACGGCGACACGTATTATGTCCCCGCCGATATGACGTATCAAAAGTGGAAAGAAACGTTTGTTGACGATGGCGACAAGTCCGCGTTACAAAGTATTGCAAATCTTGGTGAAAGTGGTATAATTAATTTAACCGATGATGAACAGTATGCAATAAACAGTTACATAAGCAGTGGCTCTTATGTTGTAAATGAAAAATTAAGAAGCGGCCTAAAACTAACGGCAGATGAAACAAAATTTGTTGCCGACTTGGAAACAGCACTTGACAAAATGCCAAAATACAGCGGTAATTTAAGCAGGTCAGTTTATTTTGATGATAGCGAAAAACTTGCGACATATATTGAACAACATAAAGTCGGCAGCACAGTAACATATGAGGCTTTTACAAGTACGACCAAAGGCAGTGTTTATAACGAAAAAGCGAATGTTCAGATTTATATCAAAAATGCTAAATCGGGCGCTGATATTAGTAAATACAACGTTTCCGAACAAGAAATTTTGTATAAAACAAACAGTAGTTTTGTAGTGGGAAAAGTAAAAAACATCAGAGGGACTTTTTATATATACCTAAAGGAGAATTAATATGGCAGAAAAAAAAGAAGAATTGTTTACAGCTCCACGATGGAATGATACGCAAATACCGAGAGTTACAGGACATGTAGAGTTTACAGAAGAGGAAAAGCGACAAGCTGAAATTAATATGAAAAAATGGCTTGTAGAAATAGGTGTTATGAAAGAAACCGATGAATTTGATGAGTCAAATGAAATAGACTATGATAATTTAGATGAATATGCTAAAAAAAGCATAGAACGCACAAAAGCACTTAGAAAAACTCATTAAAAAGAAGTAAAGCACTTTTGAGCAATCAAGAGTGCTTTTATTATGCAAAAAAGCAGAGGTGAATGGTCATAATGACCAAAGACGAATACAAGACTTATCTTACTGATAGGAAAAACGGCATTCTTAAAAAATTGGCGGAATACATCGGCACCGATACAATGCTTCTTGCCGAATGGCAAACACAGCTTGATTATGTTATGAAAGAGTTATATGAGCTTGACAAGTGAGAATTGAGCTGCTTTTATTATACCCGAAAGGAGGTAAGCGAATGGCAATTAAGGAACTTATAAAGACCATAGAGGGAAAAGAATGTGAAATCTACGCCATAAAGCAAACGCAAAGAAAATTGATTTGCACAGCATCACCGCAGGTCGAAATATATAGAAATACAATTAAGATTCCGACAATAGGCACAGGAAAAGCTCAATACAAGAGATATTCATTTGCGCTGATTGTTTGCGCCGACGCAGAGCCGAAAGACGATGAGCTGCAGGGCATACGCTGCTTTGACGTAAAAATGCTTTTGAAAAGGCAGGACGGTGTTTTTGCACCGCTGAACCTGTACAGTCTAACCGACGTTGACATAGACGGCGGGCGCTGGGTGTTTGATGTGCAAGACAGGGAAACGGTAGAAATGCTGGAAAGTTGGTAAAAAACGAAATTGCAGAAAGCAGGTGAGTAAAATAACTTAACATAACCAATTACACCTTGCAGGTGTATTTTTTTCGCCTTTTTAGCATTGCAGGCGGTAAAGAACAAGATTTCCAAATTCGCGTGCCGGCGCGTAAAAAACGGTAGAAAGGAATGGTGCGACATGAAGTTAAAAGAACAGCTTGTTGAAATGGGAATTGACGAAGAGCTGGCGCAAAAGGTAATTGACGAGGTTGTGGACGGGCAATACATACCAAAGGCTCGCTTTAACGAGATTAACGAGGAGTTAAAGCAACAGCGGGCGGCTGTGACAGACCGTGACAAACAACTGAGTGAACTGAAAAGCGCGAGCGGCGACAATGCGGCGCTGCAGCAGCAGATAGCACAGCTGCAGGCAAAGAATACCGAACAGCAGCAAAGTTATGAAAAGCAGCTTAGTGAAATGAAGCTTAACAATGCCGTAGAGTTGGCACTCAGCAGCGCAAATGTGCGCAGCAATAAAGCTGTAATGGCAATGCTTGATATGGAAAATGTCAAACTTGACGGCGATAAGCTTACAGGGTTTGACGAACAGATTAAAGCTCTTAAAGAAAGTGATTCATACCTTTTCAACACGGAAAGTAAGCAGCAACAGAAATTTACGGGTTTTCAGCCCGGAGCTTCAACGGCTGTACCCAATGCGGGCGCGGCAGGAAATGAAGCAAGGCTTTCGGAAGCCAGAAAAAACAATAATCAGTTAGAGGTTATAAAAATCAAGCAGGAAGCAGCCGAAGATGGTGTTTTCCTGCTTTAAAAATTTATGAAAGAGGTAAAAATTTATGGCACAAGTATCAGGAATATTCCGGATTGCTTCTCCAAAGAACTGCCTTTTCAATAGAAGCAGTAATCTCACACTCCATATTATCTGTTGATTCATCAACGCTGCCATATCCAATTAGAGCTGCATAAATTGGTGCACGAGTTTCCGACAAATGCAGGATAATGTCTTTAGGACTTATATCCTCAATACCTCCCTTGCCCTTGTGTTGAAAAGATAAGAGAATAGTTGCAATAAAATACACAATAAACACAGGGATTTATCTGTATAAGTTTGTGTATATTATGGTGCATAAATAACTTGATAATTAGTGCTTTTAGAGCGAATATGTACATACCGAAAGGGAAAAGAAAACAACACGGAGGTACATATTATGAACGAAAGAACCGCAAGGCAAATTGAAGAAATGAAACAGCAAACCATCGGAGTCGAGGTCGAGATGAACAACATCACAAGAACCGCAGCCGCAAAGCTCGCAGCCGAATACTTCGGAACGGGCAGGTACGAAAGCACCTCGGACAGAAACGGCTACTGCACTTGGAGTGCTTGGGACTCAGAGGGCAGAGAATGGAAATTCCAAAAAGATGTCAGCATTATGGGACCCGAAGGTGAAAAATGCGAACTTGTAACACCGATACTTCACTACGACGACATAGAAACCTTGCAGGAGCTTATCAGACAGTTAAGACACGCAGGAGCAAAAAGCGATGCTTCAAGAGGTTGCGGAGTTCACATTCATATCGGCGCACAGGGACACACACCTCAGAGTTTAAGAAACCTTGCAAATATTATGGCAAGCCACGAGGAACTTATCGCAGACGCCTTAAACCTTAACAGAAGCAGAATTAACCGCTACTGCAAAATGGTTGACCCAAGATTTCTTGAACAGCTTAACCGCAAAAAACCGAAAACAATGGCCCGCCTTGCTGATATTTGGTACACATCGCATAACGCAAACTACGGAAGAAACGCACACTACAACGACAGCAGATACCATATGTTAAACCTCCACTCAACATTTACAAAAGGAACAATTGAATTCAGACTTTTCCAATTTGACGAACCAAGCATAGAACGCAGAGGCGGACTTCACGCTGGACAGCTTAAAAGCTACATTCAGCTTTGCCTTGCACTTTCACAAATGGCAAAGGAAGTAAGGTTCGCAAGTCCGAAACCGCAGCAAAACGAAAATCCGAAATACGCAATGAGAACTTGGCTTTTAAGGCTCGGATTTATCGGAGACGAATTCGCAACGGCAAGAGACCTTCTCACAAGAAGACTCAGCGGAGACGCAGCCTTCAGAAACGGAAGAGCCGCTTGAAGAGCTTAGGTTAAATGCCCTGCCAACCGCTTCGGCATTAGGGGTCCCCAAAAAAGTCAAAGACTTTTTGGGGAGAGGACGAGCAGCGGAATGAGTGAGCTTTTCGTGCTTGCACGGAAACGAACGATATGGAGCTTGTGAGGACGAACGGTGGTAGAAGGACACTTAACATAGGTCTTTCAGAAAGGAATGATTCAATATGAACAAAAGGTACTACATTGCTTACGGCAGCAACTTAAATTTGGAGCAAATGCACTTTCGCTGTCCAACGGCAAAGATTGCCGGAACTTCGGTTATTAACGATTACGAGTTGCTGTTTAAAGGAAGTCTTACGGGAGCATATTTAACCATTGAGAAAAAGAAAGGCTCAGAGGTTCCCGTCGCCGTATGGGAAGTTCCTGCCGAAGACGAACGCTCCCTTGACAGATACGAGGGTTATCCGAGGTTTTATTACAAAAAAGATATAACGCTTAATATCAACGGTATCGGAAAAACTGACTGCTTTGTATATATAATGCACAAAAACAGAAAAATCGGAATACCGTCAAATGCATATGTCGAAGCAGTCCTTGACGGATATGTTGCATTTCAGTTTGATAAGAAATACCTGACAAAAGCAGTACAAAAATCAAAGGAGGCTGTTTCAAATGAAAGAAAATATAAATTCAGATATATTTAAAACCTGCCCGAAATGTGGGAATGAATATCACGGTGTGGGAGCAATTTCAAGAGTTGATAATAAAACGCTGATTTGCCCTGACTGCTCAACGAGAGAAGCTCTTGAAAGCATAGGTGTTAACAGCACCGAGCAGGAGCAAATTCTCGATACAATCCATCGGTGTATGGAGGGTCAGTGATTTGATGAAAAATTCACGATTTTGACACATCACTATCTTTCTTTTCTCATTCTGATATGGTATACTAATTATTATAAATAAGTACAAACCAGAATTTGAAAAGAGGCAAAAAATGAATATCAACTATAATAATCTGACCCAGATAGAAGGGATCAGGGATTTCATGGTGGATCAGATACACGAAAAGGTGTTTCCGTACATGAAAAGGCAAGGATTGTTTCAGGATGATAACAACGAAACCTTAAACAGAGTCAGGGAATTCTTGTATCGGGCAGAAAATTTGCCGAGTTTATATTTGAGTACAGGGGAAAACGGAAGTGAAAAGTGTTGCGAAGAAATCAACGTATTATATGAGAAATTAAAGGAGCTTTTGGAACTTTCCGGTTCGGCATAGAAAAAAGTCAGAATGAAATTGACGAGATACAGGCGTTTGCAAAAAAGTATTTATTCTGCTAAGGAGTGAAGATATTGAAAGAATTAGTTGAGTACGATGACAGCTTTGGAACTGTTAATTATCCTGAGAAATTTGAAAAGCTTATTGAAGGGCTGCCCGTGTCGGAACAACTTAAATATTTTCGGATGGGTTGCGGCACTTATCTCAACCATTCGGTGAAAGAGCGTAGAAAAAGCGAATATGATTATAGCTGTAATCTTGAAGATGATAATGACGTAAAGTCGATTATTGTCAAGGACGAGAAAATAGCAGGAGTTATGGTGAAAGATGTATATGGAGATATTTATCCCTGCATGGTTGAGAAGGGCTATATCATCAGAGACGATGATGAGCTTGACGGAAGTGGCTATAAAAGTTTTGTTCTCTATAGTTATCTGATTTGTGTTCCGGCGGATTTTGATACACCGTCAGCAGATTGAGATTTTTACGCTATGTAAGAGCGACTATTACAGCCGCTCTTTTTTCATGCCCATTTGGAGGTGATTACAAAGAATTTGTTGACATATGAATATCCAAGCAAATGTGACGCCGGAGGATGGGAAGTCGGCACGGGTGCTGTACACGATTCAGCTGGTACAGAATGGGGTTCGGCAGTGAGCCTTAATATCTCTGACATAGGTTATTAAA
>JAJQIJ010000009.1 GCA_021199275.1 Clostridiales bacterium
GGTGTGTTCTTGCGCCTAAATGCTTTGATATTTCAACATATTCCGCGCCCATTTCTTCGCAAGATTGAATTGAAACTTTATTGGCAAGCTGATTTGCTGCGGTAACAACATCACGTCTCACTACACCTTCAATGCTGTAATGTACATATCTGTTGCCTCGCTTATATGTTGCGCCTCCTATGCCATCTTTTGCCATTTTCTGCAAGGCCGTATTGCAGCTTTCTTGCAGGCTGTGCATGCCTGTTGCGGCGTCTAAATATGCAGTGTTCAATATGTTAATGTAGTTTTGTTTTGAACTTTCAAGTGCTTTTGTATTAATTAGGCTTAACGTGTCTTGCAAATCCGCATAAGACAGATTAATGATGTTTTTTATATTTTCAGACTGCATTAAGGTTTCAGGGGTCACTGCTGCTGCGCCGTTTTCATAGGCTGTTGATAGCACGCCCATATCAATGTTACTATAGCCGGCCTGCTGCAAGATTTCTAAAATCTCTTTTTTGCTTTTATCACTATACTGTTCAATTATCTTTACAAGCGCCTTGTTTACACCGCCTAATTCATCAAGTTTTTTCAGCTGCCACTCAAGAGTACCCGTTACTCCGTCATAATTCGCAAAACGCTGCGCAATTTCAACCATTAAATCACGCTCAAGGGTCGAATAAAGATTAACTATAGGCTGTATGATATCGTCAAGTTCGTTATCTTTGAGCATTGTTAATCCTCTTCATTGCCCTCGGGTTTTGGCTCTTCGCCAACACCTAACATTTCTTGCTCTTCAATAAGCTCTTTGGTCATTTTCTTGGCTCTGCGCTTTGCTTCCTTATCGCCTAATTTATCAACCTTTCTGTAATATTCTTGTTTGCTTATCAGCGATAAGTTTAATTCAGACGTTGCCTGACGTTTTATTTCCGCTGTGTCTTCAATAATGCTATCATCAAAATTAACTGTAATTTCTGCGTCTTCATTTATGCCTTTGGTCTTTGCAAACACTCTTTCAACCGTTAATAGCCCACGCACCATATTGATTATAGTATCTTCAAGTAACAGTTCATGTTTTTTCAGCGTTCTAAACATCTTTGAATTTTCAGAAACAATCTGCGTTGCCGTGCTGACGTTGCCGTTTTCCCATTTATAGCCATTTGCACCAAAACCGCAATTCTGTGATATAAGATTTAACTGGGTCTGTAAACCTTGGTCGAATGACGCTATACGCAATTCCATATTGCTTTCGTGTATCGGCTCGCTATCCTCGCTGTCTGGCATTGAATAGAATACCTCGTCTTGAGGGTCGAATACTCTTATTTCATTGCCATTTTCATCAAAATTGAGGGTCGTAACACCATCTTTTACAAAGATACGTTTTTGACCTAATTTAAACTCTTTGAAATATGCATCAAATACTAAATCCGTCGCTCTGAAGCAATCTATTGCGCCGCTGAACACCGATGTGCCGAAAGGGCTGTCGAAATTGTCTTTGTTTGCTATATTTGGCCTAACCTGTTGAAACAGCGGTTTTGTGCTTTGCGTATTGACGGTCTGTGCAAGTTTATGTTCATTATAAAACGTTTCGCTAACTTCTATTAACTGGTTTTTGTGCTCTTGACATAAAAAGTTGTCAATGACATAAAAGCCATGTTCATCTTTCAAATGCGTTTCAATATATGTATATCTTTTACCGCCTATAGTCTTTGACGATGCAAAAGCGCACTCTACAAGTCTGCCGCTGTCATAGGTAATCGGGTACATAAATTCCTGCGATATGTATTTCTGATTAGTCTTTTCACCGTCATAATATTGAATAAAGAAGCCGCCGCCCAGGGCAAAAGCCCTTTCAATAAGGTTATTGCCCCTGACATAGAAATTAACTTGCTTCAAAAGCCTTTCGATAGCTTCCTGCGTGGGCTTATCGCTGCAAGATACTTCAACTCTTTCATTCAGCAACAAATCAGCCCAATCTTGACATACTCTTGACGGCATATTGAGCGATAGGCGGTTTCTGTTTACTTTTTTCTTGCCTTGATATACTTTGTAATTATGAAATCCGTCTACTTTGCCTTTGTACCACTGCGCCCATACATCAAGTTTAGTTGACACGTCTTCTTCTATTACGCTTATCTTTTTGCTTTTCAAAAAGGATATGACTGCGCTATTCAAGTTTAATCACCTCTTTTGTGTTCGATTAAAACATCTGCAATTATTTTTATATTTTCGGCTTGGTTAATAATATCTTCCCACGCTGCGCCGTCTGTTGTTTTATACACCGTGTTAAACGGTCTTAACGGCATATTTTCGCTGCCGTTAATAATATAGCCGTGCCAGTCTACATAAGCATATCCAAATGCTATTACGTCTACATCGTCGCCCGCTGCGCTTTCAATCGTTTCTACAAAGTTTGGCAACAATTCGTCACTTGCATTAAACAGTGCAACATAGCCGTCTCTTATACCCTTCAACGCTTTTTCAAATGTCGCCGATTTTCCGATAGCCTTTGAGCTGTGCCGAACCGTGATATTATATGCTTTGTATTTATCAAGTGTCTTGCACTTTGCGCCGTCGTCCATAATGATAATAGCAACATTATCATTCAGCTGACTTGTTAAACTATCAATCATAGCAGTTGTATCGTTTTTTCCGTGATAGATTATTACTGATAATTTCATTTCTTACCTCCGTGTCAAATCAATCATTGTTGTTATATAAGGCTCTTGGCTGTATTCTGTTGCGTCTATGCTGTCTATATTAGTTGTGCCATCGTCAAGCCGTTCATCATCGTGCTTATCGTCCCACACTGCATTATCATAAGCGTCTATGGTTTCTGTACAGCTTGAAACAATAAAAAAACGATGTTGTGAAAACATCGTTATGCCAAACCTTATACGGTCTATTATCGCGCCTTTTTTAGCGTTCTTAATTGCTATAGGTATTTTAGCCTTTGCCGAAGCGTTTCTTAACCCCCTGATTAATACTTGCTCTGCGCTGTCGCAATATGCAACTCTTACAAATGGATATTCAAGTAAACATTCTTTGCAAAAGTCAATAAACATTTGTTCCAATTCATCTGGTGATATCTCTTCCCGTATTCGCCTTTCTTTCGCAACTATAGTTTCCCCAAATGATTTAGTGTAAAGTGAAAGTGTAAATGCTGTTGATGATTTATTGCCGCCAAAGTCAACACCTATGGTGCCGATTGACAGCCTTTGCCGAAGCGAATGTTTAAATTTACCGTCTTTATCTCTCTCATACCACTTGTTTACGTCTATTATATTGTCTTTGGTGAAAGAGTTATATATTTTACCCTCGGCTGTTACCCAGAGCCCCAATATGTTGCGCTGGTAAAACACACCCGAAAACATACGCTTATATCGTTCTTTTGTCTTTTCGGAAAGCGTTAAGTTGTCGTCCATAACAAAATGCAGATACAGCAGGTTTTTAGCCTTGTACACCTCGTTTTGTATATAATCCGTGTAAAAGAAATGTGCCGGGCTTTTTGGGTTGCAGTTATACCATAGTTTAGCATTTTCAACACTGCACCTTGCTTCTGCCTGGTCTACAAATGATTTAGGCATCAATGCCACCTCGTCAAAAAACACACCGGCCAGCGTTATCCCCTGAATAAGGTCTTGCGAGCTTTCATCTTTCCCACCGAACATATAGAAATAGTTTTCAGTATCATGCAATGATATAGTTATCAGGTTGTCAGCTCGCCTTTCATCAACTGAGTAGCCAAGACTTAATAGTTGGCTTTTTAGCGTGTTCGTAACATTGCGCCTTAATGATGATATGGTCTTTCCGCACAGCGCAAAGGCTTGGTTGTTATAATTCGCCATGGCCCATATAACAAAAGACGGTGCCATTGAAACACTCTTGCCGCTTCTTACTGCCCCGTCAGCTATTATTCCGTCATAGTCTTTAACAGGCGATTTCTCACACCACCACGTCATAATTTGCATTTGCTTTTTGCTAAAAGGCTGCCACTCAAAAAATTTATTTCTTTTCATGCTTATCCTTATCGCCCCACGCGGCATTTGCCTTATTATTGAGTGCTTCCATAAAGCTGCTGTCATGCTGCGCTTGCTTTTCTTCAGTTTCTTCAAACATTTCCAAATGCTTGCCAAGCAGCTTTATAGCTTCAAGTGCGCCTTTAGCGTCAAAGCGGTATTCGCCTTTTTCCACAAATTCGTGTTTTTCATAGTCCCACTCTTTAACCGGCACGGCTTTCATGCACCGATTAAGAAGTTCAAACAGGTCGCTTATTATACGTTCACGGCTCAAACAGGACTGCCGCAGCTGCTCTTTTTGATAGTCTTTAATCATTGCAAGCAAATCATTTTTCTTTAAAAGTCGGCTTGCTTGCTCTGAAGCGGTCTTTTTGCTGTAGCCCGCGCGTATAGCTGCCTGTGTTGCGTTATAGTCTTTTATATATTCTCGGCAGAAACTCTTTTGCTTTTCTGTTAACGCCATTCCGCCCCCTCCTGCTGTTTTTGGTTTATGCAAATCAATTATTGCACGTTATTATAAATTACAGATTTTTAATTCTTGCGTGTGTATACAGAGCCTTGATATTTATTGACATTTTTTGTGCTTTTTAAAATACAATTTTCAAGATAAAAAATAAAACGACAAACAAGTTGTCGCTTTAAATAGTTATGGGCGCATTTCTGCACCCATATAGCAAGCGCCCGGATTTGAACCGGGGCAGCGTCCATCAACACTTGCTCCCCCTACATTACTACTTGCTATTTTTTAGTATACCATAGCTTCTTCATCCTGTCAACCATTCTCTTTTCTTTCGCTGTTAAATGAGGACTAACGCCTTATTGACAGTCACATAAACTCGTCCGGCAGTCATCGTTTCCATTGGCGCCTTTGTTGCTGTGCTGTCGTTATTCATCCAAAAATTTCAAATCTTTCGGCTCTCTTATTTCTCTTATATCCATTTCAATAGCCTCGGATAATTTAACACCATCATAAAAAACATAATCTTCAACAAGTTCTTCTACTGTGTCATAGGCTTTGAGGGAATTTTCTTCTTCATCCTGAGTGGTTTCTCTTGCATCAATACCCGTCATTGCAATACAGTAACCTCTGCCGTCAAGCCACAATGTATATCCAGCTTTTTTATAAATAATATTTGTTTCTTGTTGATATGTTTCATCAATAAAATCCTGCTTGCTTTCCCAACCGAAATATCTTATAACTTTTTTATCTTTCATTACGATTTTCTCTTTCCGTATCTTGCAATCATTAGTAACCGCCGTTCTTTTTTAGACGGCTTTCTCGCTATTTTAGAACGCACTGCGTTTTTATCATACTCGTGTATATGTATATCTTTTTTATCAAATTTAAGATTTCCTGTAATGTTCTTGTGCGTATGTCCTATATCAATATCTTTCAGTTTAGCCCGATGGTCTTCACCTTTACCGTAAACGGCAACTTGACTAACCAAACCATTGTCATTATCAACTTTTGCATACATCGTATAAGGAGCATTAGAATATAAAGGTGTTGACGGCATTCCGTCAGACTTTCTTACAGTTATCTTTATATCATTCGCTGTCAATCCTTCTTGTCTGAATGTCTTTTCGGTGAAGCCACCGTATTTTAAATATTTTTTGCTACCACCCATATTATAACCTGTTCTTCATCGCTTGGCAATAGTTTTCTAACCAAATTACAGTTTTACAAAGTGAATTTACGCTTTTTATCTCTTTGCCATACAGTATAAGAGCTGACGGTTCGAGTCTATTACATATAAGCTCAAGACCTTTAATGAGAGAATATCTGCTTTTACTGTCTTTTTGACTGCCATACAAGCCTATTGCAAGATTGCTGTTAAGTGGCAGGCCGTCAAGGCACCACTCAAAATCTGAATACTCCGCCCATTCAGCAACAGGAATTATATTTAATCCGTTATTTTGTAGCCAACACGCCGTTGCCCTGTTACGGTAGCAATTCCATATCCTTTGTGCTTTAGGCATTTGTATATACATACTAAAATCGGGAGTAATCACGCCGTCAAACTTACTAAGAATATTTATATATTTCTTTGGTGCGTTCCAAAGCCTTTCAAACTGGTAATCGTCAACAAAAAAATGCACCCACTTATTTTGCGGTGATGACTGTGACTTTGCCATATTGAACGGAATAACGTTACACGGTATAAAGCTTGTCTTTTTTATTTTCGGAAAATCATAACAACCTGTAAATTCTGCATTTTCTGTAAACTCATATTTGAAATTGTGGTGATTGATGAATTTTTTCATTTTGTCAATAACCGCCACCGCCTTTCCATAAGAGCTTGTCGTCATATATTTTCAATCAAAAAGCCCTGCGGGTGTGTCCGCAAGGCTTGTTTTATAATTTTGCTAATTATAGCATATCACAACTTTAATGAGGACGCAAGAGGACATTTGCGGACATTTGCGGACAAAAGCGGACATTTGAGGACAACTTTTAAGAATTTAACGCACAATCTATAGAATTGTTAGGTAAAACAATGTGGCTCAACGCATTTGCGTGCCAGCGCCTGACTGTACGTGTGACGGCACACATTTCAAATCCTATTTGCTCAAACGACATTTGTTCAATATATCTATAACGAAGCACCATGCGTTCGTTAATGTCTGGCAATGCGTCTATTGTTTGCCGAATTTGTGTTTTCAAATCAACAAGGCGGTCTATTTCGTTATTAATTGTTTCTTCAAGCAGCATTATCTTTTCAATCTGTTTGACGAATGGCGCCTGAGTATTGACTGTGGCATTGTAGTGTTCGTCACACCCCTGAGATGATATGCTTTGTGACATCAATCTCAGTTTGCTAAGTTCGGCAATGTTAGAGTTGATGCATTGGTCTAAGAGAAACGCCTGAGACAGGTACGCTTTTGCTGCCGCTTTTTTAGCTTGGTATGTATTTTCCATTCCGGCCTCCAATGTTTTTGAGCTTTCAATTCGTTATGCACTTGCTGTCAATACTGGTCGTATAATCTAATCGCTCAATCGATATAACTACACGCGGGGCGGTGGAATAGCGCTTATTTATCTGCGCATTCACAATCTGCTTGTCATCGTAATAGGCAACACCGTTAAGCGCATCGCACACAATTTTCGCTATGTTGTCAAAATCAGGCTTAATGGTTGGTAAAATCACCCAGCGGCTCATTTGCTCTTTTACCTTTTTGCTTTTACTTTTTGGGATTGCGAAATATGCGTCAATTTGCAGCTGCAGCGGCACGTCTGGCGCGAACGCAATGCCCCGATATCCTTGACGATTGTATTCCAGCTGTATGCGTGTTTCATAGTCCCGTGTTTTCTGCGGTGTGTACATCTGCCCGTTTGCCCCTTTGCGCGGGCGGCCTTTGCCTACTGGTGCGCCGTCTATTACTAAGCTAACCATTATCGCTTTCCACCCAATGCTCAACAAAATATGTATATGCGGTGCTGTTGGCGTTTCGCTTTTCCCTTCCTATTTTCACCGCATAACCGGCCTTTAATAGCAGGTTTGCAAGTTCAAGTCTCTCTTTCTCGTTAAGTCCGTTATTCTTGCGGTTGTAAATTCTCTGCCTTTCCATTAATAACACCCCCCATTCATTCATTCATTCTTTCTTTCTTTTCTGTGGTCAGCCCACGCCATACTAATTACATCAGTCGTTTCGCGCAGGCGTGAAACAATGGCCGAAATGCTTGTGCTGTCGCCGTCAGCGGTCGTAAGTCTTTTTTTTAGCATTGTTTCGTTGTAATTCGTCGTTATGATTACCGGCAGCATTGCTTGATACCTGCTGTCTATTATGTTGTAGAGCATGGCCATACTCCAAGCTGTAACTTGTTCTTTGCCCAAGTCATCAATAACCAGCAAATCAACAGTTTTTAATTTGTGCAATATGTCCCCTTCTGCCGCTTCGGAAAGCTCATCGTATGTATACTTAATTTCAGCAAGTAAATCATTAGTCGTCTGCATTATGACCGAGTATCGCCGTTTTATCAGTTCCATAGCAATAGCGGCGGCAATATGCGTCTTCCCCGTGCCAGTCGTACCCTCTATGTATAGCCCTCTGCCGCTTGATGTGTCGAAGCTTTTAATGTATTCGGCGGCTTTTTTGACGGCAATTCTTTGCTTCGCGTCTTTGCAAACAAAGTTATTCAATCTGCATTTTTGGTGGCGTTTGCTCAATTTACTGTTTTTGACGGCGCGAATAAATCGCGTCTTTTCTTTTTCCTGCTTTTCGTGGCGTTCGCGCTCTTGCTTGGAAATCTTTTCCTCTGCATCGATTTTTGCCCAGCTCTGGACTGCCGCTGTGCAGGTACATCTTTGCGGGCGCGGACTTATGCACACTATTCTTCCCATCATCATAAGCCCCTCATAATAAAGCTGCTTGCCGCAGAACTTGCAGACGGTCGGCTCCGGCAACTCTTTGGCGCACGGAATATTAAATTTTTTAATTTCCTCAGTGGTAAATTTGGTGAAACTATCGGCTGGGCTTGAAATTTCGGTAGTCATTTTTGTCACCGCCATCATCTCCTTTGTTATTAAGCAGCGGGAACAATCCCCTCCAGCAATTAAATGTTGACTGGTCTAAAATCTGACCCTGTGCTGCGAAGTCATTCGGGGCAAGCTTGTTTAATTTCTCCAATGCCAGCTCCGCTCCCCTTTGCGTTAACGGTTTTTTTATATCATTGCGCATATTGATAAACGCTTCCCACTGTGACTGTATTTCAGGCGCAACATCAACGCTATATATATTTTTACTTTCCTTTACTTTACTTTCCTTTACTTTACTTTGTGGATTAATCGGCAGATTTATCGAGTTAATCGGCGGATTTATCGAATTAATCGGTCGAAAAACTGCATTTTTGGGCGCACTAATCAAAAGGTACTTATTTTCCCACTCTACACATTTACGCTCCACAGTAGCAGCGGCATAACGTTTTTGTATGCCGCTCGAAGTCAGCACGTGGTATTTTTCGTAGAGCTCTTTGGAAAAAATTCCCCTTCTAAAACATGCATTCAATACTTCAGACACAACATTGCCACCCATTCCGACTTCGTGGGCAAACAACAATGCCACATCCGTATTCCATTCACAATAGTAACCCTGCTGTCCGTATATTTCCATCCACAGCCGAACGACTATTGCAAACCCCTGTAGACCGAACTCACTTTCAATTAGCTTGAGTTTCGTGTCCATTTTGGTGTCCAGAGGAAAGTAATCAAGGTCTCGTCTGTTAGGACGCCCCAATTGCTTCACTCTCCTTTGCTAAACTGTAGCGTATGTAATGACATTTCTTGCCATATCTGTTTTTAGAAGTTTCCGGCGTTTTCACTATGGCAACGCCGTAATCATTGATTGCTTCCGAAATGCGCTTACGCGCATCGCATATATTCAGCTGCGACATAGCTTCAATATTTGTAATGCTGCCATATTCTTTGATATAATCAATTATCTGTTCTCTTTGATTTTTCATTTCTTTCACCACCTTTTGCATGCAGATGAAGCACCTTGCAAAGATACCCGTCAAGCTTAATGCCGTAGATATGGTACTTCGCAAAAAGCTCCTTTTCGTGTTGATGTGCCATATTGTGGTGCTTTCGGCACAATGCTATGGCTCTTAGCCCCACATGGTTTACTCTGTTTCTGTTGCCCCCCATACCGATTCGGTCAATGTGGTGTATGTCGGCTTTTTCGTTGCATATTGCGCATTTTCGATGTTCAAGGCAACAATACAAATATTTTCCTATGTCGTCCGTCTGATTGAGCAGTGTGTCCTTTGTCGGCACACTCCACTCAAAGCAGAAGTTAATTAAATAATTAATAAATTCCTTTGCTGTCGTCATATCAACGTTCGACAAGCTGAAATATTCACATTCATTTTTACAGCAGAAATCCCAAGTCAAAAACATTCTGAGCGTTTCCGGTTCGTCACCGTTCCAAAGCGCTATGTCGCGGATTAAGGCAAATATTTTTCTGCGTTGCTCTGCAGATATTGTTCTGCCGTCGTTCAGCCTGATTTCAACGGTCTCAATTTGCTTTTGCAGTATTTCACGCCCCAAGCTGTTAGTGGGCGCAAGCACCAACTTCTGGCTGTCATAATTGATTATTTTCGCCGTGGTTATCACTCGTGCTCACTTCCTTATGGCCGTGCATATGCATATACACATATCGACTTTTTGCACCTGCGTTTGCATAGATAAAATCATTGCATTTTTCTTTTGATAGATGATTTTTTAAGACCTGCTTTTCATAAGCATATATACCCACGATTTCTTTTGCCTTTATGCGTTCCTTGATTTCCTTTTCACCATAATTGGCTTCAACCAAATACAAATCGTAGTTAGGGGCGAAGATGCCGTTTAGATTGTTGCAGTCCGTGGCGTAAAACACCTTGCCCGAACGCATATGTATATGCCATGCGCAATTCGGCACGTTATGCTTTAGAAATTCCGCCCTGACGTTGCATAGAGCGCCGATACCGTATGTATTTGCGAAATCGCAGACATATATATTTCTTTTCTGCACTCCGCAGCTTAGAAGCGGCTCGGCAAGCCAAGCGCAGCACATAAATTTCAATGTCGGTCGTGAGCCGGCAAGCCTTTTAATAGCGGCTTTGTTAAAATGGTCTGAATGTATATGCGTCAACAAAACCAATTTCAGCTGGTCGGCATACGGTTTAATCTCACGCCACGGGACGCCGCAGTCAATCAGTATTCTATTTTCAATGACAACGGCGTTCCCCTGTGAGCCGGTCGATATGACCTTGAAATCAACCATTATTGAATTTCCTCAAAATCAAATTCCGTTTGTTCCTCCGGCACAGCTTCGTAATCATCAACAGCGTGTTCAATTACCTCTGGCTCTTCATTGTCAACAACTATAGTTTTGCTGTCTTCACTGCCGACAAACGTCTTGCTGTCGCTTACATAAGCGTCCATCATTTCGGTTGACATCGGGCAGCCGCCTTTTGAGATGAGCTGACGCAGCATGGTTTTCTTTGCCATATCGTCAAAATTTTTGTACCAAAATGACGAATATTTCCACATGTCCTTTTCAGGTATCTCACCCGCTTCTATCTTTTCAAACACTGCCGCCGAAAAAGCGGGGCTGTATGTATCCGCATGGCTCATCATTTGCTCACGGCTCCAATATATCGCCTTCCGGAAGCCGTTTGTCAGCTCAAAAAAAGCATAATAGCCTATGGTCGGCGCGGCTTTGCGTTCGTTGAAGTCTTCAATCAGATTAACTTCGATATCCTCGTTGAACGGGTCGAATTTGATAAGTTCGCCCCTTTTTACTTCAACGGCATTAATTTTTTTAAGCTGCCCCGAACGCATTGCCAGCTGCAAATAGCCCTTATACCCTAATATGAACTGGGCTTTGGTTGTGCCCGTCTTCCTGTCATTGAACGGCACAAGATAAAACTGCCCAAGCTGCGGAGACGGTGAAAGATTAAGACTTTCGCCCAGCAATCCGCCCGCCAAGATTGTGCCGGCATCGCAGTCCTGCAAAGCGGGGTTGACCGCGACAGAGCTTGTAATTGTCGCTACAAATCGCTTTGCTCTGTCAGGGTCGCCCAGCGTATTGTTAATTAGATTTTGGTATCCTTTGGTGGTAATCGCCACTGAAAACTTCGGCTTTTCGGTTTTTGCTGGTTTTTTATTTTGTGAATTCATAATTGATTTGCTTCCTTTCTAAATATTCTTCGATATATGCTTTGACTTCTTTCGCCTGCTGCCTTGTTACGCCCAACAGTCTATACCCAAACGTACAGTTTCCGAGCTTTTCAGGCTCTGCTTTCTCGGCTACCACGGTAACGTGCATTTCTTCCTGCTGTGCCGTTATGGCTTCGTCAACGCTCTTTTCGTGCGCAGCTTGCTGCTCCGCTATCTTTCGCAGCTGTTCAAGTCTTGCCTTTTCTTCTTCAATCGCCTTGTACCGATTGCTTACGGCTGTTATCGCCTGTGCCGCGTTCAGGCACTTTTTATACTCAACGAGTATCTCGGCTTTATGTTCCTGCGTTTCAATCATTGCCAATTCGCCCGCTACCCTGTCAAGAAATGCGGCGGCCGTCTCTTTAAGCTTCTTTTCGCTTAGACTTAGGGTTACTTCTATCGGCACATCGTCAAACGTCACAAAATCGATATTCAGCCCTTTTGCGTATTCGTCAAAGTACTTTTCTGCCTTCTCGCGTTTGGCGGCTTTTTGGGCATTTTCGACCGCTGTGATTTTACCTTTGAGCTGCATGTCTGCCGGCTTAAAGATATTCGTCACGCAGTCTTTATACACTTCTTCAAATGCCGCATAAGGCCCCAGTACAATGCTTTTTATCTTTTTCCGGTCTTTTTCGAGCGCGTTATATTGTTTCGTTAAGCCAGTACGCAGATTTTTGATTTCCTGCTTGGTTTCCTCTGTGCATTCGAGAGACAAGGCATATTCGACTTCGTTAAGTATTGTTTGCTTGATTTCGGCAAGCCGTTCCTCAATAATCGGAATTTGCTTGACTATGATTAAACCGTCCGTACTGATTGCATCTATCGGCTGTTCAACCGTTTTTTCAATCTCAATTTGTTTTTCCATTTTTATTTAACCTTTCACTTGACATTTACAATTTAAGCTGTTACAATAAAGTTGTTGTTTTGGAAGGGTACTGCTCAGGCAGTGCCTTTTCTTTTTTGCTAAAACATTCCGCGTATCGCTGTTCATTGACATGTTCAACAATTAACTGAGCCAAATATTCGGGCTTTCTGCGTTCACCGCCACAATCGCCGTATTTGCTTATAATGCAATCAAGCTTCCGCTGCGCGGGACCAATTGCATTTAGCAATTCTTTGCCGGTCATCAGCCGCCCACCGAAGCGTTCAACTAATTCAGATAAATTTACGTATTCCAAATTCTCACCACCTTTCTATTTCATAGCTGCAATCGGGACATAACATTTCACCGTGCTCGCCGTAAACACAGTCAAAAGGGTCTACCTCTTCGCCGCAGCTGTCGCAGTAGTATTCGATTTGGCAGTCCATTTGTCGGCAGTTGTCACAGTCAAGAGGTGCTGCACAGCCTATACCGTTACAACTTTTCCCCATATTGTTCCCCCCTAATTAGCTTGTCCACCAAACAAAATAACTATTGCGGCAAAGCATAACACGACCAGAACAAGACCACGCAATAATTGTTTAAAGGTCATATTTGTCAGCCTCCTGTATTTGTGTTATGATAACGGATTGACAGAGCTTGTCCCATTCGGCCATTTCGGCAGCTGCTGCACGGTGCTGCTGCGCCCTTAACTCTGCACGCTTTCGCTGTCTTATCTTACGCTCTGCCACCTCACATATGCTGCTGATTATAAGCAACAAAAGCACAAAGCAGCTGCATAGCAGAAAAATGTAGATTAGTTCACCCATTTTCTTTTTCCTTTCTACATTTCTTGCTCCATGTCGTTTTTGGTTTGCTCACTATTGCGCGGTGTGCCCCAACGGTAGCCGTCGCTGTCTTCATAATAAGTTTCATTTCCCGCGTCGTTGTATTCCCACCTTGTCCAATCGCCGTCGCTGTCTTCCGAATATATCTCCTGGCCGCGCTCGTTATACTCCAATTTTACCCAACCGCCGTTGCTGTCTTCCTTATAAGTGCATTGGCCGCGCTCGTTGTACTTCCACTTTAGCCAATTGCCGTCCTTGTATTCCATATAAGTGGGGTTGCCGCGCTCGTCGTATTCCCACCTTGTCCAATTGCCGTCACTGTCTTCTGTATAAGTACGTTGACCGCGCTCATCATATTCTTGCAGTCTCAAGCTGCCGTCTTTTTGACGTTCAATCGTTAAACGGCAGCTTTGCGCCGAATTAAATTTTATTTCCATTTTTTTGCCCCCTTAATTTAAATATTAAATGCGTCGGCGCTGCCGGTTTGACATAATAGCCCTTAATTATTTCCTGTTGCCCTTGTCGCATTTTATTTGTCTCGCCTCTCTTAAATAGGTCAAATATTG
>JAJQIJ010000008.1 GCA_021199275.1 Clostridiales bacterium
TTAAGTATAATTACGCCCCATTCACCATGAATGGGGCTTTCTTTTGACTTGTTGAGAATTTTTATGAAAGGAGAATGACAAAATGGAAAACATGCCGATTAAAACCACCAGGAGACTTACGGAAACCGCAATTATGATTGCGCTTGCGACATGCCTTTCATATGTAACACTGTTCAGCGCGCCTATGGGCGGGTCAATTACTCTGTTCAGCCAGGTGCCGATTATAATTATAGGTTACCGTTACGGCGTTAAATGGGGCGCTGCCACGGGCGTTGTTTACGGCATTTTGCAAATGCTTCTGCAGGGGCTTGGCAATTTTGCATATGTTAAAGGCTTTTTGGCATATCTTGTGCTTATTTTTGCAGATTATGTTATTGCGTTTGCCGTGCTGGGCATAGGCGGCGCAATTTTCAGAAAAACAATATCAAACCAAACGGCGGCGCTTGCGCTGGGCGGTGTAATGGCTTCGCTGCTGCGTTTTATATGCCATTTCATTTCCGGCGTTACAATCTGGGGCGAATATGCAGACGGCTGGCAGTCTGTTTGGGTATACAGCCTTGGCTATAACGGGTTTTACATGCTGTTTGAGGGCATTATATCTGTTGTTGGCTTGGTTGCGCTTTCTCTTGTTTTTGATTTCAATAAGCCTGATTTAATCAAAAGGAAAAAAACGCAAAACGCAGAAAAGTAATTTTTACAAAGCCCGCCCGGTATTAAACATAAACACCTAAGCTGTTTAAAAAGTGTAAGGCGGGCAATTTGGGGCATTCCCGCAAAAACAAAGCGGGGGCGTATCATTTGATACGCCCCCGCTTTTTATTTTTAATAAAGGTTTATTCAACAAATTCAATGTCCTGCGCTGCAACAAACGTGCCCGTTGCGCTTGAAGGCACGGTTACTTTAACCGTGTCGCCCGTTTGGGCAAGCAAAACATCCATGCAGTCGCCCACCGCAATGTAATAATAAACACCGTCTATTTCAAGGTAATAATAGGTGTCGCCGTCTGTTACGGCAGTTTTTATTGAGTCAATAGTGCCGGTAATTGAGCCGAGCGAGCTGTCTGAAGAATCTGCCGCGGCGGTTGTTGTTTCTGTTTCGGCGCCGGCGGAATCAGAGGAGCCCTGCGTGCTGCTGTCTGTGCCGGAATCATCTGTTTCTTCTACCAAATATTCGTCAATGTCAACATTATTGTCTATAAGGCCCTTGTCTTGCAGAGCTTCAATATAATTTTCGACAGCCGCATTCAAAGACTTGGCGTCGCTTTTCAAATTGTCAAGCAGCCCGGTGCCGACTATGGTTTTGTCGCTCAGATTTACAAGCGCATAGCCCTTTACCGTGTTGCTGTCGCCGTAAAAGCTCATAAAGTAAGTCGGCTGCCCCTCTATGTCAAGCAAAATCGGGAATGTGGCTGAATAGCCGTAATTTTGCACAGCGTCTTCTGCCGAGTCCTGCGCGGCGCTTTCAATTGTGCCGCCCTTTTCGTAATAGCGAATTTCTTTGGTGCGCTGGTTGCAAAGTATAAAGCCGAAGTTTGAAGAATCTGATTCAGACGAAGTAACGCCTGTATAAACCCAAATGTCATCGTCAAGGGCAATGTAGCCGTTGCCTGACGACACAACGTTTACATCGTTTTGGAAAATAATTGAATTCCAAAAGCCGTTTGAAAGTTCGCCGTAATAATTATATTGGGTAAGCAGCAGAGAGCTGCTGTAAACAACGTCAATCCATTCAAGCGACTGGTCTGCCTTAACGGCTGTCATGTCATAATATTGACTTTCGCCCGTAAGCGCGTCTGTTATAATTACACCTTTTACGTCTGTACCGCCGAACAAGCCTATGGTTTTGTCAAGCACAGGTGTAATCCAATATGGGTGGCCGCTGTCGTCTATTTCAAAATTTGGCGTGTCCATAAGCAGCGTGGGGTATTGGAAGCGCAGGTGACGCACAAGCTTTTCATTGAAAAGCTCAGTCGGGCTGTATGTTATGCATTGGCCGAACTCTTCAAGGCAGTTGACAACCGTTACTTCCTGGCTTACAAGGTTTATAATCATATATGCCGGCAGGCCCTCGTCAGTGTTGTTAAACCATTTGAACACATCAGCATATTCAAGATATGCAACCCTGACAGGTTCGCCGTTATAGTTTATCATGGTGGTGCTGTCTGAAACAACATATTGGCTCATATATTCAGACAGCTCGCCCAGTTTCTGGTCTGCCAAGGTCAGCGCCCTTGATTCGTCTATCCTGGGCACGCTGTCGTAATCTATTTCTTCAAAATCTGTTGAAAAGTCGCTGCTGGTAACAGTTACAAGCTGACTGTAAGACGACGCGCGGAAAAATGTTGTGCCGATAAGCCAGCCTATGGCCATAACCACCAATATTACGGCAACTATTATAATTGGCACAATTGACTTTTTCTTTACATATTCCTTACGTTCAACCTTTTTATGTGCTTTGCAAAGCAGCCCGAAAAAAATAACAAACGCAGCCACCAGCAAAATAATGAAAATGTAAAAGCCGCTGTCATGAATGTTTAATGCGGGCAGTTCCATATAATAATAAACTGCGCCGAAAACTATTGTAAGCAGCAGGGCAAGCAATATGCGCAGAGGCAGCTTTGACGGCGCTGAAACAGCCGTTACTTCACCGCTGCCTGGCCATTTTATCTTTGTTTTAAAGTCTTTTATAACTTCGTCTGCGTCATAATTCATGTTGGGTATTTGTTCGCTCATATTTTTTTCCTTTCAGTCAATCAGACAAACTGCACCTGCGCCAGGCAAGATATAGCTTGGTGAAACGCCCCGCCCCGTAAGCACAAAGGCGCCTCCCCTGCCGCTTGCCAAGTTTAATGGCGGCCGGGCTTGAGAGCAGAGCGTGGTTTAAATCAGCTTTTGCCCTGGCCCTGCGCTAAAAAGCCTTAAAATGCTTATTGAAAGACATGCAGAATGCTTATTTTAAACATCATAACATATTTTTATATTGAATTCAATAAAATAATTGTTAATATTAAGCAATCGGGGGCCGAACAGGACAAGGTTTATCTTGGCAATTTTCCCCAAATACTGCGTTAAAAATACTCGGAATACGAAAGTATTCCTGCGTTTTTATGCCTTGTCTTTGAAAAAAATTTTTCAAAGATAAACTGCAGCGCACCTAAAGCAATAATTTTTTGTGCATGGCGTCATTTCTTTGCCGCAGATATACTGGCGTATATTAAGGCAAAAAATGGCGCAAGGTGCTAAAATTACAGCTTTAGGCTGTTCTGTTCGGCTCCCGATTGCTTAAACCCGGCGCAAATTACAAAATTTCTTTTAGATACTGCCCGGTGTATGAGTCGGCGCAGCGCGCCACCTCTTCGGGCGTGCCGGCGGCAACCACCGTGCCGCCCTCGTCTCCGCCTTCGGGGCCCAGGTCAATAATATAGTCTGCGGTTTTTATAACGTCTAAATTGTGTTCAATTACAACAATGCTGTTGCCGCCGTCAACAAGCGCCTGCAAAACGTTTATCAGCCTGTGCACGTCTGCCGTGTGCAGCCCCGTTGTGGGTTCGTCAAGTATATATATGGTTTTTCCGGTCGGGCGTTTCATAAGTTCGGTTGCCAGCTTGACGCGCTGCGCTTCGCCGCCCGAAAGGGTTGTTGCCGGCTGCCCTATTTTTATATAGCCCAGCCCCACGTCAGACAGTGTTTGAAGCTTTCTGTAAATTTTCGGCTGCTGCTCAAAAAACTTAATCCCCTCGTCAATAGTCATTTCAAGCACGTCGTAAATATTTTTGCCTTTAAACTTCACTTCAAGCGTTTCCCTGTTATAGCGCCGCCCGCCGCAAACTTCGCACGGCACATAAACATCTGCAAGAAAATGCATTTCAATTTTTACAATGCCGTCGCCCATGCACGCTTCGCACCGGCCGCCCTTAACGTTAAACGAAAACCTGTTGGCTTTATAGCCCCTTACCTTTGCGTCTGCCGTTTCTGAAAACAGGTCTCTGATATCGTTAAAAACGCCGGTATATGTGGCGGGGTTTGAACGCGGTGTTCTGCCTATTGGCGACTGGTCTATGTCAATAACCTTGTCAAGATGTTCCGCGCCCTTTATTTTGTCAAAATCGCCGGGGCGTTTTTTCGCATGGTTAAGCTTATTGGCAAGATATTTGTAAAGTATTTCATTTACAAGGCTTGACTTGCCGGAGCCCGACACGCCGGTTACCGCCGTAAAGCAGCCCAGCGGAATGCTGACAGTTATATTTTTCAGGTTGTTTTCCCTGGCGCCCGAAACAGTCAGCCGGCGCACACCCGCACGGCGGCGTTCAGCAGGCACAGGAATCCTTTTTTCGCCGGAAAGATATTGCCCCGTAATGGATTGCTTGCATTTCATAATGTCGTTTACACTGCCGGCTGCCACAAGCTGCCCGCCGTGCACACCAGCACCAGGGCCTATGTCAACAACATAATCTGCGCTCAATATGGTTTCTTCATCATGTTCAACAACAATAAGCGTGTTGCCCAAGTCGCGCAGGTGGTAAAGGGTTTCAAGCAACTTTTTGTTGTCTCTTTGGTGCAGGCCGATAGACGGCTCGTCTAAAATATAAAGCACGCCGGTTAAAGACGAGCCAATCTGCGTTGCCAGGCGAATTCTCTGCGCTTCGCCGCCGGAAAGAGTTGCCGCCGTGCGGGAAAGAGTTAAATATGACAGCCCCACAGCGTTCAAGAAGTTAAGCCTTTCCCTGATTTCCCTTATAATAAGATTTCCTATTGCCTGTTCGCGTTCGCTGAGCTCAAGGTTATTTATAAAGTCAAGCTCGTCTCTTACAGACATTTTACAAAATTCATATATGTTTTTGCCGCCCACGGTAACCCCCATGCTGACAGGCGACAAACGCGCGCCGCCGCAGTCTGGGCACGGGCATGAAACCATAACGCTTTCAATGTCTGCCTTTGCCCAGTCTGACGTGGTTTCTTCATATCTGCGCCTTAAATTTTCAACAATGCCCTCAAACTCTTTCATATAAGTGCCGCTGCCATATGAAGTTACACGCTGCATTTTAAGCTTTTTGCCGCCGGTGCCGTGCAAAATAGCGTCAACAGCCTTTTTGGGCAGCATTTCAACCGGCATGTCAAGCGAAAAATTATATTCGCGCGCCAGCGCTTCATAATACATTCGGGCAATGCTGGAGCCGTCTGCCGCATTCCAGCCGCTTGCTTTTACCGCGCCCTGGTTTATTGAAAGCTTTCGGTTAGGAATAATAAGTTCCTCGTCTATTTTCATAAACGTGCCCAGCCCCGAACAGCGCTTGCACGCGCCATAAGGGTTGTTAAACGAAAACATGCGCGGGCTCATTTCTTCAATGGAAACGCCGTGTTCCGGGCAGGCATATTCAAGCGAAAACAGCTCTTCGCCGCCGCCCACAATGTCGCACAGCACCAGCCCGCCCGAAAGATGCGTGGCGGTTTCAATGCTGTCTGCAAGACGGCTTTCTATTGAACTGCTTACAACAAGCCTGTCAACAACAACTTCAATATTGTGCTTTTTGTTTTTGTCAAGCTTGATTTCTTCAGACAAATCGTAAATAATGGAATCTATTCTTACGCGCACAAAGCCGCTTCTGGCAATATCTCTGAGTTCCTTTGCATATTCGCCCTTGCGCGAACGCACCACCGGCGCCATAATCTGAATTTTTGTGCCGGCGGGGTATGCCATTATTTTGTCTGCTATGCAGTCAACAGTCTGTTTTTCAATTACTCTGCCGCATATGGGGCAGTGCGGCGTGCCTATTCTTGCCCACAACAGGCGCAGGTAATCATAAATTTCGGTAACCGTGCCGACTGTGGAACGCGGGTTTTTAGACGTGGTTTTCTGGTCTATTGATATTGCGGGGCTGAGCCCTTCAATATAATCAACGTCCGGCTTTTCAAGCTGGCCCAAAAACTGCCGCGCATAAGACGAAAGCGATTCCACATAACGCCTCTGCCCCTCTGCATATATGGTGTCAAACGCAAGGCTTGACTTGCCTGAACCCGAAAGCCCGGTAAACACAACCATGCTGTCTCTTGGTATTTCAAGGTCAATATTTTTCAGGTTATGTTCCCTTGCGCCCTTTATAACAATATTTTTACTCTTTGCCATTTTGCTGTCCTTTCACAGCCGCGCGCTGTTTAGCGCCGCCGGCTTTTAGCTTACATGTCTGAAAGTTCTTTTATTTTATCTCTTAAATATGCCGCGTGTTCAAATTCAAGCATTGCGGCTGCGTCTTTCATTTCACGAGTCAGCTTTTTGATGAGCTGCTGCCGTTCGCGCTTGGGAATCTTTGCCGCGGGTTTGTCAAGCTGCTCTTTTGACGTTATTTCCAGCACGGCGCGCACGTCTTTTTTTATGGTTTTTGGCGTAACGCCGTGTTTTTCATTATATTCCTGCTGTATTTCACGGCGGCGCAGCGTTTCTGAAATGGCGCGTTCCATTGACGGGGTTACGCTGTCTGCATACATAATAACCTGCCCGTTTGCGTTTCTGGCGGCGCGCCCTATGGTCTGCACAAGAGATGTTTCGGAACGCAAAAAGCCCTCTTTGTCTGCGTCAAGTATTGCAACAAGCGAAACTTCGGGAATGTCAAGCCCCTCGCGCAGCAGGTTTATGCCCACAAGCACGTCGAATTTGCCAAGGCGCAAATCTCTTATTATTTCCATGCGTTCTATGGTGTCAATGTCATGGTGCATATAACGCACCTTTATGCCAAAGCCCTCAAGATATGTTGTAAGGTCTTCCGCCATAGCCTTGGTAAGCGTGGTTACCAGCACACGCTCGCCCTTTTCAGCCCTGGTGTTTATTTCAGAAACCAAATCGTCCATCTGCCCGTCTGTAGCCCTGACTGAAATGATTGGGTCTAAAAGCCCGGTGGGGCGTATAACCTGCTCTACAACCTGTGTTGACCTTTTTCTTTCAAATTCACCCGGCGTGGCAGATGTGAATATTACCTGGCTCACCCTGTCATAAAATTCGTCAAAGCGCAGCGGCCTGTTGTCAAACGCAGACGGCAGCCTGAAGCCATATTTTATAAGGCTTTCCTTTCTGCTTCTGTCTCCGCCGAACATGCCCCTTACCTGTGGCAGCATGACATGGCTTTCATCGCAAAGCAGCAGAAAATCTTTAGGAAAATAGTCAAGCAGCGTAAACGGCGCCTGCCCCGGCTTTCTGCCGCTCATAACCGCCGAATAGTTTTCAATGCCCTTACAAAAGCCTGTTTCTTCCAGCATTTCAATGTCGTTCATAGTGCGCTCTTTAATGCGCTGCGCTTCAATAAGCTTTCCCTTTTGTTCAAAATAGCGCACTCTTTCAACCATTTCGTCATATATTTTGCCAAGTGCAATTTTCATTTTTTCCCTGCCCACAACATAATGTGACGCGGGGTAAATGCACACATGCAGCAAAACGCTTTCAACCTTGCCGGTAAGCGGGTTTATTTCACAAATTCTGTCAATTTCATCGCCGAAAAACTCAACCCTGACTGCATTTGTGCCTGACCCGGCGGGAAATATTTCAACTGTGTCACCGCGCACGCGAAACTTTGTTCTTACAAAATTTATGTCATTTCTTTCATATTGAATTGAAATCAGCTTGGCTATCAGCTTGTCTCGCCCATATTCGGCGCCGGGGCGCAGCGAAATCACCATGTTTCTGTAATCAATAGGGTCGCCTATTGAATAAATGCAGGAAACAGAAGCCACTATTATAACGTCCCTCCGCTCAGACAACGCTGCGGTTGCGGAATGGCGCAGCTTGTCTATTTCGTCGTTAACAGCGCTGTCCTTTTCAATATATGTGTCTGTTGACGGCACATAGGCTTCCGGCTGGTAATAGTCATAATAAGACACGAAATATTCAACCGCATTTTCAGGAAAAAACTCTTTGAATTCGCTGCACAGCTGCGCCGCAAGGGTCTTGTTATGCGCCAGCACCAGCGTGGGTTTATTTACTGCGGCAATTATATTTGCCATTGTAAAGGTTTTGCCTGAGCCCGTTACGCCCATTAGGGTTTGTTCGCGGTCTCCGCGCAGCACGCCGTCCACAAGCGCCTTTATGGCTTGCGGCTGGTCACCCGTTGGGCTGTATTCACTTTTAAGCTTAAATTTTTGTGAGTTGTTCATATTAAAGTCCCTGCCGGCAGCCGGGAAAAAGGCAAGAAACGCCCCGATTTACCCGGGGTGAATTGGGCGCCGGGGCATTTTGCCCAAGCTTTTTGGTTGCCTGCCCGGTTGTTTAGCTGTAAAAATGTTTTTATTTTCGTTTAGCATTTTAGTATATCATATTTATTTACATTTTTCAATTTATAATATATAATATTATTTATGAAAAGCATAACAATAACCGAAGCTGACGCCGGGCAAAGCCTGCAAAAGTTTATTTCAAAAGCATTTCCGCGCCTGCCGCGCGCGCTCATGTATAAAGAAATACGAAAGAAAAACATAAAGCTTAATAAAAAGCGGACAGCCGCAGACGCAGTTTTGCAAAGCGGCGATTTAATAGAGCTTTATCTTAAAGACGATGTTTTGCAGGAAAAAGAAAAATATTATGACTTTATGCGCGCGTCAAATGCTCTTTCGGTTGTGTTTGAAGACGCAAACATCATGGTTATTGACAAGCCTGCCGGCGTGCTGTGCCACCCTGCCGGCGGCGATTACACTGACAATATTGTTGCCCGTGTGCAGCGTTATTTATATGAAAAAGGCGAATGGAGCCCTGAAACTGCTGAATTTTCACCTGCGCTTGCGAACAGAATTGACAGAAACACATGCGGGCTGGTAATGGCGGCAAAAAACGCTGCGGCGCTTAAGATTTTAAATGAAAAAATCAAAACGCACGAAATTAAAAAATATTATCTTGCAATAGTTATGGGCAAGCCTGAAAAAGAGCGGGAAACAGTAACCTCTTACCTTACCAAAAACCAAGAAAAAAACAAAGTAACGGTTTGCCCCTTTCCCACGCCCGGCTGTAAAGAAATAATAACCCGCTACAGGCTGCTAAAAACAAACGGCAGTCAGTCGCTGCTGGAAATAGAGCTGAAAACCGGGCGCACCCACCAAATAAGGGCGCAGCTTGCAGCAATGGGCATGCCCATTGCCGGCGACGGGAAATACGGCAACACCCACGCGCGCTCGCGCCAGCAGCTGTGCAGCTGGCGGCTATGCTTTGACTTTAACGAAGCGGGGGCGCTGACTTACCTTTCGGGGCGGGAATTTACTGCAAAAAGCTGTGACTTTGCAAAGCAGTTTGACTGACGCCGGCGCCACGCAAAGCTACAATTCACTTTAGGGGGCTTTATATGAACAAATCAATAAGAATACTTTCGCCTATTACTCTTTCAGTCATCTTGCTGCTTGACGCGGCTGTTATTGCATATGGTGTGTTTGCAATAAAGCGGCTGCTTACAAACCCGTCTGCCGGGGCTATTTTCTTTGCAGCCGTTGAAGTGCTTGCGCTTATAATAAGCATTTTAACCACAAAGGAAGCTGTGTCAAGCTGCGCGGTTTTTCGTGAAGATGAGCTTGAATTTACGGGTATTGACGGGCTCAACGTATTTTCATATGAAGACATAAAGGGTGTTGAAATTTACCGCGACACAAGCGCCAGCCTGTCTAAAAATTTTATTGACCGCCATGCCCTGCTGATTATAACCCTTTCAGACGGCAGAACCGTTACAATAGACATTGGGCTTGCAACAAAGGGCACGGTTGACAAAATAGCCAAAGAACTTGCCCGCCATGTAGGCGAAGAAGCAATTACATTTTTAAACGCTAAAAAAGCAAAAAATGCAAAAGAAAGAAAAAGAAAGCGCAAATAAGCTTTTTACATTGTTAGTTTTTACAAACAGGGCAACAAAAAGCAAGGCTCTGCTTTAAATAATTAAGGAGGAATATTTATGTCAGACACATTACAAACACTGAAAAGCCGCCGCTCCTGCCGCAGCTTTGACGGCAGGCAAATAAGCACTGAACAGCTGCATGCCATTTTGGAAGCGGGCACATATGCGCCCACCGGAATGGGCAGGCAGTCGCCAATTATGGTTGCCGTGCAGGACAGGGAAACATTAGCCCTGCTTTCAAAAATGAACGCCGCGGTTATGGGGCGTGACTGCGACCCGTTTTACGGCGCGCCAACGGTAATTATTGTCTTGGCTGACAAGCAGGCGCCCACATATGTTTACGACGGGGCGCTGGTAATGGGAAATCTTATGAATGCGGCAGAAGCGCTCGGCGTGCAGTCTTGCTGGATTCACCGTGCAAAAGAAGAATTTGAAAGCAAAGAGGGCAAGGTCCTGCTTAAAAAATGGGGAATTACCGGCGACTATGAGGGAATCGGCCACTGCGCGCTGGGTTACGGCGAAAAAGCTCCGCTGAAGCCCCGCAAGGAAAATTATATTTATTTCGTTAAATAAACATGCCGCCTCGCCGGCGTTAAGCCCATGTTCAATAAAGGTTTTACACATATTAAAAAAGGGTGTGTTTCGCAGGAAACACGCCCTTTTCATTTGCTGAATTAATTTTGTCTTTTTAAACATGCCGCCTTTTGGCGGGTTGAACATTATCTTCTTGACACCTTTTTATCAATATAATCTATGATATCTTCAAGGTCGTCTTCGCTGACTGCGCGAAGCTTTTTAATAATTACAGCCTCTTGTCTTGTGAGCTCGCCAAGGTCGTCTGCTATCATGTCGTCATCAGACGCAGCAAAACGCAGCTGTTCCATCATTTCGTCGCACGAAATTTCGTCCATCATCAGAAAGCGAACAGGAACATTGAAAAATTTGGCGATTGCTATATAAACATTCCCTTTCGGGCGAGTATCAATTTCATACCTTCTGTATGTCGGGCCCTTAAGCCCCAACGCGTTCGCAACTTCTTCAGAAGTCAATCCTCTTTGTTTTCTGAGTTTTTTAAGTTTCAATGCCAACTCTGACTTTTGTTTCATTTATAAAGTCTCCTTTCTCTTTTACAGTAATTATATACAATTGCTGCGAAAAAGTCAATAAAATTGCCCGAAAAATGTAGGTTGCGCAAATATTTGACCCCCTAAAATAATTTTGATAACAAATAAGTGTTAAATGACAAATTTGCCCCCATATGCGGCGCCTGCGGGCGGTGCGCGCCGAACGGTTAGCGATAAAATGCTTGATTTAAAAGAGTTGGCATTGAACCCGGTTACAAGATATTATGTCCGGATTTTAAAAATTTAATCAATAAAGCATTTATCTTGGCAGCGGCAAAATTCAAATATTTAGTAAATGGAAATTTGCTGACTGATGAGTGCGAAGAAAAATAAAAGCGAAGAAAAATAAAAAAAGACTAACCGAGACCAGAGGGAGAAGATA
>JAJQIJ010000016.1 GCA_021199275.1 Clostridiales bacterium
CGACTGACTAAATGATAACACACTTCACACAGCCTGTCAAGCTTTTTTATCATTTACTTTATCTTTGTTTTTTAATAAAAGCTGGTATATATAACTTGGCTGAGAAATGTTCCCCAGACGCGCAAGGCTTTTTATCATCGGCGCTTTTATTACAGCGTTACGTTGTCTTTAAAAATTGCTATTTCACGAAATGCAATTTTTCGTTTTTAGTCAACTGCCCGCCGGCAACAGCGGTAATTAGCTTTATCAGGCTGCTTTCTGCGCCGGGGTCATTAAGCACCCTTTCACCGTTAAAGTCAATCCAGCCCGGCTTTTTGGCACAAATATCAGAGTTTGAAGAGATTTTAACAGTCGGAACAATGGAACCGAACGGGGTGCCGCGCCCCGTGGTGAATAAAATGAGATTGCAGCCCGCAGCGGCAAGGTTTGTTGCCGCAACCATGTCGTTGCCGGGCCCGTCTACAAGCGTTAGCCCAGGTTTTTTTATAATGCCGCCATATGTGATTACGTCTGTAATAACCGCCGTGCCGCCCTTTTGCACGCAGCCAAGCGACTTTTCTTCAAGCGTGGTTATTCCGCCCGCCCTGTTGCCGGGCGAGGGGTTTTCGCTTATGGCCGACCCGTGCTTCAGGAAATATTCTTTAAAGCCATCTATCATTTTAACGGCTTTGCAGAAAACATTTTTGTCTGCGCACCTTGCCAGCAAAATATCTTCCGCTCCAAACATTTCAGGCACTTCGCTCATGCCAACAGCAGCCCCAAATGAAACAAATTTATCTGTAATTTTGCCAAGAAGCGGGTTTGCCGTAATTCCGGAAAAGCCGTCGCTTGCGCCGCATTTCACGCCTATTTTAAGTTTTGATGCGGAAACACCGGTCCTTTTGTCGGCAGCCGCCGCTTCCTTAAGTTCTTTAATATGCCGAGCGGCGCTTTCAAATTCATCTGTGCATTCCTGTAAATTAAGAAAACGCACGCGCCGTTTGTCATATTCGCCCATATACTTTTTTACAACATTTATATTTGTGTTTTCACACCCCAACCCCAAAACAAGCACACCGCCTGCATTGGGGTGCTTTATTAAATTGGCCAGTATCTGTGCCGTGCGTTCAAAATCGCCGCCAAGCTGGCTGCAACCATAAGGGTGGGGGAATGCAAGCGCGTTGTTTTGCGCCGCTATCTTTTGCGCTGCTGAATTTATGCAGCCCACTGTGTTGATTACCCATATATCGTTTCTGATTCCTATTGTTCCGTCTTTTCGAACGTATGCATTTATTTGCGGTGCGTCGACTTTGCTTGGAAAAACAGCCGTGTTTTTTGCTTCATAAGTGTAATTCCTTTTACCGCCAAGCAGAGTGTTTAAATTATGGCTGTGCACCAAATCGCCTTTTTTTATGTTCTGTGTGGCAGCGCCTATTGGGCAGCCGTATTTTATTACAGCGTCGCCGCATTTTATGTCAAAGCGCGCATATTTGTGCCCGTTTTTCAGTGAAACCGAAACATTGTCTTTTGGGCTGATTGTCACAAAATCCATTTTATTGCCTTTCTTATGCCATATCTTTTTATCATTTCGTAATAATTATTTACTTCACCGTAAATGGCGTTTAAATCAGCGCCCCACAGCTTTGTGTTATTGAAAATTTCTGCAAGTTTTTCGCTCTTTATTGTGTTTGCAATTTTTTCATCGTCTTGTATTTTACCGCTTTTGTAACAGTATATCATTGCTGCAAAGGCAAACAAAAGGCAGGGTGGGGCAGCGGCAAATTTATTTATGTAATCATTTACGCTGGGCAGAACTCTTACCCTATATTTGTCTGCACAATTAAGCGCAATTGCAGAAAGTCTGTGTTTAATATATGGGTTTTCAAACCGCTGCAATACTTCAAGCGCAAAGTCGCGGTTAGATTCATCTTGCGGCATGGCCGGTATTATTTCGCTGAAAAGACATTTATGCAAAAATGCAGATATATCGCTGTCTGCCATACATTCGTCAACAGTTTCAAGCCCTGCCGCCAGCGCTGCTGCCACAATGCATGTGTGGGCGCCGTTTAAAATGCGAACTTTTTGTTTTTTGTAAGGCGAAACATTATCTGCCCAAATAACATTTATGCCGGCCTTTTGCAGCGGCAGTTCGTTTTCAAAGCAGCCCTCAATTACCCAGCGGTGGTAAAGCTCACCTGTGTCCAGCAGCGCGTCGTCATACCCCAGCAGGCTGCGGTATTTTTTTGCGTCTGTTTTCGGGTAACCGCTGACTATTCTGTCTACAAGTGTGTTTGCAAAAATATTTTCACGCTTTACCCAGCTTTCAAAATCTGGGCCGAGCCCCCACAGGCGCGCATATTTTAAAACGCATGTTTTAAGAGCTTGGCCGTTGTTGTCAATAAGTTCACACGGCAGCAGAATAAAACCCGGCAGCTTTGCTTTATAGCGCCTGTGCAGCAGTAAAGTAAGCTTGGCAGGAAATGCCGCGGGCGGGCAGTCGCTCATTTTGCAGTTTTCATCAAACACAATTCCGGATTCGGTTGTGTTTGAAACTATAAAGCGAAAGCTTTCGTTGTCTGCAAGGCTTATAACCCCATGCCAGTCGTCATATGGCGAAATACAGCGTGAAATGACGTCTATTTTTGAACGTCGGCTGACCGCCCTGCCGTTTTCAACGCCGTATAAAAACAAATTATATTTAAACTCTTGTTCAAAAAAAGGTGCCAGGCTGCCGTGTTTTAAAGGCTTTATAGCAACTACCTTGCCGCTGTAAAGCCCCTTGTCGTGCAGCTGCTGAATAAAGTCGTCAAAAAAGCCCCTTAAAAAATTTCCTTCGCCGAATTGAATTATAGTTTCTTTTTCCATAAGCACACCTGTCAGCGTTTATCTTTTTCAATAATTTCTTTTTTCCATGTCTTTTGCGGGTGGCGGCAGGTGAAATTATTTGTTGTGACATTTTCGGTGTGCCTGCTCCACAGCGCATATGCAGGCAAGTTCCTGAAACGCCACGATTCCGGGTATTGAGTTGCATATTCCGGAATAAAAAGCCGCCTGTCAACCGTTTCGGGAATGTCTGCATATTGTAGCCTTATGTTATGAAGCTGTACGTTTTTCACCCTGTGCGTTTTAAAGCGCTGCCTATAGCCTGAAATTATAATTGGAATTTCAACGCCTGTGGCTTCAACATTGGAAATGTTAATGTCACAAATGCTGCTTTTTTCATTAAATGTGCTTTTTGCAGCGCTTTTAACGGTGCTTTTTGTTCTTTTGCCAAATTCAATGGTGTTATATGTGTTTGAATTTACCGCCGCGGCGCGGTTTCTGTTGCCAAGTCTTATGAGCAGCGGGCAAGTGCATCTGTGCATAACAATATTGTCTATGCTGACGTTTGAAAGCGCTGTGCCGTCGCAGGCTTCAAGAGAAATTCCCGAAACGCTGCCGGGGTATAAATCTGTCATAAACAAACGGCAGTTTTTAATGTTAATATTTTTAATATCAAATGTCGTTTCAGTGCCAACCTTTATTGCATTGGTGCGGCTGATAATTTCACAGCCGTTTATATTTACGCCGCTCATGGCCCCGCGACAGCCGAGCCACACTGCATTTTTAATTACAATGCCGTCGTCAGCAGTTGAAATAAAGCAGTGTTCAATGTTAACATGGTTTGAAGAAGCAATGTCAATTCCGTCTGCATTTGCCACGTTTCTGTTGTTGTTAATTACAAAATCTTTAACCAGCGCCCCGTCGCAGTTAACAAGCTTAAAGCTCCAATAAGCGCTGTTTTCAATTATTATATTTTCTGCTTTTACATTTTTGCAATTAATAAAAGAAACGGCGCCGCCGTATTTAGTCGGGTGCGCAAAGCGCAGCTGTGCACGGTAGCTTTTGCGCATTTCAATAACGTCAATATATTTTTCTGCCTTTGTTTCATTTGCCGCAGCCATCGGCTTTCTGCCGAAATAATTGCCGTTGCCAATTATTTTGCCGCCGCCCGTTATAGCTATGTTTTCAGCGTTTTTGGCAAATATAACCGCTTCGTCTGGGTAGCCGCTGCCGCTGAGGTTTGAAGAAAGTGCCGAATCTTTTTCAATAAAAAACACTATGTTTGATTGAAGCTTTATTTCGCTTGTAATATAGTTGCCGCCTGAAATTAAAACCGTGCCGCACGCATTTGCAGCTTCGGCAACAGCGGCGTTTATAAACGGCGCGTTGTCGCTGCATTTAACGTTGGCGCCGAAATCTCTTATATCGAAAACCGGGCCTTTTGGCAGCGCTTGGGGTTTAATATAATCACTTTCAGGGTAGTAACTTGAAAAATCATGTTCCAGCACTTCGCAATAAACCCCGCCGTTTGTAATTCTTAAATCTTTACCGAATAATAATGTGTTGAGTTTGTCTAACAAGCCGCGCCTTTTCTTTGCCATGCCGCCACCCCGATTTTAAGTGTTTTTTCTATTATAACTTAGGCAAGAAATGCCCCCTGCCTCTACAGGCGGCGGGGGTCCGATTTTTAATCAGCGGTGAGTACAATCTCCCGCTGGGAGCGGCAGCATTCCTGTCGCTTGCCACGTTGAATAACGGGCAAGCCCTTATTGAAAAATTCTATCATAGCGCTAATACGGTGTCAAGGTGAAAAAACTTTAAAAATATTACAAACAGCCGCGGCGCATGGCGTTTTTGCTGCCGGCTATATATGCCGCAAATCAAAACACTTTCTCGCATTAACTGCAAGCCCACGCTTTCGCAGAAAAAAAGCAGAGCCGAAAAATTTCGGCCCTGCTTGGTGGTAGCGGGGGTAGGACTCGAACCTACGACCTCCGGGTTATGAGCCCGACGAGCTTCCAACTGCTCTACCCCGCGATATATGCTGTTTTGAATATTATTGATTGTGTTATATATTATAGCAGAATATTTTTCTTTGTCAATAGCATTTTTAACTTGATTTCTGTTTTTTATTGCACACCTTTCTGATTTTGCGCCGCGGCGCTCTGTTTTCGTTTTTTAAATTTTATTTTGAGCTAACCAAAATTTGACCCGAAATGACTTTTTTATGAAAAAATATTTTTATTTTTGAAAAAAAGACTTGACTGTAAAAAACGCTTGTGTTATATTATTAAAGCGCGCAGCACGCTGGTGTAGCTCAGTTGGTAGAGCAGCTGATTTGTAATCAGCAGGTCAGGGGTTCAAGTCCGTTCACCAGCTCCACAGGGGGCAGCGCGGCAGTGTTGCCCCCAATTATTCTGCGCCGTTTAAACGGAGGAGTTCCCGAGCGGCCAAAGGGAACAGACTGTAAATCTGTCGTCAGTGACTTCGGTGGTTCGAATCCACCCTCCTCCACCAAAGTCAGGGTAAAGTTTTCTTTGCCCTGACTTTTTTATTTTTCTTAATTTAATTGAATTTGTCCAATTGCTTTAATGGCTCTGCTTGTTGCAGCAGCTGCCAACACTGCCTGCAGGGCTGTGCTATGAATTGATTTGCAACAAATTTACTACTAATATAGTGAAAATTTCAAATTTGCTTGAATGCAACAAGGCTTATATGGTATAATTCATTACAGTAACCAACTAATGATAAATTAAAATATTCTCGGCTCTAATGGCGGCGGGTGCCGCTTAAGCTTTTCGGTGGCTGTGCAATCCTGCGCCGAATGTGTTTAATGCCGGGGCATGGCCCACTATTTAATTAACAAAATGTTGCATTAAGCGGTTAGGGGGAGCTTTATGTTTTACTATATTTCTCTTGGCATAGGCGTGGCAGTTTCTCTTTCATTTGTTTTTGTAAGAACTTCGGGCAACAACGTGCGCAACCTTATTTTCAAGTCAATTTCCAGCCTTTTTTACCTGCTTACGGCTGTATTTGCGGTTATTGAAAACAGCAACGCCCAGCATTACGGCTCTCTTATTATAATGGGCGGCGCGCTTGGCCTTGTGGGCGATATTTTGCTTGACTTAAAGGGCGTTTATAAAAAAGACGCAAACGAATATTTAAAGGGCGGCTTTTCGTTTTTTCTTGTCGGGCACATATTTTATGTGGGCGCTTTAATATATTATAATAAGATAGGCTGGTTGCCCATTCTTATTTCTTTGTTAGTTTCGGTGGCTATTTCTGCCGGCAATATATTGTCAGCCAATGTTATGAAAATACATTTCGGCAGATACAGGCGCATTGTATTCATTTATGTTGTGTTTTTGTGCTTGACTGCTTGTCTGGCTGTTTATGCCGCGTTTGCCACACATTCAAAATCAATGATTCTTGCGGCAATTGGCGCCGTGTCGTTTCTGCTGTCTGACATTGTGCTCAGCGAAACATATTTCGGCCGCGGGTTTGACGGCAAGGTTTGGCTGTTTATCAACCATTTCCTTTATTACGCCGGGCAATACCTTATTGCTGCGTCGGTTTTCTTTATTAACTGACAAACCCGGCATGGCACCTTAAAGTCACAAAAGGATATTGACAATCTGTTTTAAAAGTTGTAACATATTTTCCAATAATTAAATTAAGATGCCCCGCGCCTTGTAAGGCTTATGTGGCGCTTAATTTTTTCGGTGTGCAATCTGCCGCCGAAAATGTTGAATTACGGGGCATTGCCCCTTATTGAAATTTTTTAGGGTGTTATTATGGCAAATGTATTGATGTATGTTCTGTTTATAGTCGGGCTGCTGCTCATAATAAAGGGCGGCGACTGGTTTGTTGATTCCGCCAGCTGGATTGCCGAAGTGGCGGGTCTGCCCAAATTTGTAATTGGTGCAACAATAGTTTCAATTGCAACAACTTTACCTGAAATGATAGTCAGCATAATGGCAACTGTTAAGGGCAATGTTGACATGGCGGCCGGTAACGCTATTGGCAGCGTAACGGCCAACACGGCAATGATAATGGGCCTTTTTATTGTTTGCATGCCGTTTGCAGTCAAAAGGCGCGAATTTGCGCCGAAATCTATTATGATGATATGCGCCGCGGCAGCTTTGATTCTGGGCTGCATATTTACACAGCAGCAGGAACTCACGTTTGAGGGTGAAACAAATATTTATTACAGCCTGACTACTATTGCAACTGTTGTGCTTATTGCCATATTTATAATATTCTTTATTGAAAACTTTATTTCAATGAAAAGGCAAAGTGCGCAAATTGAGCCAAGCCCCGAAAATATTGGGCTGCAGGTTGAAGATGACATTGTGCCCACAAAAGAAACCGCCACAAAGGCTGACTGGGCAAAAAATATAATTATGTTTATTATAGGCGCCGCAGGTACGGTTGTCGGCGCGCAGCTGCTTGTAACATATGGCACAGACATTGCCGAATCGCTGAATGTGCCGCAGCGCATAATCAGCGTAATTGCCATAGCTATAGGCACTTCATTGCCTGAACTTGTTACCACAATAACGGCGCTGCGCAAAAAGGTGGGCGCGCTTTCAGTGGGCAACATATTGGGCGCAAACATTATTGACCTTACTCTTATTCTGCCGATTTGCTCTTGCATTTCGCGGGCTCAGGGTTCCGGCGCGCTGGCTGTTTCAACATCTTCCGTTCACATTGACATGGCTGTTTGCCTTGCGGCGGCGGTTGTGGCTCTTGTGCCCACAATCATTACTAAAAAATTCCACCGCTGGCAGGGCGTTGTAATGCTGGCGGGTTATCTTGGCTATGTGTTATACACTGTGTTTGCATAAAACAGTGTCGCATTTTAAAATTTCTAATTAGGCTCGCTGAAAGGCGGGCCTTTTTCAATAAGAACTTGCCTGTTATTAAATGTGGGGGCGACAGCCGCTGCCGCCCCGGCGTGAGATTGTACTTGCCGCTCGTTAAAAATCGGCCCCGAAGCTTTACGAGGCAGGGGCATTCCCCCTAAGTTATAGCTTTATTGACTTTGAGCCGGAAAAGTGTATAATATTACTATATTACTCAGCGGAGGGAATTTTAAGTGCTTAATAATATAAACAAAGCTTTTCAAAAAAACAAATACTTTAAATATGTGTTTATTTTTATAACCACTTATGTTATAGGCTACATAGTGCACGGCGCGGCTTTATTTTCCGTGCAGCTATATTTTGACGATTTGGCGGGTCTTGCGAACTTCCCCGGCACAACCTACACTTCGGGGCGTTGGTTTTTACAGGTTCTTTATGAAATCAATTCGGCAATAATGGGCTCGCATGTAAACGCAAAAGGCTATATAGGTATTGTTTCGTTTGCACTCATTGCTTTAATCAGCTGTATTTTTGCAAAACACCTTGAAATTAAACACCCGCTTAGCCTTGTCTTGCTAAGCTCTGCTGTGGTTACCTTTCCTTATGTTACAAGCCTTTTTGGCTACACATTTACCGCTATTTATGACTATGTTGCCATAATTATGGCCTTGCTTGCAGCCGTGCTGATTTGGCGTGCAAACAGTGTTAAAAAATTAGCGGGGTGGGGTATAACAGCCGCAGTTTTACTGGGGCTTTCAATGGCTGTATACCAGTCAACCCTGTGCATTTATCTTGCATTTATTATTGTGCTTGCAATTAAGACAAGCCTTGATGAAAATAAAGAAAAATGGGCGTCATATATTGCCAGGGGCGTTAAATATATCGCGTGTGCCGCAGGCGGCTATTTAGTTTATTATATTTCCAATAAAATAGTGCTTTCTTTAAAAGGGCTTTCATTGTCGTCTTACCAAAATATTGACAGCATGGGGCTTGCAGCGCCAAAGCAAATGATTAAGCGCATATTTACGGCTTACAAAGAATTTTTCTTTCCTTCTGTTGGTGAAAGCTACAGCCTGTGTTACACCAACGCCATGCTATGGGCATATCGCATTGTTTTGGCGGTAATTATTTTAGCGTGCCTTTATTACATCATCTCAGCTCTAAAGGCTAAAAATTACAGTAAAGCCTGCCAGCTTGCCATTCTTTTTTGCGGCGCGCCCGGGTGCATTAACTCTATTTTTCTTGCTGTTGACTGTGAAAGCGAAAGCTCAACAATTTATTCTTTAATGATGTTTGCCAATATCATGGTTTTTGTGTTCCTTGTCTATGTTTTCGACAAAGCCTGCCCGAAAGCCGGCGCTGCAAAATTAAAAGAACAGCTTGCCGTGGTTAAAAGCAAAGGCGCTGTGCCTGCCGGGCAAATTTCCGCCTTTTGCAAGGGCGCAGCTTGCTGTGTTGCGGCTGTGCTGCTTATTTACACCTCGGCATATTATGCATATACAGCCAATATTTGTTATACAAAAGCCGCGGTGCAGCAGGAACAGACAATCAGCTATTTCAACCGGCTGATTGAGCGCATTCAAAGCACAGACGGCTATTCACAGGATTTGCCGGTGGCATATATAAACGGCTCTGACAAAGACACAACGGGGCTTGATATAATCAGATACAGCAGCGATGTGTTTAACGATGCCCAGTCAATAAAACCCTATAACATACAGTATTTGATTAATACATATAACTGGCAGGTTTTTATGAATGTTTGGTGCGGCTATAACCCTGAAGTGGCAGACGAGCAAAGGCTTGAAGAACTGTCTGACCTTGAAGAGGTTGCCGCCATGCCGTGCTACCCGGACAGCGGCTCAATAAGGGTTATAGACGGCACTGTGGTTGTGAAATTTGCCGATTAAAGAAATTGACTTCAAATTACTTATTATGTGCTGCCTGTAAATTCAATTTAAGGCACACAGCAAAGCTTTAGTGGGGTGCTTACATGCTTTCAATAGTTATTCCTTGTTATAATGAAGAGGGAAATGTTAAAAAACTTTTCACCTTAATAAAAGAAACGTTTTGCGCTTTGCCGGGCGGCGCAGAGGTGCTGTTTGTTAATGACGGCAGCACAGACAAAACCGGCGAACAGCTAAAATGTATTTACGCCGGCGAAACAGAAATCGGCGTTCAGGTTATTACTTTTTCCCGTAATTTCGGCAAAGAGGCGGCAATATACGCCGGGCTTTCGCACGCAAAAGGCGATTTTGTTTGTATTATGGACTCAGACTTGCAGCAGCGCCCTGAAACGGTAAAACAAATGCTTTCGGAAATTGAACAAGACAGCAGCATAGACTGCGTTGCCGCATATCAGACGCACAGAAATGAAAGTGCGCCGAGCCGCGCGCTGAAATCCTGCTTTTACAGGCTTATGGGCAAAATGTGCGAAGTTGATTTAAAAAACGGCGCGTCTGACTTTCGCCTTATGCGCCGCAGCATGGTAGACGCAGTTTTGCAAATGACAGAATACCACCGTTTTTCAAAGGGCATTTTCAGCTGGGTTGGGTTTAACACAAAATATATTGAATATCAGGCCAGCGAAAGAGAAAGCGGCAGCACAAAGTGGGGGTACAAAAAGCTGTTCAGATATGCTTTTGACGGAATCGTTTCATTTTCAACATTTCCGCTCAAGCTTTCAACATATGTCGGCTTTATTTCAGCGGCTTTTTCAATTATTTATTTAATAATTGTGCTTATTCAAAAGCTGTGTCTCGGCATAGATGTGCCGGGCTATGCCACCATTGTTATTTTGCTGCTGTTTTTCGGCGGCATGCAGCTTTTCTGCCTTGGCATATTGGGCGAATATGTTTCAAAAATTTTTATTGAAGTAAAAGACAGGCCGGTCTATATTATAAAAGAGCATTTGGGCAAGCAAGATGAAAAAAATTAAAGCATTTTTAAAAGAGAAACGCGAAATACTTTTATATATTTTATTCGGCGCGCTTACCACGCTGGTGAACTTCGCTGCATTTTGGCTTTTCAGCCTCTTGAGCTCCGGCCGGTATTACCTGCTTAACAATGCCGTTGCGTGGCTTCTGTCTGTGATTTTTGCATTTGTAACCAACAAGCTGTTTGTTTTCGGCTCAAAGTCAAGAAATTTCAAAACACTTATGCGTGAAGCTGGCGAATTTTTTGCCGCGCGTCTTTTCAGCCTTGGCGTTGAAGAGGCGGGGCTTATTATTTTTGTGGAATGGCTTGGCTTTGATTCAATTTCATTCACTGTGTTTGGCATTGAAATAACAGGGCAGCTTATTGCCAAAGTTATTTTGGCTGTTGTTGTTGTAATTTTAAACTATTTTTTCAGCAAATTTATAATATTCGCCAAAAATCGAAACGCTTAAAAGTCATTGTGTGTTTAATTAAATGATTTTTATAATTTTTTTGTGAAGTCAGCCCTATAAAAC
>JAJQIJ010000037.1 GCA_021199275.1 Clostridiales bacterium
ACGTTAATGTGATATATATTTGATTATATCTGAATATTTTTTGTTTTTCCATGAAATTTGTGATATTTTTAAAAAAAGTTGTTAATGATTTAGTTAAAAAGAAAAAAATAAAAAAATGTTTGTAATTTATTGTTTAATGTGCTATAATATGTCAGCATTACAGAGTGCATATATAATATATTTATTTAGGAGGAACCACAGTTTATGAGTCATAAGTATGTTTATCTGTTTTCTGAAGGCGACGAAACCATGAGAGAGCTGCTCGGCGGCAAAGGCGCAAACCTTGCCCAAATGACAAGGCTTGGCATGCCTGTTCCGCAGGGCTTTACCATTTCAACAGAGGCCTGCACCCGTTATTATGACGACGGGAAAGTAATAGCCCCCGAAATTGAAGCTGAAATTTACGAATATCTTGCAAAGATTGAAGCTTTAAACGAAAAGAAATTCGGCGACCCCGAATGCCCGCTGCTTGTTTCCGTGCGTTCAGGCGCGCGCGCTTCAATGCCCGGCATGATGGACACCATTCTTAACCTTGGCCTTAATGACGAAGTTGCCGCAGGGCTTATTAAGGGCAACCCTGACCCGACTTTTGAACGCTTTGTTTACGATTCATACCGCCGTTTCATTCAAATGTTTTCAGACGTTGTTATGGAACTGTCAAAGAAAAAGTTTGAAGTTATTATTGACGAACTTAAAGAAAAAAAAGGCGTAACGTTTGACGTTGACCTTGACACCGAAGACATGAAAGAGCTTGTAAAGCTGTTTAAAGAATTTTACAAGTCAGAAAAGGGCGAAGATTTCCCGACAGACCCCAAGGTGCAAATGATGGAAGCTGTAAAGGCAGTATTCCGTTCATGGGACAACCCGCGTGCAAACGTATACCGCCGCATGAACGACATTCCATATTCATGGGGCACTGCCGTAAACGTGCAGCCCATGGTGTTCGGCAACCTGAACATGCGTTCAGGCACAGGCGTTGCTTTCACGCGTAACCCCGCCACCGGCGAAAAAGGGCTTTACGGCGAATATCTTATAAATGCGCAGGGTGAAGACGTTGTTGCGGGCGTGCGCACCCCGTCGCCAATTGCAAAGCTTCAGGAAGATATGCCGGAAGTTTACAAGCAGTTCCACGACATTGCAATGAATCTTGAAAACCATTACAGGGACATGCAGGACATGGAATTCACCATTGAAAACGGCAAGCTTTACATGCTGCAAACCAGAAACGGCAAAAGAACAGCCGCTGCTGCGCTTAAGGTTGCTGTTGACCTTGTTGCGGAAGGCATGATTGACGAAAAAGAGGCCGTGCTGCGCGTTGAGCCGAAACAGCTTGATTCGCTTTTGCATGACCAGTTTGACACAGCCGCTCTTAAATCTGCCACGCCTATCGGCAAGGGCATTGCGGCGTCACCCGGCGCTGCCTGCGGGCGCGTTGTATTCACCGCTGCTGACGCTAAGGAATGGGCGTCAAACGGTGAAAAGGTTGTTCTTGTGCGCCTTGAAACATCACCTGACGACATTGAGGGCATGGTTGCTTCCGAAGGAATTCTTACCGTTCGCGGCGGCACAACGTCACACGCGGCGGTTGTTGCGCGCGGCATGGGCACCTGCTGTGTTTCCGGCTGCGGCGAAATAGAAATGCATGCTGACGAAAAATATTTCGAGCTCGGCGGTAAAAAATATTCCGAAGGCGATTATATTTCAATAGACGGCTCAACCGGAAATATATACGGCCAGGCAATAGAAACCGTAAGCGCCACAATCGGCGGCGACTTCGGCAAATTCATGTCTTGGGCAGACAGTTACAGGGCCCTTAAAGTAAGAACAAACGCAGACAACCCGCGCGACACCGCACAGGCTGTTAAATACGGCGCGGAAGGCATTGGCCTTTGCCGCACAGAGCACATGTTTTTTGAGGGAGACAGAATTAAGTCAATCCGCAAAATGATAGTTGCCAAAACTGCCGAGGCGCGTGAAGCTGCACTTGAAGAAATTCTGCCGCTTCAGCAGGGTGACTTTGAAGAAATGTATAAAGTGCTTGACGGCCGCCCAATGACAATTCGTTTCCTTGACCCGCCTTTGCACGAATTTGTGCCGCAGAAAGACGACGAAATTGCAGAGCTTGCACAGGAATTGGGCATGACTGCCGACGAACTCAAGGTAGTGTGCGAGGGCTTGCATGAAACAAACCCGATGATGGGCCACAGGGGCCTGCGCCTTGCCGTTACTTTCCCAGAAATTGCTGTTATGCAGACAAAGGCGGTTATCCGCGCGGCAATAAATGTTTCAAAGGAAACCGGCAAAGAAATAGTGCCCGAAATCATGATTCCGCTGTCTTGCGACGCTAAAGAGCTTGCCTTTGTAAAAGATATAGTTGTTAAAACAGCAGACGCTGAAATTGCAGCGGCTGGCGTGCAGATGAAATATGAAGTCGGCACCATGATTGAAATTCCGCGTGCCGCCCTGACTGCTGACGACATTGCAAAAGAAGCTGAATTTTTCTGCTTTGGCACAAATGACCTTACGCAGATGACATATGGCTTTAGCCGTGACGACGCGGGCAAATTCCTTGAATCTTATTATGACGCCAAGATTTTTGAATCTGACCCGTTTGCAAAGCTTGACACCGTTGGCGTTGGCTCGCTTATGAAAACTGCGGTTGAAAAGGGCAAAGCAACCCGCCCCGAACTTCACTGCGGCATATGCGGCGAACATGGCGGCGACCCGAGCTCAGTTGAATTCTGCCACGAAATCGGGCTTGACTATGTTTCCTGCTCACCGTTCAGAGTTCCGATTGCCCGCCTTGCAGCAGCACAGGCAGCAATTAAAAGCAGCAAATAATTTATAATAAAAAGCGGCCCACCGCCTTATAAAGGCGGCGTGGGTCGCTTTTTTTATGCTGCAATATGGTCACATACTATTTAAAGCGGTAGCCCTTGCCCCAAACTGTGTGTATGTAATCGGCAGCGGGGTCTATCAGCTTTATTTTGTCTCTTATTCTGTTTACATGCACAGTTACGGTGGACGCTTCGCCCAGCGCGTCATAGCGCCATATGCGGCTTAGCAATTCCTCTTTGCTGTATACAACGTCAGGGCTGGCGGCAAGGTAATAAAGCAGGTCAAATTCTTTATTTGTTAAATTTACCTCTTTTCCGTTTACAAGCGCGCGGCGCGCTGCCGGGTCAAGGCTTAAATTGCCCTGCTCTATAACAGGCTTTTCATCTTTTACAGCAGACGCTGTTTTCAGCCGGTTGTATCTGCTGATGTGCGCAAACACCCTGGCAACAAGCTCACTTGGTGAAAACGGCTTTACTATATAGTCGTCTGCCCCGAAGCCAAGCCCCCTTATTTTGTCAAGGTCGTCTTTTTTAGCGCTTACAAGCAAAATGGGAATGTCTTTGTGTTCGCGCAGTGTTTTGCAGACCTGCAGCCCGTCAACGCGCGGCAGCATTATGTCAAGCAACACCAAATCATAGTCTCTCTCAAGCGCCATGCTCAGGCCCTTTGCTCCGTCAAGCGCAGTTTCGACTTCAAAATTATTTTTTTGCAAATAGTCTTTTTCAAGCGTTAAAATGTTGACGTCGTCTTCTATAATAAGTATTTTTTTCATGTGTTTATGGCTCCTGTTCGCCGAATGTAGGCAATGAAATAAAAATTGAAAGCCCCTGCCCAAGCTCGCTCTGCGCCCAAATCATGCCGCCGTGCAGTTCAACAATTTCTTTGCACACGGCAAGCCCCAGGCCGGAACCGTCTCTTACATTTGTGCGCGCTTTGTCTGCACGGAAAGACATGTCGAAAATCTGCGGCAGGCTTTCCTGGTCTACGCCCATGCCGTTGTCTTTTATTTCAAAAATAACGGTGTGCGTGTATTCTGAAACCGTAAGGGTTATTTTGCCCCTGACCCCCTGCTTTCTGTATTTTACACTATTTGAAATAATGTTGTCAATGACCCGCACAAACTTGTCTGTGTCAACGCTCAGCACAGGGTTTGTTTTGGTGTAATTGTTTATTTCAAAATCGAAATCGCTTTCAGCCAGCTCCTGCGCTATTTCACGGGCATAATTTGTAACGTCGTCAATGGTTACCTTTTCACGGCTCAGAGTTATGCCGCCGAGCTCAAGATTTGAAATTGTGAACAAATCGTCAAGCATTTTCTGCGTGTCGCAGGTGGACGAATAAATTATATCAATATACCGTTTCTGCTTTTCCGGGGTGTCTGCAATGCCGTCTCGCAAACCTTCCACATAGCCCTTTACCGACGTCAGCGGGGTTCTCAGGTCATGCGCAAGCCCGGCAATCATCTGCTTTTGGCGCATGTCTGCCTTTGCCTGCTTTTCATTTGATTCTTTTATTCTAAGGCGCATTGTGTTAAAGCTTTGAGACAGCTGCCCCAGCTCGTTTGTGGATTCATAGTCAATTTTGTAGTCAAGGTTGCCGTTTGCAATTTCATTGGCACCGCGCATAATCTTTTTTATGGGGGTTATTATTGTTTTTGACACCATAAGCGAAATAATGGTTATTGACAAAATAAAAGTAACGGCTATTACTGCGCAAAAAATAATTGTGTTTGCGGTTATTTTACCTGTTACACTGCCGCCCTGGCTTTTTTGCGAAATGTCCGGCACCGAATAATTGTTTCCGGTGATTAAAATAAGGTAACTGCCGCTGTCTGCACGCGCATGGTTTACTATAAGCAGCCCGCTTTCTGTAAAATAATATGCGTTTTCAGACGAATCAAAATCTGCAACCGCAGCGGCATTTTCAAAAACGCTGCTTTCATCAGCTGTTGTGCAATATATAACTTCCCCGCCCTTTTCAATATATATGTAAGAGCCTATTGCTTCAAGCTGCGATGCTGTTTTTTCAATGCTTTCAAGCTTTTTTTCGTCTGTTGAACTGCTTGTTAAAACATCTGAAATGCCGCTTATAGTCTGGTACCATTGAATTTGGTTTATCAGGCTGTAAGAATTTGTGTTGACTGACGATATGTCGAAATAAGACGAAATGCTGCTTGCAAAATAAGTTGCCCAAATGCCTATTATGATTATGGGCACAACAATGCACAAGACAGAACTTATTACTATTCTGGTGTTTATTTTCATGTTGACCGGGCGCGCGCGCATTTTATCTTTGTTCTTTTTTGGCATAAATCCACCTGCTTTATTTTAAATGTAAACCATTTTAAAAATAATGGTTGACATTTTTGTGTTTTAAAAATATAATATTTATGCATTAAGATTAAAATGAAAGTGGGAAATTTAAAATGGAAAATGAAAAAGGCGAAAAAGTTAAAAAGCACCGTGTAAAAACACAAGACATAGTTTATATAGGCATATTTGCCGCGCTTACAGCAGTGTGTTCCTGGATTAGCATTCCGCTTACAGTGCCCATAACATTACAAACCATGGGCGTTTGCATAACAGCGGGGCTGCTTGGCACCAAACGCGGCACGCTGGCGGTTTTGGTTTACATATTACTTGGAATAGTTGGCATTCCCGTGTTTTCGGGCTTTAAAGCGGGCGCCGGCGTGCTGCTTGGCTCAACCGGCGGTTATATAATAGGCTTTATTTTCACCGCGCTTATAGTTGGGCTTTTCACCGGGCTTTTCGGAAATAAAATTTGGGTGCTGGCGCTTTCCATGGTGCTTGGAATTGCGGTGTGTTACCTTTTCGGCACAGTCTGGTTTCTTGTGGTTTACAACAATAATAACGCAGACCCCATGTCAGTGTCTGCAGTGTTGGCCACCTGTGTAACACCGTTTATAGGTTTTGATATAATAAAAGTTATAATAAGCGTAATAGTGTGCAGCAAGTTAAAAAAATATATTAAATAGCATTGACATTTAATTGGGGCGCCAAGCAGCAATATTCACCGGCGCGGCACGTAAAGGCGGGTGACATTTCCCCCTAAGTTATTAAATATTATAGCCCCAAATCAAATTAAAAGCAATATTAAAGGGGCGCGCATTTCAGCACGCCCCCATTTTGGCTTACTTTTTATTTTTTAGCCTTGCGTTTCTTGCACAGCATAACTATTATGTAAATTACAGCAAGCACAATAGCGAAAATCGAGGAATAAAATGCCCAAGTGTCTATCCAAATGCCATTCAGCCAAACACTGCCGATTGTGCGAAAATTCCCCATGAATGGAATAACAATTACAAACGGAATCATAGACGCCAAAGAAACGAAATTAAAAAATGAAGCGGCATTTTTTAACAACAAATCTTTTTTCGTGCTTTGGCAGTTTATTTTCAGCAAAGATAAAACAGACAGACCAACAAGCCACAGGGCAACCCCAAGCACAAAAGCCTGCCAGCCACGCTCTTGTTCCACGCCTACATAATAAACAATAAGCACGGTAACCAGAGAAAATGATATGGAAACCATTGGTATAATTTTATTTATTACAATATCTTTTAACATAATCTGTCCTCCTTAAAATCAGCTGTGGTTTTTAAAGCTCAGTGTTACGCTTGTACTGTCATTAATTGTATAAGTTCTTGCCACATCTCTTACCCTAAATGAGCTGACATATAGCTTTACGGTGGTATTGGTGGTTTTGCCGCTGCTGTTAACCACCATTATAGAGGGGTATATTTTCCATGAGCCATTTTTAGCTTTTGAATTAGGCGTTGCTGTCCATGTTTTTACATATTTTTCACCCAACTGGTTACTTATTGTCTGACCGTTAGGGCTATATGAATATGATGTAGTTGAAGTAATTGTGCTTGTTCCGTCTGACGAAACGCTGGTGCCTATTGAAGTTGTTACTTTGCTTTCAGTGTCGCCTATAAGAAAGCTTTCATCAATAATGCTGGTGTTGCTGCTTGTAACTTGCATATTATATGTATAATATTTAACATATTTATCATTCAAGCCGCTTGCCGTAACTACTGAATATATATCGTCATATGTTTTTGCACCGACTGTTTTAATTTTAATTGCATAACCTAAAATTTTAATAGACCCAAGTTTTGACCAGCCTGATTTGGAAGTTGCACCACTATATGTATAAGTTGTTCCTGTGCCACCTGCAGTTCCTTTTTTGTAAAAGTACTTAAAAAGGCTTGCATCTTTAAAAGAAGAGCCAATTGCTGTTGATGTTTGCAGCTTTGCTTTCTGTTCATCAGAAAGGCTTTCAAAGAATTCTATGTCTGAAATATCGTTTTGAATGTCATTATATACATCAGATATATCAAGAATGTCATCAAGCTCGTCTTCTTCGATTTCAGATTCCTGCAAATCTACAATATCTGCGACTACAGGGGTAACCATATAGTCATCACCATAGGATTGAATATATGTTCCAAGATAAACATCTGCCTCATCAAATTCAGATATTTCTTCATCAAAAAAATCTATAAGGTCTATGGGGTCGTCATCAGTAACATAAATTGATGTGCCATTATCTAAAAGCTCTTTTACAGTGTCAAAATTATCGTTATCAATAGTGTCAATTTCAATTACATCTATATAATTGCAGCTTTCCATATCAAGCTGTTCAAACGCATCGCTTTTTACGCTAATGCCGACAACTTCACTGTTGTTTTCGATTTCATTTGAAGCATATACCAAAGTGCTGTTTGAAATAATTAAAATAGCTGTCAACAATGCTGCAATATATTTGCTTAGTTTGTTCATTATTAATTACCTTTCTTTAAGTTTATGCAGTTTTCCACTTTAATATTTTTTGATGTTTCAGAAAAATAATCATATATGTCTTCCTGTGAAATGCCGGGATTATTTTCTAACATAAGGGATATTATTCCAGTTAAAATAGGCGTGGAAACTGATGTTCCGCTAAATGACTTATAGCCATTATCAGCAGTTGCAGATGAGATATGTTCGCCCGGAAGATAAATAACTGATTTTTTCGTTGTATATTTAGGTGAAATCACTTCGCCCTTTTTGTTTTTTGAACCCACGCATATAACTTCAGCATAGGCGGCAGGGTACAGTACGTCTGACTCTATATAATTCCCGGCTGCTGCTACGATTATAATGCCGGCATTATATGCTGTTTTTATAATTTCATATAATTCCGCACTGCCTTCTTTAATGCCCATGCTTATGTTTATTATATCAACTTCTTCATCAATAGCTGTAGCTATTCCTTCAATTAAATTTTTTTCTTCAACTGTGCCGTCTGAAGTGTCTGTTACATCTATTGATATAATTTTAGAATCAGTTGCAACGCCTAAAATACCATTGTCATTTTTGCAGTTGCCGCTTATTATTGCTGCAACCGCGGTGCCATGGGAAGTATCATCACCAAACGATTCGTCTAATTGAGAGACTTTTATGTTTTTTTCAATCGAATCTTTTATGTCATTATGGTTAATATCAACACCGGAATCAATTATAGCTATTTTGATGTCTTTCCCGGAAATGTCTGTTCTGTTATCGTCCCAGTCAATTTCATCTAACCACCATTGTAACCTGTGATTAGGTATTGAAACCGTTGTTGAATAATTACATGAACACAAAAGAAATGCCAAAAAACAAGATAAAAATATACAAGCCGTCTTTTTTATAATCATAAATCCATCTGCCTTTTATGTATTTATTTTAAATTATAATAACCACACCGGTATCACCCACATTCTTAACGATTTTGGCTTTAATTAATAAAGTCAGTTTACTTAAGAGTCAAAAAGGTAGCTTTAGTGTTTTTGCCACATTAAGATAAAGCAGGTCATGAAACTGAAAACAAAAATATAAAAGCCAACATAATTTTAACACAATTTGAACTAATTGTCAATGAATTTTAGAAAAATTTTATTAAATTTGTGAAAAAATACCATAAATATGCTGTGTAAGGATTAAAATATAGCAAATATAATTTCTCTGTACTACAGTTGAGCTGAAAGATGTCAACGGAAAATAAACTTTTTTAAGAAAAAGCGTGATGTAAAGCGCCGCAAATTCACGCCTATATTGTGTTTGTTGTTTCTTAAAATGACGGCGTTAAATGGCATAAGCCCCCCGCATAAGCAGGATTCGCCATTGCAAATATTTGTGTTCAATCTGAGCGCGCAATAAAAAAACGGCGGGGGTGCCCCGCCGTTTTGGTTTGTTGCTGTATTGGTTGCGTGGAAATTTATTTTATTATTGAAACGCCGGTCATTTCTTCAGGCTGCGGCATGCCCATGGCTTTAAGCATGGTGGGCGCAATGTCTGAAAGGCGGCCGCCTGACCTTAATTCGCAAGGGTAATTGACAACAATAAACGGCACAGGGTTTGTGGTGTGCGCCGTAAACGGCTCGCCGTTCTCGTCAAGCATTTTATCTGCATTGCCGTGGTCTGCGGTTACAAACAAAACGCCGCCCATTTTTATAACAGCTTCTGCCAGTGTGCCAACGCATTCGTCTACTGTTTCAACAGCTTTTACGGCAGCCGGAATTATGCCGGTGTGGCCAACCATGTCGCAATTGGCAAAGTTTACTATTATGACGTCATATTTCCCGCTGAGCACCGCCCGGTTCAGTTTTTGCGAAACTTCCGGCGCGCTCATTTCAGGCATTAAGTCAAATGTTGAAATTTTGGGCGAATCAACAAGAATTCTGTCTTCGCCGGGGTATTGCTTTTCTTCACCGCCGTTAAAGAAAAAAGTAACGTGCGCATATTTCTGCGTTTCGGCAATTCTGAGCTGGGTCTTGCCATTTGCCGAAAGGTATTCGCCCATGGTGTTATAAAGCGTTTCAGGGCCGAATGCCACCTTTACGTTTGGCATTTCAGCGTCATATTGTGTCATGCATACATAGCACAGGTTTAAAAAGCCCGCCTTTCTTTCAAAACCGCTGAAGTTTTCGTCAACAAAGGCCCTGGTTATTTCACGCGCACGGTCAGGGCGGAAGTTGAAAAATATTACGCTGTCTTCGCGTGCAATACGGTTGGTGCCTTTAATGACGGTGGGCAGCACAAATTCGTCTGTAAGGTGCTTTGAATCTTCGTCAATAGTTTCATAAGACGCGCGCACCGCGGCAATGGCGTCGTCTGCCTGAATGCCGGTGCCGTCTACCATGGCGGCATATGCCATTTCAACCCTGTCCCAAATATTGTCTCTGTCCATGGCGTAAAATCTGCCCATAACGCTGGCTATTTTGCCAACGCCTATTTCAGCCGCTTTTTGTTCAAGCTCTGCAAGATACTGAGTTGCCGAAGCGGGCGGAACATCACGCCCGTCAAGCAGGGCGTGGATAAACACATTTTTCACCCCGTGAGCCTTTGCCATTTGCAAAAGTCCGTAAAGGTGGTCTGTATGGCTGTGCACACCGCCCGGCGACACCAGCCCTATAAGGTGCAGCGCCCTGGGGCAGGCATTTTCCATGGCGGCAATAAGCGCCTCATTTTTTTCGGCATTGTGTTCCTGAAATGCTTTTGTAATGCGCGTCAGCGGTTGGTAAACGACCCTGCCGGCACCTATATTTGTGTGCCCGACTTCGCTGTTGCCCATCTGCCCGTCCGGCAGCCCCACGTCCATGCCGGACGCGCCTATAAATGTCTTCGGGTATTCCTTTGAAAGCCTGTCAAGATTGGGCGTTTTTGCCATTGCAATGGCATTGCCGTAATCGGAATCATTTTGCCCGAAGCCGTCCATTATACATAATACATAAGGTTTTTTCACTGTGCTTTACCCCTTTTTAAAAATAAGTCCCCCTGAAACCAGAGGGACTTTATGTTTTTATTTACTTGCCGCTTTAACTATAACAGAAAAGTCCTCTGCCTTTAAGGAAGCGCCGCCGATAAGCCCGCCGTCTACATTTTCCTTTGAAAGCAGCTCTGCGGCGTTTTTAGCGTTCATTGAGCCGCCGTATTGCACCACAAACGAATCAGCCGCTGCTTTACCGTAAAGTTGCGCAATTACCTGCCTGATATAGCCGTTTACTTCGTCTGCCTGGTCAGCGGTGGCTGTTTTTCCGGTGCCTATGGCCCAAACGGGTTCATATGCTATTATAATGTTTTTAAGCTCGTCTTCACTGACTCCGCCAAGCGCAATTTTAGTCTGCCGCCCTACAACTTCAAACGTAACCGCCTGTTCCCTTTCGCTGAGCACCTCGCCCACGCAAAGAATTACTTTAAGATTGCTGTCAAGCGCAGCGCGCACACGCTTATTGACGGTTTCATCTGTTTCGCCGAAATACTGGCGGCGTTCTGAATGGCCTATTATTACATAAGGCACGCCCATGGCTTTAAGCATTGGCGCTGAAACTTCACCTGTGAAAGCGCCGCTTTCAGCCCAGTGGCAGTTTTCGGCGCCCACGGCTATATTGCTGCCCGCCGCGGCCTGCAACGCCGCATGCAAGTCAACAAACGGCACGCACACAACAACGTCGCAGTCAGCGTCTTTTACAAGGGGTTTTATTTCATTTATAAGTACAGCCGCTTCATCAGGGGTTTTGTTCATTTTCCAGTTGCCCGCTATAACGGCCTTGCGCAGATTTTTATTCATTATTTACATAGCCTTTCCGGCTGCCGATTAATTAAGCCGCTGCCCGCCCTGCCGCAGCCATGCAGGTGGCATTATCTGTAAGCCTGTGCTTTAAACGGATTTTGATTGCCCGCAGCCGCTCAGTCTTTGTCTGCAAGCGCTGCAATGCCCGGCAATTCCTTACCTTCAAGGAATTCAAGCGAAGCGCCGCCGCCTGTCGAAATATGGCTCATTTTGTCGCTAAAGCCAAGCTTTGTAACAGCCGCAACAGAGTCGCCGCCGCCGACTATTGAAACAGCGCCTGTTTCTGCAACCGCCTTGGCAACTGCAATTGTGCCTGCGGCGAAATTGTCCCACTCTGAAACGCCCATGGGGCCGTTCCAAATAATAGTCGCTGCGCCTTTAATGGCGTCTGCAAAAAGCTGCTGTGTTTTGGGTCCAATGTCAAGGCCCATCCAGCCGTCGGGAATATTGTCGCTGTCAACAATCTTGGCCTCGGTGTTTTCGTCATATTCCCTGCCAATCTTGTTGTCAACCGGAATAATGAATTTTACGCCCTTGGCTTTTGCGTCTTTCATCATCTGGCCTGCGGCTTCAACCTGCTCTTCTTCAAGCAAAGATGTGCCTATGTTATAGCCCAGCGATTTCATGAAAGTGTATGCCATGCCGCCGCCTATAATCAATGTGTCGCATTTGTCAAGCAGGTTGGTAATAACGCCTATTTTGTCTGACACCTTTGCCCCGCCGAGTATCGCAACCAGCGGGCGCTTCGGGTTTTGAAGCGCAGTGCCCATAAAAGTAATTTCTTTTTGAATGAGATAACCGCATACTGCCGGCAGATAAGCCGCAACGCCCGTGGTGGAACAGTGCGCCCTGTGCGCCGTGCCGAAAGCGTCGTTTACAAAAATGTCTGCAAGAGACGCAAGCTCTTTTGAAAAGCTTTCTTCATTTTTGGTTTCTTCTTTTCTGAAACGCACATTTTGCAGCAGCATAACCTGCGAATTTTCAAGAGACGCGGCGATTGCCTTGGCGTTTTCGCCCACTACGTTTTCATCGTCTGCAAGCTGAACTTCCCTGTTCAGGTACTGCGACAGCCTTTTTGCAACCGGGGCAAGGCTGAATTCGCTTTTATATTCGCCCTTTGGCCTGCCCAGATGAGAGCAAAGTATTACCTTTGCGCCCTGTTCAATAAGATATTCAATTGTGGGCAGAGCCGCAACAATTCTTTTGTCGTTTGTGATTTCGCCGTCTTTAAGCGGCACATTGAAATCACACCTTACAAGCACCCTTTTACCGGAAACGTCAATATCTTCAACAGTCTTTTTATTTAATGCGTTCATCTCTTTTTCCTTTCGTGAATATTATTATTCGCCAAGCCCGGCTTTTACCTTTTCAAGCTCTGCTGAAAGTTCCGGCGGCAGTGTGTCGCCGAATTTTGCATAAAGCTCTTCAACCCCGGCAAGTTCAGCCTGCCATGCAGAATTGTCAACGTCAAGAATAGATTCAAGCTTATCTTCTGAAATGTCAAGGCCGTCTATATTGATGTCTTTTGAATACGGCAGGTAACCGATTGCGGTTTCCTTTGCGCCGACTTTGCCTTCGCAGCGGTCAATTATCCAGTCAAGCACCCTGAGATTGTCGCCAAAGCCCGGCCAAATGAAGTTGCCCTCGTCGTCTTTTCTAAACCAGTTGACGTTAAATATTTTCGGGGCCTTGTCTTCGTCAAGAGTTTTGCCTATTTCAATCCAGTGTGCCCAATAGTCGCCCATGTTGTAACCGCAAAACGGCAGCATTGCCATGGGGTCGCGCCTTACCACGCCAACGGCGCCGGTTGCGGCTGCTGTTGTTTCAGAGCCCATGATTGAACCAACGAACACGCCGTTGTTCCAGTCTTTTGACTGATAAACCAGCGGTGTGAGCTTCGCGCGGCGGCCGCCGAACACAAATGCCGAAATCGGCACGCCCTCAGGGTTTTCAAATTCTGATGAAATGCACGGGCAATTTTTTGCGGGTGCTGTAAAGCGTGAATTCGGGTGGGCGCCTTTTTCGCTGCTTTCCTGCCCGTTCCACGGTTGGCCTTTCCAGTCTATAGCGTTTGTGGGCGGGTTTTTGTCAAGCCCTTCCCACCAAACGGTGTTGTTGTCAAGATTATGGCATACATTTGTGAAAATTGTGCCCTGCTTTGTTGATTCAAGAGCGTTGAAGTTTGATTTTTCGTTTGTACCGGGCGCAACGCCGAAAAAGCCGTTTTCAGGGTTGATTGCATAAAGCCTGCCGTCTTTGCCTTTTCTTATCCATGCGATATCGTCGCCAACGCACCAAACCTTATAGCCCTTTTTCCTGTACCCTTCCGGGGGAATAAGCATTGCAAGATTTGTTTTGCCGCAGGCGCTCGGGAAAGCCGCGCAGATATATTTTGTTTCGCCGTTTGGCTTTTCAAGCCCAAGTATAAGCATATGCTCTGCCTGCCACATTTCATTTTTGCCAAGATATGACGCAATTCTGAGCGCAAAGCATTTTTTGCCCAGCAAAACATTTCCGCCGTAAGCTGAATTTACCGAAATAATCGTGTTGTCTTCCGGGAACTGGCATATCCACCTTTTTTCAGGGTCAACATTACATTTGCAGTGCATGCCCCTTACCCATTCGTCAGAATCGCCCAGGGCGTCAAGAACAGCCGTGCCCACTCTTGTCATAATGTTCATGTTAAGAACAACGTAAATTGAATCTGTGATTTCAATGCCTATTTTTGAAAACGGCGAACCCACAGGGCCCATTGAATAAGGAATTATATACATGGTGCGCCCTTCATAGCTGCCCCTTGCAATGTCATAAAGCATTTCATATGCCTTTGCCGGTTCCATCCAGTGGTTTGTCGGGCCGGCGTCTTTTTCAGACTTCGAACAAATTAATGTTCTGTCTTCAACACGTGCAACGTCGTTTTCAGCTGTCCTGTGTAGATAGCAGTCAGGCAGCAGCTCTTCGTTGAGCTTTATCATTTCGCCCGTTTCAACGCCTTCGGCCTTGAGAGCGTCTATCTGTTCCTTTGACCCGTCAATCCACATGATTTTTGACGGCTTTAAAAGTTCAACCTTTTCGTCAAGCCACTTAAGAAGCGTGGGGTTTTTGGTTAAAGTTGTTTGCATATTTTTATCTCCTTCAAAATAAAATACTTAATAAGTGCGCAATGCTGCGCTGCGGCGCCGGCGGTAATTTAAAGTCAACAAGTAAAATATTCCAATCTTCCGGCACTATAATATATTATAACAATTCGCCCCGAAATTTCAATAGGCATATTGTCTAATTTGCCTAAAAATTAATAATGTCTATTGGCATTGTTGCATAAGCATTCAGGCTTGATTTGGCTATTGTGCCCGCAAGAAATTCATAATAGCCCTGCGAAGCCACCATGGCGCCGTTGTCGCCGCAATAGCAAAGTTCGGGCAGCTGAAGCTGCCATGAGCGCCTTTTGCACATTGCAGCGCATTCTTTTCTTAAAAGCGAATTTGCCGAAACCCCGCCCGCCAGCACAATTTTATTATAACCAAAATTCAGCGCCGCCTTTTCAAGATTTGAAATCAAACAGTTTACCACGCTTTTTTGAAAAGACGCCGCAAGGTCAGGCACATTTATGTTGTCGCCGCGCTGCTCGTGCTTGTGAATAATGTTTATGACAGACGTTTTCAGGCCGCTGAACGAAAAGTCATATGGGCTGCCGTCAACCTTTGGGTGCGGAAATTCAAAGGCGTCTGCCATGCCGTTTTTGCTTATCTTGTCTATGCTGACCCCGCCCGGGTATTCAAGCCCCATTGCGCGCCCCGCCTTGTCAAGCGCTTCGCCTGCCGCGTCATCACGCGTGCGGCCTATTACTTTATATTCAGTATAGCCGTTTACCGCCACAATATGCGAATGGCCGCCGCTTACAACAAGGCACAAAAACGGCGGCTCTAAATTCGACGTAAGATAATTTGACGCAATGTGGCCGCGCAGATGATGCACGGGCACAAGCGGCTTGTTGCAGGCAAACGCAAGCCCTTTTGCAAAATTCACACCAACAAGCAGCGCGCCTATAAGCCCCGGCGCATATGTAACCGCCAAAGCGTCTATATCTTGCATGGTGCAGCCGGCTTTGTCCAGCGCCTGCTGCACAACGCCGCTTATGGCTTCCGCATGGCAGCGCGAAGCAATTTCAGGCACAACGCCGCCGTAAAGCTTGTGCTTGTCAAGCGACGAAGCTATCACGTTTGATTTGACCGCCCTGCCGTTTTCCACCACCGCAGCGGCGGTTTCATCGCAAGATGATTCTATTCCAAGTATCTTCATATTAAAATATCCTCTTGATATAACTTAGGGGAAATGTCCCCCGCCTCTACAGGCGGCGGGGCTCGACTTTTAAACGCCAGAGATTAAATACCGCCGCGCCGGTAATTTAACGTGCCCTTGTATGGCAACACTGTTTTTTCATAAGCAGCGCGTCGTCAGGCGGGTTGTTGTAATAATCTTTGCGAACGGCATATTGCAAAAAACCCGCGCTTTCATAAAGCGCACGTGCCGGCGCGTTATTTTTTCTTACGTCAAGATAAACATTGCCGCAAAAGTCAGAAAGAGCGCTTTCAAGCAGCGCCGTGGCTATGCCCTGCCTGCGGTATTCGCCCAATACTGCAAGGCGCACTATTTCAGCTTCGTCTTTAATTTTATAAACCAGCAAAAAACCTGCCGCGCCGGCATGTTCAGCAATAAAAAATTCTGAAAAAGCTTTGGCAAATTCAGCTTTTATGCCGGGGCTGCCCCACGCGTCTTTAAAAGAAGCCTTTTCTATTTTTTCTATTTCACCAATGTCAGCCAAAACGGCTTTTCTTATTTTCATGTCAGTGTGCGTCATACCATGTTTTGGCAATTTTTCCGTCTGCAACATAAGGCACCGCGCCGGTGCAGGCGTTTTGCATTTCCTGTGTTACAATTTCCAGCGCGCGTTCGGCTTCATCTGCCGGCGCTTCAATCATAAGTTCGTCGTGCACCTGTAAAATCAGGCGCGAATTCATGTGTTCGGCTTCAAGCCGTTTGTCAACCCTTACCATTGCAATTTTAATTATGTCTGCCGCGGTGCCCTGAATTGGCATGTTGCGCGCAACACGTTCGCCAAAGCTTTTTAAAGCGTGGTTTTTAGACTTTAATTCCGGCAAAAAGCGCCTGCGGTTAAACTGGGTTTTTGCCCAGCCGGTTTCCTTTGCGCTTTCAATCATTTTGTTCATATATTCACAAACGCCGCTGAAATGCCTTAAATAGCCGTCAATATATTCCTTTGCCTCTTTATGTGAAACGCCTATATCTTTGGCAAGGCTATATGGGCCTATACCGTAAACTATGCCGAAATTCACCGCCTTTGCGCGCGAACGCAGCATTGGCGTTATCATTTCAGGCGGCAGGCCGAAAACCTGAGACGCGGTGGTTTTATGAATGTCTTCACCTGAATTAAACGCGTCTATCATGTTTTTGTCGCCGGAAAGATTTGCAAGCACACGCAGCTCAATCTGGCTGTAATCGGCGTCTACAAGCATGCAGCCGTCTGCGGCGCGGAAAAAGCGGCGCATTTCGCGCCCCAGCTCAGTTCTTATGGGAATATTCTGAAGATTAGGCTCTAAAGATGAAATCCTGCCGGTTCTGGTTTCAACCTGGTTAAAAGAGGTGTGAATTCTGCCGTCTTTTTCTATTACCTTTAAAAGCCCGTCGCAATAGGTTGAGCGAAGCTTTGCAAGCTTGCGGTATTCAAGCACCTGAGCTACAATCGGGTAACTTTCGGCAAGGGCTTCCAAATCTTCCGCTTTGGTTGAATAACCGCGCTTTGACTTGCCCTGCGGCGGCAGGTGCATTTCTTCAAAAAGCACACGCCCCAGCTGCTGCGGCGAATTTATATTAAATTCATGCCCGGCGCCGTCATATATGCTGCGCGTTAATTCGTCAATTCTCTTTGTCAGTTTTTCTTTGAAATTCTGTATTCCAACAGGGTCTGCTTCAAAGCCGACAATTTCCATTTTTGCAAGCACTTTTGACAGCGGCAGTTCAATTTCATAAAGCAGCTTTTCCTGGCCTGCAGCTTTCAGTTCATTGTCTGTTTTTTCAAAAAGCTCTTTGAGCGCCGCCGCCTGCGACACTGCTTTTTCATTTGCACCAAGTGAATTGATATATTCAGGCAGCTGCACGCCGTATTCCAGGCACAGCTTGTCAATGTCATAGCTTGCATTGTCTGCGCGCAGCAGATATGCGCTTAGCAGCAGGTCGCCGCACACATTTTTAAGCTGCACACCCAGCTTGCATGCAAGCTTATAAAGCTCTTTTGTGTTATAGCTGTATTTTTTAACGCTGTTTTCAAAATAATTTTTAACCAGATATTTATATTCCGCGCCTTCGCCCGGAAAGGTAATTATTTCATCGCCGAAAGCAAAATGCAGCGCGGCAATTGAATTTTGCGCCGGCAAAAATTCCGGCAGCACATAGCTGACAGTGCTTTCATTTATTTTTTTGAGCAAAAAGTCGGCGTCAAGGCATGTGAGCCTTGTAATTTTGCGTTCCGGCGGCACGGCGGCATTGCCTTTTGCAGCTGAAACGGCGGCATTTTTGTCTATGCCGAATTTGTCAAACATGCTGAAAAGCTCAAGGCGCTGCAATTCATTTGCGGCCGCTTCGGGGTCTGCAATGCTTTTAGTGTAATGCGAAATAAGCGAATCAATAGGCACGTCAGTCCTTATTTTTCCAAGCTCAAGCGAAAGATAAGCTTTTTCTTTGTCGTTTTTAAGCTTTTCACGAAGCGAAGCTTTTATGTCTATTTCGTCAATATGTTCATAAATGTAATCAATGCTGCCGAAGCTTTGAATCAGCTTGAGCGCAGTTTTTTCACCCACGCCGCGAACACCGGGAATATTGTCGCTTGCGTCACCCTGCAGGGCTTTCACCTGCAAAAGAGCCGGCGGCTTTATGCCGTATTCGGCCTCAATTGCAGCTTCGTCATAAACGTCTGTTACAGCTTGGGAATTTTTTGTGCGCGCAAGCAGCACCCTGACGCTGCCGTGAGCCAGCTGCAGCGAATCGCGGTCTCCCGTGGCTATGAAGCACTCGTTTCCCAGCGCACGGCAGTTTTCGGCAAAAGTGCCCAAAATGTCGTCTGCTTCCCAGCCGGGGCATTTAACCGTTTTATAGCCCAGCAAATTAAGCAGCTTTTCAAGCACCGGCATCTGTTCGCACAGCTCCTCCGGCATGGCGTGCCTGCCTGCTTTGTATTCGGAATACATTTTGTGCCGAAAGGTGGGCTCATGCACATCAAAGGCAACCGCAACCGAGTCCGGCTCGCAAATGGATTCAAGCTTTAAAAGAATGTTAAGAAAGCCGTAAATCGCATTGGTGTGAAAGCCAGTTTTGGTTGAAAGAATTCTTATGCCGTAATACGCGCGGTTTGCTATGCTGTTTCCGTCTATTACAAGTAATTTCATAATTTGACCTTTCTTAAAGTTCAATAGCTCATGGGCACCGGTGACTTTAAACGGCGCCATGGTGCCGTGGCGCGCCTTTTAAGCTGCGCTGCTTTGGCTTCAATCGGCTTCGTCTGTAATTATTTTGAAAAGCTCGCGCAGCCTTAATGTGTTGCCGGAAAGATAAAGCCAGCCAAACAGCGCTTCAAACCCGGTTGCCGTGTGATATTCAGCTTCGGTTGCGCTTTTTGGCAAATGCCCCACCTTGGCGTTGCGCCCGCGTTTGAAACAGCGCATTTCATCTTCGCCGAGTAAGGGCTCTATTTTTTTAAATGCCGCTGTCTGCGCCGCAGCGCTTACAAATTTAACGCTTTCACGGTGCAGGTCTGCAACAGGCCTGTTTGCGCTGCAAACAATGCTTTCGCGCACCAGCATTTCATAAACGCAGTCGCCTATAAAAGCAAGGTTGAGCGGGCTTATTTCTTTTAAATCAACATTTAAATCCAAAAATCTCATATTATTTTTAAGGCACATATTCAAATTCAATGTCATACACAGACACCGTGTCGCCTTCCTTCATTCCCATTTCAAGCAATTTTTTTATTATGCCGCTGCCTTCAAGCACCCTTTGCAGGTATTCAAGGCTTTCATAGTCGTCAATATTAAGCCCTTTAAGCACCTTTGGAAACCAGCTTGCTTCAACTATATAATAATGCTCTTCCGGCATGGTAATGCAAAAATCAGAGTCGCCGGTAATGCTTTGCAGCGGTATTTCCTCTCTTTCATATTCCTTAATCGGCGGCAGTTTTGAAAGAGCGCGTGCCGCCGCAGCCATAAGTTCGCCTGTGCCTTCGCCTATAGGCGCGCATATAGGGTAAAATTCATAACCCAGTTTTTCAACCCAGCGCCTGAAATCGGCAACGGTTTCTTCACTTGCAAGGTCAATTTTTGTGCCTGCAACAATCTGCGGGCGCTCTGCAAGTTCCGGGTTGAACTTTTTAAGTTCTTCATTTATTTTTATAAAATCCTCTTTGGGGTCTCTTCCTTCAAAGCCGCTTACATCAACCAAATGCACCAGCAGCCGGCAGCGGTCTATATGCCTTAAAAATTCAAAGCCCAGCCCGGCCCCTGCCGCCGCGCCGTCTATCAGCCCGGGAATGTCTGCAATTACAAACGAATTTTCGTCTGTAATTCTTACCACGCCCAAATTCGGGCTTAGCGTTGTGAAATGATAATCTGCAACTTTCGGCCTGGCGTTTGAAACCGCCGCAATAAGGCTTGACTTGCCGACTGACGGATAGCCCACTAAGCCAACGTCTGCAAGCAGCTTGAGTTCCAGCACCACTTCCCACTCTTCGCCGGGCACACCCGGCTTTGCAAAGCGCGGAGCCTGCCTTGTTGGCGTGGCAAAATGCTGGTTGCCAAGGCCGCCCCTGCCCCCTTTGGCTGCTATGAAACGCTCTGTGGCGCTCATGTCTGCCATAATGGCGCCGCTGGAAGCTTCTTTTATAAGCGTTCCCCGCGGCACATTTATAACTAAATCCGGCGCGCTTTTGCCGCGCTTTCTGTCGCCGCCGCCGGGCAGCCCGTTTTTAGCTGCATATTTTCTTTTATATCTGAAATCGGCAAGGGTTGACAAATTGTCGTCAACAACAAACACAACGTCGCCGCCCTTGCCGCCGTCTCCGCCGTCAGGCCCGCCTGAAGCCACATATTTTTCGCGGTGGAAAGCAACGGCTCCGTCGCCGCCGTTTCCTGCTTTAATTATTATTTTTGCTTTATCTATAAACATTTTATTACCTCAAAAACAACTTGGCAAAAAATGCCGCCCGCAATGGTGCGCCGCTTTCCCCATGGCAAAACAGGGCGGCTCATTACTATTTAAATATTAACAGAAATACATTCAAAATGCAACCGAGCGCGCCAAAATAATCTTGAAAATGAGATTTTCGGTAAAAAACAGCTTAAACAGCGTAAAATTGCCATGTAATGAACTTGTTTTTTTAAAATTTGATTATTTTTTTGAAAATAATACAAAAAATCACTTGACAAAGCCTGTGAACTATGTTATCATGTGATTACAGTTAACGCTGCTGTAAACCTGTCGGCGTTAACGGTGCTCTTTAGGCAGGGGCATGGCTTTCTCTGCGTCTGCCGGTTTTAAAGAGCAAAAGCAGCCCTGAAATTCAGGGCTGCTTTTTTATTTTTTAAACAGTGCGCAAACGGCGTTTCGGAAAAAAGACGCTTATTCCAAATTACCTGTCAGCAGCATAATTGCAGTTAAAGCGGCAATCGGCGCAGTTTCACACCTTAATATGCGTTTGCCCAAGCCTGCCGTTTTGCCGCCGCGGCTTACAATGCTGTCTATTTCGCTTTTGTCAAAGCCGCCCTCAGGCCCGATAAACACAGCTATATGCCGCGCAGACGGGCAGGCGCTGATTATATTTTTTATCGGCTCGCCGCCGCCTTCATAAAAAACTATAATTTGTTCCGCCTTACAGCTGCGCAGCGCTTCGTCAAATGCCAAGGTTTTGCCCACGCGCGGAACTATGCCGCGCCCGCTTTGCTGCGCGGCTTCAAGCGCAATTTTATTATAGCGTGCGTTTGCCTTTTCCGCCTGCTTTTCATCTGGGCGTTTTATGCTGCGCTTTGTTATAACCGGCACAATTTCAAACGCGCCCATTTCAACGCTTTTTTGAATTATGTCTTCCATTTTGCCGCCCTTTGGCATGCTTTGGTAAAGACTTACCTTTACGCCGGGCTCGCAGTCGCTTTCTTTTTTATAACACACTGTTAAAAACGTGTTGCCCGGTTTTGTGCTTTCAAGCATGCAAACATATTCATAACCGCCGCCGTCTGTCAGCGTGATTAAATCGCCTTTTTTCATGCGCAGGCTTTTAACTATATGGCGGCTCTGCTCTTCGCCCAGCAATATTGTTTTTGAATCTATTGTTTCAACAAAAAGCTTTTGCATAAATTCACCCTATTTCAAATTGTTTCTTGCCCAGTGGTAAAGATACTGCTGCGCTATGCCCTGATATGGCTGAAAGCATTCGGGCAGCCCGTTTGGGTAATATTGCAGCGCGCGCTCAATCCAGACGTCAACAGGAAAGCATTCCAGAAAATTAAAGCCAAACAGCAGCGCGCAGTTTGCCACCTTTATGCCGACGCCGTTTATTTTAAGCAACTCTGCTTTGGCGTCTTCAAGACTCATTTTACCTATTTTTTCAAGCTCAATACTGCCCGAGTTCACGCCCTGTGCCAGTCGGCAAAGATATTTTGCCCTGTAGCCCGCGCCTATAGACTTAAAATCATCTTCAGACAGCACCGCTAAAGCCGAAGCGGTGGGAAAGGAATATACGCCGTTTTTTATTTCATTACCCCACCCGGCGCACAGCTTTTCTATTATGGCTTTTATTCTGGGTATATTGTTTTGCTGGCTTATTACAAAAGACGCTAACGCTTCCCACGGCTGCTGTCTTAAAATTCTGATTCCATAATACTGTTTTACAGACGGGGCAATGATTTCATCTTTTGAAATTTCACGGCAAATGGCTGCATAGTCCCTGCCGAAATCAAAATAATTATACCACACATTTTCAAAGTCCTGCATGTCTGTGCCCCTTAAAACCAGACTGCCGCCCGGCAGCTGCTTGATTTCCAAATATTTTGAATATGCCGCGCCGCGCCAAAAGCCGTCTTCGCCCTTTTTCCACCTGAATGCTTCGCCGCAGTCAAGCGTCAAATCAAGGTTAAAACATTTTACATCTTTTAAAACAATATCTGTGCCGTTTTGTTCAATTAACATTTTCGTCTCCCGTCAGTTTAATATTTGTATATAGCTGATATAATAACGAGCAGTCCCTTATTGAAACGCCTTACCCTTTTACGCCATGGTGTTAAAAAGTAAAAATATGACAGTAAGTAAAACTTTATCTTTCAATTTTACCTGTGCAAAAATAGCAAAATAGCCAAAAAAAACTGTAATAATTTGTAACTTTACAAATTGTTGAAAACTCGGTGTAAATTATTGAAAATTATTAAAAAACAACCGAAAAACCACTTTTCAACATTGAAATATGCCTTAAACAAGCGCATTTTTTTGAAGTTTTAAACATTTTTAACATAGTTTTTAACAATTTCACCCCATGGGGCGGATATACAAATTGTTATATAAAACCTTTGTCAAGACTTTTTTTATTGCAAAAATAACCAAAAATGAAATTTGCAAAAAATGAATAAAGGCAATTTCAAAAACCTACACTATCTGTATAACTTAGGCAGTAAATGTTCATCTTTTTCTTAGCCGGTGTCATAAATGCCAATTTTGTTTAAAGCATTTGCAGCAAAAAATCTTTAATTTTAGTTGAAAGGACAAGAGAATATGATAAAAGGAGTAAACCGCCAGGTGCTTGAAGTTACAAACACCGAAAACCCCTATTTTGAAAAAATAATATTTTTCGTAAAACCGGAATATGCCGGCGAAGACCGGGCAAAACTAAAAAAAGAAGCGGAATCGCTTTCAAAAGTAACTCAAAAGCCGCCGAAGAGCAGGCGAACAAAAAAAGAAATAAAATACCTTGTTTTTCAAAGCTTTTTATGCATTGCCGCAGGCGTGGCGGTTACGTTTCTGATAAATTATTTTATTTAAACCAAAGGTGTGAAATTATGAAAAGGGCCGCTAAAACAACAGTGTCAAAAGCTTTTAAAAACTTTTATATTTTTCTGATTGTATTTTCAGTGCTGGCAGCTGCCGCAGCCGCGGGTTTTACCGCATATAGCCTGTTTTATAAAGAAAGCGCCGAATACGCCACGTCAAGATATGGCTCAACCGGCAGCGAGGTTGAAGAAATACAAAAAAAGCTGAAAAGCCTTGGCTATTATAACGGCAGTGTAGACGGCATATTCGGCAGCAGCACAAGGGAAGCCGTAAAAAGCTTTCAAAAAAGCGTGGGGCTCACAGCCGACGGCATTGCGGGCTATGCCACTCTTTTGTATCTTGGGCTTGACACATCGTCTGCCGCAGGCACGTCAAACAACACGCAATACAGCGATTCAGACATTGAACTGCTGGCAAAGGTTATTTCAGCCGAAGCAAGGGGCGAAAGCTATGAAGGGCAGGTTGCGGTGGGCGCCGTTATATTAAACAGAGTTGCGCACCCGTCTTTCCCGGACTCAATCAGCGGCGTGGTTTACCAGGCGGGCGCATTTTCATGCGTTTATGACAGCAATTGGTATGAAGCCGTGTCTGAAACTTCAAAAAAAGCCGCCATTGACGCCATAAACGGCTGGGACCCGACAGGCGGCGCAATATATTATTTCAACGCCGCTAAAACAGACGACGCATTTATGCATGCGCGCCCGGTAACCACAGTAATAGGAAACCACAAATTCTGCACCTGAATTACCTCAGCGCCCGGCAAAGGCGCTTACCATTTATTATGCACCCTTTCGGCAAAGGCAGTCATATTTGTTACTTCAACAGTGCTGCCGTCATCAAGCACAGCCCTGCCGCTCATCAGCCCGAACACCTGGTGGGGCAGCATACATAAAACCTTTAAATCAAGCGGCGACTGCCTGTCTATAATCGGCTTGAAACGCATTTCAAACCTGCCGTCTGACGACGTGAAAGTCCATTCTTCTGTGTAAAGATATTCGCTGCCGTTTTTAGGAATGTTAAATTTAACTTCGTCAAGCTTATGCGCGCGCCCGTTAAAAAACAGCATGTTTTCGCTTGCCTGCGACGTGTCGCCGAAGCCGTAGCCTATATTGAAGCCGAACAAATCGCCGCCCGGCAGCACGCACTGCCCGGACCCCCAATACCACACATTGTCATATGTCCACACGCCGCGCCCCCAGTCAAGCGTGGCAAGGGCATTATTTTTTTCTGAAAATTCATATCTTTTGCCGTCAAATTCATAAAAGCCGGCAGCGCGCATGCAATTTATTTTTTGGTTGTAATAAAAATGCCTGTCTTTGTTAAACGGCGTGGCTATAACCATGCTTTCTTCTGGAAAATCAGTAAGTTCAACATCAAAAACGCAGCATTTTTTGCTGTTGCAAAAATTGTCATAGCTGCCGTGCAGGCGCCGCCTGGCGCCGTTATTTTCAAACGTCATGTCTGCCGTGCCGACTCTGGCGTGCACATTTCCTTTTTCACTTGTGGCGGGCAGGCCCAGCTTGCCCAGCGGGAAAAGGCCTATTTCGGAATCGTTGAGCTGCGACGGCTCTTTGCCGAAAGTCAAAACCGAAACTGAAAGGCAGCTGACATAGCCTGCGTCTGAAACGGTAAGGCAAAGAGCGTATTCGTCTGTGCCTATATAATAATAGTCCCATTCCTTAATTCGGCTTTTTCTTGCCTTTATGTCGCCCCTGTCATATTGCCAGTAAAGCTTTTTGGCAAAGCCCGGCTCTGCAATGTTTCCGCTTTCATTCAAAAGCCTTTGCGGCGCGGTGATTTCATGCTGCATAAATTATTCCCCTTTCATTAATTTCAAATTAATGTGCCGCGCTTCAGTATTTTTTCAGCTGTTCCTCGTCAAACGCGGCAAGAAATTCTTCATAAGTGCCCTTACGGTCAATTATTGTGGGGCCTGAAATTTCAATAATTCTGTTTGCAATGGTTTCAATAAACTGGTGGTCATGAGACGTAAACAAAACTGTTTCGCTGTAACGAATAAGCCCATTGTTGAGCGCCGTTATAGATTCCAGGTCAAGGTGGTTTGTCGGCTCGTCAAGCAGCAGCACATTTGCGCCGCTTAACATCATTTTGCACAGCATGCAGCGCACGCGTTCGCCGCCCGAAAGCACATTGGCGCGTTTCAATGCGTCGTCTCCGCTGAACAGCATTCTGCCAAGCCAGCTTCTTATGTCTGTTTCAAGAGTTTCGGTGGTGTATTGGCGCAGCCAGTCAATCAGGTTGTAATCAACGCCGTCAAAATAGCGCGAATTGTCGCTCGGGAAATATTCCTGCGAAGTTGTAACGCCCCATTTAAAGCTGCCGCTGTCAGGCTCTTCTTCGCCCATTAATATTTTAAACAGCGTTGTTTTTGCAACCGCGTCAGAGCCGACAAACGCAACCTTTTCACGCGGGTGTATCACAAATGAAATATTGTCAAGCACCTTTCTGCCGGCTATGGTTTTTGTAAGCGAATCTACCCGCAGCAAATCGTTGCCGCACGCCCTGTCCGGCTTAAAGTCAACATAAGGAAAGCGGCGCGACGACACGGGCATGTCAATCATTTCAAGCGCGTCAAGCTGCTTTTTGCGGCTTGTGGCCTGTTTTGATTTTGAAGCGTTTGCGCTGAAACGCTGTATAAATTCCTGAAGCTCTTTAATTTTTTGTTCGTTTTTCTTGTTTTGGTCTCTCTGCTGGCGCTGGCGCATCTGTGTGTATTCATACCAGAAATCATAGTTGCCGGCATACATTTGTATTTTGCCGAAATCAACGTCACATATATGTGTGCACACCTTGTTTAAAAAATGCCTGTCATGCGACACCACTATAACGGTGTTTTCAAAGTCAAGCAAAAAGTTTTCAAGCCAGCGTATGGCAGAAAGGTCAAGGTGGTTTGTCGGCTCGTCAAGCAGCAATATGTCAGGGTTGCCGAAAAGCGCCTTTGCAAGCAGCACCTTTACTTTTAAATCAGTGGCCAAGTCGGCCATTTTTATATAGTGAAATTCGTCTTTCACGCCAAGCTTGTTGAGCATGAATTCAGCGTCAGCTTCGGCATTCCAGCCGTCAAGGTCTGCAAATTCAGCTTCCAGCTCGCCCGCTTTAATGCCGTCTTCTTCGCTGAAGTCCGGCTTTGCATAAAGCGCGTCCTTTTCTTCCATAATTTCAATAAGGCGCGGGTTGCCCATAAGCACAGTGCGCACCACTTCATATTCATCATACTTAAAATGGTCTTGCTCCAGCACTGAAAGCCGTTCGCCCGGGGTCATGCTGACTTCGCCCTTTTGCGGCTCAAGCTCGCCGCTTAAAACCTTTAAAAATGTTGACTTGCCGGCGCCGTTTGCGCCTATTATGCCATAGCAGTTGCCCGGCGAAAAAACAGCGTTTACCCTTTCAAAAAGCGCCTTGCCGCCAAACTGAACCGTAACATTATTAGCCTGAATCATATAATTTCCGCAGCCTTTCAATTTTATGTCTTTTTTCTTTCATATTTTACTACACCGCAGGGCTTAATACAAGATTTAATTTATTTATAAGTTGATTTTAAAAGATTTACTATGTATAATATATAAAAACGCTGAACAGGGGGCGTGTGGGCTTATGGAAATTAAAATTTCCCCGTCTTTGCTGGCAAGTGACTTTGCAAACCTGGAAAATGAAATAAAAAAATGCGAAGCAGCCGGCGTGGAAATGATACATGTTGACGTTATGGACGGGCATTTTGTGCCCAACATTACAATCGGCGCGCCGGTTGTAAAAGCAATAAGGCGCGTAACAAAGCTGCCGCTTGACGTGCATTTGATGATTTCACACCCGCTGGACTATATTGAAGATTTCGCCCGTGCAGGCGCAGACATAATTACATTTCATTATGAAAGCAAAAGCCCCGTGCAGGAAACCATAGACAAAATAAAAAGCTGTTACTGCAAACCGTCAATTTCAATAAAGCCCGCAACGGCGGCTGAAAAAGTTCTGCCTTATATGGATTCGCTTTCAATGGTGCTTGTAATGACTGTTGAGCCGGGCTTCGGCGGGCAGAAATTTATGGCTGACATGCTGCCGAAAATCAGGCGGCTGCGCGCTGCTTTTCAGGGCATTGACATTGAAGTTGACGGCGGAATAGACTCCGACACGGTTTCGCAGGCAGCTGCGGCCGGCGCAAATGTGTTTGTGGCAGGGTCTGCCGTGTTTGCGGGGGGCGGCGTGGCAAATGCCGTAAAAGAGCTCAAAGAAAAAGCCAAAGCGGGAATGTTTTAATGAAAAAAAATCGCTTTTACAGCAATAAAAAGCGCAACCTAAAATGGACTGAAGAGGCGCAGGGCAGGCAAATAGACTTTGCAGACAAATATGCCGGCGGAATTTATTCAGACAAGTTTGACTATCTGCGCCCCAAGCCTAAAAAAAAGAAAAAGCGCATTTCAGCTGAAACAGCGCTTAAAATTGCCAGGGGCTGCGGCGCGGTTATAATAAGCATTGCGCTTATATTTATGGGCTACACGGTTATGGACGTTTATATGCTGCGCCACCAAATGCCGGCGCTGTCTCAGGCTGAAAGCGACAGTGCAAACATAATGGAAACCACCATTAAGGCAAAGGGCAAATATATAGAGTCTGTTTCGCTTGACGGCGGCGAAATGCTTGATTCCACAGCGCGGCTGCTGGCAGACAGCGGCTACAGCAGCGCCGTGTTTGACATTAAAAGGCAAGACGGCACGGTTGCATACCAAAGCGGGCTGTCTAATATTGACGCCTTTTCCGCAATTTCTTTCGCAGCAGACGACTTGGCGGGCTCAGTCAGGGCGCTGACAGGCAGCAACATTCTTTCAATAGGGCTTATTTATTGCTATCTTGACAATATTGCGCCGGCAAAAGACACTGCCATGGCAGTTTTAAATGAAGACGGCACGCTTTACACAGATTCTGCTGGGAATACATATCTCAGCCCCGACTCTGACGAGGCATACAATTATATAAAAGACATAATTGAAGAGTGCGTTGACAACGGAATTACCGTTTTCGCTCTTGCCGGGCTTGAACTTCCTGACAGCGCTGCCGGCAGCGAATCGGGCAGCTTTGAAACGCTTTCAAAGCGCCTTTACAGCGACATCGGCAGCGGTATAAAGCTGCTGGAAGTGCAAAGCGTTTCAATAGAATATGGCGAAGACACAGATGTGTCTGAAATTGAAGAGCAGGTAAGTGAGCTCAAAGACCTGTCAGGCGAAGACAAAATTTATTTTATAGAAAGCGAATATGCAGATATAAAAGAATTGCTTGACGAAAATGAAATCTTGTCGTATATTATTTCAAACTGAAAATAAGAATGCACTAAAAACCGGGCGTGGCTTTAACCCGCCGTGCCTTTTTATGCGCAGGCTTATGAAAGGCGGTTATAATTAAAATGAAAAGGTTTTCAGCTGTTTTTGCGCTGCTGCTTTTAATTACGGGCTTTAACGCCCTTGCAGCCGAAGCGCCTATTTCAGACGCCCCTTACCTTACAGCCATAACGTTTGAAAACGCCGAAATAGACGGCGGCTTTGATTCGGGCGAAACGGTGTTTGATTTAACCCTGACTGACAACACAAAAAGCCCCAGCATTAAAAGCTTTGAAATAAACGGGCAGGCAAATTTGCTTATAAATTATATATATGACATTTCAAACCACCAAACGGGAATCAGCGTGACATTGCAATTTGACAGCGGCAGTATTATTTACACATTTAATTACACCAACGCTGAAAGCTACAGCGCAGGCAGCAATGCAAACCTTGCAGGGCTGAGCTGCGAATATGCGGAAATTGTGCCCGAAATCAATTCAAGCGACACATCTTACAAATTATATATTCCATATGACCTGACAGAGCTTAACCTGACCCCCGTTACCGAAGACATAAACGCATATTGCGCACCGCAAAGCATAATACTGGCAGAAGGGCAGGAAACCACGCTTAAATTCACAGTCACCGCCCCGAACGGGGACACTAAAGTTTATGAATTTTCGGTAAAGCGCGTTGAAAAAACCCTGGAAGAGGTAAAGCTTGAAATGGAATCAGACGATTACACGTCTTTCGTAAAGGGCGAAATGTTTTACCAAAAGCCCGAATTTTATATAACCGTTCCCGTTGTGGCGGCTGGCGCGGCTGTAATAATAGTTCTTTTCGCCCTGACGCGGCGGCTTATGATTAACCCATATGACAGCGAAGAGCCTGAATTTTACGCGCACAATCAAAACAAGGAATAAACGCAGCAGAAAAGGAAGTGGCAGTATGGAACTGAATGAAATGCTTGAACAAATCAACGAGCTTTATAATTCAAGGCATATCGCAGACGTGAAAAAGCTGTTAAACGACCTGAACCCCGCAGACATAGCGCAGCTGCTTGAAGCGGTTGACGAGGAACGAAGGCGAATATTTTTTTTCAGACTTTTAACCAAAGAAAATGCTGCCGAAACATTTGTTGAATTTGATTTTGACACACAGGAAAAGCTTATACATTCATTTTCAGACGCAGAGCTCAAAGAGGTGCTTGATGAAATATATGTTGATGACGCGGCTGATATTATTGAGGAAATGCCCGCCACTGTTGTAAAAAGAATTCTTAAAAACACAGACAGCGAAACAAGGGAAGCCATAAACAGCATATTAAAATACCCGGAAGATTCCGCGGGCTCAATAATGACGCCGGAATTTGTTGACCTGAAAAAAGACATGACTGTGGAAGACGCGTTTAAGCGTATTCGCCGCACCGGGGTTGACAAAGAAACTATTTACACCTGTTATGTTACAGACGCTTCGCGCCACCTGATAGGCGTTACAACGGTTAAAGAGCTGCTGCTGAGCGACTATGACGACATTATTGAAGACTTTATGGAAACAAACGTAATTTCCATAAACACGCTTGACGACAGGGAAAAAGCTTCAACCGAGCTGTCAAGATATGACTTTCTGGCAATGCCGGTTGTTGACATGGAAAACCGGCTTGTGGGCATTATTACGGTTGACGACGCTATTGACGTTTTGCAGGAAGAAAACACCGAAGACATTCAAAAAATGGCGGCTATTGTGCCCACTGACACACCTTATCTGAAAACAGGCGTGTTTGAAACATGGAAAAAGCGCATTCCATGGCTGCTGCTGCTTATGGTGTCTGCAACCATAACAAGCCAAATACTTACAAGCTTTGAATCTAAGCTGGCGGCGCTGCCGGTTTTGGTGGCGTTTATACCCATGCTTATGGACACCGGCGGAAATTCCGGCGGGCAGGCAAGCGTAACCATTATCAGGTCTCTGTCTCTCGGCGAAATAAAAATGGGCGACATTTTCAGGGTTGTCTGGAAAGAAATTCGCGTGGCTTTGGTGTGCGGCGTTTCACTTGCCGTTGTGTGCTTTGCAAAGCTTATGCTTTTTGACAAGCCTGTGCTGGGCAACAGCGAAATCACTCTTAGCGTGGCGCTTGTAATTTGCCTTACCATTGTGGCTGAAATAGTTTGTGCAAAAATTATTGGCTGCACACTGCCAATTTTCGCCAAAAGGCTGGGGTTTGACCCCGCTGTTATGGCGAGCCCGTTCATCACCACAATTGTTGACGCTATTTCGCTGCTTGTCTATTTCGGGCTGGCGTCTTTGATTTTAAGCATTTAAAACAGCAAAAGTGAAACCAACCGGCTTTTGCAAATATGCCCGCCCTATGTGCGGCGGGTAAAATAAAAACAGCCCGGCTTAACTCGCCGGGCCGTTTTTGTTTTGCTTTTTTTGCTGTTCTTTCATTTGGTTTTTCATGTCTTCAATGCGCTGCTTTATTTCGGCAAATTTCTTTTCGCGCCCATTTTGCGTAGGCGTGTAATATTTCCTGCCCTGAAGCTTTTCGGGCAGGCACTGCAAGTCAAACATTTTATATTCTTCATTATAATTATATTGATACCCCTTTAAATATCCCAAATCTTTCATAAGCGGCGTCACGTCGTTGCGAATTACAAGCGGCACATCTTCGTTTAACATGGTTTTTGCGTCTTCCCTGGCGCGTTTTTCGGCAAGATAAAGCGAATTGGACTTAGGCGCAAGCGAACAATAAACTGCAGCGTGCACCAAATTTACGGAGCATTCCGGCATGCCGTTGAAATGGCAAGCCTGGTAAGCGCTGACTGCAAGCAGCAGCGCGTTGCTGTCTGCCATGCCTATGTCTTCGCTGGCAAAGCGTATTATGCGCCTTGCTATATAAAGAGGCTCTTCCCCGCCCTCAAGCATTCTTATAAGCCAGTAAACCGCGGCGTCTGCGTCTGAATTCCGCATTGACTTGTGCAGGGCTGAAATCAGGTTGTAATGCTCTTCCCCGTCTTTGTCATATCTTAAAACACGCTTGCCGACGCACTGCTTTACAAGCTCTTCGCTTGGCGTTACCGCGCCGTTTTCTTCGGCTGTGTTGTTAATTATTATTTCCAGCGTGTTCAGCGCCGCTCTTGCGTCACCGTTTGCAGTAACGGCTACGGCCTCTGCCAGCTGCGGCTCAAGATTTACTTTAATATTTTCATTTTCTTTTAAATAATCTATCGCCTGAAAAATTACTTTTTTAATTTCGTCTGTGCTGAGCGCGTTTAAAACAAACACCCGGCAGCGCGAAAGTAATGCCGAATTAATTTCAAAAGACGGGTTTTCTGTGGTGGCGCCTATCAAAGTTATGCTGCCGCTTTCAACAAACGGTAAAAACGCGTCTTGCTGCGCTTTGTTGAAGCGGTGAATTTCATCAATAAAAATAATGGTGTTTTTATAATGCTGTTCGTCCGCCGCCTGCTTCATGGCTTTTTTTACGTCTGAAATGCTGCTGGAAACCGCGCTGAATCTTATGAATTCAGACGTGGTTTTTTCCGCTATTATTTCGGCAAGAGTGGTTTTGCCGACGCCGGGCGGCCCCCAGAATATCATAGACGGAATTTTGTCTGCCTCAATTATTTTAGACAATATTCTGCCTTCGCCTATTATGTGTTCCTGCCCCACAAAATGTTCAAATGAATATGGGCGCAGCTTGCTTGCAAGCGGGGTGTATATAGATTTGTCACTGTCAAAAAAAGACTGCTGTTTCATATGCTCTCCTCAGTCTGTAAAGCGGGGGTGCTTTTTCAAATATTATACTTTATTTTTACAAAGCTGTAAAGCAATGTAAACAAATTTTAAAAATTGTATTGACTTTTTTGTTTTTTATGTTAAAATATCTACATTGGTAATCGGGAGCATAGCTCAGCTGGGAGAGCATCTGCCTTACAAGCAGAGGGTCACAGGTTCGAGCCCTGTTGCTCCCACCAAGAAACGCCTGTTGTCAAATGACTTCGGGTGTTTTTTTATTGCCCTTTTCAAATCCGTTTTACACGCTTACCCCGAAAAGCTCTTAGCGCAGCCGCGCCCCGCCGGTAACCGGCGGGGCGCGTTTTGGTTTTTAATTAAAGCAATCGGGAGCCGAACAGGACAAGGTTTATCTTAGCAATTTTTCCCAAATACTGCGCGGAATACTTAAATGCAAGGGGCTTTAGCTGTTTTGTTTGCCTCCAAATTAATTATGCTTTGGCAGCTTTACGGTGGCTTTAAACAAGTCGCCGTCTATTGAAAGCAAAAGCTCGCCGCCGTTTAGCCTGCAAAGTTCCTGCGCTATTGAAAGGCCAAGCCCGTTTCCCTCTTCGCTTCTGGCCTTGTCTGCACGCACAAAACGTTCCAGCAGCTTTTCCGCCGAAATATTAAGCTGGGTTTTTGAAATGTTTTTAATTTCAAAGCAGCCAAAGCTGTCGTCTGAATAAACGCGTGCATAAACCCTGCTGCCCGGCGCTGAATATTTTTTAGCGTTTGAAAGCAGGTTTTGGTATATGCGCCAAACCTTTGCGCCGTCTGCCCAGACTATGTTGTTTTTCTGCGAATCATCAAAAACAAAGGTCAGTTCATATTTGTCAAAATCAGCCGCTTCTTCGGCTATTGCCTGCGCTGTCAGTTCGTTTAAATTAATAATTTCTTTATTAAGCGTTACATTGCCCGTGCTTACCTTTGACACTTCAATCAAATCTTCAATCAGGTGCTTAAGCCGGTTGCTTTTTTCGCTTATTACAGAAATATATTGCTTTTCGGTTTCATCTTTAATGTCAAGCTGCTGCAAAAGGGCTGAATAATTTATTATGGAAGTCAGCGGCGTTTTCAGGTCATGCGAAACATTTGTTATAAGTTCAGATTTCATCTGTTCGCTTTTTACCGCCTTTGAAACCGCGTCTGTAAGGCGCATTTTGCTTTCATCATATGCCTGAACAAGAGTTTTTAACGACTTGGGCAGGCAGTCTTTGTTTTCAACCGGGCGCGCTGTTTCAAACAGCTTTACAACACTGTCCAGCTGGTGTAAAAAGCAATATGTAATGTAAAGTGTAAACGCAAAAAGCAGGAGTGACAAAAATATGAATATTGCGCCCATAACAGGCAAAGGGTCAGTCAAAGCCGCGCCTATTGCCATAAATATAATGCTGAAAAACAGTAAAAACGCAAAAGCGGTATATCTATATTTGAAAGAAAAGTTGCTTATTGTGCGAATCGCTTTTTTAGTCTGCCGCGCAATGACTTTAAACAGCTTAATAAGCATGCCGATGGCAAACGGCAAAACGAAATTCATTATAACTTTGCGTTTTGTTTTAATATTCCGCGCAAGAGATGTAAACAGCTCTGTAAACAGCAGGTTTACGGCGACTGCCGCCGCGGCCGCGCTTACATAAAACCACCCGGAATCAAGAAAAGCATTTAAAGTGTAGTCGCTGCTGGTGTAGTAAAATCTTTCATTTTGTAAAACGCACAGTATAACCAATGCATAAACCAGCCCTGCAATGCAAACGCCGCAAATCAAGAAATGAATGTCCCACGGCAGCCTGTCTATGCCTGTTGACACCAGTTCGTGCCCGCGGTGCCCTGCAAGGCGCAGGCTGCACACAAACAGCGCCACAAGGGCTGCAAACGAAACAATGGTAAGCGTCAGGCAGCCGAAAACAGGGCTTAAGTTCAAAGAACTGCTGGCAGCAATATAGCTGCTGTAAACTTCGCTAAAGCTGTCTGAACCCGAAAAGAGCATATCGTCAAACACAAGATAAAGAGTCATGCCCGAATTGCCCAGCAGGTTTGTAACCTGCGCGGCAAAATATTGCGTCAGCTCGCCGCCGTATGAATATTCCTGCCAAGCGCTGTCTGAATAAAAAGCAGACGTGGTTTCAAGTGACATGCTGTTTATTTCGTCTTTGCTTTCGCCAAAAACATAATAGCCTATTACCCCGTCAGACGAAATAATTCTTTGCACCGCCTGCTTACTTTCGGCATTTGTTGAAATTGTGCCGTCTGCCGATTCGGCATAATATGTCAGATTTTGCAGTGCGGCCAGCTCTTCTTTGTCATTCTGTAAAAGGGTTTCTGAATAAATATCTGAAAAGAAAAAAGTAATTGTGCTGTTATTTGAAGTTATAAACGCGCTTATATCAAAGTCCGGCGTAAAATACACGGCATCTTCAAATGCCGGCTCTTCGTCGTTACCGTAAATGTAAATTTCGCCATAATAGTTTTCGCCGTCATAACCCAAGCTGTAGTCAAAATAGCCGTCATAGCTGTATAAAACAAAAACGCCGTCAAAATACCCCTTTTGGCTGATATACTCTGAAAACACATAACCCCAAAAGTCATTTTCACGGCCGATTTCCTGAAAATAGCTGTAATAGTTACCTACGCTGTAATCTGCTTCGGGGCATTCGTCATAATAATATTCTGCATATAAATCATTGCTCTGGGCAAATTGGCTTTTAACGCTTTCAAAATTTTCCGCGGCGCCGCAGCCGACATTGTAAAATTCCGTTATGGCGCTTACCATTTCGCCGTAGACTTTTTCATATTCCTGCTGCTTTTCGTCTGCTTTCAGAACATAATCTATGCTGCCAATCACAGCTTCGGTTTCATTGTAAAATTGCTTAAAATCAAATATGCTGGCATTGCCTGACTTAAAGCTGTTAGGTGAAAAAAATACTGCTGTCGTGATAACGCTAAACATGTTGATAATGAACACTATGCTGAAAAATGCCGCCGCCGCGGCAACTGCCACCCTGCTCCATTTGCTGTATTTAAATTTTTTCCATTTTGTATCCAAGTCCGTATACCACCTTTATGTATTTAGGGTCTTTGGGGTTTATTTCAATTTTTTCGCGTATGTTTCTGATGTGCACGGTGACTGTGCGTTCGGCTTTAAAAGACGGTTCGTTCCACACAGCTTCATAAATCTGGCTTGACGAAAGCACCCTGCCCATGTTTTTGCACAAATATTCAAGTATTGAATATTCAAGCGCCGTGAGCTTGATGTTTTCACCGTCAACACTGGCTGTTTTTGCGTCTGTGTCAACAACCAGCGTGCCTGTTACAAGCTGTGACTCTGTCTGCTTGAAAGATGAAAATGAAACATAGCGCCTTATCTGCGATTTAATCCTGGCCACAAGTTCCAGCGGGTTAAACGGCTTGGTAACATAGTCGTCTGCACCAAAGCCGAGCCCCGCAATTTTATCTGTGTCTTCGCTTTTTGCAGACAGCAGGATTATGGGAAAATCATATTTTTCCCTTATGCGCAGCGTGGTTTTAAGCCCGTCAAGGCGCGGCATCATTATATCAAGCACAAGGCAATGCACTTCATTGCTTTTTATCATTTCAAGCGCTTCAATGCCGTCGTAAGCTTTGAGCACCTCGAATCCCTCATGGCGCAAATAAATTTCTATGGAATCGAGTATGCTTTTGTCGTCGTCGCAAATCAAAACATTTTGCATAAATACCTCCCGGCGATTTCGGCCGTCGCCGCGCTTCAACGCCGGTGCAAGCCGAAGATGCCATAAACCCTATACTTGGAATTAAACCACACAATAGTCAAAAACTAAAAAAGAAAATGTCAAGAAATTATAAAGTTTGAAAAACACTTGCGGTGCAAATAAAAAATTTAAAGCTGCCCTGTGTAAAAACAGATGCGGGCAGCTTTTTTTATGCGGCGCAGGATTAACAGGGCTGGCGGGACATTTTAGCTGATTGATTTTGTAAAAAATGCCACGAACGCTTTATATGCCATATAAAGGTCAATTTTACTTACCAGTTCATAAGGCGAATGCATTGAAAGCACCGGCACGCCTATGTCAATGGTGTCAACGTCAAGATTGGCGACATACATGGCCACAGTGCCGCCGCCGCCCGCGTCAACCTTTCCAAGCTCGCCGCTTTGCCACAGCACGCCGTTGTTTTCAAGCAGCGCTTTTATTTTGCTTACAAATTCGGCGCTCGCGTCGCTTGTGCCGCTCTTGCCGCGCGCACCGGTAAATTTGGTTACACACACGCCCTCGTTAATTTTACACGCGTTGCTCTTTTCAAACGCGCCGGCCCATGTCGGGTCAAACGCGGCGTTAACGTCTGCCGAAAGGCATTCGCTGCGGCGCAGCACATCTCTGCCCTCAAGCCCGTCAAGGCGCGCCAAATCTTCAATGAAATATTTCATATAGCTTGAATTAAGCCCCGTGTTGCCGTCGCTGCCGGTTTCTTCCTTGTCTGTCAACACCGCCATTACTGTGTATTCAGGCGTGTCGGCAATATTTGTAATTGCCGCTAAAGACGGGTATGCGCAAACCCTGTCGTCATGCCCATAGCCGCCTATCAGGCTTTTGTCAAAGCCCACGTCGTCAACAGTAAAGGCGGGCACCAGCTCAAGCTCTGCCGAAAGAAAGTCGCGTTCAACAATGCCGTATTTTTCATAAAGCAGATTTAAAATATTGAGCTTTATCCTGTCGCTTTCATCGTCTGTTTTAAACGGGCGCGAGCCTATTACAACATTGAGCTCTTCGCCCTTTACAAGCTCTGCCGGTTTGCGCTGATATTGTTCTGCGGCAAGGTGCGGCAAAATGTCCGTTATGCAAAACTTTGGCTCGCCCGGTTTTTCGCCAAGACAAATGTCTGTAAAGCTGCCGTCGTTTTTGCAAATTCTGCCGTGCAGAGAAAGCGGAATGGCAGTCCACTGGTATTTTTTTATGCCGCCGTAATAATGTGTTTTGAAAAAGCCCAGAGACCCGTCTTCAAAAACAGGGCATTGCTTTAAGTCAATGCGCGGCGAATCAATATGCGCGGCAGTAATTTTAATGCCGTCTGTAAGCGGGCGCGAGCCCCTGACGCACAGAATAACCGCCTTTCCCCGGTTTGACACATAAACCCTGTCTCCCGGCTTCAGGGCGCCGCCCTTTTCGTCAAACGGCTTAAAGCCGGCGGCTTCGGCAGTCTTTTGCGCAAACGCAGCGGCTTCACGTTCCGTTTTGCATGAAAACAGAAACTCCTTGTATTCCTCTGCAAATTTATCGCAGCTTTCAAGCTCTGAGCTGCTCATAAAATCAACGCCGTTTTGTTTTTTGTTAAACAAAAGTTCCTTGAGTTCCTTTGCTGTTTTGTCTTTCATAATCTTTCCTCCAGAATATTATCTATTTGTATTTTTATGTTTCTGCCGTCGTTTATAACAACGCAGTCTGACTTTTTTAAATAGAATTCTTCACTGTGCTGCGCCTGCATTCTGAGCTTTGCCTGTGCGGCGCTTATTTTGTCTCTTTGCATTATGCGGCTGAGCCTTGTTTTTTCGTCTGCCGTTACGCAGACTGTTATTTCACACAGCCTGTCACCGCCGCATTCAAACAGCAGCGGCGCGTCAAACACACAGGGGAAAGCCGCCCCTTTCACGGCTGCGTTTAACACCGCCGGGTGCATTATTGCATTAAGAGTTGCGGTGTTTTCAGCGCTTGAAAACGCCCTTTTTGCCAACAGCTGCCTGTCTGCCGCCCCGTTTTTTATAATGTCGCTGCCAAAGGCGGCGGCCAGCTTTTCAAGTATTTCACGGTTTTCTATAACTATTTTTGAATAATAGTCTGCGTCTGCTATATTGTAGCCAAGCTCTTTTAAATATTGGCCTACATATGCTTTGCCCGCGCCGGTCTGCCCCGTAAGCCCTATTAAAAACGGCTTTTCCAAATCAACAGTGCGAAATGCCGCGGCACGAATGAGCCTGTTGTAAACCGCAGCGCCAACGCCGCTGCCGGAGGGGCTTCTGGCATAAACCTTTTTGGCGCCCAGCTCGTCAAGGCGCCTGAGCGCTGCAAACAGATTTTTTGCCTGGCTTTCATCGCTGCCCTCTGCCCCGTAAGTCACTTTGGGAATTTTTATATTGTCTCCTTCAAAACAAAGGGCAAACACGTTTTTCTTTGAATTTACAAATTTTTCAAACTTGTCCCTGCCGCCCTTTACCACCACAACCATAGCCTGAGGCGCATAATGCTTGTATTTCATTCCGGGAGACTGCGCTTTTTCAACCGCAATATTTTCAAACGCGCCCTTTGAAAGTTCCACCGGGCCTATAACCTTTTCAATTTGCTCTTGTGTAACGGCACCGGGGCGCAATATAACCGGCACATCGCCCGCCATGGAAATAACTGTTGACTCAACGCCCACGCTGCAAGCCCCGCCGTCAATCAGCGCGTCTATTTTGCCGCCCAAATCTTGCATAACATAGCCGGCGCCGGTTGGGCTTGGGCGCCCGCTTTTATTTGCGCTTGGGGCGGCAATCGGCACGCCTGCCGCAGCAATCAGTGCCGCCGCCGTTTCGTTTTGCGGCATGCGCACACCCACCGTGTCCAGCCCGGCGCTTACACTTTCCGGTATTTTGCCGCTCTTTTTCATAATAACAGTCAGCGGCGCAGGAAAAAAGGCGTCAATCAGCGCCTGCGCTTTGGGTGGAATTTCACTTACAAGCTCTTTTATTGTTTCTTTTTTTGCAACATGAACTATAAGCGGGTTGTCGCCCGGGCGCCCCTTGGCTTTAAAAATGCTTTTTACCGCATTTTCATCAAACGCATTGGCGCCAAGGCCGTAAACCGTTTCGGTGGGAAATGCAACCAGCCCGCCGTGCCTGATTATTTCGCCCGCTTTTTCTATGTCTGATTTACTGTTTGATAAAACAAGTGTTTCCATATTATTCTTCGCCAGCCGCTTTCAGTTTCTGCGCCGTGTCGGCAGTTATAAGGGCGTCTATAAGTTCGTCAATATCACCGTTAAGGATTTGCTCAAGCTTATAAAGAGTCAGCCCTATTCTGTGGTCTGACACCCTGCCCTGCGGGTAGTTGTATGTTCTGATTCTTTCGCTGCGCTCGCCCGTGCCAACCTGCGACTTGCGCTGGCCCGCTATCTTTGCGTCTGCCTTTGCCTTTTCAGCGTCATAAAGCCGTGAACGCAGCACTTTCATTGCCTTTTCCTTGTTTTTGTGCTGGCTTCTTTCATCTTGGCATTCAACCACAGTGCCCGTTGGAATGTGCGTAATTCTTATTGCCGACGACGTTTTGTTTATATGCTGCCCGCCGGCGCCGCTGGAACGAAAGGTGTCTATCTGCAAGTCCTTTTCGTTAAGCTCAAAATCAACCTCGTCAGATTCGGCAAGCACCGCCACGGTAACCGTTGATGTGTGTATGCGCCCCTGGCTTTCGGTTTCCGGCACACGCTGCACACGGTGCACGCCGCTTTCAAATTTAAAACGGCTGTATGCCCCGTCTCCCTCAACGATAAAGCTTATTTCTTTATAACCGCCAAGCCCGGTTTCGTTTGCATAAACAAGCTCTGTTTTATAGCCCTTTGCCTGGGCATACATTGAATACATTCTGTAAAGCACGCCGGCAAACAGGGCGCTTTCTTCGCCGCCTGCGCCGCCCCTTATTTCTATTATTACGTTTTTGTCGTCATTAGGGTCGCGCGGCAGCAGCAAAACCTTTAATTCTTCTTCCAGGCGCGCCAAGTCCTGCTTGTTTTTTTCAAGCTCTTCCTTTACCATGTCTGCAAATTCACCGTCTGACTCTTCGGCAAGCATTCGGCGGTTTTCAGACTCTGCCGAAAGCGCCGCCTTGTATTCGCGGAATTTCCCCACCACGCCCGAAAGCTGCTTTTGCTCTTTCATAAGCTTAGTGTATTTTTCAATATCTGCCGCTATATCAGGCGACATTAGGCTCTGGTTTATTTTTTCAAATTTCTTTTCAACCTCTTCAAGCTTTTCAAACATTTTTAACACCTTTAATACTGTTTTCAGCCTTTATTCTGGGAATTATTATTTCCCTTTGGCATTTTGTGCAGCGCATTTTATAGTCAACGCCGACGCGCAGCAGCAAAAATTCGTTGCACCCGCAAGGGTGCGGCTTTTTCATTATAAGAATATCATTTACATTGCGCCCCACAGGCCGCACCGCCTTTCAGCAAAGAGCACCCGCCGCACGATAAACGGCAGTCAGCTTTCAAATGCTATTGTAACACAAACTCCGCTTATTTACAACATAAACCGAATTTTATAAGCATATATATGTAACATACAAATTAAAGAGAGTGATGTTATGAACTTTTACCCGGAAGGTCAAAACGAAGCCCTTTCAAAAACATTTGATTCAATTGAAGACATAAAAAGCGCAATGATAAATGGAAATGTAATTGAATCGCGCGTGCTGCTGTGCGACAGCGAACATAATTTGCATGTGGATTTGGGCATAATAAGCGGTGTGATTCCGCGTGAAGAGGGCGCTATAGGAATATCAGACGGAACTACAAGAGACATAGCCCTGATTTCCAAAGTCAACAAAAAAGTATGCTTTACAATACTTGGCTTTCAGCGCGACGATATGGGAAATATAAGCGCAATACTTTCACGAAAAGCCGTGCAGCTGGGGTGCAGAAAAAATTATATTGACAAACTTGCCCCGGGCGACATTATTGACGCTAAAGTAACGCACCTGGAAAAATTCGGCGCATTTATTGACATAGGCGCAGGCATAAACGCGCTTATTCCAATTGACATGCTTTCAGTTTCACGAATAAACCACCCCGCCGAAAGGGTGAGCGAGGGGCAGTGCATAAAAACCGTGCTGCGAAAAAGAGAGCCGGGCAAGCTGACCTTTTCGCTTAAAGAGCTGCTTGGCACCTGGCGTGAAAACGCCGCGCTTTTCAAGCCGGGCGAAACAGTCACCGGAATTGTAAGGAGCATTGAAACATATGGCGTTTTTGTGGAACTTGCGCCTAATCTTGCAGGCCTTGCAGAGCCCGGCGACTGCCTGTTTGAAGGGCAGAAGGTGGCGGTGTATATAAAATCTGTGCTGCCTGACAAAATGAAAATCAAGCTTGTTATAGTTGAAGCCTTTGAAGAAGCCGAAAAGCCGCAGGAACTTACATATTTCATTTCCGGCGGGCATATTGAGCGCTTTGACTATTCCACACCGAACGCGCCAAAGGAAATTTTTACCGTTTTTGAATAAATGCTTGCGCCCTAATAAATCCCCTTTTCATGCAGATACTAAGCAAAAGGGGGTTTTCTGTGGAATCTTTATGGCTGAAAGACAGCTTTATTAAACCGTTTGAGCCCCTCAAGCGCAACATAAAAACAGACGTGGTTATAATAGGCGCCGGAATGGCCGGAATTTTATGCGCGCACGAGCTTAAAAAGCGCGGCGTGCGCGCAGCGGTTATTGAAGGCGGCTCGGTGGGCAGCGGGCAGACGAAAAATACAACTGCAAAAATAACCGCACAGCATGGCATTATTTACAGCAGGCTTTTTAAAAATTTCGGCGCTGAATATGCGCGCCTTTATGCGCAGGCAAATATGGCGGCAATTGAAAAATATGCCCAAATCATAAAAGAAAACGGCATTGACTGCAATTTTGAGCGGCGCGCCGCCGTTTTGTATTCCGAAATCAATGCAAGAGAAATCAAAGATGAAGCGCTGGCGGCAATAAAAGCCGGAATACCCTGCCGCCTGACAGACGAAACCGAACTGCCGTTAAATGTTCGCGCCGCGCTTGTTTTTGAAAACCAGGCGCAATTTAACCCGCTGAAATTTTTAGGCGCCGTCGCAGAGCAGCTTGAAATATATGAAAACACATATGCGTCTGCCGTAACAAACAACACGGTTTATACAAACGGCGGCACAATAACAGGTGAATTCATAATTTTCGCCTGCCATTACCCATTTATTAATTTTCCGGGGCTGTATTTTTTAAAAATGAGCCGCAGCCGCAGCTATTGCTTGGCATCTCAGGCTGACTTTCATGCAAGCGCAATGTATTATTCAAATGACCCCGGCGCTTTGTCTGTGCGCAGCTATAATGGTTTTACCATATTCGCTGCCGAAGCTCACCGCACCGGAAAAGCCCCGGCATATAACCCTTTTGAAAAAATTAAAGAAACGGCGTGCCGCAGCTTTGGCAGGGTAAACGAATATTGCCGCTGGTCTGCACAGGACTGTGTGACTCTTGACAACATGCCTTATATAGGCCGTTTTAGCATTCACCAAAAAAACTGGCTTGTTTTAACAGGCTTTAATAAATGGGGCATGACAAGCTCGGCGGCCGGGGCTGACATTATTTCAGACATGGTGTGCGGTAAGAAAAACAAATATGAAAAGGTTTTTGCCCCTGACAGATTTAATTTTAAAGCGTCATATATTAATGCGGCAGCTAATTTTAAAGCCACCGCGTCTGCCTATGCCGGGCGTTTGCTGCCTGTGCCGGCGCCGCTTGAAAAGTGCGAAATTCCACGCGGCACTGCCGCGGTTGTACTTTATAAAGGCAAAAAAGCCGGCGCTTACCGCGACGACTGCGGGGCGCTGCACATAGTTTCGCTTAAATGCCCCCACATGGGCTGCGCGCTGAAATGGAACGCAGCAGAAAAAAGCTGGGACTGCCCCTGCCACGGCTCCCGCTTTGATTACAGGGGCCGGCTTATAGACAACCCGGCTCAAAGCACGTCAATAATTATTGACACACCGGGCGGCAAAAATTAACACCGCCGCCGGCAAACACAAAAAACGCCCCGCAGCAAATGCTGCGGGGCATTAATTTTGATAGCATTTGAAAAGCTGCCCCCGCCTCTTAAAACTGCGGGTGCCGCCTTTGCCCTGGGGTGAAAGCCAAAGCTTCCGCCTGAGCGGGCAAAGCCCTTACCAAATGTTGATGTTCCGGCAAAGAACTCAATTAAATAATTTAGCCGAGCTCAGAAAAATATTTAATGGTGCGGACCATCTGTGAAGTGTAGCTGTTTTCATTGTCATACCAAGAAACAACCTGAACTTCATAAAGCCCGTCTGCAATCGGCAAAACCATAGTCTGCGTAGCGTCAAACAGCGAGCCAAAGCGCATGCCTACTATGTCTGATGAAACGATTTCATCTGTGTTATAGCCAAAGCTTTCGGTTGCGGCAGCTTTCATTGCGGCGTTTACAGCGTCAACCGTTACATTGTCGCCCTTAACAACAGCGGTAAGTATTGTTGTTGAGCCTGTGGGTGTGGGAACACGCTGTGCAGAGCCGATAAGCTTGCCGTTAAGTTCCGGAATAACAAGGCCAATGGCTTTTGCGGCGCCTGTTGAATTTGGAACAATGTTTACTGCCGCTGCGCGCGAACGGCGAAGGTCGCCCTTGCGCTGCGGGCCGTCAAGAGTCATTTGGTCACCTGTGTAAGCGTGAATTGTGCACATAATGCCGCTTTGAATTTCAGCATAGTCGTTAAGAGCCTTTGCCATGGGGGCAAGGCAGTTTGTTGTGCATGAAGCGGCTGAAATAACAGTGTCGTCAGCCTTGAGCGTTTCGTGGTTTACGTTGTAAACTATTGTGGGCAGGTCGTTTCCGGCAGGGGCTGAAATAACAACCTTGCGCGCGCCGGCCTGAATGTGCGCCGAAGCCTTTTCTTTTGAGCAATAAAAGCCTGTGCATTCAAGAACAACGTCAACCGCAAGCTCTTTCCAGGGCAGGTTCTTTGCGTCAGCTTCCTTGTAGATTTCGATTTCCTTGCCGTCAACCACTATTGAAGATTCTTTAGCTTCAACAGTGTCTGCAAGGGCATATTTGCCCTGTGACGAATCATATTTAAGCAGGTGGGCAAGCATTTTCGGGCTTGTAAGGTCGTTAATAGCAACAACCTCATACCCCTCTGCGCCGAACATCTGGCGAAAAGCAAGACGACCGATACGGCCGAAACCGTTAATAGCAACTCTAACCATTTCAATTACCTCCAATAAAATTCTGAAATCTTTTTTGCGGCTGTGTTAGCCGCCGGCAGCGCCCGGCATTGAAATTTTCCGGGGCACAGCCCGCCCGGGTGAGTATTTGGCTTGCACCAAGGCGAAGCAGACACCCGCCGCCTGAAGTGGCAGGACGTCTTTCACATGTTATTTTATACCTAAACACCCGGAATATCAAGAATTTTTTTCCATTAAAAAAACTTTAGTTAAATTTTAACAAAAAGATATATAAAAGCTATATTTATTTTATGAGTTAAGCTGATGTGCCAGGCGTGTCAGCATTTTCTTTTTTCTTTTGCATTACATAAAGCACGGCAGACGGAATAACAGCGAAAAACGCCACCGCCGCAGAAGCTAAAAATATTGCCGACGTGGGAATGTGCTTTACTGTGCCGAGCTCTTCATAAGTGGCATTGTTGTTTGAAATTACCGCCGCGCCTATATACGGGCCTATAACCATTGGCAGCAGCACCTGAAAAACCATTCTTATGCCCTGGAAAAGGCCAACTTTGTCTTTAGGCGTGTAATCTCTGATAGTGGCGGAAAGAGCTGCCGATGTAACAAGATAAGCCCCCATCATAATAACGCCCGCAGTAATAAGCAGCGCAAGGTTGTTTCCGGTTGCAAAATACATAAACACAAAACCGCCGATAAGAATTATAATTGACGGAATCATAAATTTCACTTTGCCAAACTTGTCTATAGCCCTGCCGCACACAACCGAAATTGCCGCCGCAAGAATTAAAATAACCCCCAGCGGCACGGCATAATCTGTTATGCCGAGACTCAGCTCAAGATAAATAATTATATATGGCATAAACACCTGGTATGCTATGTTAAGAATGCAAAATGCGGCAAAAGTTATGTAAAGTTCTTTATTTGCGCGCACTGTTGATGGGCGAAAACCATAAAATATGTTTTTGAAATAGCTGTCGTTATTGGCTTCTATTTTCGGCTTGTCTTTAAGTAAAAAGAAGCCCAAAATGCCGCCTGCCGTGGTGGCTGCGCCGACTATTATAAAAAATGTCTGCCAGTCGCCGCGCTGTTTAAAAGAGTCAAGCACGCCGAACACAATTATAATTGCAAGCAGCGGCATGGCCTGCATAAGAGCTTCCGCACGGCCACGGTTTTTTTCATCTGTCACGTCTGTAACCCAGCTGTTAAACGCCGCGTCAGACGCCGTTGAGCCGAAGAAAGTCATAACGCAGTCCATTATTATAACCAGCGCCGCAGCGGTGGAAACCGCGTTGGCGGTGTGAAACAGCTTTTCTGTGTTTTCAACAGTTATAAAGCCGAACGAAGCAGTTATAATGCCCCAAATTATGTAACCGAATGTTATGAACACCTTGCGCCGGCGCAGCTTGTCTGAAAGCACGCCGATAAACAGCGTGGTTACCGCCGCCGTAATGGCAGACGCCGCCACCATTGCCGCAATGTCATTTGCCGTGCCGCCTATTTCATTGAATAAATAGACGTTGAAATACATATTTTCAACAACCCATGCCAGCTGCCCTATCAGCCCGAAAATGACAATAGAGCCCCAAACCCTTGCGCCCAAAGCAGCGTTTTCTTTGACTTTTTTCATAAAATCCCTTCTTTAATTTTATTCGGGGTGTGCTTACATTTATTATGAACAAAAACAGGCGTTTTGTCAAGAAATCAAGGTGCAAACCGCCCGGCAGATGTTGCGCACAGGCTTAAGCAATCGGGAGACGAACAGAACAGCCTAAAGCTATAATTTTAGCACCTTGCGCCATTTTTTGCCTTAATATACGCCAGTATATCTGCGGCAAAGAAATGACGCCATGCACAAAAAATTATTGCTTTAGGTGCGCTACAGTTTATCTTTGGAAATTTTTTTCAAAGACAAGGCACAAAAACGCAGGAATACTTTCGTATTCCGAGTATTTTTAACGCAGTATTTGGGAAAAATTGCCAAGATAAACCCTGTCCTGTTCGGCGCCCGATTGCTTAAAACAAAACGGCTTGTTGACAAAGGAAGTGTAAAGTATTAAAATATTTAAGCTAACCCAAGTTCGGCGCATTTAAAAGCCGCCTGCGGTCAGCTTAAATTTAGTAATTTAAAAATGAGAGGGTGATTTTTTGCTGACTCTTGACAGGGTTTATAAAGCTTCACGCGTGCTGGGCGAGGTAATCCGTGAAACAGACATGATTTACGCCCCGAACATAGGCCGCGGCGCCAACATATATCTTAAAACAGAAAATTTACAGGTAACCGGGTCTTTCAAAATAAGGGGCTCTTATTTTAAAATCAGCAATCTTACAGACGAAGAAAAAAAGCGCGGCGTAATAGCCTGTTCCGCCGGCAACCATGCGCAGGGCGTGGCGCTGGCTTCAACAAAAAACGGCATTAAAAGCTATATCTGCCTGCCAAAGGGCGCGCCCATTTCAAAGGTGGAAGCCACAAAGCGATACGGCGCAGAGGTAATTATGGTTGACGGTGTTTATGACGACGCATACCAAAAAGCGCTTGAGCTCAAAGAAAAATACGGCTATTCATTCATTCACCCGTTTGACGATGTTGACGTTATAGCGGGCCAGGCCACAATCGGGCTTGAAATTGCCGAGCAGCTGCCTAATTTAGACGCGGTTGTTGTGCCGGTGGGCGGCGGCGGGCTTATTGCCGGGGTTGCATTTGCAATAAAGCAAATTAACCCTGACTGCAAGGTTTACGGCGTGCAGGCAGCCGGCGCAGCCAGCATGGAACAGTCTGTTTTAGGCGGAAAAATACTTACCCTGCCGAAGGTGCAAACCATTGCAGACGGCATCGCGGTTAAAACCCCGGGTGAGTTGACATATGATTTGGTAAGCAAATATGTTGACAAAATAGTCACCGTTTCAGACGATGAAACAGCACTTGCAATTTTAACCCTGCTTGAACAGCAGAAGCTCATTGCCGAAGGCGCCGGCGCAGTGCCTGTGGCGGCGGTGCTGGCAGGCAAAATTCCGGACATTGCGGGCAAAAACATTTGCTGCATTGTGTCCGGCGGGAATATTGACGTAACAATTTTGTCAAGAGTAATTGCGCGCGGGCTTAAAATGGGCGGCAGAACTGCAAATATTACCATTGCCCTGTCTGACAAACCGGGGCAGCTTTCAGACGTTTCGGGCATAATTGCGAAAACCGGCGCTAACGTAACCAGCGTCAGCTATGACAGCACAGACCTTGACATGAACATAACAGACTGCTTTTTGAAAATCAGCGTTGAAACAAGAGATTTTGCGCATATTGTGGCAATCAAAAAGGCTCTGCGGGACGCCGGCTTTGAAGTTTGCGGCTGATTGTAATAGCCGCTGATTAAAAATAAGGAGGAATAATTATGGAATTCATTTCAACAAAAAATGCGCCCGGCGCTATAGGCCCCTATAGCCAGGCGGTAAAAATTAACGGCTTGCTTTTTACCAGCGGGCAAATTGCCCTTGACCCCGAAACGGGCTGCGTGTCAGGCTCTAATGTTGGGGAACAGGCAGACAGGGTGTGCAAAAATTTAGCCGCCCTTTGCGAAGCAGCCGGCACAAGCCTTGACAATGTAATTAAAACAACCTGCTTTCTTGCAGACATGGCAGATTTCGCCGCTTTTAACGAAGTTTACGGCAAATACTTTACGTCAAAGCCCGCAAGAAGCTGTGTTGCAGTAAAGGAACTGCCCAAGGCCGTGCTGTGCGAAGTTGAAATTATTGCGAAACTGTAAGGTAAAAATGGCAGGTGCTGAAATTACCGCTTTGGGCTGTTCTGTGGTTAAAACGAATATTTTGCTGAAAAACCGCCGCGCATTGCGCAGCGGTTTTTGTTTTAAAGATTATTACACTGCTTTGCGTTAAATCAGCAGCACAATGCCCACCCCGGCAAATAGGCGCCTGCTTTTTCAAAAAAATATTTTATGTCGTCATATTCAACAGTGCAGTCAAGAATGGTAAAAGAGCTTTCATCTTGCGCAAAAAGAACTGCGTCTTCGTCAAAGCCCATGCGCTTTGTGTTGTAATATGCAGTGCCCACGCCGAACACAACTATGCAAAGCGACAAAAGCACGCTGAGCAATGCCGTAAATTTTTTCATTTTACCGGTCCTTTCGCGTTTGGCTGAAGCCGGCCTTTGCGCCGTTTCAGCTGTTTTTTGTATATTCCTCTTTTATTAGCTGGGCAAGCTGGTAAGCAAAAAGCCTGGCCGAATAGCACGCCTCTTCCAAAGTGTTGGCGCTGGTGCCTATTTCCAGCAGAAACGAATTTTTAGTCAAATCCATATTATATTTGCGCTGTGAAAACAGCACGGGGCGCATAAGATTTTCATAGGCGCTGTTTATTTTTTCGTTGACTGCAAGTGAAAACCTAAGGTTATATTCCCAATTTGGAAAATTGGTTACGCTGCCGTATTCGCAGCCGGAAATAATCATCATTCTGGCAGCTTTTTTGCCGTTTATCGTAACTGTGGGCTTTACCTTCGTCAGGTCGCTGTATGTAATGTCGTCTCTGTGCACGTCAATGGTGATTTCAATGGTTGGGTATTTTTCAAGATATGCAATAACAGACTTTCTTGATGAAGAATAAGCTTCATTATAGCTGCTGTCATGTATTTCGGTGTCGTGCACAACTCCTATGCCGCAGCTTTCAAGTATTTCGCATATTTCGTCCCCGACCCGAACCATGTTGCGGGCGGTGTCTTTTGTTTTCAGGTCGGTGGACTCTGTATAATAGCCAACGTCAAGAAGCGTGTAACATTCCGTAGTATGGCTGTGGTAAATTAAAACCGTGGGAAGCGACTCGTCTTCAATTTCCAAATCTGCCTGTTGTTCAAGCAGGCTTTCAATGTCAAGGCTGTAAAATGAAGTCGGAATTTTATTTTGCACCTGTGTGTTGCTGTAAGACACTATTGTGCCGCCGCCCGTGTAATTTTCTTCGCTGGTGCTTCCCTTTATTGTTTCAGATTCAATGGTTTCCTGCGCTTTTTCCATAAGTTCAAGAATGTCTGACGGGGTTGCGGTAAGGTCGCTATCGTCAAAGCTGTCCTTTGAAGTGATAGAATTCATGGCGCTTTCTGCGTTTTCAGAACTTTCGTTGCCGCTTTCACCGCCGGCTGAAGCTTCCTGCGTGGCAGTGTTAGTGTCTGCCAAATCACCTGTGATAACCAAGGAAATTTTTGACGACGCGGTTTTGATAGCCGAATACGGCTGCCACGAGCCCGTTATTTTGCCCTCAAGCGCCGTAAGTGCGTCACATGCATATGGCGCCACGCAGACAGCCGCGGCGCAGGCGCACACCAGCAGCATAATATTTATTGCAAAAAATTTTATTTCACGCTTCATATGTCAACCCGAACGCAGTTTTTTTGTTTGATTTGCACCGCCGCCCCGAAAACACCCCGCGCGGCAGGGCTGTCTATATTAAGTTCAATAAGGGCTTGCCCGTTATTCAACGTGGCAAGCGACAGCAATGCTGCCGCTCCCAGCGGGAGCTTGCATTCACCGCTGATTAAAAATCGGACAGAGCCGCCTGTAGAGGCGTGGACATTTCTTGCTTAAGTTATATTCGCCTTGCTTAGAAAATATGCCCGGTGCGGTTTTTGCAATTTAAGGCAGGTTTCAGCTTTGACACGGCATTTGAAAATCAGACTGCAAGCGCATAAAGCTCTGCCGCCGAAAGCGAGTCCTGCAAACACACATTTACCGCCATGCCCAGCAGCTTTGCGCCCTGCTGGGTCAATCTGTCTATTTCACGCGGCGTTACAAACATGTCTTCGCTGCCGTTTACAACGCTGCCGGCCGAAATCACGGTGGGAATTCCCATGGCAATAACCGGAATGCCAAGGGTTTTCTTTGAAATTTCAAACCTGTGGTTTCCCACGCCGGAGCCCGGCGAAATGCCCGCGTCTGAAAGCTGCACGGTTGTGCCGAGCCTTTCAGGCGAGCCTGAAGCAAGGGCGTCTATTACAATAAGGCATGCGGGTTTTATTATGTCTGCCACGCCCTTTATTATTTCAGCGCTTTCAACGCCCGTGTTGCCAAGCACGCCTGTTTGAATTGCAGACACGGTTTTCAAATTTTCAAAGCCCATTTGCTTTCTTAGCTGCGCCGAAATATGCCTTGTTGCAAAAACATATGAGCTTGCTTTCGGCCCCAGCGAATCTGCGGTTATGGCGCTGTTGCCCAGCCCCGCCACAAGCACATTGCCGCAATTTTCAGGCAATACTGACTTTAAAACCGCAGCCACCATGTTGAGCCGGCTGCCCAAAATGTCTGCGTCGTTTGCAAAAGAGCCGACGTCAACGGTGATATACCGCCCGCACGGCTTGCCGATTTTTTTCTCTCCGTTTTTATTGAGCACCAGCACTGTGGTAATATTGTCTTTCACCTGAACCTTTACGCCGTTTATTTCGGTTTTGTCTTTTTCTTCAAAGCATTCAACTGCCAAATCTGTTCTTTTTATAAAACCACCCCATGTCGCCACGCCGGCTTTTTTAGTTACAATTTTGAATGCGAAGCCCGCCTGAATTTGCATTGCGGGTGCAAATATCGCCGCCGCTGCGGTGTCTCTGCTTAAAAGTATGTCCAAAAAATAAAAAAACTCTTGCAATTTATTTTTATGTATGATAATATACATAGGCATTGAAATAATTTCAACCAAGGGAGTGATAAAATGCCTCAGATAAAATCAGCTAAAAAACGAGTTAAGGTTGAAGCTAAAAAAGCCGCTAACAATAAAGCTGCTAACACTGCGCTTAAAACAGCTATAAAGAAAGCTAACACGGCCATTGCCGAAAATGCGCCTGACAAAGAGGAAGCTGTAAAGCTTGCGGTTAAAAAGATTGACAAGGCCGCTTCAAGCAATCTCATTCACAAAAACAACGCGGCAAGAAAAAAGAGCAACCTTGTGTCAAAGCTCAACAAGTCATAACTTGAATTCACCTTAAACAATATGCACGCTCTGCCGATTCAGGCAGGGCTTTATTGTTTTGAAATTCAATAGCGTTTAAAAAGACGCCGCGCCGTGTAAAGCGCATGGCTCACCTTTTTTCTTGGGCGGGGCATAATTTCGGCTTTTCGCTTCGCCTCTCTGGCAGCAGTGCCGCGGTCTTTCTAAGCGGGCGCTTCAGGCCCTTGAGCCTAAATTATTAACGAAAACAAAACAAATTTTCGTTGTTCTTGACTTTAATCTGCAACGTGGTTATAATATAAGCTATAAGAAAGCAAAACGATTTGTTTAAGGGGGAATTTTGGTGAAACTCAATAAAATATTAAAAATCATAGGCGCAATAGTTGCCGTTGCGGGTCTTGCCGCCGCAGTTTATTTTGCCGTTAAAAAACTGACTGCGAAAAAGCCGGTTGACTATTTTGACGACAATGATTTCTTTGAATGCGACAATGAGCTTGAAGTTGTAGAAGCTGAAAACGCCGCCGCGGCAGACGAAGCGCCGGCAGAGCAGCCGAAAGCTGCGCCCAAAGCAAAAAAGGCGCCTGCTAAAAAGGCAAAGACCGAAGAAGCCAAAGCCGAATAAAATCAATTCGGCAGTTTTGGGTATGAATTGTCAATATTTTTGCCAATAATAAAGAGAGTCGCAGTGCTCTCTTTATTTTCACGTAAGCAATTTTCAAATAACTTAGGGGGAATGCCCCCGCGTCTACAGGCGGCTGTGCCCGACTTTTAATCAGCGGCAATACAGTTTCCCGCCGTGGGGGCGGCAGCGCCCTGCCGCTTGCCAAGTTTAATGACCGGCAAGCCATTATTGAATTTGCTGCATTAACCGCCGCGCATTTAATTCGGCGGGTGCCCGCCCCGGGCCGGTGGGTTTTATTGAAAGGTGATGTACAATGTCAAAATGTGCGCTTGTGCTTGAGGGCGGCGGAAACAGGGGTATTTTTACAAGCGGTGTGCTTGACGCGTTTATGGAAGCCGGCGTTACATTTCCATATGTCATCGGGCAGTCATACGGCTCGTGCAACGGCGCGTCATTTATTGCCGGGAATTTCAGGCGCCAGCACGACATGATAATAAAATACACAAACGACAAGCGCTATATGAGCGTAAACAGCTTGGTTAAAAACGGGCAATATTTAAACCTTGACTGGGACTTCGGAGAGCTGTCATATGAACTTATGCCTTTAAATTATGACAATTATGAAAATTCGGGCAGCGAGCTGTGCGTAGTTACATCAAACGCGCAAACGGCTAAAGCTCAATACTTTTACCCAAAGTCGCTGCGTGAATGGGGCTGCCTGCCGCTTAAAGCAAGCTGCGCCATGCCGCTTGCCACAAACGGGGTTTCAATAGACGGCACAATGTATTTTGACGGCGGAATAACAGATTCAATTCCGCTGAAAAAAGCTTTTGACGACGGCTGCGACAGGGCTGTGGTAATTTTGACTCAAGACCGTGATTTTATAAAGCAGCCCATAAAGGGAAAGCGCCTGATAAAGCGTTCGCTTAAAAATTACCCGCTCCTGGCAGACGCGCTTATAAACAGGCACATTATGTATAACGAACAGCGTGAATTTGCAAGGGCGCAGGAAAAGGCCGGCAGGGCGCTGCTGATTTACCCAAAGCGCCCGCTTGAATGCAGCTCAATAGAAAAAAACACAAATAAGCTTGAAGTGATTTACAAGCTTGGCTATATGCAAGGGCAGCAAAGCGTGCAAAGCGTGCTTGAATTTGCCGGCGCATAATTTAAGGCAAAAACAGCCGAAAGCCGCACACAAAAACCAAAAAGCATTAAAAATAAAAAGCCGCCGCGCAATTTTTGCGCGGCGGCTTTGCCTGTTTTATTCCACCCAAATGGGGTTTGTGAAAGCCCAAATAAAGTCGGGCAGATGTTTTGCTTTTTGTATGTTTTCAATTTTTTTGCTTTTAAAAAACAGATATTCGCCCAGGCAGAAAAGCTTTTCATTAAATGGGCTGAAACGGTAAGTAATTTCAGCCCGGACAAAGCCCTTTTCTTTGATTTCAGCCTTGGCACTGAAGCTTTTTTCAAACTTTGCAGCTTTGTGTTCAAATATTACCTTTTCATTGTTATAAACCCTGAGCGTGTGCTTGGCGCGCAGCTTTTCTGCCCTGATTTCTGCAATGCAGCCGGCTGAAAGGCTTACTGAATCGCCAACCTGCGCCGAGCCCACCGTAAGGTAAAGCATGCCCGAATCCGGCGAATTGGTTATAACGCTTCTGCCCTCTTTAATTGCTTTCAACACGGCTTTTTCGCTTTTTTCTTCACACAAAACATGGGTTGTAGGGCACGCAAGAAACGGCACAAACGCATATTCGCGGTGAAAGTCAGACCCGCCCACGGCGGCAAGGCGCCTGCCCTTGAGCAGCTCGCCCACCCACCAGTCGCGGCATTTCATGTTGTCTGAATGCTGAACGGTGTTCCAAATTTCAACACAGTCAAAGTCAAACCTGTTAATGTCAATTCGGTAAGGGCAGTTGGTGCAAAACGGGTGGTTCAGGCTGATTACAGCGCCCGCCGCGCGGCATGAATCAAGCAGCGCCACATAGCCATCTTCGTCTTTTATTTCATAAACGGCTTCGCCTGTTTTTGTGTTGTAAAGCGGCTCTTTCGGCACTTTTTTGCCCCAGACGTTTACATGCCCCAAATAATCTGTTATTTCCTGCCCCTGAATTACAAGCATGTCGCCGTCAAAATAGCTTTCCTTAAGTGAATTGTGGTTGTGGTCTGTTATCATTATGAAATCAAGACCTGCTTTATTGCACGCGTCAATTAATTCACGGGCTTCCAGCACACCGTCTGAATTGGTGGTGTGCAGGTGAGGGTCTCCCCTGAGCCATATTTTTTTCATTTTATCACTTTCCAATCGGCTTTGTGTTTTACCATTTTAAATTGTGCAGCTGCCCGCGCTGCTCAAGCTGCGGGTAACCCCACTGGCGCAGCGCTTCATATGTGCCCACCGCCACGGCGTTGCTCAAATTAAGACTTCTTATAATGCCGCGCATAGGCAGGCGCACGCAGCGGTTTTTGTTTGCCCTTAGCAGTTCTTCGGGCAGGCCCTTTGTTTCTTTTCCAAACACAAGAAAGCAGCCGTTTTCATAGCTGACTTCACTGTGCGCCTTTAGCGCCTTGGTTGAAAAATAATAAAAGCTGCCGCCGGCGTTTTCGGCAAAAAAATCAGCTAAGCTGTCATAATATGTAAGGTCAAGCTTGTCCCAATAATCAAGCCCGGCACGCTTTAGCTTTTTGTCTGTTATTTCAAAGCCCATGGGCTTTACAATGTGCAGCCTGGCGCCGACTGCGGCCGCCGTGCGCGCAACATTGCCGGTGTTTTGCGGAATTTCAGGTTCCACCAAAACTATATTAAGCACGTTTGCCATCTATATATACTTCCCTTATGTTAAGCTCTTTGTCAACAAAAACAATGTCTGCCGCCTTTCCCGGCGCTATTGAGCCTATGTTTTTGTCTTCGCCTATTACGCGCGCGGGGTTTATTGTGCAAGCCTTAAGCGCGGTTTTGAAACTAATGCCTATTTGCAAAAGGTTTTTAAATTCTTCAAACATATTGGTTACAGATGCGGCTATGGTGCCGTTTTCAAGGCGCGCAACACAGTCCCCCTCTTTTACAAAAACACGCTGGCCGCCCAGCTCAAATTCGCCCGTGCCGAGCCCCGCGGCGCGCATGGAATCTGAAATAACGCATGCCCTGTCTTCACCCAGAATTTTAAACGCATTGCGCAGCACAGCGGGGCAAACATGGTGCAAATCGCATATAAGTTCGCATGTAACGCTTTCACAGTCAAGCGCAGTGCCTGCTATTCCGGGCTCGCGGTGGGTCATGGGCGTCATGGCGTTAAAAAGATGTGTTGCATGGGTAACGCCCGCGTCAATCGCAGCCTTGCATTCGCTGCCGCTTGCCGCCGAATGCCCTATCGCCACGGTGCAATATTTAGAAACGGTTTTTATGAATTCGCCGCTGTCAAAAGCTTCCGGCGCTATTGTAATAAGCTTCATTAAACCCGCGCCGGCATCATAAAGCCGCCGTGCGCTTTCACAGTCAGCCGGGGCTATGTAAGCTTCGTTTTGGGCGCCCTTTTTGCTTTTTGCTATAAACGGGCCCTCAAAATTAATGCCGGCAATTTTTGCCCAAGCGCTTTTAAACGAAGCTATGTTTTCAGCTATTTGTTCAAGCCTCTCAAGCGGCAAAGTCATTGTGGTGGGGCAAAAAGACGTTACGCCGCACTTTGCAAGGTGTTTGCTCATTTTTTCAAGGCTTTCAGCCGTGCCGTCAGACGCGTCTGCGCCCGCGCAGCCGTGAATATGAATGTCAACAAAACCCGGCAATGCCGTAAATTCGCCCATGTCCCTGCCCGGGCCGGCAATCACGCCCACTGCGCTTATTTTGCCGCCGTCTATTTGAATGTCGGCGACTTCCTTTTCAAAAAGTTCATTATAAAAACACACGTTTTTTAACAGCATTATAAATTTTCCTTTAGCATTTTATATGTTATTTCAACAAGGGCGTCATAAGTTTCAACCCCGCTTATAAGGCGCCTGTAATGAGCGCCGCCTTTTATGCCTTTTGTGTAATATGCCGCCTGGCGGCGGGCTTCTTTCATGGCAATTTTTTCGCCCTTATATTTCACGGCTTTTTCAATGTGCTTTAACATGACCGCCGCTTTTTCGTTTATTGTGGGCGGCAAAAGCATGTTTGAAGTGTTAAGATAAGCGTTTATTCTGGCAAACAGCCACGGGTTGCCGAAAGCCCCCCTGCCTATCATTATAGCATCACAGCCCGTTTTTTCAAGCATTTTTGCCGCTGAAGCTTCATCTGTAATGTCGCCGTTGCCTATTACGGGAATTTTAACAGCATCTTTTACACGCCTGATGACTTCGTAATCAACTGTGCCGGAAAACATTTCCTGCCGTGTTCTGCCGTGCACGGTAATTGCCGCGGCGCCCGCCTGTTCAAGCATTGCCGCCAGCTGCACGGCGTTTTCATGCTGCGAGTCCCAGCCCTTTCTTATTTTGACTGTTACGGGAATATTTACGCTTTCGCTGACTGCCCTTACTATTTCACACGCCAGTTCAGGCTCTTTCATAAGCGCCGAGCCGCTGCCGCCCTTTACAATTTTGGGCGCGGGGCAGCCCATGTTTATGTCTATAAAATCAGGCGAAAATTCAGCCGCCGCTGCCGCAGCTGCCGCCATGCATGTTGCACTGTTTCCAAACAGCTGCACGGCTATGGGCGCGCCGTTTTTTTCAACTTTCAGCATTTCAAGGCTTTCTTTGTTGCCCATTTCCACGCCCTTTGCGCTTATCATTTCAGTTGCCGTGTAAGCCGCGCCGAAACTGACCGCCGTTTCGCGAAACGCCCTGTCTGTAACCCCGGCCATGGGGGCTAAAAATACTTTTGATTTAAATTCTGTGTTTCCTATTTTCATGTGTTCCACCGAATAAAGCAAAAGCCCGACTTACCTGCGGCAAATCGGGCGATTTCATCTGTTAGTTTGATGTGTAAGGCAATAAGGCAATCTGGCGGGCTCTTTTAATTGCTGTGGTAAGCTCCCTTTGGTGCTTTGCGCACACACCCGTAACGCGGCGGGGCAGAATTTTTGCCCTTTCTGACGTGAATTTGCTAAGCTTTGCAACGTCTTTATAATCTATTTCGTTTTTGCTGTCAACACAAAACTGGCAAACCTTTTTGCGCCCTCTTTTAGCGCCGCCTTTATTATTATATGCCATTAGCGTATTCCTCCTGACTGAATGATTTAAAACGGAAGGTCATCGTCGTCGTCAACAATTTCTTCAAAGTCGCTGCCCGAAGCCGAAGCATAGCTTGCCTGGGGCTGGCTGTACTGCGTGTTGGAGCCCGTGTTGCTTTCGGACTTAGACCCGCAGAAAGACACATTGTTTGCAACAACGCGCACATCTTTTCTTTTGTTTCCGTCTTTGTCTGTGTAATTTTCAACCTGAATTGAGCCTTCAACGGCTATCATTGACCCCTTGTGGAAATAGCGGGACACAAATTCGGCGGTCTGCCGCCAAGCCGTGACGTCAATAAAATCTGTTTTGCGCTCTTCACCCTGGCGCGCATAATTCCTGTCGCACGCAACGGTGAAACGGCAGAGCGACACGCCACTGGGCGTAGTCCTGAGCTCAGGGTCAAATGTCAGCCTGCCCATAATTACTGCTGTGTTTAACATTTTGAGCCCCCCTTATTCGTTTTCGCTTTTTGAAACAATCAGCGAACGAAGCACGCCGTCTGTTATGTTAACAACACGGTCAAGCTCTGACGGAAAAGCGTCGTCAGCTTCAAACTGGGCAACGATGTAATAGCCTTCCTTTTCGTAGTTGATTGGGTAAGCCAGCTTGCGCTTGCCCCACTCTTCAACTTCGCCAAGAGTGCCATTCGCCGCAATTAAATCGGTGAATTTTTTCTTTAAAGCTTCAACAGCCTCTTCACCCTTTGCAAGCGAAAATACAAGTACGATTTCGTATTTTTTTAATGCCATTCCTGTGCACCTCCTTCTGGACTTTTGGCCCGAAAACCGCTTTCGGGCAAGGATTTCCCAAACAGAATTCCGGGGCTTGAAAACCCCGCTTTCCATTCAGTTAAAATATTATAACAAACCCCGGCAGGGCTGTCAAGTAAATTTTGCAACAGATAATTCATTGCCTTTTCGGCATGCAGCTTTTCGGCTGCCGCTTACCTTGAAATCCGACATGGCAAAAAACATTGACGGTTGATGACGGCGGCACATTTGTTTAAAATAAAATTAGCTTACAGGGCATTTGATTAAATTGCGACAGTCTGTTGCGCTAAATAAAAACTTTTTTCAAAATGCCTTTTAAGGCTTGATTTGTCTTTTTTTCGTTAGTATAATTAAATCGGAACAACTTTGGCGCTGCACTGCGCGGCGGCATGGAAAAGGGGCGGCGGTTTTTGGAAAATATGCAAAAAGAAAATATTGCCGAAACGGCACAAACGCCCGCCGCTGCCGAAATTGCCGGCGCGCCTGCGCAAAACGCAACCCTGCGTGTGAAAAAGCGCGGCGGGGCTAAGGGCTTTTTCAGGGCGGCCGGTTACATATTGCTGGCGCTTGTCATGCTGGCAGTCATAGGCGGGGTTATAATTTTCACGGTGTTTATGCTGGGCGGCTCTTCAATCAGCGAAAAGTCATATTCCACCGCGGTTGATTTGACAGACGGCGAATGTGAAATTATTGACAGATATATAGCCGCGGTAAACGCCGCAAAAAATGAAAGCGACTTTTCGCTTAGCGTTGAATCAGCTTCGGAAATTAAAGACATTGAATGTTCCGTGTCTATTTTTCAGACTATGATAAACAGCCTGGTTAATTCAATAGACATGCAATATTCGGCAAGCGAAAGCTATGTTTTCACTGCCGGGGCAGACGAAACAGATGAAAGCGCCACCCCGCTTTCGGTAATTCAGCCCGCGGGCGTGTTTATTGAAGATGGCAGCTACAGCGGCATTTCCGCTGTAAGCAGCAGCGTTTCGGGCGAAAGTGAAACCATTGAATTCACCGTGGCGGCTGAAAGCATTGACGTGGCAGAAATAATGGCGTTAATGGGCGTTGACATTACAGACATGACGTCTGCCGGGCAGGAAGCATGGGCAGATGAAAGCATGGCCACTTACGGCGAAGATTATGACGCGGGCGACTTTTCGATAGACGATATTCGCACCACCGAAGAATACAGCGCGTTTGTGTCTTTAGTGCCAAACCACACGCAATATTTTGACGTGCTGAGCGCCGCATGGTCTGTAATGAACTCATTCACAGGGGAAGACATGCAGGGCGATTCCGGCCAGTTTGGCTATTTTGGCAGCACAGACATGCAGGGCAGCGGGGACATGGCGGAATATTTTGAAGAAAATGGCAGCGCAGACAGCGGCGACTTTTCAAACATGTTTTCATTTGACGGCGGCACAATTACCTTTGGCGACATGCAGCTTAAAGCCACGCTGCTGGGCGGAAAGGTGCAAAGCCTTAGCATTTCAGTTGACTTTATAATGAACATGAACATTACTCTTATGAGCAAGGCGGTTGAATTTTCTTACACCGCCGCGCTTTCGCAGGCATATAATTTTTCGTATTAAGGAGCTTGGCTTATATGGAAAGCGAAAACAAAGAAATTAAAACAGCCCAAACCGCCCCGGCGGGCGAACAGCTTGCCGAAAGCAGCCGAAAAGAGCCGAAAAGAGTTGACAGCGGCGCGCGCAAAAAAAGCAAAAAAAGCAAAAAAAGCAAGAAAAGCAAAAAGGGCAAAAGAGTTTTAACGGCGCTGCTTATAATTGCCGCGTTGGTGCTGGCGGCGGCCATATTTTTCCCTGTTATGCAAATTTCAAGCAGCAGCATGGCGCCCGCGCTTAACAACGGCGACATTGTGGTGTTAATGGAATCGGGCGAATATGAGCAGGGCCAGATAATTTGCTTTACCAAAAACGGCAAAACACTTGTAAAAAGGGTGATAGGCACCCCCGGCGACACCGTTGACATTGACGAGCAGGGAAATGTTTATGTAAACGGCGCATTGCTTGACGAGCCTTATGTGCAGGAAAAAGCCCTTGGCGATTGTGACATTTCATTTCCTTACACCGTGCCGGACGGGGCATATTTTGTGCTGGCAGACAACCGGGCAGAGGGTGTTGATTCCCGCTCAAGCCTTGTTGAAAGCGTAAATGCTGAAAAAATAACGGGCCGCGTGCTGTTTCGCCTGTGGCCTTTCGGCAGCCCGTCTGTGGAATAGCGCTTAAATAATTGTGTTTTTAAAAGCCCCCCACCGGGGCTTTTTTTGTTTGCCTGAGTTGCTTGTTTTAAGATTTTTTTGTGCGCTTTTTTTGCTTTGTGGTCTTTCAGGAAAAATTTTCAGCAAAAAAGGCGAAAATGCCCCTGAAAATGATAATTTTCTTACACCCAAAACGTGTTTTTGCCCGATATTTGTTGAAATTTCTGAAAGCCTGTGCTATTATTAGGCTGGCGGGATTATTAATATTAAATTAATAATGAATTCATACTGACTTTATATGTTTTTAATTTGGAATTTATTTAAAAAGCAGCGCGTCATAAAATGCTCAAATTACTTTTGTAAAATAGCTATGATTCAATGCGCAGGCTGTGCCAAATTAAAACATAAATCGGGGCGCGGCTGAAAAGCTGCCCGCAAGTAAAGCCCCGTTTAATTTACCAAATACAGCGGCGCAGGTTTAACCTGCCGGCCCTTTGCACGGGGAAACGGCTGCTAAAAATGCAATGAGAAAACAGTGGCAAAGCTCATGGCGGTCAGGCATTTTGCAGGCTTGTTGAACCCATGAACACAGTTAAATGCGTTTTTGCGCAATTTAACAAAAGGGCAATCTGTGCAAACAGTTCCCTGTGTAAGGGGCGGCATGGCGAATGCCCCTGTAAAACTCCGGCCCGGGCGGGCCGGCGCTTCGGCATCTCTGTAAGTTGTCTAACTTTTGGGGTGCATATCAACGAAGCGTGGGGATTTCCCCTAAGTTATATTTGGACAATAAATTTTAAAAAATTTAAGGAAAGAGGAAAAACTCATGAAGACTATGAAAAAAGTTTTCGCGGCACTTGTGGCGCTCACAATGGTTTTGGCAATGGGCACGTTTTCTGCGTTTGCTGACGATTCATACACAATTACAGTAAACAACACAAGTTCCACCATTTCAATTGACGGCAACACTTATTCTGCATATAAGCTGTTTGACGTTACTTACAGCGGAAACGCATATTCTTACACGGCTGACAGTGATTTTGCAACTTTCACTTACTCGGCTGACGGCACAGACTATTCAATGGACAGTGTTGACAACGTTCAGGCCCTGCTTCGCTATCTTGAAAGCCTTGAAAGTGATTCAGACGCGTTAAACGCTTTTGCAACAGCTGTTTATGAATTTATTACTAATAACGGCATCTCAGCTGACGGCACAGCCACAGCTGACGGCGAATCAGCCACTATTGACGTGACAAGTGCCGGCGCCGGCTATTACCTGATTTACGGTGACGGCGTGACCACAGACGGCGCAGATGAAACCATTGTTTCAGCCGTTATGTTAACCACAACAGACCCGACTGCAGAAGTTAACGTTAAAGCCGACACACCGACAATTGAAAAGTTGATTGACACTGACGGAAAGGACGGAGGCGACACAGACAACACATCTGCCGACATTGGCGACACTGTTGACTTTGTTATTACTTCAACCATTCCCACCACTGTTGCGGGCTATGAAAGCTACACTTACACCATTACAGATACTATGTCTGACGGGCTGACATATAATAACGACATGGTTATATCTGTTTATAACTCAGCCGGCGCTCTGGTAAGCACATATACCACGTCTGATGTTTTAACAGAAAACGGGCAGGTTCTTACCGTTGACCTTACAGATTTTCTTACAACAGCAGCAGCAAACCTTGGCGGCACAGTTGTTATAACATATTCGGCAACGCTTGACGTTGACGCTTATGACAATGAAACAGACGAAACCAACACGGTTTATCTTACATATTCAAGCGACCCATACGCCGCTGACACCACAGCAAACACACCTGAATCAACGGTTTATGTTGCTGATTATGACATTGAAATAAACAAATATTATGACAACGACGGCACTGAAGAAGCCCTTGCAGACGCTTCGTTCGTGCTGCAAAATGCAGACGAAGAGTATTACAGTGTTGACGAAACCACAGGTGTTGTTACTTGGGTAAGCGACCAAGATAGTGCAACAACAGTTACAACTGACGCCAACGGTTTTGCCCAGTTTGCAGGCCTTGCAGCCGGCACATACACACTGACTGAAACGGCTGCACCGAGCGGCTATAACCTGCTTACAGATTCAATAGAAGTTGTTATTACTCAAGAGAGCATTGACGCCACCGGTGGTGTTACCGCCACAGCCACAATTGACGGTGAAGACGCCACTGTTAGCACAAACGCAGACACAGGGCAGCTTTATGTAACTGTTGATGTTGAAAACACCACAGGCACAGTGCTTCCCTCAACCGGCGGCGTGGGCACTTACATTTTCTATGCCGTAGGCGGCACTCTTATGATAGCTGCATTTGTTATGTTTATGCAGCAAAAGAAAAAAAGAGAAGCTTGGGCTGAAGAGGCATAATTAATTCAGATTAAAGCCTGCCGGCTTTATGAAAACGGCCGCCGGCTTACGCCTTTTCATTAAAGGAAAATGCGCAGAAAAAACAGATTTCCCTTTAATGAAAAGGTGGCAACACCTTTTATTACCATGGCTGCAACTGCGGCGCCGAAACACGGCTGCCGAATGTTTAAGGGGGAAACCCATGGCTGCAGAAAAAACAGACGTTGGCACCGCCGGCAACACCGCGGCGCAGCAGCAAAACAAACCAAAAACTGAAAACAAAACAACCGGCAACAAAAGCAAAGCCGCCACAGCCGCAAAGAAAAAAAAGAGGAAAAAAAAGAAAAAGAAAAAAAGCGGCCGTTTGGCAAGCGTGCTGTTTGCTTTAATATTTGTTGTGGGGCTTGGCGTGCTTTTATACCCCACTGTGAGCGACTGGTGGAATTCGCGCGTGCAAAGCCGCGCCATTGCAAATTATGACGAAACCGTTGCAAACATGAATGAAGAGGAATATGAAAACATGCTGGCGGCGGCGCAGGAATATAACGAAGCTCTTGCCGACCTTTTGTACCCATATTACCAATATGATGAAATAGATGGCTATGAAGACGCGCTGTCTATTACGTCTGACGGCATGATGGGTTACATAACCATTGACTGCATTAACGTAAAGCTGCCGCTTTACCACGGCACGTCTGAAGCTGTTATGAATGTGGGCGTGGGGCATTTGCAGGGCAGTTCGCTGCCCGTTGGCGGTGAAAGCACGCACTGTGTGCTTTCAGCCCACAGGGGGCTGCCCAGCGCAACGCTGTTTTCACACCTTGACGAAATGGAAATAGGCGACACGTTTACGCTTACAATATTAAACCAGACTCTGACATACCAGGTTGACCAAATATTGGTGGTTGAGCCGGGCGAAACAGACGACATTCAAATAGTTGGCGGCGAAGATTACTGCACGCTGCTGACCTGCACGCCTTACGGCATAAACACACACCGCCTGCTGGTGCGCGGGGTAAGGGTTGAAAACCCTGAAGAATTAACGCTTACTAACGAAGCTTACCAAATAGACAAAAAGATTTTAATTCCCATAGCCGCCGCGCCAATTGTAATTATATTGCTGATTATGGCGCTGACAAACGCCAAGGGTAAAACAAAAAAGAAAAAGAAAAACAAAAGTAAAAAAAATGCAAATAAAAAAGCAAAGGGCAAAGCCGCCGGCACAAATAAAGCGGTGCAAAGCACAGCGCCGCCGGCTGCCGGCACAGCCGAAAGCCCTGCCGCTAAACAGGAAATTCCGCCTGGCAGCCGGGGCAATAAAGACGGCTGAATTTAAAGCTTTTGTTTAAACTGCGCCAGCCGGCTGCGGCGCAGGGTGAAAAATTTTAAGGAATGGTGAAATAATGAAAAAAGTTTTAGCAAAAAGAGCTTTAACATTTATATGCGCGCTTTTGGCGTTTTTTGCCTTTCCCGCAGCTGTTTTCGCCGCAGGGCCTGACCTTAGCGCGAAAGTCACAATAAACATAACCGCAAAATGCGTTGACAGCAGCAACGAAAATGTAAGCGGCACTGCGTTTGCGCTTTATAAGGTGGCGGAGCTTACAAATGAAAGCGGCAGCTACACATATGCTTTAACTGCCGATTTCAGCGCCAGCGGCGCAGATTTAACAGACATTGAAAGCGACTCTTTGGCAGAAAATTTAGCTGCATGGGCGCAGGAAAACAATTTGACGGCGGCTGAAAAGTCAGCAGATTCCACAGGCACCGTGTCTTTCAGTTCACTTTCAGCCGGGCTTTACCTTGCGGTGCAGACTGAAACGCCGGCAAAATATGCCACGGCGGCGCCGTTTTTGATTTCAGCCCCTGAAAGCGACGGGGCGGGCGGCTATATTTATGAAGTAGAAGCAAACCCAAAGGTGCAGCTTTTAAGCAGTGAAACAGCCACCGAAACCACCACAGCCGCCACCGAAACCACCACTGGCGAAGCCACCACTGCCGGCGAAATAACAACCGCGCTCAGCGTGACATCTTCAAGCGGGACTGACAGCAGCAGCCAAACTCTGCTTAAAACAGGGCAGCTGAACTGGCCCGTGCCGGTGTTTGGGGTGCTGGGCATTTTCCTGTTTGCAGCCGGCTTTTGCATGGTGTTTATTGAAAGGAAGACAAAAGCCAAATGAAATTTAAACGCGCAGGCAAGCTGTTAATGGTGCTGGGCGCGCTTTTCATTTTGGGCGCGTTGGCATTATTTACGTCAAACCAGCTTGATGATTTCAATGCAAAGGTTGCCGCCGCGCAGGTGGTTGAAAGTCTTGACAGCGACAACACGGTGATAAACGGCAACGAATATATAGGCGTGCTGTCTATTGAAACGCTTGGGCTTGAGCTGCCCATTATGGCTGAATGCAGCTATGAAAAGCTTGAAACTGCGCCGTGCTGCTATTCCGGCTCTGTTGAAAGCGGCGACTTGGTTATAGCGGGGCATAATTACACCAGCAATTTCGGCGAAATTTACAATTTGCAGCCCGGCGATGCAGTTGTGTTTACAGACGTTTATTCAAACGAAACCGTTTATGAGGTGGCAGAGATTGAATATCTTGAACCCACCCAGGTGCAGGAAATGGTTGAAAGCGATTACCCGCTGACTCTTTACACATGCACATACGGCGCGGCAAAGCGCGTAACCGTGCGCTGCGTTTTGGCAGGTGAATAAAAGAAAAAATTAAAAGCAGGCGTTTTAAAGCGCCTGCTTTTTCATTTGCATAATTGTAACCAAGCTTAAAACTGCCCGCTGTGGGCGGCAAGCCAATATTGAAAGCTGCCGCACATCACAAAAGAGACGAAACCAAGTCGCCCATTTGCGCAGTGGTAACGGCCCTGAAGCCCTGTTCATAAATGTCCGGCGTTCTGGCTGTTCTAAGAGCACAATCAACAGCAGCTTCAATGGCACTGGCCGCTGCGTCTTCGCCGAAAGAGTAGCGCAGCATCATGGCGCCTGACAGAATTGTGGCAAGCGGGTTTGCCTTTTGCTGGCCCGCAATGTCCGGCGCGGAGCCGTGAATGGGCTCATAAAGCCCAAAGCTGCCCCCGGCAAGAGAGGCAGACGCCAGCATGCCTATCGAGCCGCTTATCATTGAAGCTTCGTCTGACAAAATGTCGCCGAATATGTTTGAAGTCACTATTGTGTCAAACTGGCCGGGGTTGCGCACAAGCTGCATGGCGCAGTTGTCAACATACATATATGAAAGTTCAACTTCGGGGTAATCAAGGCTTACCCTGTCTGCCACACGGCGCCACAGGCGCGAACTTTCAAGCACGTTTGCTTTGTCAACACAGGTCAGCTTTTTGCCGCGTTTCATTGCATATTGAAAGCCTGCTTTTACAATTCTTTCAATTTCGGGCTCTGTGTAACGTTCCGTGTCATAAGCGCCGGTAACCCCGTTTTCAGTGTAAGTGCCCCTGTCGCCGAAATAAATGCCGCCGGTAAGCTCACGCACAATTAAAATGTCAAGCCCCTCGCCTATTATTTCCTCTTTAATAGGAGACGCTTTTTTAAGCGGCGCAAAAATTTTGGCGGGGCGCAGGTTTGCAAAAAGCCCCAAATCCTCTCTAATAGCAAGCAGCCCGGCTTCGGGGCGGTTGCCGCCCGGCTGTTTGTCCCATTTCGGGCCGCCCACAGCGCCCAGCAGCACCGCGTCTGAACTTTTACATGCCGCGGCGGTTTCTTTGGGGTAAGGCACGCCCGTTTTGTCAATAGCGCAGCCGCCCAGCAGCCGGTAGTCGCAGCTGATTTCAAAGCCGAATTTTTCACCGGCGGCATGCAGCACCTTAATGCATTCAGCCACAATTTCAGGGCCGATTCCGTCCCCTTTCAAAACCGTTATTTTATATTTATTCATTACAATTCCCCCTGTTTGAATTAATGGAAATGCCTGCACGGCGCCGCGGCGGCTTTTTCACAGCGCCCGAACGCCCTTTACGCACGGCAAAATTACTTTTCAAATATGCCGGGCATGGTGTCGTCTCTTACACAGTCTGCCTGGTCTCTGTTTACAGCGCATATAATGCCCTTAAGTGAAGCATAGCCAATGTTGTGGCTGACCCCTATTCCGAATATATCTTTCCCCTGCGGGTTTCTCAGGTGAATATAAGAAATGGCTTTTGAATCAGAGCCCACTGCTATTGCATGTTCGCTGTAGTCAACAAACCGGTAGCCTGTTATGCCAACCTGCCCCAGTGCGCTGAAAAATGCGTCAATAGGGCCGCTGCCGCTGCCGCTGACTTTAACGCTGCTGCCGTCTTTCACCCTTATTGCGCCCTCAAAATGCACGCGGGTAAGATATTCGCCCTCTTCCTTTTCCTCATAAGTCTTATGGTTTAAAATTCTGTAAGGGCCAACAACGTTTCTGTATTCTTTTTGAAATAAATCAAAAACCTCAAGCGCATGAAGCTCTTTGCCCTTTTCGTCGCATGCGTGCTTTACAATTGCGCCAAATTCGGCGTGCATTGCTTTTGGCATTTTAATGCCGTATTGCGTGGCAAGTATAAACGCCGCGCCGCCCTTGCCTGACTGTGAATTTATTCTGATGACAGGCTCGTATTCGCGCCCCACGTCTGCCGGGTCAATAGGCAGGTAAGGCACTTCCCAATAATCTGAGTTGGTTTCTTCCATATATATTTTGCCCTTGTTGATTGCGTCCTGGTGTGAGCCGGAAAAGGCGGTGAACACCAACTCGCCCGCATATGGCTGGCGCGGCGGCACTTTCATTTTTGTGGTGCGTTCATAAACGTCTTTCACTGCATTTATGTCATGGAAATCAAGCTTTGGGTCAACCCCCTGAGTCCACATATTAAGCGCAAGCGTTATTATGTCAACATTGCCGGTGCGTTCGCCGTTGCCAAACAGCGTGCCTTCCACCCTGTCTGCGCCCGCCATGAGCGCAAGCTCTGTTGCGGCAACACCCTCGCCCCTGTCATTGTGCGGGTGCAGCGAAATTATGGCGGCTTCGCGGTTTTTCATGTTGCGGCAGAAATATTCAATTTGGTCTGCATAGCCGTTTGGCGTTGAACATTCAACTGTTGATGGCAGGTTAAGTATAATTGGGTTTTCCTTTGTGGCGCCCATAACAGCCATAACACGCTCACAAATTTCAATGGCGTTGTCTGTTTCGGTGCCGGTAAATGATTCCGGCGAATATTCATATCTTATGTTCATGCCGGGGTTTTCGCGCAGCTCTTTGTCAGTCAGCTCTTTAATAAGCTTTGCGCCGTTTACCGCAATGTCAATAACACCCTGCATGTCTGTTTTAAACACAACCTTGCGCTGCAGGGTTGACGTTGAATTATAAAAATGCACTATTACGTTTTTTGCGCCCTTTATGGCTTCAAAGGTTTTCACAATAAGGTGTTCGCGCGCCTGCACCAGCACCTGAATCGTAACATCGTCCGGAATATAATTGCCTTCAATAAGAGTTCTTAAAATTTCATATTCCGTTTCAGACGCAGACGGAAAGCCAACCTCTATTTCCTTTATGCCCACGTCAAGCAGGGTTTGAAAAAGTTCAAGCTTTTCCTGCAAATTCATGGGGTCTACAAGCGCCTGGTTGCCGTCTCTCAAATCAACGGAACACCACACCGGCGCTTTTGTTATTACCTTGTCCGGCCAAGTTCTGCCCGGCAGATTTACCGGCTTAAACGGAATATATTTTTTATAACCTTGTAACATAATTCTGACTCCTTTTGGGCATAAAAATTACGCCCCTGATATGCATAGGGGCGCATATTAAGCGCGGTACCACCCTATTTCGGCGGGAAAGCCCCCGCCCTTTAGCATCTGACAATGCCTTAACCTTTAACGCAGTTGCGCGTCTGCCCCTATGGCGAAAAACGCTTTCAAGGCAGCAGCTCCGCAGAGAGCTATTCATTATGCCCTTTGTGCCGGCTTGCAGCAAACGCCGGCTCTCTGTGACAAATAAGCATAATCTTTTTCTGCTTCACAGCCTTTAAGGTGAATTGATTTTATTAAAACACGCAGGAAACCGGCACTGGCGCCACCCTGCACATTCATATTATAACATTAATTTACCTTTTGTCAAGTTAAAGTTTTGAATAGCCGTAACCGTTTGCAATGGCGTCAACCGGCATGCCCTGCTTGCACAGCGGGCAGCTGTGTTTGTCATAAACTTCATAACCCGGCAAGTCCTCTTCAGTGAAAATGCTGTTTACTTCAATGCCCATAATTTCCTTAGCCGCGCTGAAAGCCGCGCTTATGCCCACCACAACGCCGCTGTAATATTGCACGCTTTCAATTGCCTTTTCAACAGTTTTGCCGCTTGTTATGCAAGACATTAGCAGCAGCACGTTTTTGCCCTTAATCATTCTTTTAAGATTGTCGCGGAATATTATGTTGCCCTGCGCGTCATATTCGCTGCCAAGCACATAAATATTGGTGTTGGGGTTTGGCGACATCATAGACGGGCGGGCAAGTTCATGCGCAAGATATGCGCCCAGCGCCTGTGTTTCATAAAGACACAGCACGGTGTCAATGTCAATGGCGCGTTCGTTGTAATATGACGCCAGCAGCATGGCCGTGTCTGTTGAAACGGCATGGTTATGCTTTATGTCTGACGTGCCAACATAATAATTGATGTGCGCGTTTGCCGTTATGAAATGCCCGTTTGTAACGCGAATGAAAACGCCCCGCGCACGGTTTGAATTTATAATTGTGATATTTTGCATAGAAACCACCCTTTAACCGGGGGCAAAGCCCCGCTGTAAAGCATTTCGGCAAAAGCGCGCCCGCCGGCAAAGCATAATTACGGGCAAGCCCTTATTTAAACGCACACGGCGCCAACGCCAAAAAGCTTTTTCCTTTAATAATTAGATTTTACAATAATTCGGCATTCAATTCAATATATAAAAACATATTTTTTTAAATGCCCGCCGCAGAAAACTTTTCAATGGGCAAAATTCACAAATAAACCTGCTGTGATTTGTTGAAAATAGCTTAAATATTAAAAAGCACTTGCTTATAATGTAAAATGAAGGTAAAATTATTATAAACTATTAATAAAGGAGTCTTTTTATGACTGAAACACAGGAAAAGCAAAAAAAGTATATGAAATTTTCCGAAATTATTACTTTCGGCGTGGGGCTGTTCGGCGTTGCCCTTATGACAGGGTGGATGCCTGACTACACCGCAACTTTCTTTGCTGATTTTGCATTCAAGGGCAAGGGTTTTGATTCCGACGCCATGTCTTCCGCAATAACGCTGGTGTTTGGCGTAGCGGGCGTTGTGGGCGCTGTGTGCGAACTTGTTATAGGCTATCTTGTAGACAGGACTCACACGCGTTTCGGCAAGGTTAAGCCGTGGGTCGGCTTTGGCGTAATTCCCCTTGCAATAATTTCTCTTTTGGTGTTTATTGCGCCAAACACAAACAGCCAGACTGTGGCTATTATATGGATGTTTGTGGTTTACTGCCTTTACACAGCTGTTTCGTGCGCCGTTGAAAGCCCGTCTAACTGTTTTGGCTCTTTGTGTTCGCCAAATCCGGGCGAAAGGTCAACCGCCATTTCAATTGCGTCTTTCCTGCGCTCTGTCGGCCAGTCAGGCGGCATGGTTGTGGTAATGGTTGTGGGCTTGCTTATGAAAGTGTTAATGGGCAAGCAGCAATACCAAAACGCAGAGGGCCAAGGGCTTGACCTTGTTATTTCAACGGCAGTCTGCGCGCTGGGGCTCATAATTTTTGTAATGATTTTCTTTGTAAACAACAAAGAAAGAGTGCCCTTTACACAGGAAAAAATAAGCATTAAAGATTCAATTAAGGTTGTGTTCGGAAACAAAAACCTGCTTATGGTTTCACTGACAAAGCTCTGCGGCTTCGGGCGCGGGGTTTACGGCACCGTGTCGCTTTACATAGCAATATACCTGCTGGGCTCAAAAGACCTGAAGCTGGCGCTGCTGCTGCCCATGGGCATAGGCACGGCGCTTGGCACATTGCTGGTAAACTTTGTGCTTAAAAAGTTTTCAACCAAAAAAACATATATCATGTTTTGCATTTACGGCGCCACAACCCTGGCAATATTATATTTAGTTTCAAGCTCAGTCGGCTTTAACAGCACGCTTATAGTTCCGTTTCTTATAATAAATTTCTTCTGCGGAATTCAGCACGGCAACACAAACACCACCCCCAACATTATGATTGCAGACTGTGTTGATGAAATTGAATATAAGACAGGCAAAAGGCAAGACGGAATTGCATATGCCGGCTATGGCCTGTTTTCAAAAATAGCGTCTGCGCTTACAAAAAGTCTGGGGCCGTGGCTGCTTTACAAATGGTCTGGCTATATGGTGTCGCAGGACGCCAATGTGGCATATGCTTCGCAGACAGACAGCACCTTAAACCGCCTGCTTATGATATACACCATAATTCCAGCGGTGTTCGTGCTCTTGCAAATGGTGCCGATATTCTTTTATGACAATGTCGGGCTGAAAAAAGCCACAATCACCGCCGCGCTTGCAGAGCGCCGCGCAGCGAACAAAGCCGAAGCGCCTGACAGCCCTGCCGAAGACGCGGGCGAAGCGGCAGCTGAATAAGGGGGTATTGATTATGAGCAAAAAAGCATTTAATTCCACACTTTATGCATTAATCACATTTGTTGTAATGGCCGCAATTTTGTCAACAATGACTGTGCTGACTTTCAAAGATAAATATATAGCGTTTGACGAAGAAAAGCTTGCAGGCAATTATGTTGATTCAATTGTCCAATCCGGAGACGGTTATAATGCATACAAATACACCCTTGTTTCCATAAACGACAAATATGGCGACTACATTCGCAAAAATTACATTTACCCCATTGTTTACCCCGGCTATGAAATCGGCATGGACACTGGCGACTTAGATGGCTATGACGACAGCAAATATATGTCTGAAGCCACTGAAAATGACGACGGCACACTGGCAGGCCAGCTTGCAGACGCACTTTACCCATATTACGAAGAGCTTATGCAGCAATACGGGTGGGACGATTACGACGCGGTTTTCACCAATTACTTTAACGCCCTTGTAACAGAAAGGCAGCAAATTTTCGGCGACGAATATCTTTCTGACGAAGTTATGTTCACCGCGCTCGAAGCAAATGTTGCCACATACGGCGACAAGCTCACCGGCACCACCGCTGTTACAGACGAAGATTCCGGCGTAACCACAGGCGAAGACACCACCGGGTTTTACCAAACCATCTACGGCGACGATTACAAAATAACCACAACCACATCTGAGCCTGAAAGCATAAGCAATTTAGACGAATATGTGGCGATGCTTGACTCTGACGTTCTTGAATCTTACGGCATTTCAGCGTCAGACATAGCAGACGCCTGCAGGGTTGAAGTCACCAGCTCTTTAGCAGACGGCACCGTGATTTACAGCCAAACAGTTTATGAAGTAAAAGTCGGCAACACGTGGTATGTTGACAACATTACAACAGACACTTTTAATTTTTACTTAAGCCTTGGGAACATTTAGGGGCTTAAACAAACAACCAAACAATAAACCCTTTACCGCTTGGTAAAGGGTTTATTTCTTTTTTGCCGGTGGCAGCCTGAACATGCCGCTCCCCCCCCCGCTGCGCTGACTGCGGCGGGTGCGGGCAAATTAATATTGAAATTTGTTATAATATATGATATTTTAAGAATGTCAAAAAAATTAACCGGCGGCAATTCAGATGAAAACATAAACTTCAAAAACAAGCACTGCTTTGAAAGGTAATATTATATGGAAAAAAAGAAAATTTACACTGTGGCCACATCACACCTTGACACAATCTGGTCTTGGGACTTTGAAACAACAGTCAGCAAATATATATATAACACGCTTGTTGAAAACATTGCGCTTTTTAAAAAGTACCCAAGCTATGTTTTTTCTTTTGAAGGCGCTTACCGTTATGAGCTTATGGAAGAATATTACCCAAAGCTTTTCAATGAAATGAGCGAATATATTAAAGCCGGGCGCTGGAACGTGGCGGGCAGCGCATATGAAAACGGAGATGTGAACTGCCCCTCCCCCGAAGCCCTTATAAGAAACATTCTTATAGGCAATTCATATTTCGACGAAAAATTTGGCAAACGCTCAAAAGATATTTATCTGCCTGACTGCTTTGGTTTCGGCTGGGCGCTGCCCAGTGTTGCGCACCATGCAAATTTAAACGGCTTTACAACACAAAAGCTTGCCTGGGGCAGTGCTTACGGGGTGCCGTTTGATATAGGCAAATGGTATGGGGCAGACGGTAATTATGTTTACGCCAGCCTGAACCCGCACGACTATTATTTCACGCTGACTAAGCTGCGCAATTGGGATTTTGTGCAAAAAAAGCTTAAAGAAAATGAAAAGTACGGCCTTGACTGGACATACATATTTCACGGAATCGGCGACAGGGGCGGCGCGCCACAAGAGGCAAGCGTCAAATTTGTGGCAGGTGAAATAGAAAAAAACAGCAGCTCTGACATTGAAGTCACAGCCGCCTCTTCAGACCAAATTTACAGAGATATTGAAACAAAACTGCCGCAACAAGTCAAAGATGCCCTGCCGCAATGGAAAACAGAGCTCGTTATGCAAAACCATGGCGTGGGCGGCTACACTTCGCGCGCAATAGGCAAGCGCTGGAATGCAAAATGCCAGGAACTTGCCGACATGGCAGAACGCATAAGCGTTATGGCGGCATATTTCGGCGCTGCCGATTATAATGAAGACGTGCTTTTAAAAGCGTGGAAACGTGTTATTGCCCACCAATTTCACGACGACATGCCGGGCACTTCCGTGCAGCGCGCATACCGCCGTTCGTGGAATGACTATGCGCTGTCTATGAACCAATTTGCAGGCGAAATTGAAGCCTCGCTCAGCGCATTTTCAAGCCTTATGCAAACAGACCGTGCACAGGGCTTGCCCGTTATGGTGGCAAACACTGTTGAAGCGCGGCGCACCGGCACGGTTAAAATAAAGCTGCGCGGCGTTGATTCGCCCGGCGTGCGTGTTTTTGACGACAAAGGGAAAGAGGTTTTGTCTCAGCTGCTGTCTGACGAAAACGGCATAAAGGAAATTCTTTTTATTGCCAAAATGGAGCCGCTGGGCGTGCGTGTTTATGACGTGCGCAAGTCAAATGGCGGGTGCAAAGTGAAAAGCAGCGTTAAAATTTCCGGCAACCGGCTTGAAAACCAAAAATATATCGTAACGCTGAACAAAAGCGGAAATATTTCATCAATCATTGACAAAACAGACAACAACAGGGAAATACTGGCAAAGCCAATTGTTTTCGGCCTGTTTAATTACACGGGTTCAAAAGACTGGCCCGCATGGGAAATGAATTACAGCGAAGCGGCTAAGGAGCCTGACAGAGTTCCTACTCTTGTGTCAATAAAGGCTGCTGAAACGGGCCCCGCGCGCGTTGCGTTTGAAGTAAAGCAGCGCGACAACAAGTCTGAATTCACAGCATATGTTTGCCTTACAGACGCCGGCGAAGCAGTTGAAGTTTATAATGAAATTGAATGGCAGTCAATGCGCACGCTTTGCAAAAACCGCTTTGCATTCACAGCCGCAAACAAAAAGGCCGCGTTTGATTTGGGGCTTGGCGTTATTGAAAGGGAAAACATGAACGAAAAGCTGTTTGAAGTGCCGGCGCAAAAATGGGCTGACATAACAGATGAAAGCGGCGAATTCGGCGTGTCAGTAATCAGCGAATGCAAGCACGGCTGGGACAAATTTAACAACAACACGCTGCGCCTTACCGCCGTGCACACACCAAAAAGAAATTACCGCATTGATTCCATGCAGTCTATGCTTGATTTGGGGCTTAACAGATATTCTTATGCCATTTATTCGCACAAGGGCAAGGCGGGGGCTCAAACGCAGCTTCAGGCAAGGCTGTTCACGCAGCCAATGGTTGCCTGCGCGGCGGCCAAACACGCCGGGGCTTTAAAAACAAGCTATTCGTTTGGCAGCGTTAGCACTAACGACGTTATAATTCGTGCAATCAAAAAAGCGCACTACCGCGGCGGCGGTGAAATAATTGTGCGCTTTAACGAAGGCGCCGGAAAGGAAATCGGCAATTTTGAATTCATGTTAGGCGCAGGCATTGAAAGTGCGCGCGAGCTTTGGGGGTCTGAGGAATACAGGGGCGACGCCACCGTAAAAGACGGGCGTCTTGTGTGCGACTTTAAGCCATATGAAATAAAAACCTTTGGCATAAAGTTGAAAAAGCCGGGCGAGCAGGCGCAAAAGCCGGTGTGTCTGCCCATAAAACCGGAATATAATGCCGGCATTGATTTTATTCCTGAAAATCTGCGCCGCAGCAGCATTGCCGCCTGTGGTGTAAAATTCAGTCTGGGCAACGGCGCTGTAAAATGCACCGGTCAGGAAATAAAAATAAGCGCCGGCAATTCGCTTAAACTGCTGTGCGCATCTTTTGGCGGCGAAAAGGCAGTTTTTAGGGTTAACGGCAAGCCGGTTGAAAAAACAATAAACAGTGCACGCGAAGCCTTTGCCCGCTGGGATTTATATGATTTCGGCGAAACCGCATATATTAAAAACGGGCATCTGGGCTATGAATTTACGCACACCGTTGATTCAAACGGAAAAGTTGAATTTGCAAAGGGTCTTTACTTTTGGGTTGTAACATTAGACGGCAGCGCTGTTTTGCCGCAAGACGAAAACATAATGGTGCTTGCGGCGGCTGAGGTTTCGCCCGCCGGCGCTTCACTTGTTACGCCGTTGTATGACGAAATTGAAAACAACCGCCCGTTTACATTTGAAAAGAATTTAAAAGAAAAACTTTGGTATCTGCAATCAAAGCTGATTTGGAATATAAATGACAAAGACGATTATTTTCGCCACAACAACAACGGCAAAAACGGCAAGCGAATTGAGCAGTCAAAAAAGCACTTTAAAACCCGCACCATAGACAACGTGGTGCATTAACCAAAGCAAAAAGCCGGCAAAAACGCCGGCTTTTATTTTTATTTTGCGTCATAGGTATTTTTCAATAAAGCTTACCCGTTATTCAACGTGGGGGCGGCAGCCGCTGCCGCGCCCAGCGGGGAATTGTATGCACCGCTGATTAAAAATTGCACCCCGCCGCCTGTAGAGACGGCGGGCATTTCCCCCCCTAAGTTATAATTGTAAACGATTATTAAAATTGTAACTGCTCATCTTATCAAATCAATTATATTAAATTTTAAAAACTTATTCGTTGGGAAAAAAGTGACAATAAAGACATACAGAGATATAAGCAAGCCAACAACTACAATCCAAACCGGATTGAAAAAGATGATAAAATTCCAGCCAATATTGATAACAACTGCAACTATAAAATAAAACAGCGCTGCGCAAAAATATGAAACAAATATTTGTAATAATTTTTCTAAAAAAATTATTTTCATTATTTCGTTCTTTGATATTCCAAAAATTTGCAAATACCCAAATTCACGTTTTCTAAAAAACAAATCAAGTTTAATTTCGTTAGTAACAAAAATCATAGACAGAATTATTATAACAAATATAGCTAACAATGAAATCGCAACTATTGAATTAATAATTGACTGTACATTTAACATTGCCGAATCCCAAGGTGAAATTGAACCCCCAAAATATTCTCTTAATTCTTTATATGCCGATGTATTATAAAGGTTATCACATGCGACCATTAACATATCACTTGATTCTATATTTCCAAATTCCTTTAGACTATCGTAAGGAACATATACTGATTCTGTGTTTTCAGATAAACGGTAATAATCAAAATAGTAAACAAGATTATATAATTCAGAATCTGTCAAATCATTAAGAATCCCCGAAATTGTAAAATGATAATTATTAATTATAATTTCTTTTCCAACACAATCTTTATAATTTGAAACACTAAAATTGTTATTTATAAATTCTTGATTTACAATAACTTCATTTTGCTCTTTAGGAAATGTTCCGTAAGCTAACACCCCGGGACAACTAAAGCCGCTATATTTTGCATCAGTAAGAATATAACAAGTAAAATTATCTTGTTTAAATTGATAATTTTCAAATATTTTTAAGTCATATGTATCTTTATATTCTTCATAACCATATTCACTGATTGTAAAAGTATTCATTGGATAATTTGCATATACTCTATCTATTAAAATGTTTTGAATATTTTGCTGCAATCCAATACAAAGTAAAATTAGAAATAGCATAAATGATAACAATATATTTCTGCTAAAATTTGAAAATTTATTTTTTCTTAATACATATTTAAAGAGTTTACGGCGCTGCTCATTTTCTTCATTATGGACTAAATGATTAATTGTTTTTTTACTGTTCTTAATTTCTATATTAGATATATTTCCATAATCCAAATGAATTATTACATTTGCAATGTTATCAAAGCAATCCTCATGAGTAGAAATAATAATTATATTGTTATTCGTTGATATCTTGGCAAATATTTTTGCAAGCTTTATGGAATTATCATTATCTAATGAAGCAGAAGGTTCATCTGCTAATATCAACTGAGGATTTGAAAGCAAAGCCCTTACAATAGAAACTCTTGACCTTTCACCACCAGAAAGTTCATTCGGATATTTTTTTAGTAAATTATCTATATCTAACTGCTGAGAATAATTATGTATAAGAGTAATATCATTTTTAATGAATAAAAGATTATCCATTACCGTCATATTAGAAATAAGTAAGCTATTCTGAAAAATATAACCAATCTTATCTCTGACGACACTTTTATCTGTTATTTGTTGAACATTATCCCAAACATATTTACCCAAGTAATCACTATCTATCAAACCAAGAATATTCAGCAATGTAGTTTTGCCACAGCCGCTAACGCCCTTAATTAGATAGATTTTTCCATACTCAAAGTTAAAGTTTATATTATTAAGAATTGTGCGATCATATTCTTTTGTTATATTTTCTAATTTAATCATCATCACACCTTCTTTTCAATAAGGGCTTGCCCGTTATTCAACGTTGGGGCGACAGCCGCTGCCGCCCCCCTATTGGGAGATTGTACTCACCGCTCTTTCAAAATCGGAAAGAGCCGCCTGTAGAGGCGGGGACATTCCCCCCCTAAGTTATAATAAATCTCTTTGTAATCCAAGTAAATTATACCAATTATTGTTAGTCACTTTCCTTATATTTGTTAAGGAATATATTGTGCTGAATAATAAAAGTAATGTTAGATAAATTATAATTAAACTATAATTAAAAGTAAAAATCTGAAAATTTATTAGCTCAATTTTATCATTAATAAAATTTAGAATAATCATTAATAAAAATGCAGGTATTGCGCTTATTAATATAATCTTGCTTATCTCTATTAAATTACCGAATAAGAAAGAATATACAATTTCTCTTTTCTTATATCCCAAATATTGATAT
>JAJQIJ010000030.1:0-5008 GCA_021199275.1 Clostridiales bacterium
CGATAAAAGAGCCTGCAGTAGGATTTAATAACAGTCCACCGGCTGGCAGCATAGGGACACTGACTCCAAACTCACGCAGGCGGCAAGGTTATGTCAACGCCGAAAACACCACAGGACTAAGAAATCGGCGGAGCGTCTGGAACGTGGCCACACAGGGAAATGTTGCAAAAGCTCATTTTGCCACATTCCCCGAGAAACTCATAGAGCCTTGCGTGTTGGCAGGCAGCAGACCGGGAGGAATAGTGCTTGACCCGTTTGTAGGCAGCGGGACAACGGCTGTTGTGGCAGCAAAACACGGCAGAGAATACATCGGAATAGACCTTAACGCGGAATACGCAGAAATGGCACGGATTAGGGCAGCTGCCGCTGAGGGCAGCACAACAAATGACAATATTTGACCTATTTAAGAGAGGCGAGACAAATAAAATGCGACAAGGGCAACAAGAAGTAATTAAGGGCTATTATGTCAAACCGGCAGCGCCGGCAGAAATCAATCGCCCGCATATGGAAATTAAGGGATTAGAGGAAGCCTTAGAGCTGTATAATGACCGCCCTTTAGGCAGTTGGAAGCATGTCTGTTTAATGTACGACAGAGGCACGGCTGAAATATGGACTGATGTTTTTACCTGCCCTGAACACGACTTTAAGGACTATCACAACCCCGACATCATTGATTTGGGGCTGGAAATGAGCTGCGCCGGCATTCACCACAAAACCGACAAAAATGTAAAGCGATATATAGAGCAGCATTATTATTTCAATCAAGCAAACGAACAAAAGGACCCAACGTAGAAAGAGGATAACAAAAATGCCAGTATTTAAAGTCGAAAGGACGCGTGATTATACAGTGATGAGCAATCAACATTTAAGGAACAAAGACATTTCGTTAAAGGCAAAGGGTTTGCTGTCGCAAATGCTGTCTTTGCCGCCTGACTGGGATTACACCCTTGCCGGGCTTTCCAAGATAAACAGAGAAAAAATAGACGCCATACGACAAGCCGTTAAGGAATTGGAACGCGCCGGTTATATCGTCCGCACAAGAGAGCGTGACGAAAAAGGCCGCCTGCGCGGCGCGGACTATATCATCTATGAGCAGCCGCATTTAGATACAGAGCAGGCAGCACCGCCTGCGTTGGAAAAACCAATGTTGGAAAATCCAACATTGGAAAAACCTACGTTGGATAACCCTACGTTGGGAAAACCTACGTTGGAAAATCCAACGCAATTAAATAAAGATATATTAAATAAAGATTTAATAAATGATAGATATATAGAGAGAGATAAAGAGAGAGATAGAAAAAATAATTCCCCCTCAGTTGATGAGCTTAAAGTGATTAATGCATGGAATGAGTTGCCGCAGCTTACCGAGATTGACCCTGACGCAGCCTTGACAACCAAACGCCGCAGTAACATACAACAATTAATTAAAGCCCACGGCGTGGACAAGGTTTGCGAGATAATCGCCGGCATTGCCAAATCTGATTTCTTGCTTGGCAAAAATGAGCGCAGCTGGCGCTGCACCTTTGATTGGGTGATTAAGCCGGACAACTTTGTAAAGGTGCTTGAGGGCAATTATGAGAACACGGCGCCCCGCTCACGCAAAAGCACATATGACATAAACCAAATCCAACAGGACGCTAAAGATAAAATCCCTGAATTTTCAATTTGAAAGGAGTAAAAAAATGAACACGCAGAAAGAACAAATTCTTGATTACATGCGCCGCAACGGCAGCATAACCAGCCTGGAAGCTGTGGCTTGCCTTGGCATAATTGATATGCGAAAGCGTATATCAGAAATAATAGCCGAAGACGGCATTAAAATTACAAAAACGCCTGAAACGGGCAAAAACCGTTACGGCAAAAGCTGCCGATATATAAGATACAGCTTGCAGGGCAAGGACAGTGGACAAGCAGCCAGGGATAACACGCAATGATTAATTTAATAATTACGCTCTCTTTACTTGCTTTATTTCTTGTCTGTGCTGCCTGCCTTAAAAAAAACATAAAAAAGCAAAAATATTTGACGGCGACATTTGACAAAATAGACCAAATGACGGGAATCGAGTTTGAAAAGCTTCTCAAAGCATATTATCAGCAGCTTGGCTATAAAGTGCAGCTGACAAAGACCACCGGCGATTATGGCGCAGATTTAATTCTGCTAAAAAACGGCAGAAAATATATAGTGCAGGCAAAGCGCTATAAATCTAAAGTCGGAATCCAAGCTGTTCAACAAATAGTCGCCGCCAAGGCGGTGTATAACGCACAGTCTGCCATAGTGGTGACTAACAATTATTACACAGCACCGGCATGGCAGCTTGCCAATGCCAACCATGTATATTTAATAGACCGTGACGGACTTAAAAAAATTCAAAAGGAAGTGAACAAATGTGGCTGACACAGTTAAGGAAGAACTGAATGAGCGCGGGCAGGTTACATATTACGAAGATAGCGACGGCTTTTGGTTTATGAAAGACTATGATGACGCGGGAAATGAAACTTATTATGAAGACAGCTTCGGCTACTGGAAGTCATACGAATACAATGAGCGCGGGCAAGAAATATATTCGGAAGACAGCGACGGCCGCTGGTGCCGGCATGAGTATGACAATAACGGAAATGAAACATACCGCCGCTTCAGCCATGGTTATTGGGAAAGCAAGGAATATGACTTAAACGGCTGCTTGCTTGACATACAGTCGGGCAGTTCTGAGCCGGACGACATGAATTTAACAATGTAAATAAAGGAAAAATTAAAATGCAACAAAAAGAAAAGGCGCTTGACTATTTCGCTGTGCCGGTGAATTACTACAAGCTGGCGCCGGCGGCGAAAAGGTATTACAGGCAAACAGACAGCAGGGTTGTTGAATTTACAGACGGCAGCTTTGCGGAAGTATTTCTGGATAATCATATTGAATATTTTGATAATTTTGATGTCCTTAATGAAAGGTGGTGCGCTAATGCTACAATTTCCTAAAAATGAAAGCAGCTGCGGTTGTTTTTATAACGCCGGACAAGAATATGTTATCACGTTTAATGTTGTGAACAATACATATGTTCTTTACAAGGTCAAAGATAATTGCTTAACCGGCATAAGTTCAAACCAAGACTTATTGACGCTGCTGCGGCAGCTTGACGAGTAGCTCATTAAAAGATACATCACTTAACTTAAGGCGGACGTCGCCCTGACAGGGCGTTTCCCGGCAGCGCGGTTTTTGTGCTGCCGTTTTTTTGAAAGGAAAAGCAAATGAAAACACGTCAAAAACAAAGACAAAACCGTAAATACAAAGCTGAAACAGAAGAAATGCTTGACAAGCGCAACGGCTTTGGGGTCAAGGACTTGACTCCTTACAACGCCGTGGCACGCATTAAGCTTGGCAGCGCAGCGCCGCTGCTGCTTGAATGAAAGGAGTGTTAAGAATATGTTAGGCGAAATGATATATACATTAATGTTTGCCGCTGCCTTTATGGGCTTAATACTGGGCATAGGTTTAATTGACGATTTACTTGACCGCCGTGCAACACGCAGGCGCAAAGCAGAAACACGCTGCCGCCACCGCGCCAAAGCAGCTGCTGACATGGCAGAGTGGGACGCCCTGTGCGCCCAAGTAAAAGAAAGGACAGGTTAATGCAGCATTTAGGTGATATTAGATTTATTAATGGTGCCGATGTGCCGCCCGTTGATGTGATAATCGGCGGCAGTCCGTGTCAGGATTTAAGCATAGCGGGGCTGCGAAATGGTTTAAAAGGCTCTCGTTCAAACTTGTTTTTTGAGCAGCTCAGAATTATTATGGAAATGAGGGTGGCAACAAATAATGAATATCCTAAATTCATGCTGTGGGAAAACGTACCCGGAGCATTCAGCAGCAACAACGGAGAGGACTTTCGACACGTCCTTGAAAAAATCGTCAGCATTGCAGAGCCGGGCGTTTCTGTTCCTCAACCTCCGACAGGGGGCAAGTGGTCGTGTGCAGGAACTATCATGGGAGACGGATATTCAATTGCTTGGCGAGTCCTTGACGCTCAATATTGGGGAGTTCCCCAGCGCCGCCGTCGAATCGCCCTTGTGGCTGATTTTAGAGCAAACAGCGCCCCCGAAATATTATTTGAGTCCGAAAGCGTGTCAAGGAATACTCAATCGCGAACAGCGCAGCGGCAAAATTCTGCCTGCCAAACTAAAAGCAGCTCTCGAGCTGCAGCTTGGGTCATTTTAGATAATCACCCGCAAGACAGCAGAATAAAACCGGTTAAGAATACTATTGTCCCTACACTTTCTGCCAGAATGGGCACGGGCGGAAACAATATACCGCTGCTTTTTAACCAGTCTCAGTATGACAAATATGTACAAAGTAATATAGCTTCTACTTTACGTGCAGCCGGCAACCCCGCCGGCGGCAATTTACTTTTAGACAATAATTACATTCGCCGTCTGACCCCGCTTGAGTGCGAACGACTTCAGGGATTTCCCGACGGCTGGACTGATATAGGCAGTTGGACGGACAGCGGCGGCAAAATACATAAAACAACCGACAGCGCAAGGTACAAAGCGCTCGGCAACAGCATTGCCCTGCCGCCGTGGTATTTCGTCCTCTCTCAAATTTCAGCGCATTGTGAAACAACCTGCGCAACCATGGCAAGCTTGTTTGACGGCATAGGCGGTTTCCCTTTAATTTGGGAATCAATTAACGGCGTTGGCACTTGTTTGTGGGCAAGTGAAATTGAAGAATTCCCAATGGCCGTCACTAAATTAAGGTTTGCACATTAAATCTAACAAACGACTTTGAACAGTCCATGTAATTTTAAAAAAACAAAAAATAGAAAGCAGAGTTTAAGGACTCTGCTTTTCTTATGTAAATTTTTAAGAAAGGACGTGATTAGGTGAGTGATTCCCCTAAAACAATATACAGCGACGGCGATTGGATAAAACAAAAGTATGACGAACGCGGCAACCCCATTTATTACGAAGACGCCACCGGCTTTTGGGTTAAAGATGAGTACGACGAGAACGGCA
>JAJQIJ010000030.1:5108-9768 GCA_021199275.1 Clostridiales bacterium
TTGGGTTAAAGATGAGTACGACGAGAACGGCAGAGAAATATTCCGAAAAGAAAGCAACGGTGAGTGGTATCAATGGGAATATGACGAGCATGGCAATGAAACGTACGTTGAAGAAAACGACGGTTACTGGGAACGTCGTAAGTATGACGAGGCGGGAAATGAAATATATTGCGAAAACAGCGACGGTTACTGGGAACGCTTTGAATATGATGTCAATGGCAATTGTATATATATCGAAGATAGCAACAAAAAATGGTCAAAGGCTGAGCACGATAAACGTGGAAACATGATATATAGCGAAAGCAGCCAAGGCTATTGGAAAAAGTACGAATATGACGCCAACGGTCGGCGCACATATTGCGAAGACAGCGACGGCAATGCTGAGGAGTGGAAGTATGATGACATAAACCACAAAACATATTGGAGGCCTTTCAGCACTCTTGATGAATTTAGATACGAGTGGGAAGAAATTAAATAAAGAAAGGAAATGAAAAGAAATGGAAACACGAATAGAAGCTATAGCGAAAGAACATGGGTTTAATTTGCGTGATTATGAGGCGCGAATAGAAGCCATAGCGAAAGAACAAGGGTTTGATTTGTCTGATTATGAAGTGTGGCTTTCGGTGCCATATTATTTGGAGATTTTTCCAGAGGGTGAGGATATGATTTTTCCTTTAACATTCTGCTATCACCACAAAACTGAAATGAAAGAATTTTGGGCGCAAGTGTCTAAAAGGAAAAAGGTTGTTTTTGGCTATTTTTCAGACGGTAAAACCGCCGCAGACCCCCAATTTTTTAACTTTAGCAAAAACAACACAATACAAGACTGTGTGGATTTAGGGGTTGTTTTTTTAAGAAATAGTAAAAAAATTACACAGGATTTAGACCCAAACTTTTTCTGCTTTGTTGGCATAGAAACATTCTATGAATATATATATGGGTTTGGTTATGAGGGTGAATTTTTTAAAGATGTTTGCAATAATACCATATATGTGCCTAATCAAACACCACAACACATTAAAAAACACCTGTCCGACTCTGAAATTAAGTTTGCCGCTGCTCATATGCACGATAAGTGTTTTGAGTATTTAATATCTCAACAATGGCGTCATGACAACCTTTGCTATAGAGAACAATATCAAATTTTTTTAACCGTTAGGGGTGTCAACAGCACAAAATCAGCAAACGATATAACAGAATATGTAAAAAAGGTATTAAGATATGCAGATTTAAGCGTTGAAAACATTGAACTTAGAAACGTAACGCGGGGATTTTTCCTTCAGCCTCATGCGAAAAACCTTCAATGATTTCAACGTCGGTTTTTTCTCTGCTTTCATCATCAGTAAAACAAAAACTAATTGTTTTATCATCTTTAAAATATTCAAATAATTCAGGACGCATTAAAATTGTAAAATTTGCATTGTCCGTTGTTCGGTATTTTTGCTCACCTTTTTTTGTTTTTCCATTGCGCATAATCCCAAAGCAATAAATTCTATTCAATTTTTCACCATTTTCTTCAAAATAATTTTTTGCAATAACTTTTTTAATTTCAGGCGTATAGTCATGCTTAAAATTATTGATTGGATTTTGTGGAATTGATGAATTTAAAGATGAACGAAATTGTGAAAAGAACTTGCCATGTGATTTATTTAAATAACTAATTTTAAAATAACTACAAAAAGTTGGAAAGTGAATATCAAACCAGCCGGAATTGACTCTGAATTGCAAAATCCTTTCAATATTGTTCTTATCAATAAAAGTAAGCAATGCTATATAACGGATATTTTTTTCATTGCCGTATTTATCAATACGTTTGCCGTCACTGTCTTGATTTTTAAATAACACAACATATTCTTTAGAATTGTATTTAAAATCAAACGCGGTTATTTTCCAACCAAGGTCTCTAAGTTTATTTCTTAAAATCATAATATTAGGCACAGAAGCCATAGCAATTTTCCCTCCAAATCACTTTATATCTCTACCATTATAATCTAAACGCGGGGTAAGGAAAGTAACAAATATATACAAAAAAATTACAAAAGAAAGGAACTAAAAATGGAAAAACAAAAAAAGACGTTGGTTGTTAACCTGTTTGCCGGACCGGGCGCGGGCAAAACCACCTGTGCTTGGGAAATTGCGAGCGAGCTAAAAAAGCGCAATATTGAAACAGAATATGTGTCTGAATATGCCAAAGAGCTTGTGTGGGACGGACAGACCGAAATGCTTGACGGCAGCCTTAAAAACCAAGCTGCGCTGTATAACGAACAGTCGCGCCGCATTAACCGGCTTATCGGCAAGGTGGACGTTATTGTGACAGATTCACCGACGGTGCTGTCGCTTCTGTATTTAAAAGAGCCGAACAAAGATTTTGAAACGGCAGCCATAAATGAATTCAAGCAATATAACAATTTCAATTTGTTCATAAATCGCGGCGACAATTTCCAAACCGCAGGGCGAATACATAATGAACAGGAAAGCAAAATTCTTGATTACCAAATCAAGGATTTTCTCAATTCCAATGACATATATTACGGCACATATTACCACCAAACGGTGGGTGTGCTGGTTGACAATATAGTTAAGAATTTACAGACGATTAACCGCCGGCAAACGCACCGCGAACATAAGATAAGGGGAGCTGATGAGCTGCTTGCGCAAAACACTAAATATATGCTCTTTTGCGCAGAACAGGAACTGCCAAACAGCTGCATAGACCAGATTCGCCGGGGCAGCTCTGTTGGACTTGGCACTGTCTACCATAAAATTGAAGAATTGGATAATGAAGCAGCAGCGCTTGAAAAGCTTGAAGCCTGCCGCACCGACATTATACAGCGCTCAAATATGCAAGACGTGGTGCTGCTGGAATACAATGTCGTGAAGCAACAATTTGTTGCCGGCAAGCCGGTTGGCGCTGAAATACTGGGTTTTTCAAAGCTCGGCTTTGACGAATCTTTCTTGCCGGACGATTATGATGTTGACAGCATGCGCCTGACAGCTCACTTGTTTAATGAACTTAAGCTTGAATGTAACACGGCATACGTTTTTGGCCAAAACAACCTGTGGTGCGGAGACATTCAGTCGCAGCTTAACACAATGCGCAACTATTGTAATTATCTCTATAAGCACGACAAGAGCTATGGGTCGCTTTATGACACGATTAAAGAATTTGAGCAGCGCTTTGAAATAAGCGCCGAGCAGCAAATGTAGAACAGCGCAATTAAAAGACCGCCGGGTATAGAGGCGGTTTTAATTTTTAATTGAATTAATAATGAAAGGAGGCTTGCAAATGCAATTAACCGCAAAAATAACACGTCTCAATGACGACGCTGACTCTAAAATCAAGGCATATGCCACTGTCAATTTTGACAGTGATTTTCGCCTAACCGGCGTAAGAGTAATAGCCGGGCAAAAGGGCTTGTTTGCTTCAATGCCCGGCTATTCATACACCGATGACGCCGGCAAAACATGTTATGCCGACTATTTTTACCCGTGCAGCAAAGACGCATATCAGCAGCTCAATTCTGCCATTATTGCGGCTTATGAGCACGAGCTTGCTCAAACGCAGGCACAGCCGGCTTATAACGATGTCGAAGTTATAGATGACTTTGAACAAAGCATGTAAAAAATTAAATATATTGTAATACGCATATGGGTATTACTTTCTCAATGTTATGGCAGCCGCTATACCCGGCTGCTTGTTTTATAGAATAAGGAGCATGTTTATGGAATGCGATTTAATAATTTGATTTAATTAAAAGAAAGGAAATTTGAAATGGATTATGATTATTATGAAGCAGTGAAAGATGATGTGCTGCAGTATATTAAAGATAATATCAATCTTGCAGACTTTGATTCGGCAGAAGAATTAGAAGAATATTTAAATGAATGTAGTGACCTGTGGTGTGCGGACGCCGTAACCGGCAACGGCAGCGGCAGTTATACGTACAGTCGTTACAAAGCGGAAGAATATCTTTGTCATAATCAGGGCTTATTGGCAGAAGCGATGATTAACTTCGGGTGTGATATAACCTTTTTAAACAAAGGAGCTGAAGCGTGTGACGTGCTAATCAGATGTTATGTTCTGCCGCAAGCTATACATGACGCAGTACAGTCACTTGACTATGATTTCAGCCATAGCGCCGAAAGACAGCTAAACGACCTGGAACAGGAAATGTAGCGGAGGTGAGAATATGAAACTATTAACAAAAGAACTTGAAAAAAAATTCGAACAATACCCACTGTACAGTCAAGAGGGACTGGGCGGTCAAGCAAAGGTGATTGCTAAATTTTTCAATCCGGTTGGTGCCGGAACTTGGCTAATAACAGAGGGTGAGCAGCGCGGCAATGGTGATTGGGAAATGTTTGGCTTCTGCCATTTAGGCAGTAATGACATGGCTGAACTTGGATATGTTTCGCTCAACGAATTAGAGGCAATTTACTTTCCTTCCTCCGGCCTTGGCATTGAGCGGGATTTATATTTTCCGAAAGATATAACCCTTGCCGAGGCGTGCAAACGGGAATTTGGCTATATTCCGTCATACATGCAAAGTGCGGAAAACGACATGGAACAAACAATGTAGAAAGGAGAGCCGAAAATGGTTGAAAAATATGATGAACGCGGCAACCGCATTTATGGGGAAGACAGCGACGGCGATTGGCA
>JAJQIJ010000040.1 GCA_021199275.1 Clostridiales bacterium
AATTTTGTGTATTGAATAAAGAAAAAAAAGGTGATATAATATATCAAATAACAATTTGTTTTTATCTTTATTACTAAAAAAACAATATATTTTACCCACGCCGTTTTTTAAATTTGATAAAAACATTTTTCTGTTTAAAAGAGGAAAAAGATGGATACATACAATGATATTTGGAACGCCGTGCTTGAATTTTGCCGCACACGCACATCGCAAACAGGCTATTCGCTTTGGCTTTCCTCTATAAAAATTGAAAATTTTGAAAATAACACCTTTGTTTTAAGTGTGTCAAGCCAATTTAAACTTAAAATAATCACCGGCGAATATTACCAAAATTTGCTTAAAGAAGCTTTTGCAAACGTAATGGGCTTTGAAGTTGAGCTTGAATTTGTTTGCGCGGAAGAAGCTGAAGCCATGCAAGAGCAAGAGGACGACGAATTTTTAAACGAACAATTTACTTTTGAAAATTTTATTGAAGGCCCTTCAAACAGATTTGCTTACCGCGCCGCTATTGCCGTGGCGGAAGACCCGGGCGGGCAAATAAAGAAAAACAATTCTTTCAGCAATTATAACCCGCTGTTTATTTACGGAAAATCAGGTCTTGGAAAAACACATATTTTAAACGCTATTGCATATGAAGTGCGCAAAAAATTCCCGGACATGGAAATACTTAACATTCGCGCCGAAGATTTTGCAAACGAATTTATCAATTCACTGGGTAAAAAAAATGTTGATGAATTTCATAATAAATTCAGAAATATTGATGTTTTGCTGGTTGACGACATACAGTTTATTGCCGGCAAAGACAGAACAGAGGAAGAATTTTTCCACACGTTTAATTCGCTTATAGAAAACGGAAAGCAAATTGTTTTAACGTCAGACAGGGCGCCGAAAGAAATAAGAAGCCTTGCAGACAGGCTGTGCACCCGCTTTGAAAACGGGCTTTTGGCAGATATTCAGACGCCTGAATATGAAACGCGCTGCGCAATAATAAAACACAAGGCAGAACTTTTAAATTTCAAAATTGACGACAATGTGGTTACATATATAGCAGAAAAAATTAAAACAAATATCCGCCAGCTTGAAGGCACCGCTAAAAAGCTTTATGCCATTAGCAAAATAAGCGGCCAGGCGCCCACAATTGCAGTTGCGCAAAAAATCATAAAAGACGTTGTTGACGAAGCGCAGCCGGTGCCTGTAACAATTGAAAAAATTGTGGAAGAGGTAAGCCGCACAGAAGGCGTGTCTGTTGAAGATATTTACGGAAAAAAGCAAAAGGCAAACGTTTCACACGCAAGGAAAATAGCCATGTATGTAATAAGGGAAGTTACAAACATAAGCTATGAACAAATAGGTGAAAAATTTGACAAACACCATGCAACCGTAATGTATAACGTGCAAAAAATAACCGAAGAGGCTGAAAAAGACCCGCGCCTTGCCGGTAAAATTGCAGACATTATAAGTAATGTAAAAGATTATAGATAATTTTCAACATTTTTTTCTTTTTTAACATGAAAGTTTTTTATTGCCTTGTTAAAGCTTAAAAACATTTAACATTTTAATATTTTTTCAACAAAATGAAAGTTGAAAAAAATTGTGTTTTTTTGCCGTAATAAAGGCAATAAAAATGTTTTCCACAATTTCAGCAGCAATTATTATTATTACTATAATAAATTATTTGAGAGAAGGTTAAAACCATGAAATTTACCTGCAACACAAAAGATATGAACGCAGCATGCGCAAATGTAATGAGAGCTGTAAGCGCAAAGGTAACCATTCCTACAATAGAGGGAATTTTAATTGAATGCGAAAGTTCGTCAATAAGACTGACGGGCTATGATTTTGAATTCGGCATAAAAACAATTATTAACGCTTCTGTGCAAAAAGAGGGCGCAATTGTTATAAACGCAAAAATATTATGCGATATTCTGCGCGGGCTTTCGTCTGAAACAGTTACGTTTGAAACAAACGGAACATCTGTTACAATTTCGTCTGCGCTTGCATGTTACAACGTAAGCGGAATAGACGCAAACGAATACCCTGAGCTGCCAAGTGTTCAGGGCGGCTACCCGCTGTTTATAAACAAGGCGTTGCTGCAAAAAATGGTAAGCCAAACTATATTTGCCGTTGCTGAAAACGAAAGCTCAAAGCCGGTGCACACGGGGCTTAAATTTGAAATGAGCGAAAACACGCTGCGCCTTATTGGGGTAGACGGGTATAGGCTTGCAATAAGAACAGAAAATATAAAATATGAGGGCGAAGACATTTCTTTTATTGTGCCGAAAAAAACAATAAGAGAAATTGTGAAGCTTACCGGCGGTGACGATGAAAATGAAATTTCAATAAGTATAGGCAAAAGACATATAGTTTTTGAAATTGATAATTACAGCATAATAAGCCGCCTGCTGGAAGGTGATTTTCTTGATTATAACGCCGCTATTCCTAAAACTGCCGCCACAACAGTGCTTGTAAACACGCAGGACATGGAAGAGTGCATTGAAAGGACAACGCCGGTTATTGAAAACAACGCCAAAAACCCGATAAGGTGCCTTTTTGACAATGGCGAGCTTAGAATTTCAACAGTGTCTTCACTGGGCAGGGTGGTTGACAGAATTAAAGCAAATATAAGCGGAGACAGGGTTGAAATAGGCTTTAATTCAAAATATGTGCTTGACGCGCTTAACGCTGCAGAAACAGACCAAATAAAAATAGAACTTTCCGGCCCGGTAAGTCCTGTAAAAATTATGCCGCTTAATGATGAAAGCTTTTTGTTTTTAGTATTACCAATGAGGCTGAAAAATGAATTATAAGCTTGTGCCGGCAAAACGAAAAACAGAAGAAATAAAAATAAACACCACGTTTATAAAGCTTGACAGCTTTTTAAAATTTACAGGCGCGGTGTATTCAGGCGGCGAAGCCAAAGAATTTATTTTAAGCGGAAAAATAAAAGTAAATAATGAAATTTGCACGCAAAGGGGAAAGAAAATAAGAAACGGGGACATTGTTTCTTATAAAATTACAGATTATAAAGTAATTTATGAAAATTGAAAGCATAGAAATTGAAAATTTCAGAAACATAGAAAAAATGTCTGCCGAATTTGACGGCACAAATATTATTTACGGTGAAAACGCGCAGGGAAAAACAAATTTAATTGAAGCAATTTATCTTTTTTGCGGCTCAAAATCTTTCAGAAAAACGAAAGATAAAGAGCTTATTATGTTTGGAAAAGATTATGCGCGCCTGAAAATTGAATTTGAGGGCAAAGAAAGGCGCCAAAATGCGCAAATAATTATTAAAGAGCGCCGCGCGGCAGAGCTTAACGGAATAAAAAAGCAGTTTGCAACAGCTCTTTCACAGGACATAAAGGTTATTATTTTCAGCCCTGACCATTTAACAATGGTGAAAAACGGCCCGGCAGAAAGGCGTAAATTTATAGACGCCGCGCTTTGTCAGATAAAATCAGGTTACAGAAACGTTTTAAAGGAATATAACAGAAGCTTAGTGCAAAGAAATATTTTATTAAAAGACGTTTCAAAAAACACAGCCGGGCGTGAAATGCTTGATGTGTGGAACAAAAATCTGGCGGGTGCCGGCGCAAAAATTATTTACCAAAGAAATAAATATGTGCAAAGTCTTTTACCATATGCAAGTGAAATTTTCAGTGGAATTTCAAACAATAAAGAAAAAATAAGTCTGACATTAAATAACAGCTTTGAATGCGATTTTAACGATATTGGCGACATAAGAAAGCAATTTTTAAAGCAGCTTGAAAACGATGTGCATAAAGATATAATTACCCAGCGCACAAACGCCGGCCCGCACAGAGACGACGTTGATATTTATATAAACGGCAGTCTTGCGCGGCAATTTGCGTCTCAGGGGCAGCAGCGCAGCTGCGTGCTTGCCCTTAAGCTGGCAGAGGCTGGGCTGCTGTCACAAATGACAGGCGAAAGCCCGATTGCCCTGCTTGACGACGTTATGAGCGAGCTTGACGAAAAAAGGCAGGAATATATTATAAATAACATAAACGCAGGGCAGATATTTATAACCTGCTGCGACGCTGCGCCGGTTTTAAAGCTAAAAGAAGGGCGGGCCTTTCAAATAAAAGGCGGAAAGATAGTTTAAATGTATTTACACATAGGCGAAGCAGCTGTTATTGAAAGTAAAAATATTATAGGCATTTTTGACATGGACACATCAACGGTTAACAAAGCCACAAGAAATTTTTTGTCTGCCGGTGAAAAAAACAAAAAGGTTGTTTATGTCAATTATGATTTACCTAAAAGCTTTATTTTAACAGATGAAAAAATATATGTAAGTCCGCTTAACACGGCCACGCTGTTAAAAAGAGCAAAATTAAATAAAAAAGCGGCTGACGCAAAAAAAGTTCAAACTAAAAACAGCTTGTAATTTAGAAAATATTTTTTCAAAGTTACAAAGAAAGGTATTATAAAATGAGCGAAGAAAAAAATTTTGAATTTGAAGAAAAGGATATTGACACCACAGTAACCGAAGAATATTCCGCTGAAGATATTGAGGTGCTGGAAGGGCTGGAAGCCGTGCGCAAAAGGCCGGGCATGTATATAGGCTCTACAGGGCCGCGCGGGCTGCACCACTTAGTTTATGAAATTGTTGACAATTCAATTGATGAAGCGCTGGCAGGCGTTTGCACACATATTGAATGCGACATTTTGCCCGGCAACATAATTGCAGTAAGAGACGACGGGCGCGGAATACCGACAGGCATTAATGACAAAACCGGGCTGCCGGCCGTAACGGTGGTTTTAACAGTGCTTCATGCAGGCGGCAAATTCGGCGGCAGCGGCTATAAAGTTTCCGGCGGTTTGCACGGCGTTGGGTCGTCTGTTGTTAACGCGTTGTCTGAATGGCTGGTGGTTGAAGTAACCCAAAACGGGCATATTTATTCACAGAGCTTTAAGCGCGGCGTGCCGGCTGACGAGCTGCACATAATAGGAGACGCACAGGGCCATGGAACATATATTAAATTCAAGCCTGACGAAGAAATTTTTAAAGAAACAACAAATTTTGATTTTGAAGTTTTGTCACGCAGGCTCAGAGAGCAGGCCTTTCTTAACGCAGGGCTTAAAATAACCCTGTCAGACAAAAGAAATGTTGACGAAGACATGCACACAAGTGAAAGCTATTGCTATGAGGGCGGCATAAAGTCTTTTGTTGAATATATAAATACAAGCCGCGGGCTGCACCCGATTCAAGACGAGGTTATTCATCTTTCAACCACAAAAAATGATAAAAGCGCCGAAGTTGCAATATGTTACACAGATTCATATAATGAAACCCTGCTGTCTTTTGCAAACAATATAAACACAATAGACGGCGGCACGCATGAAACAGGGTTTAAAACAGCTATTACACGTGTTTTTAACGATTACGGAAAAAAATATAACATGCTTAAAGACAGCGATAAAAAGCTGAGCGGTGAAGATGTCAGAGAGGGCATTACAGCCGTTATAAGCGTAAAATTAACGGAAGCGCAGTTTGAGGGGCAAACGAAAGGCAAGCTTGGCAACACGGAAATGGCGGGTGTTGTGTCGTCGTTAATATATGACAAGCTTATGACTTATTTTGAAGAAAACCCGGCAACGGCGAAAGCGCTTTTGGGCAAATCGCTTGACGCGTCAAGAGCAAGGGAAGCGGCGCGCAAAGCAAGGGAAGCGGCGCGGCGCAAGAGCCCGCTTGAAAGTAATATGCTGCCGGGCAAGCTGGCAGACTGCACGTCAAACGACCCGCGCGAATGCGAACTTTTCATTGTGGAAGGTGATTCGGCCGGCGGCTCTGCGAAAGACGGCAGAGACAGAAAGCACCAGGCGATACTTGCACTGTGGGGTAAAATGTTAAACGTTGAAAAAGCGCGGCTGGACAAAGTGTTTGGCAATGAAAAGCTTACCCCGGTGGTTATGTCTTTAGGCACCGGAATAGGAGACGATTTTGACATAACCAAGCTCAGATACCACAAGGTTATATTAATGGCCGACGCAGACGTTGACGGCGCGCATATCAGAACACTTTTGCTGACTTTCTTTTTCAGATTTATGCGCCCGATAATTGACGGCGGTTATGTTTATCTTGCCCAGCCGCCGCTGTTTAAGGTGAGCAAGGGTAAAAAGAGCGTATATGCGTTCAGCGACGAGGAAAGAGACAAATATATAGAGGAAATGGGCGGCTCGTGCGACATTCAGCGCTATAAAGGTCTTGGCGAAATGGACGCGGTGCAGCTTTGGGACACCACGATGGACCCGGAATTCCGCACAATGAAGCGCGTTACAATTGAAGACGCGCAGCGAGCAGACGAAACATTTAGCATTCTTATGGGAGACAATGTTGAGCCAAGGCGCGAATTTATTGAAAAAAACGCGAAATACGTGCAAAACTTAGACGTTTAATTTTTAAAATTTATTAAAAATTTTCTGTGCCAACAGGCAGCAGCCGGTTGCCTGCGCGCGATTACAGGCACATTCATATAAAAAACAAAGGAAATTAAAAATGGCGGAAAACGCAAAAAAACTTAGCTTTCAGATGAATGAAAAAGAATATCTTGCGGCAGTAAAATTTAAAAACAAAGCCCTTTCAGGCAAAAGGCTGAGCACCGCGGGGTTTTGGGCGGCAGTTTTGTTTGCCGCTGCGGCGGGACTTATGATATTTAACAACATGCAGGCAGCGGCAATGGCCGGCGCGGCATTTGTGCTGCTGTGTGTTTTTGCACTTATAAAAAGGCTGTCTGTAAAAAAGGCGTTTTCCACATCGCCCACATTAAACGCAGGGCATTTAATAACATTTGAAAAAAACCTTGAAATTACAAATAATTTTGAAAAAATAACATGCCCCGACTTTAACATTTTTGCTGCCGGGCAGACGGGCGAATTTCTTTTTTTAATTGCAACACCGCGCAAGGGCTGTTTTTGCATAAATAAAAACAGGTATTCTTCGCCTGAACTTGACAGCCTGATTGCGGCGCTTAAAAGCGCGGGAAAATTCAAGGAGGAAAAATGATTACCAAATTTTCGTATACCGCGCGGGCGGACGATATTTATGAATTTTATAATTTCTGGCTAAAGCAGCGGCGCACAGGCACGCTGATGTATGTGTTGGGGCTTTTCTGGCTTGTGCCGGCGGCATATACGGCCATTTCCAGCGGTGAATATTGGCTGCTGTTAATTTCCGCGGCGGCAATATTTGCAATAATAGGCGCGGCGCTTTTTTCAATAAAAAGCAAAACAAAAAAAGACATAAGCAAAATGCTTAAATTTGACAAAAATTATTTGTGCGAAACAAGCGTTACGGTTTATGAAAACGCAATTGAAATGCAGACCAATGCGCCGGCCGGTGAAGTGCAGATAACGGAAATTTACCCGTTTGAAATGCTGGCCAACGTTTATGAAACACAAAGGCATTTTTATTTAATATTTTTAAACAGCGAAGTAAAGGTGATTCCTAAAGCCGGCATTCCGCAGGAAAGCGCTGAAAAGCTTTCAAAAAAAATAAGCAATAACCCGGCATATAAATTCATCAGTCAGGAGAGCAGATAATGGCAGGCAACGAAGAAATTGTACGTTATGACAACCAAAAAATATTAGATGTTGAAATAAGCAGCGAAGTCAGAACAGCGTTTCTTGACTATTCAATGAGCGTTATAGTTCAGCGCGCGCTGCCTGATGTAAGAGACGGGTTGAAGCCCGTGCACAGGCGCATACTTTACACCATGTATGAAAACAATTTGTATTCAGACAGGGCTTACCGTAAATGCGCGGACACTGTGGGCGCGGTGCTGGGGCGGTATCACCCGCACGGAGACGCGTCTGTTTATGACGCCATGGTGCGCCTTGCCCAATGGTTTTCAATGAGATATATGCTGGTAGACGGGCACGGCAACTTCGGCACAATTGACGGAGACCCTGCCGCAGCTTACCGTTACACAGAGTCCAGAATGAGCAAGATAAGCATGAAAATGCTGTCTGACATTGACAAGGACACCGTTGATTTCAGCCCCAACTATGACGACAGGCTTAAAGAGCCCGACGTGCTGCCGACAAGATTTCCAAACCTGCTGGTAAACGGCTCGTCAGGCATTGCAGTGGGTATGGCAACCAAAATTCCGACGCACAACCTGAAAGAGGTTATAGACGGCGTAAACTGCCTTATTGACAACCCTGACGCCACGGTTGACGACTTAATGCAGCACATAAAGGGCCCCGACTTCCCCACTGCGGGCATTATTATGGGCACCAAGGGCATAAGAGACGCATATGCAACCGGCAGGGGCAAAATTTATATTCGCGCGCGTGCGGAAATTGTTGAAGACAAGAGCGACAGGTTTAAAATAATAATTACCGAACTGCCTTACCAGGTAAACAAGGCAGAGCTTATTATAAGCATTGCAAACCTTGTTAAAGAAAAGCGCATTGAAGGAATAGCGGACATTAAAGACTATTCAAACCGCAAGGGCATGCAAATTGAAATTTTGCTTAAAAGAGACGCGAACGCGCAGGTTGTGCTTAACAATCTTTATAAGTACACCCAAATGCAGATAACTTTCGGCGCAATAATGATAGCGCTTGTAAACGGCGCGCCAAAGCTGCTGACCTTAAAGGAAATGCTGCAAAATTACATAGATTTCCGCAAGGAAATTATTACGCGGCGCACCAATTTTGAGCTTAAAAAAATGAAAGAACGCGCCCATGTTTTGGAAGGGCTTGCCCGCGCTATTGACATTGTTGATGAAATAATTGCAACAATTCGCGCATGCAAGGGCGGCCAGGCGGAAGCAAAGCAGGAGCTCATAAACAAATTTGAATTTGACGAAGTGCAGGCGGCTGCAATAGTTGCTTTCAGGCTGGGGCAGCTGGCCGGGCTTGAAATTGAAAAAATATTAAACGAGCTGTCAGAGCTGCACGAAAAAATTGCAGACTGCGAAAACATTTTGCAAAATGAAGCAAGGATCCTTGACATAATCAAAATTGAATCGCAGGAAATAGTTGACAAATTCAGCGACGACAGGAAAACAGAAATAGCCGCCATGGCGGGCAGCGTTGACGACGAAGATTTAATTCCCGTGGAAGAGTCTATTCTTACCCTTACAAACAAGGGGTATATGAAACGCATGACGGTTGACACATATAAAGCGCAGAACCGCGGCGGCAGGGGCATTATGGGCATGAGCCGCAGAGAGGAAGACGTGGCTAAAACCATGTTCAGCTGTTCGTCGCACGACGTGATATTTATATTTACCAACAAGGGCAAGGTGTTTAAGAAAAAGGCATATGAAATTCCGGCGTCTTCAAGGACAAGCAAGGGCATTAACGTTGTAAACCTGCTGCCGCTTGAAAAAGACGAAACCGTTTCAACAATGGTTAAAATTCCCACAGAAAAAGAGCGGCAGTTCCTGTGCATGGTGACTCGCCGCGGGGTTATAAAGCGCACAAACATAAGCGCATATAACAACATTCGCCAAAACGGCATTATTGCCATAAATCTTGACGAGGCAGACGAGTTGGCATATGTTGAAATCACAGACGGCAGGCGCAAGCTTGTGGTTGCCACGCATGACGGAAAGAGTATTTGCTTTGATGAAAACGACGCCAGGCTGATTGGCAGAACGGCAAGGGGCGTGCGCGCCATAATGCTGGAAGAGGGCGACTATGTAGTGGGCTTTGCAGCGTCGCTTGACGGGTATACGCTGCTTACCGTTTCGGAAACCGGTTATGGCAGAAAGAGCCTGTTTGACGATTACCGTGTTCAGTCAAGGGGCGGCAAGGGAACAATAAATTACAAAACAGAGCAATACGGCAAGGTTGCAATGATTGCGCCGGTGCGCGAAGACGAAGACGTTGTTATGATAACGAGCGACGGCATAGTAATTCGCATGCATGTTGACCAGATTTCGCTGTTCCACCGCACAAGCAAGGGCGTAAAGGTAATGCGCATTAACGACGGAGAAAAGCTTGCCACCATTTCTGTTGTTGAACGGCTGGAAGAGAGCAACGACGCAGAAAGCGACGCCGGAAACGCAACTGAAAAAGAAGACGAAGCGACACAGGGCGTGCAGACGGAAAAAGAGGGCGAATAAAACATTGCCCGGACAGCCGGCGCCAAAGCCGAAATTCAGTTTAAAAAGCGGCGGGGGTTTGTGCCCTGCCGCTTTTATCAATGATTCATTCGCATGCACACGCTTTTGCAGGCGGCGCCTTTTTTCAAATTTCAACAAATTTCTGCCTTTTTGTTAAACAAGCATGAAAGTTTAAAATTTATTTAAACATTTTGCGCCCGAAATTCTTATTTTAATCATAATTAACGTTTTTTATTGAATTTATTTCGGATATGATATATAATGTGCAAGTGTTATGACTGCCAAAACGGCAAAAATAAGTTTTGCAGGATTAAGCCACCAATAGCAACCGCAAATAAGATAGCAAAATATGCTTGTTGATGGAAGGAAGAAAAAAATGGACACACCGTATGATGTTGACAACATTCTTGAAGAAGTCAAAAAACACCGAGAAGAAAACGAAAACAAAATAAAAGAAAAAGCCGGTGAAGCGAAAAGCGCTGAAAGCGCAGCCGTGCCGGCAGAAAGCGAGCCTGCCGAACAGGCCGCGGCGCAGGAGCCGGCCGCCGTTGCCCCGGAAACCGGCGAATCAGGGCAGCCGGTGCAGGCAGCAGAGCCCGAAAAAGGCGAGCTTGACAACATTATAGACATGATTCAGCAAGACGAACGGGCGCAAAAGGTGAAAGCAGATGAAAAATCCGTTGATTTGCTGGAACTTTCAAACTGGGGCAATTCAAAACAGAAAGCCAAATCAAAAGGCAAAAAGAAAAAATGGCGCAAAACAAAAAAAGGCAAAATATTCACCGGCGTTATTGCCGCAATGCTGGCTGTAATAATAGGCCTTGGCGGGTTTGCCGTGGCTTATGTTAACGACGCGCTGGATTCCATTACCAATTCTGAAGAAGAGGTAAATTCAATTGAAAAATGGACCGGAATGGACGAACTGGTTGAATCTTTTGACACCATATATGAATCTGCAAGCGTTTATTCGCTGCGAGACATGATAAAAGAATGGTATTACACCGGCACGCCGGCATCTTCAAGCCATGTGTTAAATATTCTTTTAGTTGGTGAAGACACCAGAGACGAAGAAATTGCAGAGGAAGGCACCCGCGCCGACAGCGCGATTATTGCCAGCCTGAACACAGACACGGGCGAAATAACGCTGACATCAATTCTGCGTGACTGCTATGCATATTGGGAACTGACAGAGGGAGACGAAAGCACCGGCCAGTTCGGTAAAATTAACGGGGCCATGTCTACCGGCGGGATTGATTGTTATATTCGCTGTGTTGAAAACCTGTTTAAGGTAAATATAGACAACTATGTTATAGTTAATTTTGAAAGCTTTGAAAATATTATTGATGCGCTGGGCGGCATTACCATTGAAATGACACAAAAGGAAATTGACGAAATAAACAACCACCCGTCGCGTTACGGCAGCGTTACAATAGACGGCAGCGAAGGCGAAGTTACGCTTGACGGCGAACAGGCGCTGGCTTACTGCCGCATAAGATATATTGATTCGGACACGGCAAGGGCTGACAGGCAAAAAACCGTGCTGCTTACAATTTTTGAGCAAATCAAAGAGTCAAACACATATAATATAGCAAAGACGGTTAAGACATTTTTGCCATATGTAAAAACCGGATATTCAAAGTCTGAATTGGTGTCTATAGCCACTTACGGGCTGTCTAACGGCTGGCTGTCATATTCCACAAGCACTTACACGGCGCCGTCTAACACGACAGACGACGAGGGAAACACCGTTACAACCTGCAAGGGCGGCACGTTTTACGGCATGTGGTGCTGGAAGGTTGATTACCCGCTGCTGGCGCAGATAACACAAAACAATATTTACGGAAAAACAAGCATTGTGCTTGCCGACAACAGGCCAAATTTTGCAACGCTTAGCGAATATTAAACTGCACGGGCGGTTTCAGTTTTGAAGCCGCCGTAAGTTTTTGAACAAGTTATTAAAAAGAGAAAGGAAGAACTATATGCCGCCGATTACCACAATAGCCGGTTTCATTATAAGAATGTTGATTGCCGCCGGCCTTGGCGCCGCCATAGGAATTGAAAGAGAGCTTACAAAGCATTATGTGGGCATGGTTACAAATATAATTGTATGTGTGGGCGCGTTTGGCTTTACGTCATTTTCATATCTTGTAAACGACGGAGCGACAGACCTTACCAGAATAGCAGCGCAGGTTGTGTGCGGAATAGGCTTTTTGGGCGCCGGCGTTATTTTGAGCGACGGCACCAAGGTAAAGGGCATAAACACAGCCGCCACCATATGGGCGGCAGCCGCGGTGGGTATTTTATGCTGCCTTGACAAGGTGTGGTTTGCCATAGCGCTTGCCGCAATGGTTTTGCTTGCGCACCTTGCAATTCACCCGGTGTCTGAAGCTATTGCAAAGCAGCGCCAATACAACAAGGCAAAAACCGCAAATGAAGAGGCGTTTTACCACATTTCTGTGGTGTGCATTGAAAGCAACGCCATGCATGTTAAAGAAAAGCTGATAGACCACATAAAAGGGCTTGATAACGTGCTGCTGCGAAAGCTTGAAACCGCCGCGCTTGACGACGGAAACGTAAAGGTGCGCGCCGAAATTTCAATGAAAAAGAAAAACAACGAAACGGTTGAGGAAATAATAACTTACATAGCCGCCGGCAAAAACATAATTTCAACGGGCTGGAAAAACAGCACCCATGATTAAATCCGTGCCGCAGCGCGGGAAAGCTTTAAATTAGGCGGCGCCATGGCGCATGCGTTTAATTGCAAAGCCCCTATTTTAAACAACAAATAAAACACACCGCCACAAAAACGGCGGTGTGTTGTTTTGGCGTTTTATTGGGAAATTTCTTTATCTTCCGTCAAATCCTGCATTGAAACGGGAGAAGTGTCTGCAACAATAAGCTTGCACGAGCGCATCCAAAGCGCGGGGTCTATTTGCAGGCGAAAGCCATAGCCTGAATCCATATTCCAGTGCGCCTGCGCGCTTTCCGGCAAGCCATAGCAGGCAAGCAGAGCAGTCAGCACGCCGCCGTGCCCCACAATTGCCGTGGCTTCGGTTTTTGTTTTGACTATTGAATCAATAACTTTTTCAAATGCCTTGCAAATTCTGTAAGTAAATTCGGCGTTGCTTTCGCCGTTTGGCGCCCGCGCCGAAAGGTCGCCCGAAAGCCATTTTTTGTAATCTTTATTTTCAGCCAGCTCTTTCGGGGTGAGCCCCTCACAATCGCCGAAGTCATATTCCTTAAATTCATTTATGATTATGGGCTTGTTTTCCGGAAACATTATTTCGGCAGACTGAACACACCTTTTTAGGGGTGAAGAAATCACCGCGTCAACCTGTGGATATGGTGTTTTGCTTTTTATGTTTTTCAGCGCGGATATACTATCTGTAGTAATTGGCAAATCGCTATGCCCAATATACTGTGCGTTTATATTGCCCGCGGTCAAGCCGTGGCGAAATAAATATAGCGTGTATGTTTTCAAAGAAAAACCCCCGTTTATTGATATGACTGCCGCAGCAGTATTTTATGCGCAAAATAAATAAAAAAACGCATATTAAAAGCGGCCAGTTAATATTTAAAAAATAAAATAATTACAATTTGTTTACAATTAAAAATTTCTATTTACATTGAACAGACGCGGCGGTATAATACAGAAAGTATAACCAAACAGAGATGTCCCCGCCATAAAGACGGCGGGTTTTATTTGCCTTTCCGGCAGGGCAACCCACGCTGAAGCCGGCAGCCGAAAGCTTGCCGCCCGGGCAGGGCTGTTTTTGCAAAAGTGATGATTTAAGCGAAGTGCTAAAGAGGGAAAAAGATGTTAAGCCAGATGAAAAAAAACAATGAAGCCAAAACAGCAAAATTTGCTGAAATTCTGACTCAGCTTAGAAAAGAAAGAGAAATAAGTCAGAAAAACGCGGCGCAGGATTTGGGCATAAGCCAGGCGCTTTTGAGCCATTATGAAAAAGGAATCAGGGAATGCGGGCTTAATTTTGTTATTCGTTGCAGCGAATATTACGGCGTGACCACAGATTACCTGCTTGGCGCTTCCGAAAACCGCAACGGCATAATGGAAGATTATTTTTCGTTTTCAGACGAGGGCGGTTACGGCAACGTAATAGCAGACGCCACGAAAGCGGTTTTAGACAACATGATTTCAACCGCCGGCCGCGCACCGGGCACCGCCAAGGTTTTGCAGGAATATTATATGCTTTCGCTTTACAGAATTGCGCTTATTTTGGCGAAAACCGGCGCATTGTCAACAGAAATTTTCAGCCTTGACCGCACCATTGGCAACGACCTTGCGTCTGCCGCAATTGCGCTGATAAACGCAAGAACGGCGTTTGTTGAAGACAAATCAAGGTCAGGCGAAGACGCCGGCGACAGCGAAGCGCTGAAAAAGCTGATTGAAACGGCGGAAAACTATTTGCTGGACTCTTTTGCCACTGAATAACCCGGGCGGAATGCGCCCGGCATTTAACAGCCGGCTAAATTTTAGATTTTACATATTCAGATATTATTGCCGTGGACTTTTCTGCGGCAATTTTTTTGAAAGACGGAAAGTCAAGCTGCGCTGTTTCGTCTCCCCCGTCGCTAACGCTGCGCAAAACCGAAAACGGCACGCCGTTTGCGCGGCACACATGGCCCACGGCGCCGCCTTCCATTTCGCCGCACACGGCGCCGAAATTATTGACAATTTGGCTTTTCAGCTGAGACGACGCAATAAAAACATCGCCGCTGGCAATTGTGCCGCGGTGCAGCTTATAGCCAAGAGCTTCGGCGGCTTTTGCAAGTGCGTCTGACACGGCGGGGGATGTTTCTATTTTAACCGCGTCAATTCCGTCTATAAAACCAAGCGGGCTGCCAAGCGGAGATAAGTCAAAGTCATGCTGGCACACATCTGTTGCAATGACAATGTCGCCTATTGAAACCCTGCCGGACAGCGAACAGCCAACACCTATATTAATTATGCAGTCTGCGCCGAATAAATCTATCATAATTTGGGTGCACAGCGCTGCGTTTACCTTGCCGGGGTTGCACTGCGCGACAACGGCTTTAGTGCTGCACAGACTGCCGCAGGCAAAGTCTATGCCGGCAATGTTTTTAACGCTTGCAGCTTGCAGCATTTTTTTAAGAGCGCTGACTTCAATGTCCATAGCGCCGACAATACCCAACATAATTACTACCCCCTTACACTTGTTGTGCAGCCGGGCGGGCGCAACAAGATATAGTGCTATTATAATACTTATTATTTATAATTACAAGATTTAATAATTTTTTATTGACAAGCAAGCGTGTTTTATAATATAATATCTAACGCTGATAAATATACTGGAAGCCTGTGCTTTGCACAGAAAAAAGCAGCGCGGGGCCTGAAAACCCGGCGGCTGCCGTATATATTTATTCAAGATTGAAAGGTAGTGATTAAATGAAAAGAACATTCCAGCCGAAAAAAAGACACAGAAAAATGGAACACGGTTTCAGAAAAAGAATGTCAACAAGAAACGGCAGAAAGGTGCTGGCGCGCCGCCGTGCCAAGGGCAGAAAAAGACTTTCTTATTAAGAACCACTTAAAGGAGCAGTTTTGTGAAAAGCGACACCATCAAAGAAAACAAGGATTTTCGCAAAATGTATTACTGCGCCAAGAGCAAAGCTTCGCCCACCCTGGTAACATATGTTATGAAAAACCGGCGCGGCGAAACCAGATATGGAATTACCAGCGGAAAAAAAATAGGAAACGCAGTCAGCCGCAACCGCGCCCGGCGAATTATAAGGGCGGCGTTTGCCTGCCTTGAGTGCAGGCTTTGCGGCAATTTTGACATTGTTTTTGTTGCCAGGACAAAAACCACCACGGTAAAAATGCAGCAGGTGCTCAGAGACATGGAAAAGCAGCTCAAAGACCTGGGCGCAATTAAATGAGGCTGTTCTTAAATGAAAAAGCTGTTGATTTTTTTAATTCGCACTTATCAGACGACGCTCAGCCCGCGCTTTTCACACGGCGCGTGCAGATACACGCCCACCTGTTCGCAATATGCCATTGAAGCCATTGAAACGCACGGGGTTATAAAGGGCAGCCTGCTTGCTTTCTGCCGAATACTCAGGTGCAACCCCCTGTTTAAGGGCGGGTGGGACCCTGTTCCGCCCAAGAAAGAACGAAAAAAGGACAAAAATGATTAATATGGCAGTCAACCCCATTTTACTTGCGTCTACAACCGGAATATCCATATTTAAGCCGCTTTATTATCTTTTCGGCTATTGCATGGAATTTTTGATGAACATATTTTCAAACGAATATGTTCCGGCTATTATAGTGCTTACAATCGTGACAAGGCTGATTTTATTACCCTTTAACCTGCACCAGCAAAAAACCACGGCAAAAACAGCAAGGCTGCAGCCCAAAATTCAGAAAATTCAGAAAAAATACAACGTGCAGGGCGTGTCTGACCCCAAGGAGCGCCAGCGCATGCAGCAAAAGCTTAACGAAGAAATGCAGGAGCTTTATGCGCGCGAAGGGCACAACCCCATGCAAATGGGCTGCGGCACAATGATATTTCAAATGATTTTCCTTATGGGAATCATAGGCATTATTTATTACCCGTTGTCATATGTGCTGGGAATTTCCGCAATAGGCGATTACACAGACGAACTTACAAGCATTGTAAAAGAGCTGCTTGGAATAAGCGACAGTTCAAAAACCTTTTATTTACAGCTGAAAATACTTGAGGGGTGGGACCAAATCAAGGACACGCTTATGGCCCAGTTCCCGGAACTTTTCACGGCTGAAAAGGCGTCGGCAATTGAAGCTTACCGGTCAGGGTTTTACCTTTTTGGCCTTGATTTAACCGTTACGCCCACATGGAAGGGCGGCGCCATTGTGCTGGTGCCGATAGTTTCGTTTATAACCTCTCTTGGCTCAACCGCAGTTTCAATGCTTATCCAAAAAAAGAACAACCCTGCCGCGCAGCAGGGCGCGCAAATGATAATGATGATGCTGATGATGCCGCTGTTTTCATTATTTATTGCATTCCAGGTGCCGGCGGCAGTCGGTTTTTACTGGATTATTTCCAATTTGGTTGCAATTTTACAGCAGCTGTTTATAGCAAAATTCTTCCCGCCCAGAAAAAGCCAGGCAAAGCTTATGATTGAAAACACTATTGAGCGCCGCTCAAGGGAAGAAAACATTAACAAAACAAACAAAAGCCGTTAACGGCAAGATATTTAAGCAGAGAGGATTAAAATGATTAAGGAATTTATTGGCTATGGCAAAACTGTTGAAGAAGCCACTGCGGCAGCAAAAACAGGGCTGAACGCACCTGACACCGCCGATATAAACATTGAAGTTATAAGCATGCCAAAGAAAAAAGTCCTTGGGCTTTTTGGCGGCAATGACGCGTCTGTCAAAGCTTGGTTTGACGACAAGAGAAACGAAACCAAAAAAAGCGCCGGCAAGGCAGCCGTGAAAAACACGGCGAAGAGCCCGAAGGCAGCGCCGAAAAAAGCGCCGGCAAAAGCGGCGGCTGACAGAGCGCAGGAAGCAAAAACCGACAAAAAGCCGGAAAACACCCGCAGGGCCGGCGACGCGGCGCGCACAGACATTACACAAAGCGATATTGATGAAACCAAGGCATATCTTGAAGCTATATTAAAAGGGCTTAGCATTGACGACGCGGTTGTAAGCGCAAGCGTCAAAGATTCCGTCATAATGTTTGACATTGAATGCGGCGAATATGGCATTATTATAGGCCACCGCGGCGAAACGCTTGACGCAATTCAATATCTTACCAGCATAAGCACAAAAAGCAGCAGCGCCGGTTATATTCGTGTTATAATAAACGTAGCCAATTACCGCGAAAGGCGTGCAAAGACATTGTCTGAGCTTGCGCTCAAAAATGCAAATTATGTGCAAAGGACACACAGAAAATATGTTTTTGAGCCGATGAACCCATATGAAAGGCGCATTATACACACCACTGTGCAGGAAGTTGACGGGGTTGAGTCGTTTTCAATTGGCACCGGCGCAGACAGGAAAGTAATTATTGTGCCTGAGGGCGGCGAAAGGCGCAACAACGGGCAATACGGCGGCGCAAAGCGCGTGCAGCGCCCAAAAGCTGCGGCTGCCCCGAAAGCAGACAGGGCTGATTTGCCGAAGTTTGGCAAAATAGAAAGGCCTGCCGAATAAAAGCTGCGCTGTGCAGCCAAGTAATTGGCATGCCGTGCATTTACACACAAACATTTTTCAGACACCGATTTACCGCCGGGTTGGCGGCGAGTTGATGTTAAGGCTATGTATAGATTAAAAGAATGGCAGAGTGTTCTGCCATTTTTTTGCAGGACTGGAAGAGATAAGCACATGGAAAAAACTATTGCCGCCGTGGCAACCGGCAACGCAGCAGCAGGCATAGGAGTTATAAGAATAAGCGGTGAGCGGGCCATAGAAATAGCAGAGCGCGTTTTTACCCCGGCTGACGGCACAAGGCTGGGCAAGCTTGGCACTTACCGCGCAAAATACGGTCATGTTATTATAGACGGCGAATGTGCCGACAATGCCGTGGCGCTTGTTTTCAGGGCGCCCAAAAGCTACACCGGCGAAGATGTTGTGGAAATATCTGTGCACGGGGGGCTATATATTGTTGAAAAAACGCTGGAAGCCGTTTTTAACGCCGGGGCGAAACCGGCAGAGGCCGGCGAGTTTACGAAACGCGCGTTTTTAAACGGAAAAATGGATTTGTTGCAGGCTGAAAGTGTGGCAGATATTATTTGCGCCGAAGGCGATGCTGCGCTTAAAGCGTCATATAACATACTTGACGGGGCGCTTAGCCAAAAGATAAACGAAGTGCTGGAAATGCTTACCGACTGCAGCGCCAACATGGCGGCGTGGGTGGATTACCCTGACGAAGACATTCCTGAGCTCAGCGAAGACGCGCTTGCAAGCCGGCTTGAAAAAGCCGAGGGCACGCTTGAAGCATTGATTGAAAGCTATGACAGCGGGCAGGCTGCAATTCAGGGCATTGACACCGCCATTATAGGAAAGACAAACGTGGGCAAATCAACGCTTATGAACCTGCTTTCGGGCAGAGAAAGAAGCATTGTTACCGAACACGAGGGCACCACGCGCGACATCATTGACGACACCGTGCGCCTGGGCAGCATGGTGCTGCATTTAAACGATACGGCGGGGATTCGGGGCACTGACGACGAAATTGAGGCAATCGGCATAAATCTTGCAGAAAAAAAGGCCGAAGCAGCAACTCTTGTAATAGCTGTGTTTGACTATTCGCGCGCGCTTTGCGGTGACGACGAACATGTAATTAAAAAATGCGAAGGCAAGAGATGCCTTGCCGTGATAAACAAAACAGACCTTGAAAAGAAAATTGACGAAAAAGCAATAGAAAGCGCATTTGAAAAGGTTATTTATATAAGCGCAAAAGACGGCGGCGCGCTAAAAAAACTTGAAAATGCCATAAAGGCCATGTTTGCAAACGGCGCTTTTGATTCCGGGGCGGTAATGCTGGCGAACAAAAGGCAAAAAAACTGCTGCCGCGAAGCGCTTTTGACAATAAAGGAAGCCGCCGGCGCGCTTGACGCGAAAGTAACATATGACGCGATAAACGTGCTTATTGACAGCGCTGTTGACAGCTTGCTGAGCTTGACCGGAAAAAAAGCCACCGAAGCGGTGGTTGACAATATTTTCAGTAAATTCTGTGTTGGAAAATAGTAAAAACGAAGCCGTTTGTGCCGCGGCGTAAACGGCGGCAGGGAAACTAAATTTAATTTCGGCCGAAAAAGACCAGCAGGTGTTATTTATGGAATATTTTGCTCAAAAATATGATGTTATAGTTATAGGCGCGGGGCATGCCGGCGCGGAAGCTGCGCTGGCCGCCGCACGGCTGGGCTGCCGCACGGCTATTTTTGCAATAAATTTAGATTCAGTGGGCAATATGCCGTGCAACCCGTCAATAGGCGGCACATCAAAGGGGCATTTGGTGCGTGAAATTGACGCGCTGGGCGGCGAAATGGGCAAGGCCGCAGACAAATATTCAATTCAAAGCCGCATGCTGAACATGGGAAAGGGGCCCGCTGTTCATTCGCTGCGCGCGCAGATAGACAGGCGCGAATATTCAAAGGGCATGAAACACACGCTGGAAAAGCAGGCGGGGCTTGATTTGCGCCAGGCGGAAATTACGGACATCTGGCAGACTGACAGCGGAAGCTGGCGTGTAAAGACCATGCTGGAAGCGGTTTATGAAACAAAAGCCGTGGTGCTTGCCACCGGAACATTTTTGGGCGGGCGCATTTATATTGGCGATGTTTCTTATGAAAGCGGGCCTGACGGCATGTTCCCCGCTGCTGCGCTTGCAAAAAGCCTGAAAAAGCTGGGACTGCCGCTGCGCAGATTTAAAACGGGCACGCCGTGCAGAGTCAACAAGAGAAGCATTGACTTTTCAAAAACAGAAGTTCAATGCGGCGATGAAAAAACGGTGCCGTTCAGCTTTGAAACCGAAACGCCTGTTGAAAACAAGGTGTGCTGCCACATAACATATACAAACAGGCAGACAAAGGATATAATTTTACAAAATTTAGACCGTTCCCCCATTTACAGCGGGAAAATTGAGGGCAAGGGCCCAAGGTACTGCCCGAGCTTTGAAGACAAGGTGGTGCGTTTTGCAGACAAGGAAAGGCACCAGCTTTTTATAGAGCCCTGCGGGCTTGAAACTGAAGAAATGTATTTACAGGGGCTGTCGTCTTCAATGCCGGAAGACGTGCAGCTGCAATATATACACACAATACCCGGGCTTGAACACGCGCAGATTATGCGCACGGCTTATGCCATTGAATATGACTGCGTTGACCCGACCGCGCTAAAGGCCACGCTTGAATTTATTGATTTTGCGGGGCTTTACGGCGCAGGGCAGTTTAACGGCTCAAGCGGCTATGAGGAAGCGGCGGCGCAGGGGCTTTTGGCGGGCATAAACGCAGCGCTGAAGATAAAGGGACGCGGTGAGCTGGTGCTTGACAGGGGCACGTCATATATAGGCACGTTGGTTGACGATTTGATTACAAAGGGCTGTTCAGACCCTTACAGAATGATGACAAGCCGCAGCGAATACCGGCTGGTGTTAAGGCAAGACAATGCAGATTTGCGCCTGACCCCCACGGGCCATGAAATAGGGCTTATAAGCGATGAAAGGTATAAAAAATTTATTAAAAAAAAGGAATGTATTGAACAAGAGCTAAAAAGGCTGCAAGAAACGTCTGTAGCTCCGACGCAGCAGCTACAGGAAATACTTAAAAGCATAGGCAGCGCGCCGCTGACAAAGGGGTGCAAGCTTTATGAACTTATGAAACGCCCGCAGGTGACTTATGAAGCGCTTCAAAGTGTTGACAAAACGCGCCCCGACTACCCTGACAGTGTGTTTGAGCAGGTGGAAATAAGCATAAAATATGAGGGCTATATTGCGCGCCAGGAAAGCCAAATTAAAGAGATGCGCCGGATAGAGGGCAAAAAAATTCCGCGCGACTTTGACTACCACGCAATTAAAGGGCTGCGCCTGGAAGCTGTTGAAAAGCTTGCCGACATCAGGCCCGAAAACCTGGGGCAGGCCGGCAGGATAAGCGGGGTAAACCCCGCCGACATAGCGGCGCTTAACATTATTTTGGAGGCCGGAAAATGAATGCAGAGCTTTTGGCGCAATATGCTTTAGACACAGGGGCAGAGCTTGATAAAACGGCGCTTGAACGTTTTGGAAAGCTTGAAAAAATGTTGCTGCAAAGAAACAAAGAAATTAACCTGACTGCTATTACAGACAGCGACGGCATATTAATAAAGCATTTCATCGACAGCCTTTATGTTATGAAAGGCCTTGAAATACCGCAGGGCGCAAAATGCATTGACGTGGGCTGCGGCGCGGGCTTCCCTGCCCTGCCGTTGCTGATTGCAAGAAATGATTTAAGCGTTACTTTTTTAGATTCAACCAATAAAAAGCTGAATTTTGTTAAAGAGGCTGTAAACGCGCTGGGCTTAAATGCAGCGGTAATGCACGCGCGCGCCGAAGAGCTGGCGCATGACAATGATTACAGAGAAAAATTTGACATTGCCTTTTCAAGGGCGCTTGCCGAACAGAGAGCGGCAGCCGAATATTGCATGCCTTTTGTCAGAGTGGGCGGTGTGTATATATCTATGAAAGCGAACGAACAGGAAATTAAAGACGCCGCCGGCGCAATAAAAACATTGGGCGGGGAAATTCAAAGCATTGTTTCACTGAAACTGCCAAACGGAGACCCCAGGTGCATTGCTTATATAAAAAAAATATCGCAATGTATGACAAAGTACCCGCGAAAAGCAAAAAAAATTTCAAGCGAACCCATTTAAACAAAAGTCAATATGTCGATTATAAAGGATTTCTTGTGAAAAGAAATCCTTTATTTTTTTATTGACATGTGTTATAGTTTAATCAGCGGTAAAGAGGAGGCAAAAACCACGCGGAGATGTAAAAATGCCTGACGAAGTCATAAAAATACCCACAGAAAAGCTATTGCCAAACCCGTATCAGCCGCGAAAGCAATTCAAGTCTGACGAGCTGCTCGGGCTGGCAGATTCAATAAAGGAAAACGGTGTGCTGCAGCCCCTGCTGGCAAGGCGAATAAACGGCAGCGATTATTATGAAATAATTGCCGGCGAAAGAAGGCTGCGAGCTTCAATACTTGCAAATTTGCAAACAGTGCCCTGCCTGGTTATTGACTGTGATTATGAAGAAAGCGCCGTGTATTCGGTCATTGAAAACATTCAGCGCTCAAACTTAAGCTTTTTTGAGGAAGCGCAGGCAATTGCGCACATGCAAAACCAGTTTGGGCTGACCCAGGAACAGCTTGCCAAAAGACTGGGCAAAAGCCAAAGCTCGCTTGCAAACAAGCTGCGCCTGCTGCGCCTGCCGGCTGATGTGCGCTATTTTATTGAAAAAGAAGGGCTGACAGAGCGGCATGCACGCGCGCTTTTAAGGCTTGAAAGTGAAAAACAGGTGTGGACAACCCTGAATTTAATAAAAAGCAAGCATTTGAATGTTGAACAGACAGAGGCATATATTGAATCCATAACAAATAAAAAGCCAAAAGGACATAAAAATGTAGTAAAAATATTTAAAGACGTGCGAATTTTTGTAAACACAGTCGATAAAGCAATAACAACAATGAAAGAAGCCGGAATTCCGGCTGAAAGCAATAAAAACGAAACTGACGAATATGTTGAATTTTATGTGCGAATACCGAAAAATATCGAACGAGGCAGAAACACAAACGCCTCTTAAATCCGCTTAAAACGGGAAACCGTTTTAACATATTCTCCTCTTTTCATCACGCGAAGCGGCCTGTCGAAAGACGGGCTGCTTTGCGTTTTTGCTGCAAAAACAACGTAAAAGCAGTGCTTCACATGAAACAATAAAAAAGCAATGTTTCACATGAAACATATAGCAATTGAACAGCTAAATTTACATATTTGCACCGGCAATGTTTCATGTGAAACACAGGCAGTAAAACCAAGTAATCATGCAGAAATTTGAAACCCAAAGCAGTTGTATGTGCAGGTATGGCGGCGCGTTTATTTGCATTAAATGTTATTTTAATATTGAATATCGCAGCTTATTAGTGTATAATAGCTAAAAGGCAGTTTTTTGCAGCACGAAGCATGCCATTTTTTTAGGCGTTGTATTTACAGCCTTTCGCATATATTTAAACAGGCCAGTATGTAAAAAACAGTATTTTATTTACCTGATAACGGCACATTTGCCGTATTTCAATAAAATTAATTCAAAAATCAGACAGCGGAGGAAACTTTATGGGCAAAACAGTAGCAGTGTTTAACCAAAAAGGCGGCGTGGGTAAAACTACCACCTGTATTAATCTTGCCGCCGCACTGGGCAAAAAAAAGAAAAAGGTGCTGCTGGCGGACCTTGACCCGCAGGGAAACACAACAAGCGGTGTGGGAATCGACAAAGCTTCGCTTAAAGCTTCAGTTTACGACGTGCTTATAAACAAAAAGCCTGTTAAAGACGCCGTTATAAAAACACAATTCAAGAATCTGGACATTTTGCCCGCAGATATGAATCTTGCCGGTGCGGAGCTTGAGCTGGCAGAGCTCAGCGACAGGTTTGCAGTTTTGAAAAAAGCCGTTGCCCCGCTAATCAGCGAATATGATTACATATTTATAGACTGCCCGCCAAGCTTAGGGCTTTTAAGCTTAAACAGTCTTACGGCGGCGGACACGGTGCTTGTGCCGCTGCAATGCGAATATTTTGCGCTGGAAGGGCTAAGCCAGCTGCTTATAACAGTGCGTTCAGTTAAGCAACACCATAACGAACACCTGGAACTTGAGGGCGTTGTGCCCACAATGTTTACAAACCGGCAAAAGCTGTGCCAGCAGGTGCTTGAAGAAATTCAGAAATACTTTTCAGCCAAAACATACAAAACAGTAATTCCGCGCAGTGTTAAAATTGCCGAAGCTCCAAGCTATGGCATGCCCGTTGTATATTATGAAAAATATTCAAAAGTAAGCCTTGCATACAAAAAGCTTGCAGATGAATTTCTTGGCAGGCAAGGAAATTAGCAAGGCACAAAAGCACGGCGCTATAGCGGCTGGGGTAATTTCCGCTTGGGCAGCAGCGCCATGCACGTTGACGCGTGTAATAAAGGGAAAAACTCATTAAAGCCATATATATCAAATTATGTTTCACGCAAACAACAACTCGGGGTAACATTTCACCCTGAATTATTAAATGAAAAGAGGAGACTGAAATGGCAAAAAAAATGTCAGGCCTGGGCAAGGGGCTCGGCGCGTTAATGCTGGAAAATGCAGCAGGCGAAATAGATTCTGTTACACAGCTGCCGTTAAACGAAATTGTGCCCAATAAAGACCAGCCGCGCAAAACCTTTGACGAAGTGGCTTTGGCCGAACTTGCAGAAAGCATTCGCCGCCACGGGGTTTTGCAGCCGCTGCTTGTGCGCCCCATTCCGGAAGGCGGATACCAGCTTGTTGCAGGCGAGCGCCGCTGGCGTGCGAGCAGGCAGGCTGGGCTTAAAGAGGTGCCTGCCATAATTCGCGAGCTGAGTGACACCGAAACAATGGAAATTTCCATAATTGAAAACCTGCAGCGCGAAGATTTAAACCCAATTGAAGAGGCAGAGGGCTTGCAGGCTCTTGTGGAACGCTGCGGTTTCACGCAGGAACAGGTGGCGGCAAGCGTGGGCAAGTCAAGGCCCGCCATTACCAACAGCCTGCGATTGCTAAACCTGCCGCAGGAAGTGCGTGAAATGACGCGCCGGGGTGAAATTTCAGCGGGGCATGCGCGTGCGCTGCTTGCGCTTGACAATGAAGCCATGATATGCGAAGCGGCGAAAAACATTATAAAAAACAACCTGACTGTGCGCGACGTCGAAAGGCTTTCCAGGGCAAAGGAAAGCACAGACGTGCAGGTGGTAAGGCGCGTAAAAAGGCGAGACAGTTTTTATGACGAGGTTGAGCTGTCTCTTTCAGAAGCTCTGGGCCGAAAGGTAAAAGTATATAACGGCAAGGGCAAGGGAACGCTTGAAATAGAATTTTATTCACAGCTTGACCTGCGGGATATTGCAAACAAATTGGGAGAAATGCAATGATTACCGGCACGGCAGTATTTAAAAGATGAAGACGGCAGATATTTCTGCGAGGCGAAAAAACGGCTGCTGAAATACAGCTAAAGGAGATAGTAATATGCTGGACATAAAATTTGTAAGGGAAAACCCACAAGCAGTAAAGGAAAATATAAAAAAGAAATTTCAAGATGAAAAGCTGCCGCTGGTTGACAGGGTGATTGCGCTTGACGAAGAAAAACGCCTTACCCAGAAAAAGGCGGACGAGCTCAGGGCGCGCAGAAATAAAATTTCAAAAGAAATAGGCGCGCTTATGGCAAGCGGCAAAAAGGAAGAAGGTATGGCGCTGCGCGGGCAGGTTACCGCCCAAGCCGGCGAGCTGGAAGCTCTGGCACAGCAGGAAGCAAAGCTTTCCGAAGAGGTGACTGGAATTTTAATGACCCTGCCCAACATAATTGACGACAGTGTGCCTATTGGCAGGGACGACAGTGAAAATGTTGAAATTGAAAGGTTCGGCGAGCCGGCGGTGCCGGATTTCCCTGTGCCTTACCACACTGAAATAATGGAAAGCTTTGACGGCATTGACTTAGACAGCGCCGGCAGGGTGGCAGGCAACGGCTTTTATTACCTTATGGGCGACATTGCGCGGCTGCATTCCGCCGTGATTTCATATGCAAGAGATTTTATGATAGACAGGGGCTTCACCTATTGCGTGCCGCCGTTTATGATTCGCTCGGCAGTGGTGCAGGGCGTTATGAGCTTTGCCGAAATGGACGCCATGATGTATAAAATTGAAGGCGAAGACCTTTATTTGATAGGCACAAGCGAACATTCCATGATAGGCAAATTTATAGACACCATTATTCCCGAAGAGCAGCTGCCCAAAACGCTGACTTCCTATTCGCCGTGTTTTCGCAAGGAAAAGGGCGCGCACGGCATTGAGGAACGCGGGGTTTACAGAATTCACCAATTTGAAAAGCAGGAAATGATAGTTATATGCAAGCCGCAAGAGTCAAAATTTTGGTTTGACAGGCTGTGGCAGAACACAGTGGACCTTTTCAGAAGTCTTGATATACCGGTGCGCACGCTTGAATGCTGTTCGGGCGATTTGGCAGACCTTAAAGTTAAGTCGGTTGATGTTGAAGCATGGTCTCCGCGGCAGAAAAAATATTTTGAAGTCGGGTCTTGCTCTAACCTTTCAGACGCGCAGGCAAGGCGGCTGAAAATAAGGGTAAAGGGAGAGGACGGCAATTACCTTGCGCACACTCTTAACAACACGGTGGTTGCCCCGCCCAGAATGCTGATTGCATTTCTTGAAAACAATCTTTGCCCAGACGGCAGCGTTAAAATTCCGGCTGCGCTGCGCCCTTATATGGGAAATAAGGAAAAAATAGAAAAGAAAAACTGACGCAAAAGCGCAGAACTGTTTCAAATAAAAAAGCCGCCGCTCAGAAAAACTGAGGGGCGGCTCTTTGTTACTTAGCTTACAGCTTGAAAGAATTATAGCCTTTTTGCGAAAAATAGTAGCTGCCGACATAATCTGCGCCGGCGTTGACGGCATTTTCTATGTCAGCAAGCTTTTCATAATGAAACGCATAAACCTTAAGGTTGTTTTTGTGCATAATATCTGAAAATTCACCGCTGAATTTCCTTTCGGGCGCTGCCACAAGCCCAACGGAATTTTCGGCGCAAAACGCCGCGGTTTGTTTTAACTTTTCAGTTTCGGTTTCTTCGGTATAAAACGAAAGAGTCCAGCCAAACGGCGAAGAAGTGAACGCATCTGCGGCGAATTCATTTTGCACCTGAATTATTACTTTTTTAATAAGATTGCGTCTGTGGGCAAAAGCCTCTTCCAGCTTTTGGCAGATTTCGCCCGCCCACTGCCTGTCAGGCCGGCCGATATCAAGCATAAGCTGCACGCCGCGGCGGGGCAGCACGGTGCGAATCAAGTCGTCTATATCTGCAACGGGGTATACGCCAAGCCATTTTTCGGCTTTAAATTTTTTATATTCAATTTCGTGTTCCTTAACGCCTGTAAAAGCGCTGCCGAGCTTTTCAAACACATCTGCCCTTTCGCCGTTTATGCAAATGAGCCGCCCGTCAGACGTAAGGCGCAAGTCGGCTTCATAAAGCCGGGTGCCCCCCTTATAAAGCGCCGGAAATTCTTTTAAAGTGTTGAGCTTGCTGTGGCGCATGTCAGCCCCGCCCATGGCCACCGCCACAATTTTTGGCTGGGCGCCGGCGCGTGTGCGGGCGCGTTTTTTATAAATTGGCGCGCCATAGCTTTTTACAAAAGCGCGCAGCTCATGAATTGACTCGTTGCAAAGCGCTTTGTCCATTTTGGAAACGCCTCTGTCAATACTGTCAAAAAGGGCAAGAGTAATTGCTTCGGCAGTCATATTACAGGGCGATATAAACCTTTCGGGGTAGCCGATTTTATTGCCCCAAAAACGCAGCTTGTCATTCCAAATGAGCCCAACGCTGGGAATGGCCAGCGCATATGCAATTACGTTTGCGTGCATTCTGCCTGCAATTACGGCTTTATAGCCAGAAATGATTTCAACAAGCTGGCGCGAGCACACGGGGCGCGGCGCAAGCAGCTGCGCTTTTCTGGCTGATAAATTCAGGTGTTCTATTATTTTTTTCGCAAAGCTGTAATCTGACTCGGCGCCGTTTGTAAAAAGCTGCCAGTCATAACCCGTGCCCTCAAGCTTTGAAATAATGCCGCGCCACATTTCAAGCTGGTATTCGGGCGTTATTTCACTTTCGCCGTGGTCAACAAAAATGTCGCCCCTGACTACGCCGAGCCCTATTACGTTGGACGCCTTGTTTTGCTTTATTTTATATACCTTGTCTGTAAAAACTGCCGAATCTGTAACGCTGCTGCATTTAACAGATGTGGGCGAGTCAAGATAACAGCCCTTGAGCGTGTCAATGTCATCTCTCACGGAAATGCCCTTTACGCACGGGCAATTAAGCGCCGACCTTAGCATTTTGCAGTTTTCGTTTTCAGAGTCATAGCCCTCTATTCCGACGCCGTTAAAATAAACGGGAATAGCATGCTTGTTTGCCACGTCAATTATTTTTGCAATATAATAATAAAAGCGTTCGGACTTATATTTTATAATACCGCCGCCGGAAAAAATTATTATGTCTGCACGCGCAACCATTTCGTAATCTTCGCTGAACAAATTGTAGCGGTGCACGCAAAACATTCCTTTGTCATAAACAGGAATGGCTTTTGAAAGCATATAAAGCGCCGAGTCTGCAATGACTGCGTCGCCCAGATTTTTGTTAACGATTTCTGCCATAAGAATATTAACTTTTTTCTTTCTTTTTAAAGAAGATAACATTCTTTTTTCCTTTCCGCTGATTTCAGCGCCGCACACATTATTGCGCACTGAAATTGCGTGCCGATTTAATGATATTATTTTCAGCCGGAGGCTTTTCCATTCATGATTTTGTGTTTTTTGGCATTACATGCGCCGGGCAAGCCGTGCGCGCTGTTTTTTAGGGCAAATCAGCCAAGTCAAACCATGTTTTGCTTGCTCTTTAATGCTTATGCAGCGAAAGGCAAAACTAAACATATTTTAAAAAATATTCAACAGGGGCCCCTAAGTCATCAGAAAAAACAAAGCGGAGCGATTCCCCCGCTTTTGTTTAGCCGGTTTGTGCCGTGGCAAATCAGTCGGCGCTTTGCTGCGAGCCTGAATTTTGCTGCGCCAGGCGCTGTGCACGAATGTCTGCCAGCTCTGCTATCATTTGGTTTTTAAGATTGCCGTGAATTGGGTAAATTATAAACGACAGCCCGTAAAGCCCCCTTGCGAGCGCGGGCAAAATGCAGAAAACTGCCCATATGCCCTGCAAAATGTCAGGGTCAGTCTGCGCAACGGCATTTCCCAAAGAGTCTGTCAGCGGCACATAGTTAATCCAGGTAAGCACCATGCCGGAAAGCCAGCCGGTTATTGACGTGGCAAGCTTTGTGAAATAGCCCTGCACGGTTGTTACAAGCGCTTCGTTGCGCAGCCCGTGCTTCCATTCCATATAGTCAAAGGTTTCGGCGCAGAGTATCGGCCCCACAACCTGAATGATTTTATTGGGCAGGCCGCAAATGGTGAGCGCGAATATTACCCAAATAAGATTTAAAATATAGTGGTCGCTGAATGTTTGCCCGAACGGGTGGTAGCCTATTATAAACAGCGCGGTGTATGCAATGCCGCCGAACACGCCGGCGCCGATAGCCGTAAGGCGCGCGCCGAATTTTTTAACCATTTGTGCCGCCAGCGGAACCATTAAATAGTTTGGAATTCCGGTAAACAGCCCGCATATTGTTTGGTTTGCAAGAGAGCCGGTGTTGTTGAGCCAGAAATAAGATTCAGACGAGCCGCCGACAGCTTTAAAGTTGTTAAAAAAGTCTGCAAAAATAATGGCGAACAACGGCTTGTTTGTGAAAATCTGTTTAATTGATTCCAGAACAGAGGTTTCTTTCATTTCTTCACGGGACTGAAGCGGCACGCGTTCGCGCACATTGAAAAACCCGTAAACGGCAAACAGTGTTGCCAAAATTATCATAAAATAAGCGAAGCCGGTGTACACGCTTTCCATTGTTATGCTTGAATTGATTTTGGGCAAAACAGAAACAAGCACCGGAATGAGAGACGGCAGCCATGTGCCGAACAGCTCAAAAAACTTTGTTATTGTTATAAGGTTGTTTCTTTCATTGTTATTCGGCGTAATGTTGTAAACCATAAGCCACCATGCGCCGAAATATGACATGCCCAGCCCGTAAAGCACTATTGCCACGGCAGCCCATGCCACCTTGCCGTTTGACGAAATTGACGGCGCCGTGAACATCATTGCGCCGCCGATTATCCACAGCGGCAGCGGCAGAATGAAAAACGGGCGAATTCTGCCCCAGCGGGTTCGCGTGCGGTCAATTATAAGGCCTGAAACAGTGTCGTCAACCGCGTCGTAAACAGAGGCAAACAGGTTTATGTAAGCATATGCCGTTGTGTTGAGCTTCAGGAATTGAATCATGAAAAATTCCTTGTAAGCGCTTATAAACTGGCTTAAATTTTTTTGCCCGAAATTTACAAGAACGAATGCAACAACTTCTTTTGGCGTTAAATAACGCTTTTTTGTGTATTCGAGCTTTGAAAGCTCTTCCTCTTCTGAAATCATTATATCGTCCGCCAAAAAAATCAGTCCTTTCGCGATGAATTGCATAAATATGCCTAACGCGCCACAGCTGTCAAAGCCATATTTTATACAATAATATTACTATAACAAAATTAAAGTAATAATTCAATAATAAAAATCTTAATAACGGATTAATTTTTTTAACTTATCCATTTTGCACAAAGGCGGCAAGATGTTTTTGTGCAAAACGCCACATAAGTATTGTCGAATTTTGTAAGTTAAGGAAATAAGGGGCAACGAGACCGTGCAAAAGGTGCGCCGAGCCGGTTTATTTTGCGTTTTGCTTGCAAACAAAGTGCTGACATGGTAAAATTAAACAGGGGTTGATTTGTACGCAGTGGGAATTTAATTTGCCCGTTAAAATCAGTTTCGGGCGCGGCAAAAGATATGAAATAGATAAATATATAAATGAAATCGGCGGCACGGGCGTGCTGGTGTCGTCAAAAAGCCTGGTGCAAAACGGCACGGCGGCTGACATTGTGCAAGCTGCCGCCGGCAAAATTACAGCTGTTTTCAGCGACGTGCGCCCAAACCCGACAACGGAAAACACAGACCGCTGCGCAGAGCTTATTCGCAGCAGCGGCGCGTCTTTCACCGTGGCGCTGGGCGGCGGCTCGGTTATGGACTGTTGCAAGGCGGCGTCTGCCATTGCGCTGGGCGGCGGAAAAATAAGCGAATATTACAGCGGCGCGCGGCAGTTTACGCCGGCAGAGTCTGTGCCCATGATTGCCATGCCCACAACCAGCGGCACGGCAAGCGAAGTTACAAACATAGCCGTGCTGACTGACGAAGACAAAAATGTAAAAGAGCCCATTAACCATGAAATAATGTACCCGGCTGCCGCTGTTGTAGACCCGGAGCTTACGCTTACGGTGCCGGCGCAGGTAACCGCGTCCACCGGGCTTGACGTGCTCAGCCACGCCATTGAAAGCTATTGGAGCACGCTGGCGCAGCCTGTGTGCCGCGCATGTTCGGTGCATTCGGCAAGGCTTGTTTTTGCATGGCTTGAAAAGGCATATAACAACCCGGGCGACATAACTGCGCGTGAAAAAATGGCAGAGGCCAGCATTGTTGCGGGCGTGGCGTTTAGCCACCCGCGCACAACCGCGTCGCACGCATGTTCGTTTCCGCTTACAAATATTTACCATGTGCCGCACGGCGAAGCCTGCGCCATGACGCTTGATTATTTCATAAAATATAATGCGCAACACTGGGGAAGCAGCCTGCTGGAAGATTTGGCGTGTGCATGCGGCTTTGACAGCCCGCAAGCAATGGCCTGCGAAATATATGCCATGAAAAAGCGCATGAAAATGAAGACTGCGCTAAGCGAAGTCGGCTGCACAACAGACGCGCAGATAAGAGAGCTTGCCAAAGCAAGCATGTCTATGCTGGTAAAAAGAAACCCGGTTGAGCTAAACGAGTCAGATATATATAATATGTATTTATCAATTAAATAACTCAAAATAACTCGGGGTGGGAATGCCCCGCCCCGTAAGGCTGCGGGGCGCCGCTTGATTTTTCGGCGGCGCTAAATCCGGCAGAGAAAACGTTAAACGCCGGGGCATTGCCCCTTATTGAAAACAGAAAGGTGTTATTATGGTATATGGTGTAATTTTGGCGGGCGGCGTCGGCTCGCGTTTCGGCGGTGAAAAGCCGAAGCAATATTTAACAATAAAGCAAAAGCCCATTTTAATTCACACGGTGCAGAAATTTGTGCTTTGCCCCGAAATTGACAAAATTTTGGTGCTTTGCCCGGGGCTGTGGGTTGAACACACAAAAAACCTGATAAACAAATATCTTGCCCCCGCTGCCGGCAGGGTGGCGGTTGCGCAGGGCGGCGACACAAGAAATGAAACCATTATGAACGCCATTGCATTTATTGAAAAAGCAGGCGAGCTGAAAGACGACACCGTAATTGTGACCCATGATTCGGTGCGCCCGTTTGTAACGCACAGAATTATAAGCGAAAATGTTGAATATTGCAAAAAATACGGCGCGTGCGACACGGTCATTCCGGCAACGGACACTATTGTAGAGTCTGTTGACAAAAACACCGTTTCCGGCATTCCGGAAAGGAAAAACTATTACCAGGGGCAGACCCCGCAGTCGTTCAACGCGCTTGAGCTGCGGCAGGCTTACAATTCGCTTTCACAGGAACAAAAAGCTGCGCTTACAGACGCAGCCAAAATTTGCGTTTTGGCGGGCAAAAAGGTGTATCTGGTTGAAGGCGAGCCATATAATATAAAAATAACATATCCTTACGATTTGCGCATAGCAAAGTCTCTGCTGGAGGACGACGCTGATGATTAACACCGTTTACCGCCTTGCTGCCCCGCGGCGGTTTGAAATTGCGTTTGAAGATATGGATTTGTGCGGCGGGGTTATCGTAAGGCCTACGCACCTGTCAATATGCAACGCAGACATGCGCTATTATCTTGGCGAAAGAGACGCGGCGGTGCTTTCAAAAAAACTGCCCATGGCGCTGATTCACGAAGGCATAGGCAGCGTTGTGTTTGACTCGTCCGGCAGCTTTAAAGTCGGCGAAAGGGTGGCAATAGTTCCGAATATGCCATGTGAAAATGACGAAATTATTGCCGAAAATTACCTGTATACGTCCAAATTCTGCGGCTCTACGGCAGACGGGCTTTTGCAGGAATATATGAAAGTTTCACCCGCACGCCTTGTAAGGCTCCCGGCAGGTACAAACCCAAACGTGGCGGCTTTCACCGAAATGGTGTCTGTTGCCGCCCACGCAATAGCAAGGTTTGAAAAAACAGCGCATGCAAGGCGTGGCGTAATAGGCGTGTGGGGAGACGGAAATTTGGGCTATATCACGTCTCTTGTGCTTAAAAAAACACAGCCCGGCAGCCGTGTGCTTGTGTTCGGCACTTCGCCTGAAAAGCTGGCAGATTTCACATTTGCAGACGGGGTGTACCCGGTAAACAATATGCCGGCGGGCATTTGTGTTGACCATGCGTTTGAATGCGTCGGCGGCGGGGCCAGCGGCAGCGCAATAGACCAAATTATTGACATTATCAACCCCGAAGGGCTGATTTCAATTATGGGCGTGTCTGAATACCCGGTGCCAATAAACACAAGAATGGTGCTGGAAAAGGGGTTGCGCATTTCGGGCTCGTCAAGAAGCGGCATTCGCGACTTTGAAAGGGCTGTGGAGCTTTATGCCAAATTCCCTGAAATAGAGGGCTATTTGGGCAACATAATAGGCTCTGTCAACACCATAAACTCTGTGCAGGACATAAAAGAGGCATTTGAAAAAGACGCAAGAAAATCTTTTGGCAAAACTATTATGGTGTGGAAATAGGCGCGCGAAAGCCGGCGCTGCCACACCCGGGGGGGCGCACATTAAAACCAAAAAACGCTGACAAAGAGCGGGGCGCTACCCCGCTCTTTTTTATGGCTGAAAGCTCCGGGCGGCATGTGCGCGCCGCTGTCTTTTTTTGAGTAAAGATTTTAAAAATCTTTTTGCAGCATACCTGCCTGGCGCAGAAAATATTTTAACGGCAAAAATCGACTTTATACACAAAAATTCAGCAAAAAACACCTTTAGAAATTTTCAAAAACACTTGATTTGATGAACAAATTATAAATTTTTCACAAATTTTCTAATAAAATTCCCAAAAACTATTGCAAAAGCTTGAGAAATAAGTTATTATTACAATACAGGGGGAAGACATATGAATTATTCTGCCAAATCCGGCATCAAGACATTTAATAAAATTCTTTTTGCCATATTGATATTGCTTATAATAGCATTGGTGTTGATTGTCTGCGTATTTTTTAAGGGCGGCAGTGTTAAAACCGTAACGCAGGAAGTCGGCGCGGTTGAAGCTTCAGCGTCAGTTGAATTTCAAAGCGGCACCTATGGCGGCGTGCAGTTTGACAGCATTGAAGATGTTGTAAACTATTATGTAACGGCATATAACGCCACGAAAGCCGAAACGGCGAATTACATAGATGAAGACGGCAACACGGTTACATTTTACGCCATGCTGGGCGATGAAGATTTGCAGATAGTGGGCGATGTGCTGGTTGACGGAAAAACAAATTCAATTATAGACAGTATTGTGCCGGGCGTTATAAACACGCTTTTTTCCGGAAATGTTTACGGCCTGCCGCCGTGTTCAAACCGCAACCCTGACTTAGACACAGACGAAAACGAAGAATCTCTTATGACTTCCAGGCTGACCGCAGACGACATTGTTTCTGCCAGCGTCAGCGAAAACAGCGACGGCACCATTACACTGGTAATGCAGCCGCAGGCTTGCGAAATGAGCCACAAGGGGCTTGACTCACAGGGCAAAATGTTTAATGTTTTAGGCGCTATTGACGAAACGGTGGAATCTATTTCGGTGCTTTCCTGGGCCAGCGGCACAACGGCTGACAACTGTAAAGTTACTTACGAAAACGGCACGGCCACCGTTACCATAGACCCCGAAACGGGCAAAATTACACAGGCTGATTACGAAATGCTTGTAACGGTTGACGTTACGCATGCAAACGTTTCGGTAATAAAAGACAAGAGCGCAACATTGCAGCTTTCATACACACAGCACTTCCCGGCGAGCGACGAATACCTTATGACGTCCAGAAACCTTACCAGGGCGTAAGCATGCCGGCGGCGGTAAGCGTGCAAAAATAATTTCAGCTTTTTGCCCTTGTCTGCCCGGTGCACAACTAAACTTGATTTTTTCTTTTACTCCTTCCTTTTATCTAAAGCGGGGCGGCGCGGTATTTATTTACCGCGCCGTTTCGCTTTTTGCAAAGCTTTTTCAGTTACAACCGGGCGAAAATCAGCGTGCGGCAGGTAAAGATTGACAAAAAAATAACAAAGCTGCGTTGCCCCGTCTTTTCGGGCTGACAAGGGCGTTTTTCAGATTATATTTAAGCAAAAAAATACACAGAAATTTTAATAAAAAAAAGAAAATTTTATATTACTTGCTGAAATTTTGTTAAATTATTGACAATCTCATATTTTATAAGTATTATATATTGGCAGTGGCGCACGGCAGCTTTTTGCCAGCGCGCCATAGACGAAAATCACTTAAGGCAAGATGTTTCGCGCTGCGGTGCTTTTTGCGGTGCCGGCAGGCTGAAACGGCAGCTCTTGCCACTTACCGAAAGGGGAATTTATTATGTCAAAGAAAATTGTTCTTGCAGGTGCATGCCGCACGGCCATAGGCACAATGGGCGGCTCGCTGAGCACAACGCCTGCGGCTGAGCTGGGCGCTGTTGTAATTAAAGAGGCGCTCAAAAGAGCCGGTGTGGCGCCCGAAGCGGTTGACCATGTTTATATGGGCTGCGTTATTCAGGCGGGGCTTGGGCAGAATGTTGCGCGCCAGGCTGCAATAAAAGCGGGGCTTCCCGTTGAAACAACGGCCGTTACGGTAAATGTTGTTTGCGGCTCCGGCCTTAACTGCGTAAACATGGCCGCGCAGATGATTCAGTGCGGCGACGCAGACATTGTTGTTGCCGGCGGCACAGAAAACATGAGCATGGCGCCCTATGCCATGAAGCAGGGCCGTTACGGTTACCGCATGGGCAACGCACAGCTTGTTGACACCATGGTAAACGACGCACTGTGGGACGTTTTTAATGACTATCATATGGGCATTACCGCTGAAAACGTGTGCGAAAAATATTCAATTACCCGCACAGAGCTTGACGAATTTGCTGCCAACAGCCAGCAGAAATGCGAAAAAGCGCAGGCAGAGGGCAGGTTTAAGGACGAAATCGTGCCGGTTGAAATTAAAAAGAAAAAGGAAACCGTTATTTTTGACACAGACGAAGGCCCGCGCAAGGGCATTACCGCCGAATCTATTTCAAAGCTGCGCCCGGCGTTCAAAAAAGACGGCATTGTTACCGCCGCCAATTCGTCAGGCATTAATGACGGTGCTGCCGCAATAGTTGTAATGAGCGAAGAAAAGGCAAAAGAGCTTGGCGTTACGCCCATGGCAACATGGGTTTGCGGCGCGCTGGGCGGCGTTGCGCCGGAAATTATGGGCGTGGGGCCGGTTGCTTCCACCAAAAAGGTGCTTGCCAAAACAGGCATGACTATTGACGACTTTGACCTTATTGAAGCCAACGAAGCGTTTGCGGCCCAGTCAATAGCAGTGGGCAGAGATTTAAACTTTGACTTGTCAAAGCTCAACGTAAACGGCGGCGCAATAGCTCTGGGCCACCCGGTAGGCGCTTCGGGCTGCCGCATTCTGGTAACGCTTTTGCATGAAATGAACAAAAGAGACGCTAAAACAGGGCTTGCCACACTGTGCATAGGCGGCGGCATGGGCTGTTCAACAATTGTGAAAAGGGACTGACATATGGAATTTATAAATTATGAAGCAAGCGGCGCGGTAGGCATTATAACTATTAACCGCCCGAAAGCGCTCAACGCGCTCAACAGCATGGTGCTCGAAGAGCTTGACAGTGCCATTGACAGCATTGATTTGGGCGAAATTCGCGCGATTATTATAACCGGCGCGGGCGAAAAATCTTTTGTTGCCGGCGCAGACATTGCCGAAATGAGCACGCTTACCAAAGAGCAGGGCGAAGCTTTCGGCAAAAAGGGCAACGATGTTTTCAGAAAAATTGAAACGCTGCCCATTCCGGTGATTGCGGCGGTAAACGGCTTTGCGCTGGGCGGCGGGTGCGAACTGGCGCTTGCGGCAGACATAAGGTTTTGCAGTGAAAACGCCGTGTTCGGCCAGCCGGAAGTCGGGCTTGGCATAACGCCGGGCTTCGGCGGCACGCAAAGGCTTGCACGGGTTATAGGCGTTGGCAAAGCAAAGCAAATGATTTTTACCGCACGCAACATAAAAGCGCCGGAAGCGCTTGCGGCGGGGCTTGTAAACGCTGTTTACCCGCAGGGCGAACTTATGGCGGCGGCGCAGAAAACCGCGGCAATAATAGCGGCAAACGCACCGATAGCGGTAAGAAACTGCAAAAAAGCCATAAACGACGGGCTGCAGCTTGACATAGACAGCGCCATTGAGCTTGAAGAAAAGCTGTTCGGCGACTGCTTTGAAAGCGAAGACCAGAGATACGGCATGGAATTTTTCCTTGACAGGAATAAAGAAAAGGTAAAAAAGCCTTTTCAAAATAAATGAGCGGGGGAAGCCCCGAAGCCTTACAAGGCGGGTGGCATTTCTTGCCTAAGTTATATTAATTAAATTTACGGAGGTTTTATTATGAAAGTCGGAATTATAGGCGCGGGCACAATGGGCTCTGGCATAGCGCAGGCATTTGCACAAACTGAAGGTTATGAAGTGGCGCTTTGCGACATAAACGAAGAGCTTGCTGCGGCAGGCAAAGCAAAAATTGCAAAAGGCTTTGAAAAAAGAATAGCAAAGGGCAAGATGGACTCTGCCGCGGCAGACGCAATTCTTGCAAAAATTACCACCGGCGTAAAAGATATATGCGCCGACTGCGACCTTATTGTTGAAGCCGCTCTGGAAGTCATGGCTGTTAAAAAGCAGACTTTTGCAGAACTTCAAAGCATAGTTAAGGCCGACTGCATGTTTGCCACAAACACATCGTCTCTTTCTATAACCGAAATCGGCGCCGGGCTTGACAGGCCGCTTATAGGCATGCACTTTTTCAACCCCGCCCCGGTTATGAAGCTTGTAGAGGTTATTGCGGGCGCTAACACGCCGGCTGAAATGGTTGAAAAAACCAAGGAAATTGCCGCAGACATAGGCAAAACCCCCGTTGAGGTAAAAGAAGCGCCGGGCTTTGTTGTAAACAGAATCCTTATTCCGCTTATTAACGAAGGAATCACGGTTTATGAAATGGGCATTGCCAGCGTGGAAGACATAGACACCGCAATGAAGTTGGGCGCAAACCACCCGATGGGCCCGCTTGAGCTTGGCGATTATGTGGGTCTTGACATTGTGCTAGCAATTATGGAAGTAATTTACAGCGAAACCGGCGACCCGAAATACCGCCCGGCAACGCTGCTTAAAAAAATGGTGCGTGCGGGCAAGCTTGGGCGCAAAACAGGAATCGGCTTTTACGATTACCGCAAGTAATATTTAAAAGGCGTCTTTTGCCGGCAGGGCAACGGCGGCTTAAAAAACGGCTTCTGCAAATGCAGAAGCCTCAACACTGTTTGACGGAGGAAAAACAAATGGATTTTACACTGAGCGCGGCACACCAAAAAGCAAGAGAGCTTTTCAGCGACTTTGCCGAAAACGAAGTAAAACCGCTTGCCATTGAAACAGATGAAACCGAAACATTTCCGCGAGACACTGTTTCAAAAATGCAGAAATACGGTTTCATGGGAATTCCGGTGCCGAAAAATTACGGCGGCCAGGGCTGCGACGCACTTACATATGTAATGTGCGTTGAAGAACTTTCAAAGGTGTGCGCAACCACGGGCGTTATTGTTTCGGCACACACTTCGCTTTGCTGCGACCCGATTTTAATGTATGGCACAGAGGAACAAAAGCAAAAATATCTGGTGCCGCTTGCAAACGGCGAAATGCTGGGCGCATTTGCGCTGACTGAGCCGGGCGCCGGCACAGACGCGCAGGGCGCGGTTACAAAAGCTGTGCTTGACGGCGACGAATGGGTTATAAACGGCTCAAAATGCTTTATAACAAACGGCAAGGAAGCAGATATTTATATTGTAATAGCCGTTACGGATGTTGTTGAAGACAAGCGCGGCAGAAAGAAAAAGTTGTTTTCGGCGTTTATAGTTCCTAAAACCGCGCCGGGCTTTAGCTTTGGCACCAAGGAAAAGAAAATGGGCATAAGGGGCTCGTCAACTTATGAGCTTATATTCCAGGACTGCCGCATTCCCAAAGACAACCTGCTTGGTGTTCGCGGCAAGGGCTTCGGCATGGCAATGCACACCCTTGACGGCGGGCGAATCGGAATTGCCGCACAGGCGCTTGGCATTGCAGAGGGCGCTCTTGACAGGGCAGTTCAATATGTAAAAGAAAGAAAGCAGTTCGGCAGGCCAATTGGCGCGTTTCAAAACACGCAGTTCCAGCTTGCAGACATGGCTGCCAGGGTTGAAGCTGCGCAAATGCTGGTTTACAAAGCGGCACAGGCTAAGGCAACGCAAAAAGTTTATTCAGTTGAAGCCGCCAAAGCAAAGCTGTTTGCAGCAGAAACCGCCATGTATGTAACAACCAAAGCGGTGCAGCTGCTGGGCGGTTACGGCTATATCAGGGAATATGAAGTTGAGCGCATGATGCGCGACGCTAAAATTACCGAAATATATGAAGGCACGTCAGAAGTTCAGCGCATGGTAATCAGCGCAGACTTGCTTAAATAAGGGGGTTTAAAAATGAAAATAATTGTTTGTATAAAACAGGTGCCGGACACAAAGGGCGGAGTTCATTTTAACCCTGACGGCACGCTTAACAGGGCGGCAATGCTTTCCATTATGAACCCGGACGACAAGGCCGGGCTTGAAGCCGCGCTTAAAATGAAAGACGAATTCGGCGCAGAGGTTACGGCTGTTACAATGGGCCTGCCAAAGGCAGAGGAAGTGCTGCGTGAAGCTATGGCAATGGGCGCTGACAACGGTGTTTTGATAACAGACAGAAGACTTGGCGGGGCTGACACTTGGGCGACTTCAATAACCCTGGCGGGCGCAATCAGAACTCTTGATTACGACCTTATAATAACCGGGCGCCAGGCTATAGACGGCGACACGGCGCAGGTTGGCGTGCAGATTGCAGAGCATTTGGGACTGAGCGTAATTTCATATGCCGAAGACATTAAGCTGGAAGACGGCAGCGTTACGGTTAAACGCAGATATGACGACGGGTATCACATATTAAAAGCAAAGCTGCCGTGCGTTGTAACCGCGCTGGCAGAGCTGGGCGAGCCCAGATATATGACCCCGGGCGGAATTTTTGACGCGTATGCAAAAGAAATTACAACCCTTGGCAGAGACGACTTAAAAGATGTAGACGATTCGGACATAGGCCTTGCAGGTTCGCCCACAAAAATTGCGAAAGCGTCTGACAAGGTTAAAAAGGGCGCGGGCGAAATGCTTTGCCCGGACTCTGCCGAAGAGGCGGCTCAGTTTATAGCCGAAAAGCTTGCCGAAAAGCATATTATCTGAGGAGGGACGGAAATATGATTACTAAAAATATTGAAGAATATAAGGGCGTTTATATTTTCGCCCAGCAGACAGACGGCGTGCTCAGTTCAATTGCGTTTGAGCTTATAGGCAAAGCTTCAGAGCTTGCGGCAGAGCTGAACACAACCGTTACGGCGGTGCTGCCCGGCAGCGGTGTAAAGGGGCTTGCCGGCGAGCTTGCGAAATACGGCGCAGACAGGGTAATAGTTATTGACGCGCCGCAGCTTAAAAATTACACGGCTGAACCTTATGCGCAGGCGCTCAGTGCCGTTATTAACGAATTCAAGCCCGAAATTATGCTTGTTGGCGCAACGGCAATCGGCAGAGAGCTTGCCCCGCGTGTTTCGGCGCGTGTGGGCACCGGGCTTACGGCAGACTGCACAAAGCTTGAAATAGGCGACTTCCCGCTTACCCCGCAGCCAAACAGGGAACAAAAGCACAACCAGTTGCTTATGACACGCCCTGCATTCGGCGGCAACACTATTGCAACCATAGCCTGCCCTGACAACCGCCCGCAAATGGCCACCGTGCGCCCGGGCGTTATGCAAAAGCTTGCCCCGCAGGAAGGCAGAGTGGCGGAAATTATTGAATTTGACGCGCAGCTCAGTGAAAATGACAGATATGTTGAAATACTTGAAATAGTAAAAGAAACCGCAGCCGCGGCAGATATTCAAGACGCTAAAATACTTGTGTCCGGCGGGCGTGGCGTGGGCAGCAGCGAAAACTTTAAGCTGCTTTATGATTTCGCAGACGCAATCGGCGGCACAGTAAGCTGTTCAAGAGCAGTTGTAGACAGCGGCTGGCTGCCCAAGGAGCTGCAGGTTGGGCAGACCGGCAAAACAGTCAGGCCAAACGTTTATTTCGCAATAGGCATAAGCGGCGCGATTCAGCACACGGCCGGCATGGAAGAGTCTGATTTGATTATTGCAATCAATAAAGACGAAAACGCCCCCATTTTTGATGTGGCAGATTACGGAATAGTGGGCGACCTTAACAAAATTTTGCCGCTGCTGACAAAAGCGGTTGCAAAGAAAAAATAGCGGTAAAGGGGTGACGCCCTTTGTCTGCCGCAAAGCGCAAGACAACGACACACGAATATAAAAAAGAGGGGTGCAGATAAAAGCACCCCGTCTTTTTTTGTAAATGTTTAATTTTGGGCTGTTTCTGCCCCACGGCATGCCCGGTGCAGCCGGCAGTCAATCAAGCCGGGCTTCAAGGCGGTAAATTGGGCAGCCCATGTCTGAAAAACGCTTTTCATATTCGGTTATTATATTGCCCTCAAAGTCACTGTTGTGCAAGTCAAGGCTGACGTTGCTTATTTTAAAGCCGTATTGCGAAAAGCTTTCAATAGAAAACTCAAAAAAACGCGGGCTGTCAGTTTTTTGGCAAATTACCGCGCCCGGCGCCATAAGCAGCTCATAAATTTTTAAAAATCTTTCGTGAGTCAGGCGGTGCTTTGCATAAGAAGCCTTTGGAAACGGGCAGCTGAAATTAAGAAAAATTTGCGAAATGCTGCCGGATTTTATGTAGCTTGGCAGATATTCGGCGCAGCATTTCATAAAAATTATGTTTGGCAGCTGCTGCGCCTTAGCGCTTTCGCAGCCTGTTATTATTGCGTTTGTCACACGTTCCACGGCTATTACGTTTGTTGTTGGGTGTTCCCTTGCATATGTGCATGCAAACGCGCCCTTGCCGCAGCCCACTTCAAGCACTATGGGGCGGTTGTTTTTGAAAATTTTATTAAAATCAATAAAATGCTGTTCGTTAAAAGCATTTTCATAATTCAGGCTGCTGTTTTCGCAGCTGATTAAATATTCGCCGCAGCTTTCAAGCCGCTTGTCAAGGTTTTTCTTTTTTCTCATTCTCATTTTTACCGCCACCTTGCGGCTATTATACATTATATTTATATTTCAATCAAGTAAAGTTTTTAAAAAAGGGAGATAACGCAGTGGCAAAAAGACTCTTATAACTTGGTGAAAATGCCCTTCGCCCCAACAGGCGGCTCTTTCCGATTTTTAATCAGCGGCGAACACAATTTCCCGCCGGGGGGGCGGCAGCGCCCTGTCGCTTGCCATGTTGAATAACGGGCAAGCCCTTATTAAAAAATTAAAAATAAGTATTGATAAGCAAACATAAATGTGCTATATTTAACGTGGTTAGCAAGGGCTAACCCACAGCTGCCGTTTTAAACCGCAATATGTTTAATTTCGGACAGCTAAATTTTATGCATGCACGTTAGCACAAGCTAACTTCAGGAAGCATACGCTAACCCGTGCGGACAATCAGGGGGATTTATGATGCCGTTATCTTTTGCACTGGAAAATGAAAAAAGAAAGATAATCAAAATCGGCGGCGACGAAAAGATTCACCATTTTCTTGAATCGCTGGGTTTTGTTGTAGGCGCGGAAGTTTCTGTTATAAGCCGTGTAAACGGCAATATAATTGTCAGCATAAAAGATTCTCGTGTGGCGATAAGCAAAACAATTGCAAACAAAATTATGGTTTAAAATTTCAGAAAGGAGGGTGCCGGGTGACACTCAAAGAAGCAAAGATTGACTCAACGGTAAGAGTTGTTAAAATCAACGGTGAGGGCGCGTTAAAAAGGCGAATTATGGACATGGGCATTACAAAGGGCGTTGAAATATATGTCAGAAAAGTTGCCCCGTTAGGAGATCCTGTTGAAATAACCGTTCGCAATTATGAAATTTCGCTTAGAAAGAGCGACGCTGATTTAATTGACGTTGAACAGCTGTAAGGGCGGCGCCGAATTACAGGCAAACCCTTATAAAACAGCGGGGCATGGCCCCATATTGTATAAAGGAGGAAAAAATGTCAATAAGAATTGCACTTGCGGGCAACCCAAACAGCGGTAAAACAACGCTTTTCAACGCCTTGACGGGCTCAAACCAGTTTGTCGGAAACTGGCCGGGCGTTACGGTTGAAAAAAAAGAGGGTAAGCTCAAAAAAGACAAAACAGTCACCATTACAGACCTGCCGGGTATTTACAGCCTGTCTCCATATACACTGGAAGAGGTTGTGGCAAGAAATTACATACTTGACGAACAGCCTGACGCAATACTCAACATTGTAGACGGCACCAACCTTGAAAGAAACCTTTATCTTTCAACACAGCTGCTGGAGCTTGGCATTCCGGTTGTTATAGCCGTTAACATGATAGACGTTGTAAAGAAAAACGGCAGCAAAATAAAAACCGACGTGCTTTCAAAAAAGCTTGGCTGCCCTGTGGTTGAAATTTCGGCGCTTAAGGGCACCGGAATTGCCGAAGCCACAAGCGCGGTGTTGGCGGCGGCTGCCGGCGGCGAAACTGAAATCACCCATGAATACAGCGCTTATATGGAAGGGGTGCTTGATGAAATTGAAACAAAAATCAATTGCCCCGCGCCGCAGAAAAGGTTTTATGCAATAAAGCTTTTTGAAAGAGACGACAAAATTGCCGAAACCATTGCCGACTTGCCTGACGTTGAAAATATTATTGCCGAAGCGGAAGCCAAGTTTGACGACGACAGTGAAAGCATAATTACCAATGAAAGATATGAATTTATAACTTCCATTATAGACAGCTGTTATTTAAACAAGACAAAGGGCAAGCTGTCAACGTCAGACAAAATAGACAAGGTTGTTACAAACAGAATACTTGCCCTGCCCATATTTGCAGTTGTAATGTTTTTGGTTTATTATATTTCGGTTACAACCGTGGGCACCGTTGCAACAGACTGGGCTAATGACGGGGTTTTCGGCGACGGCTGGTTTATTGCGGGCAGCTCCGCTTATGACGACGACGTGGCGGCATATGCCGACGAATACATTTTTACAGATGAACTGACAGGCATAGTAAATGAAGCCGTTGCCGCTGACGTTATTGGCGCCGAAGACATTCAGGCGGCTATTGAAGACGGCGACTTTGACGCGTTTGACGAAGCTTACGGTTCTTATGCAGATTCCCTTGCGGAAGAGGGCTATGACATTTCGTTTGTAGACGAAGCGCTTGAAAGCGACGCCATGCCGGACCCGGCAGACGGTTATTCGGGCTGGATTCCGGGCATTCCGGTGCTGGTGGAAAATCTGCTTGAAAAAATCAATTGCGCCGAATGGCTTTCAAGCCTGGTGCTTGACGGCGTAATTGGCGGCGTGGGCGCCGTGTTGGGCTTTGTGCCGCAGATGCTGGTGCTGTTTATTTTACTGGCGTTTCTTGAGGGCTGCGGCTATATGGCCAGAATTGCGTTTATTATGGACAGAATTTTCCGCCGCTTCGGCCTTTCCGGCAAGTCGTTTATACCTATGCTTATAGGCACAGGCTGCGGCGTGCCGGGCGTAATGGCGTCAAGGACCATTGAAAACGACAGAGACCGAAAAATGACTATTATGACAACCACGTTTATACCCTGCGGCGCAAAGCTGCCCATAATAGCCCTTATTGCCGCCGCGCTGTTTAACAATGCGGCATGGGTTGCGCCAAGCGCATATTTCCTGGGCATTGCGGCAATAGTTGTCAGCGGAATTATTCTTAAAAAAACAAAAATCTTTGCGGGCGACCCCGCACCGTTTGTAATGGAATTGCCGGCATACCACCTGCCCACAGTCGGCTCTGTGCTGCGCTCTATGTGGGAACGCGCGTCATCGTTTATTAAAAAAGCAGGCACAATAATTCTGCTTTCGTCTATTGTAATCTGGGCGGGCTCTGTGTTCGGCTGGACAGACGGCGCTTTCGGCTTTAATGCAGACATGGAACTTGCAGACAGTATACTTGGCCACATAGGCAACGCAGTTAAGTGGATATTTGCGCCGCTGGGCTTCGGCGACGCTACGGCAACCGTTGCCACAGTTATGGGGCTTGTTGCCAAAGAGGAAGTTGTGGGCGTGTTCGGCGTGCTTGACTTTGAAGGCATGTCATCAGGCCTTGCGGGCTATTCATTCCTTATATTCAACCTGCTGTGCGCACCCTGCTTTGCTGCCATGGGCGCCATTAAGCGTGAAATGAACAGCCCGAAATGGACTGCGTTTGCAATTGGTTACCAGTGTGTGTTTGCATATGCCATTTCATTTGTGGTTTACCAGATAGGCTCCATTTTCGTAAGTGCCGAAAGCACAAGCATAGTCGGCGTTATAGCGGCTGTAATAGTGCTGGCAGTGCTGCTTTACCTGCTGCTGCGGAAAAATAAATATGACGACAACAGGCTCAAGCCCGTGCACAAAAAGGCCAAGGCTGCGGCGGGTGTGAAATAATGACATGGGGCACAATAGCCACCCTTGCGGTACTTGCAGCAATCGTTTTGGCGGTCATTATTAAACTGATTAAAGATAAAAAGAGCGGCAAGCCGTCATGCGGCGGCGACTGCTCTCACTGCGCCGGCTGCAGCGCCTGCGAAGAAAACGCAGAAAAAGGCGAATAAAGGCAAAAGCAGTGTGCATCAAGGCGTAAATAACGGGCAAACCCTTATTGAAAAGAAAAGCTCCACGTCTGACAAAGGCGTGGAGCTTTTTGATTTATGTTTTTAATATTATTGCTCAACAGGGTAAACAGAAACCTTTTTTCTGGTTTTGCCCATTCTTTCAAATTTAACTTTGCCGTCAATCAGGGCATAAAGCGTGTCGTCAGACCCGATACCCACATTGTTGCCGGGGTGAATGTGCGTTCCTCTCTGGCGGTAAAGAATATTTCCGGCCAGAACAAACTGCCCGTCAGCCCTCTTGGCGCCAAGGCGCTTTGATTCGCTGTCTCTGCCGTTTTTGGTGGAACCCATTCCTTTTTTATGAGCAAAAAGCTGTAAATCAAGTTTAATCATTATTACACCTCCGTACAAATGACATTGATTTCTTTTTCGTAATCTTTCTGAAGTTCCGTAAGATGAAGCTTCAGGCCGTTTAAAACATCTTGCGCGGCGCCGGCCGAGCCGTTTATTTTAATTTCCAACAGGCCCGGTGAAACGTTTGTTTCACACGGCAGGGCAATTATTTCGCTTATTGTGTTGGCAGCCATTTCGCATGCGCTTGAAATAAATGCGCACACAATGTTTTGCCCGCTTTGCGCCCGCCCCGCGTGGCCGCTTGCCTTAAAGCCTGTCAGCAGGCCGTTTGCGGCATAAAATTCAACGGTAGTCATAATTAAGCGTTAATGGCCGTGATTTCAACCTTTGTGTAAGGCTGGCGGTGGCCCATTTTGCGCTTTTCATTTTTCTTGGGCTTATAGGTAAATACGGTAATTTTCTTTGCCTTGCCGTTTTTGATAACCTTTGCGCTGACTGTGCTTCCTTCGCAGTCTTTGCCGGCTTTAAAAGAATCTTCAGAGCCAATTGCAAGAACACAGTCAAAGGTGATTTCCTCGTCGGCCTCTTTGCCGAGCTTTTCAACATAAAGCACGTCGCCCACGGATACCTTGTATTGCTTACCGCCCGAAACGATAACAGCGTACATTTAAATACCTTCCTTTATAAGACTCGCTACGATGGGCAAGCCATGGCTTTTTCGGGCATATTGCCCGCCCATAATATGCGGCTTATAAAGTATACTATAATTATAAAATAAAGTCAACAATTTTTTTCGGCGGCATGAAAATTTTAAATTGGCTATTGACAAAAAAAGCAGTGTTGGTTATAATTTATGAAAGAATGACGTCTTTTTTATCAAAAGCTTCAGCGGCGCGCAGCACATATGAATATGCGGATTTAGCTCATCCGGTAGAGCGCCACCTTGCCAAGGTGGAGGTAGCGAGTTCGAGTCTCGTAATCCGCTCCAAAAGCCAAAAGCCAGACATTTGTGTCTGGCTTTTATTTTTTTGCTGCGTTTAATTATTTGCCCCGCTTTTACGCGCCGGCATTGAAAAAGCGCCGCAATGGGCGGCGCCAAGGCTTTTTAAGAAAAATATTTTACAAATTTCAGCGAATTGCCCATTGACAGCGTGTCGTCTTGCCCCACAATGATATGGTCGTAAAACTTAATGCCCATTGACGAAAGCAGGCTGTTCATAGCAATTGTAAAGCCTATGTCCTCTTCAGACGGCCTTGCCCTGCCGAAAGGGTGGTTGTGCGCAATTACAACCTTGGAAGCGTTGTTTGCCATTACCAGCTCAACAATTTTTCGCGCGTTTATTTCAGTGTAGCTTACACTGCCCACGGCCACTATTTTGCATGTAAGAATTTTATTTGAATTGTCAAGGCACATGACTGCCAGCTTTTTCACATGTTCGCCGTAAAGATAATTGCGAAAATAAATTTCCGCGTCAAAAGTGCCGCCTATTTGGCTGATTTGCCTGCTGCGGTTTTGGTGTATGCGCGCGTTGCATGCGCTTACAAGCGAAATAAGCACCGCGGAATGTTCGCCAATGCCCTTGACTTCCTGCAGCTGTTTAGGTGTGGCGGCAAAAACATTGTCAAGATTGCCGAATTTAATAATAAGCTCTTTTGCTATTGGCTTTACATCTATGCGCGGAATGGCGTATGTAAGCAGAAGCTCAAGAATTTCATAGTCATGAAAGGCATCTATGCCACCGTTTATATATCTTTGTCTCAGGCGCTGCCTGTGCCCAATGTTATATTTACTGCTGCTCATAAAACAAACCCCGTAAATATTTGTGGAAAATTCATCTGCTTTTCATTATATCAAATTAAGTTCTAATATACAATCAAATAATTAAATTATGCCGAATAATGGTGTAAATTGGAAAAACATTGGCAGGCTGAGGCGTGGGTGCAAACAGGCAGAAATTTGGCTAAAAGTGACAAACAAGAGAAAAAGCATTGCAAAATTACATATCAGATGTTAAAATTGTGTTGGAGTACAAAGTCAAAAGAGAAGGGGACATGCAGCTTGAAGCGGTTAAAGTCTGGCATTCTGGCGGGCGCTGTTATTGCCGCGCTTATTATTTCCTGTTGCTTTACAGCTTTTGCAATGGACACCGCATATTTAGACAGCAGCGCATGGCGGAACAATTCAAATGCAACAAGCGTGAATTTTGAAAAGACAAATATCAGCGGAACATACAGCTATTATTATGACAGCGCGCACGGCTGCTTTTATCTTCGCATTGCTTTTCAGACTGTGGCTTCCACTGCCAACTGCAATGTAATTGTGCCGTTTGTTATAGAAAACGCGCTGAACAAATATGAATTTGCAGTTGATTCAAACGGCGATTTGGTCAACTGTGCCGAAAGCGTGGCAGACAATATTTCGGCAAGCGCTAATATGGGTGGTTTGTACATTTACCAGACGGGCAGCAGCTATACTGTAACCGGCAACGTTTATATAGGCGTTGAGCTTTTAAAGTCAGAAGATAAAAAGACAGACTGCGATATCAATTTTAAACTAAATGTGGGCGGCAGGATTTATAAATTGCTTGAAGATGACATAACCCTGAAAAATGAGGTGGAAACGACAACCGCCGCCACAACCGCCAAAGTCACCACAACAAAGGTTACCACAACAAAAGTTACCACCACAAAAGTCACTACCACGAAAGTGACCACCACGAAAAGTGCAACTACAAAAGCTACAACAACTAAAATCGCAACGACTAAAGCAACAACCACAGCCGCTTCGGCCGCGGCGCAGGCAACCACAGCCGGCGCCACCAAATACACCGCGCCCGCCACAACGGCAGGCACTGTGACTGCCGGCAGCACAGCTGCAACGCAAAGCACTGCGGCAAACACGGCAGAGCAAACCACGCAATATTTACCTGAAAGCAGCGGCGCATATTCACAAGCCGCTGCCGCTGCGCAAAGTACAGATTCCGCAGTTGCAGCAACAACCAAATATTCAGCCGTTTATGTGCAAAGCGGCGAAACAGACACGGCGCAATATGACGCCGAAACCGTTTCCGGCAGCGAGGGCGAATATGCTGTGGCAGGCAGTGAAAGCGCCGCCGAAGAGCCAGACCAAAGCGGGTATTACACAGCCACCACAACCAAAAACACGCTTTCAAAGCCCGCCGTTATTTTGCTTATTATTGCGGCTGTTATAATAATTTCAGGGCTTGCGCTTATAATTATTTCATTTATAAAACGGCGAAAAGAAAATGAAATGAAAACCCCGGCAGAAATTAAGCCGGGCGGTGAAGAAACGGCTGAAAGCGAAGGCGCCGATGAAGAAACGGCTGAAATTGAGCCGGGCGAAAAAGAAAATGCGCCTGATAAAAACGGCGGCACACAGTCTTGATTTTAAGCGCCTTTTGCAGTACAATTTATTGCGGCGGGGTTAAAAGACGGGCGCAGTGCGGCTTTAGCCTTGTTCAGCCTGAAATTCAACTATCTGTAAAGGGGTAATTAAATATGTTAAAAAAAGAAAAATTAGTGCCGGTTTCACTGCTTACGGGTTACCTTGGCGCGGGCAAAACAACACTGTTAAACCACATACTTGCAAACCAGCAGGGCTATAAGGTGGCAGTTATTGTTAACGACATAGGGGAAGTGAACATTGACGCGTCTCTTATTGCAAGGGGCGGCGCCGTAACCCAGCAAGATGAAAACCTGGTGCCGCTGTCAAACGGCTGCATTTGCTGCACGCTTAAGGTTGATTTGATGAAGCAGATTATAAGCTTGGCTCAAAGCGGCAGGTTTGACTATATATTGATTGAAGCTTCAGGCATTTGCGAGCCGGGGCCTATTGCGGGCAGCGTGTGCATGCTTGACGGCAGCGACAAAAGCGTAAAGCTGCCCGCCGTGGCATATCTTGACAATATCACAACCGTGGTTGACGCCAAGCGCCTGGCAGACGAATTTGACGGCGGCAACGCTTTGCTTAAAGATGATTTAGACGAAGACGACATTGAAAACCTGCTTGTTGAACAGATTGAATTCTGCACAACGGTTGTGTTAAACAAAACAGACGAAGTAAGCGACAGCGAAAAGGCAAAGGCAATTGCCGTAATAAAGGCGCTGCAAAGCGACGCCAAAATAATTGAAACCAGCTTTGGCAAGGTTGACGTGGGCGAAATACTTGACACGCACAGGTTTGATTATGAAAAAATTCTTGAAAGCCCGGGCTGGTTAAAGGCCATGCAGGGCGAAGAGGAAAACGAAGATGAAGGCGAAAGCGAAGAATACGGCATAGGCACCTTTGTGTATCAAAACGTAAAGCCGCTTGACAAGGCTGCGTTTGAAAATTTCGTGTTTGCCAAATGGCCTGCCGGGGTAATAAGGGCAAAGGGCATTTTCTGGATTAAAGAAGACCCTGACACCGCTTATATTTTTGAACAAAGCGGCAGGCAGAAAAATGCTGTGGACGACGGAAAGTGGATTGCCGCATACCCCGAACACCAGAAACGGGCTATACTTAAATTAAACCCTGACATTGCTGCGGCGTGGCACCCGGTTTACGGCGACAGAATTAATAAAATAGTGTTCATAGGCAAAAATATGGACAAAGCTGCCATAAGTGCCGCGCTTGATGAATGTGTTGCAAGGTAATTCAGCGCCGGCTCGGCTCTGCCGGCATTAACGCCAAGCGGCGCCGCCGTTTTCGCCCGGCGGCAGGCTTATTTAAAATATATTTACATATATTGTATTGACAAAGTTGACAATAAGAACTATAATTCCATTAAGAGATTGTTAAAAAATTATCAATTTCAAATAAATTATGGAGGAATTTTATGAAATTATCAGGGAAAACCGCTGTTGTAACCGGCGCGTCGTCAGGCATGGGCAAAGCCATTGTTGAACTTTTCGCAAAAGAGGGGGCCAATGTAGTTGCCGTTGCAAGAAGAGAGGAAAGGCTGCTTGAGCTTCAGCAGGCTCTTGCTTCGGCAGAGGGCAAGGTTGAAATATATGCGGGCGACATTTCGCTAAGGGAAGTCAACGAGGGAATGATAGACTTTGCAATAGAAAAATTCGGCGCGCTTGACATTTTGGTGAACAATGCCGGAATTATGGACGATATGAGCGCCATAGGAAACGCCACAGACGAAAAATATGAGCAGGTTATGGCTGTAAACGTTTACGGCCCTATGGCCGCCATGAGAAAGGCAGTCTGCGTGATGAAAGAACAGCCAAACAAGGGCAATATAATCAATGTATCGTCAGTCGGCGCCATGCGCACCTGCGCCGGCGCGATTTACTGCGCGTCAAAGGCGGCGCTGCTTGCGCTGTCAAAAAACACGGCATATATGTATATGCCTGACGGAATTCGCTGCAACGCCATTGCCCCCGGCGGAATAAACACTGAAATTTCAACTTCAATGGGCATGCCTAATATGGAAGGCTATGGCCGCATTAAAAACGTTTTGGCATGCGCCCCGCAGCCGGGCGAGGCCGAAGACATTGCCGCCGCCGCTCTGTTTTTAGCAAGCGACGACGCAAAATATATAAGCGGCGAAGTGCTGCAGGTTGACGGCGGCTGGCTTGCAAGCTAAAAAGCAAAAAACAACCCCCTGTTTTTAAAACAGGGGGTTTAGCAATGCCGTTAATAATGTGATTTCCTGCCGTGGCGCGCCCGGAAAGCCGCCTTTCGCGGCGGGACTTTTTTTGCCAAGGTTAAAAAGTAAGCGCACAGCTACCTGAGCAGCGCAAAGCCCATATCAACCGCGCCGCTTATAACTTTAGAAGTTTTTCGCATGCCCAATATTTCCGCAAACCAAAGCAAAATGAGAGCTACTAAAATGGCAATGATTAAAGTTTCCTTTTTCATGGGCTGACCGCCTTTTTAATAATTTGAAAGGCATGCCCCAACACAGCCTTGAAATTCAAAGCTGCCGGGCCGGTGTGCGCTTATTAACGCACGTTGCGCATTGCCGGCGCAGAGAACAGTTAACCTTTCTGCTGATTATTATAGCATATTGAAAAAATAAATCAAGATATTTAATAAAATGCCATTTTTTTGTTGAAAATATTGTTGAACTGTTTTATAATCTATGAAAGAATGTTCGCCGCCCCTTTGGCGGCGGGTTGCCCTTTTATTTGTGCAGGGGGTGCCCGTGCAGGCGGCGCCTTGGCAAATCAGCAAAACGAAATCTGCGCTTGCCTTTTTAGCTATGGGCAAGCCCTTATTTAAAAACCATTTAAATTTCGCATTAAAGGGACGAAACTTTTTTCTTAACATATTTTAAGGGGTGCTTTATGGAAATGCCTTTGTTTGCAAATGCCGTTACGGCGGCAATTGACTGGACTGAAGTGGCAACCGTGGTAATATCGGGTGTGGGAATAGTGCTGTCAGTGCTCATTGTGCTGATTTTGGTGTTTTATGCTTTCGGCGCGCTGGTGTCTAAAAGCGAAAAGCTTGCAAGGCAGCGCAAGGAAAAGAAAGCGCAAAAAGCAAAAGCTCAACCGCCCGCCGTGCCGCTTGCCGTAAAAGAAGAGGCGCCTGAAAGCGCGCCGGCTGTTCAAAAAGCAGACCCTGACGGGGAACTTATTGCAGTAATAGCGGCGGCTGTTGGGGCGCATGAGCAAAGCGGCAATTTCACAATAAAGTCAGTGAAAAAGAAAAACATTCGCCCATCAGGCGGCAATGCCTGGGCACGCGCGGCGGTAAGTCAAAACACCCGGCCGTTTTAACATTATGTAAATAAAACCAACCGTCACGCCTTGCCGGGCTGCAGCAAGGGTGAAAGTGACTTGATTATTGCAGCCGGAAAGGCTATGTGAATTATGGCTGTACTTGAAGGCGTGTGGGGCGCTATAGCAGATATATTTGCCAACAGCGGCTATGCATATTTTTTCACCGCAGACGGCGGAATAAAAAATCTTATAATGATTTTTGTTTCATTTTTCTTTTTGTATTTGGGCATTAAAAAGGGCTTTGAGCCGCTGCTTATGATTCCGATTGCGTTCGGCATGCTGCTTGCCAATATTCCCGGTGCGAATTTGGCGGTGCAATACCACGATTTAGAGGGCTTTATAGACCTTGTAACAGGGCAGATGATTAACGAAAGCACCGGCGAAGTCTGCACTGCGGGGCTGCTGGACTATTTGTATTTCGGCGTAAAAGCGGGAATTTACCCGCCGCTGATTTTCTTGGGAATAGGCGCCATGACAGACTTTTCGCCGCTTATTGCAAACCCGAAAAGCTTTATTTTGGGCGCTGCTGCGCAGTTTGGCATTTTCTTTACCTATGTCGGCGCAACCCTAATGGGCTTTAGCGACACCGAAGCGGGGTCAATAGCCATTATCGGCGGGGCAGACGGGCCCACTGCCATATTCGTAACTTCACAGCTTGCGCCTGCCCTGCTGGGCACAATAGCCGTGGCGGCATATTCATATATGGCGTTGGTGCCGGTAATTCAGCCGCCTATTATGCGCGCGCTTACCACAAAAAAGGAACGCAGCGTTGTAATGGGCAACCTGCGCCCGGTTTCCAAGCTGGAAAAAATATTGTTTCCCATTATGGTAACGGTTATTGTGGCGCTGCTGCTGCCTGACGCGGCTTCGCTTGTGGGCATGCTTATGTTCGGCAACCTGTTAAAAGAAAGCGGCAGAACCGAAAGAATTGCCAAAGCAGCGCAAAACGAGCTTATGAACATTATAACAATTTTACTGGGGCTTTCCGTGGGCGCAACCACAAGCGCACAGAGCTTTTTGACATTTGACACGCTTAAAATAGTTGCGCTTGGGCTTGTGGCCTTTGCGATTGGCACGGCAAGCGGCGTGCTTTTCGGCAAGCTTATGTATGTTTTGTCAAAGGGGAAAATCAACCCGCTTATAGGCGCGGCAGGCGTTTCCGCCGTTCCCATGGCTGCCCGCGTTGCCCAAAAAGAGGGGCAGCGGGAAAACCCGTCTAATTTCCTGCTTATGCACGCAATGGGGCCCAATGTTTCGGGCGTTATAGGGTCTGCCGTGGCGGCCGGTGTGCTGCTTACGCTTCTTGGCTGAGAATTGGCTTAATTCACAAAAGGGGGCGCTCAAGCCCCCTTTTTCAATGGCGCTTGAAAGCCGCTAAACGTGCCGTGCGGGTAATTGAACTTGCCGCTGATTAAAAATCTGCCCCCACAGCCTTGAAAGGCGTGGGCAATTCCATAAGTTATTGAAATAAAGAAAAAGAGGTAAATTATGCCGTTAAACGAAATGCAGCAGCGGGCTGTTGAACACACCGAAGGGCCGCTTTTAATTCTTGCGGGCGCAGGCTCAGGCAAAACCACAGTGCTGGTAAGGCGTGTGCAGTACATAATTGAAAATTCGCTTGCGCTGCCGTGGCAGGTGCTTGCAATAACATTTACCAACAAGGCCGCTGCCGAAATACGCGCGCGCCTTTCAGCCGCCGTGGGTGACGAAGCTGCAAGCATATGGGCTTACACCTTTCATTCCTGTTCTGCAAGAATGCTGCGCCGTTTTGCAGACAGGCTGGGCTATACGTCACATTTCACAATATATGACGCAGACGACCAAAGGCGCGTTATGAAACGCTGCCAAAAACAGCTGCAAATTGAAGAAAGGCTGCTGAGCGCCAAATATATTTTAAGCCAGATAAGCGCGGCAAAAGACAGCATAATAGATGTAAGCGAATACAAAAAGCAAGCAAAAAATGATTTCAGAAAAGAAAAAATAGCCCAGTGTTATGAGCTTTACCAAAAAGAGCTGCTGCAAAGCGACGCTATGGATTTTGACGATTTGATTTTCAATGCGGTGCGCCTTTTGCGTGAAAATAAAGATGTGCTTGAGCTTTACCAAAACCAGTTTAAATATATTATGGTAGACGAATATCAGGACACGTCTTACGCACAGTGCCTTATGGTTGAAATGCTGGGCGGCGGCAGCGGCAACGTGTGCGTTGTGGGAGATGACGACCAGAGCATATACCGTTTCAGGGGCGCCACGGTTGAAAACATTCTTACGTTTGAAGAAAAATATAAAAATGCGTCTGTCATAAGGCTTGAACAAAACTATCGTTCCACGCAAAATATACTTGACGGGGCCAATGCGGTTATAGCCAACAACAAATACAGAAAAGGCAAAAATTTGTGGACTGACGCGGGGCGGGGCGAAAAAATAATTTTAAACACCGCCCAAGACGAAATTGCGGAAGCGGCGTTTATTGCCGATGAAATCATGGAAAATGTTAAGCACGGGCGAAAGCTTAGCGACCATGCAGTGCTTTACCGCACAAACGCGCAGTCAAGAAACATAGAAATAACGCTGGCAAAAAACGGCATTGCGCACAAAATAATAGGCGGAAACAGGTTCTTTGAAAGAAAGGAAATCAAAGACATAATTTCATATTTCGCGCTTATTAACAACCCGGCAGACAATGTGCGTTTTCAAAGAATAGTAAATGTGCCGAAACGCGGCATAGGCGCCGCCACGGTGGCGGCAGTTATGGAAATTTCAGCGGCGCTGGGCATTTCGGCGCTTGAAGTGTGCAAAAGGGCAGACGAATTTCAGAAAACACTGCGCAGCGAAGCAAAGCTCAAGCGCTTTGCGGCAATGATGGGCGAATTTGAAAAAAACCTTGACGACATGCCGCTTTCAGACCTTTTGCAAAAAATTATTGAAGACACAAAATATTTTGAATACCTTGACGAAGACCCGGAAACGGCTGAAGACAGGAAAAGCAATATAAACGAAATATCGTCAATGTTTATTAAATATCAAGAGGAAGAGGAAAATTTTACCCTTTCAGATTTTCTTGAAGACATTTCTTTGGTGTCAGACATTGATTCATATAATGAAGATGAAGACAGCGTGGTGTTAATGACCCTGCATTGCGCCAAAGGGCTTGAATTTCCGGTGGTGTTTATATGCGGCATGGAAGAGGGCGTTTTCCCGTCTTCACAGGCACTTTACAGCGAAGAGGACTTGGAAGAGGAGCGCCGCCTTGCATATGTGGGCATTACACGCGCGCGCGAAAAGCTGTATCTTGTAAACGCAAGCAGAAGAATGCTTTACGGCACCACAAACAGAAACCAGCAGTCGCGTTTTGTTAAGGAATTGCCTGCCGGCGTAACTAAAGACGTTACGGTAAGCGACTTTACGGCTTTTCTTAATTTTCAGCGCGAAGCTTTGCAAAGCGCCGCCGGCGCTTCGTTTAGGAAAAACACGAAAAGAGCCGCACCGCAGCGAAAGCCAACCGCGCCTAAAGATGATTTCAAAGTGGGCGATTCGGTGCTGCACAAGGCGTTCGGCAGCGGGGTTGTGCTGTCAAAAGCAGTTATGGGCAACGACATATTGCTTGAAATTGCGTTTGAAAAAGCAGGCACAAAAAAAATAATGGCTTACTATTCGGGGCTTAAAAAAACCGCCCTTAACGACTGACGGCAAGCAGATTTGGCTGCTAAGCAATAACCCGGGGGCATAGCCCTTGTTGAAAATATTTTGCCGTTTTGCGCTTCAGGCCGCCGTGCAAATTGCACGGCGGCTTTTCGGCTCTTTATTCGCCTGAATTTTCGCAGCAGCAGCCATCAGAGCGTTCGCTGCGTTCGGGCGGGAAAAATTCATCAACCGGGAAATCAATTGTGCTGAAAGTGTCGCAGGGGTTTTGCGTTGAACATTCGCATTCCCTTTCAGGCACGCAGTAATCGTAAGCCGGAATAAGAATCTGCACATCGCGTTCCATTTGAATAATGCTGAACAGCCCCAGCGTTACAAGCACCGCCTTTACCGCGCCGGCGCTGGGCACATTGTCTGTGTTGTTGGCTATAATAGACTGCGGGAAAGACGATGTTACGCCAATGCCGCAATCGCACGCGTCTATTATGGAACATGAAAGTATTACGGGGTCAACGGCCTGAAGCTTAGCGGTCGGGTTTGTATACCGGGGCGCTTCCGGGCAGTCTATTTCGTCTGAAATTGGGTTTGACGTAAACACCTTTACATTGCCTTCAGAGCCGTAAAGTATGCATTTTTTTGTAAATTCGGCATAGCCGACAGCAACGTCCGGCGTGGTGCACGGCGCCGAATACGCGTCAAACGAAAGCTTGAAATAAAACGTAACGTCAACGCTGTAATAGCCCCTGTTAAAGGGCACTTCCTCAACGTCTATTGAAACAGACGCAATTTCGCATTCGCGGCATTTCACCGTTACCGCGTCGTCAATCAGCCGCTGGCTGCGGTTGAAAAATGTAACTCTTAAATCTTCCAAACAGTCTTTTGAAACACAGCTGTCATAAATGCGCTTTGTGTCTATGCAGACCGCTTCGTTAATACGCCTTTCGCCGGTGTCGATAATTGGATTATCAGCCATTAAAAAAACTCCCTTATAAAATATTGACGCTTCGCGAAAAGTACAGCTGTGCCGTACATACCGAGCTTCATAACATTCTATGAGAAAGCTGAAAAATTGACAGTGATTAAATAAAAAAACACCGCGCAACATATGCACGGTGCTGTTTTTTGCCCGGCGGCAATGCGCCGGCTTAAAACGGGCTGTATCTGCGGCGGTAAAGATTATTTATTTTAAGAAAATAGCCGCTGTCTATTGAATTCACGGTGTCGTCTGTTGTGCGGAAAAGCCAGTTGCCTTCAGCCACGCCGGGGGTGTTCATTCTGGCGTCAGAGCCAAAACCGCACATGTCTTGAAACGAAATAATAGCTGTGTTTGACGAACTTTTCCACACGGCTTCTGTAATTTTGCGGCAGCTTTCGCTTTTAAAGCCGCCCCGCCCCCAGTCGCCGCCCTGAAAGCCGGCGTAATCAAGCGCAAAGCGCCGTTCGGCTTCGCTTGCTTCCCACAGCCAGCCGAGCACGGTGTTGTTGTCGTGTGTGCCCACATAGCTTACGCTGTTTTTCGGCACATTGTGCGGCAGGTGCGAAGAGTCGCCGTTTACGTCAAACGCAAACTGCGCCACGCGCATGCCGGGAAAGCCCGTGTAGCTGAGCAGCTGCAAAACATCTTCGCTGTAGCTGCCCAAATCTTCCGCAATGATTGCGGCGTGGGGGAATTTTTCAAACACCCTGTCAAAAAAGTCAGTGCCGGCTCCGATTTTCCACTGCCCCACTCTTGCGTTTTCCGCCCCAGCCGGCACCTGCCAATAGCTTGCAAAAGCCCGGAAATGGTCAACCCTTACGGCGTCGAAAAGAGACAGCGCGTTGCCAAGGCGCCCAAGCCACCAGTCATAGCCGCGCCTTTTCATTTGAGCCCAATTGTAAATGGGGTTGCCCCACAGCTGCCCGTCTGCGCTGAAATAATCGGGCGGCACGCCGGCAAGGCTTTTTTGCACAAACGTTTTTTCGTCAATATCAAAAAGCGCGGTGTTTGCCCAAACGTCTGCACTGTCAAAAGACACATAAAACGGCATGTCGCCTATAACGGCTATGCCCCTGCTGTTTGCATAGTCTTTTATCTGTTTCCACTGTGAATAAAAAATATATTGAACAAAGCGCCAAAAAGCGGCTTCTTTTTCATATTTGGCGGCGTCTTTAAGGCAATCGCCGTAACAGGCTTTACGCCGCGGCCATTTGTGCCACGGCGCGCCGCCTTCGCTTTCTTTTACCGCCATATAAAGTGCAAAAGCCGAAATTTGCACATTTTCCTGCGTGAATTTTTCAATTTCACTTTTAAGCTGCGGGGTTATATTTTTATATGCCGCCCTTAAAAGCTTAAGGCGCTTTTCGTGCGCAAAGTCATAATTTGCGGTGTAAGCAGAGCCGGAATATATGTTTTCTGCGGCGTCTGCCGCGCTTACAAGAGAGCTCTTTACAAGCCCGGCGGGGTTTATAAACATATAGTCGCCGGCAAACGCGCCGTGCGAACAATAGGGGCTGCCGTGGCAGTCAACTGGGTTTAAAGGCAGCACCTGCCAATATGAAAAGCCCATTTCGCTGATTTTGTCAATAAAATTATATAGCCCGCCGCCAAACACGCCGACGCCGTATTCAGACGGGGCACAGCTTACGGGAAACAAAACGCCCGCGCCTCTTTTTTCAAACATAGTTTCACCTCAACAAAGAAAATTTTAACATTATTTTATGCAAAATGCAACTAAAAAGCAAAACGCGCGCTAATGCCGCACCGGCAGATTTTATTTAAAAAATTTATTAATTTTATTTAAATATACATGTTGAATAAGTCGCCGCTGTTTGATATAATATTTAAAAATATGTCTGCGCCTGCGCAAGAACAGCCCGGCACCTGAACGGGGCGGCTTTTGCAATATTGATTTCGGGCGCTGCAAGCCGGCGGGCTTAACCGGCGCCGTTTAAGCCGGCTTTGCAAAAAAATAAAACAGCGGGGTGAAATATGACGGCAGGGAAACGAAAAACGGCTGCGCTTGATTTACAGGAAATCAGCCGCCAGCGGCAATTTTGCGAAAAGGTCAAAGCTTTGCTGCAAACAAAATATACGCAAAAGCCCCTTGCCGCGGTTGTTACATTCGGCTGCCAGCAAAACCTTGCAGACAGCGAAAAAATAAAGGGCATGCTGGCGGAAATGGGCTATGGCTTTACTGAAAACAGGCTTGAAGCGCAGCTTATAATTTTCAACACCTGCGCCGTGCGCGAACATGCGGAAGCCAGGGTGTTTGGCAATATAGGCATGTTAAAGGCATATAAAGAAGAAAATAAAGACGTGGTGATTGCCTGCTGCGGCTGCATGATGCAGCAGGAACATATTGCAAACAAAATAAAAAAGAGCTTTCCCTTTGTTGACCTTGTTTTCGGCACGCATGTTATACATTGCCTGCCACAGCTGCTTTACAGCGTGCTGTCTGAAAAAAAGCGCGTGTTTGAAACGCCTGATGCAGACGGCGTTATAGCAGAGGGCGTGCCGGTGCTGCATGACAGCAAGACAAGGGCATGGCTGCCTATTATGTACGGCTGCAACAATTTCTGTACATATTGCATTGTGCCTTATGTAAGGGGGCGCGAGCGCAGCAGGGACAAAAATGTAATTATTGGTGAAGCCAAGGAACTTGTTTCCATGGGCTGCAAGGAAATAACCCTTTTGGGGCAAAACGTAAATTCCTATGGCAAAGATTTAGAGCCGCGCGTTTCATTTGCGCAGCTGCTGCGCGAGCTCAATGAAATTGACGGCGATTTCAGAATCAGATTTATGACAAGCCACCCGAAAGACTGCACTAAAGAGCTGCTTCAAACCATGGCCGGCTGCGGCAAGGTGGCGCGCCACCTGCACCTGCCGTTTCAAAGCGGCAGCAACAGGGTTTTGAAAGCCATGCACCGCGGCTATACAAGGGAACAGTATATTGAACTTGTCAATTATGCACGGCAGTTAATGGGAGATGACATTTCAATTACGTCTGACATAATAGTCGGCTTTCCCGGGGAAACTTATGAAGAGTTTTGCGAAACGCTTTCGCTTGTCAGCGAAATAAAATTTTCGGCGCTTTTCACATTTATCTATTCCCCGCGCAAGGGCACGCCCGCGGCTGAAATGCCTGACTTGACGCCGCTTGACGAAAAGAAAAAGTGGTTTAAAGAGCTGACTGACTTGCAGGAAAAAATTTCAGATGAAAACATGAAAAAGTTCCGGGGCAAAACATTCAAGTCTTTTGTATATGGCGAAGGCAAGCTTGGCGCGGGTTACCTGGCCGCCAGAACAGACGGGAATTTAATAATAGAATTCAAAGGCGGCAGGGAACTTATAGGCACATTTCAAAATATTAAAGCAACAACGCCCAAGACATATGTTTTAGTGGGCGAAATTGAAAGCAGCGATTGACGGCGCGGCGCAGGGAAATTAAATTTCAACGCGCCGATTGCTTAAACAGCTGAAATCACGCCGCGGCGGCTGCCCGCGAGCAACGTGATTAAAAAACCAATGCAGCCGGAAAGGTTATTGATTATGGAACTTGAACAGGCATTAAGGCAGCTTGGGGCCGCCATTCAGAGCGACGAACGCTATAAAGCGCTGAAAGCTGCGGCAGAGGTAAATGACAAAAACGAACTTTTGCAAGACAAAATGCACGAAATGCAGCTGCTGTCGCTGCAATACCAGCAGGAAAGCGCTAAGGCAGACGAGGCAGACAGTGCAAAAATAGAAGAGCTGCAAGACAAATACCAGAATATTTACACTGAAATTATGGAATATGAAGACATGAAAAACTATTCCGCCGCAGCGTCAGAGGTTGACGGCATGGCGCAGTATATAAGCAAAATGATAGGCATGTTTTTTGACGGCGAAAACCCTGAAACCTGCGAAATAACGCCAGATGACTGCACGCACAACTGCGCAACCTGCGGCGGCTGCTATTAAAGCGCAGCGCCGCCGAAAGAAAGGTAAACCAAAAGGCATATACAAAAAGGCATATGTTTAAAGAGAAAGGCAAAGGCAAACAAAATGTCTGACAAAAAGCAAAATCAGCAAATAAACAAAAGCAAGCTTTCACCCATGATGCGGCAATATTTTGACGTTAAAGAGCAATACCCGGACATGCTTTTGTTTTTCCGCCTGGGTGACTTTTACGAGCTGTTTTTTGACGACGCTAAAACAGGCTCAAAAGTGCTGGGGCTTACTCTTACGTCAAAAGACTGCGGCGCAAAGGAACGCGCGCCAATGTGCGGCGTGCCATATCATTCCGCCGAAACTTATATAGCCAAGCTTATTGAAAGCGGTTACAAGGTGGCAATTTGCGAACAGCTTGAAAACCCGGCCGAAGCCAAGGGCATTGTGAAAAGAGACGTGACGCGCATTATGACTTCCGGCACGCTGATTGACGACGGCATGCTTGACGACGCGCAGAACAATTACCTGTGTTCAATTTGCACAAAAGGCGAAGAGGCCGGCATTTGCTTTGCAGACTCTTCCACGGCGCAGTTTCACATAACCTTTGTAAACGGCAGTAATATTGAAGACGAGCTTATAAACCAGCTGGCAGCTTACCAGCCGAAGGAAGTCATTGCAAACGCGCAAACGCTGGAGCTTGACGAGGTAAAGGACTTCGTAAAGGTGCGCCTGAAAACCGAAATTCAGCTTTTGGGCGACGACAAATATGATTTTGACGCCGCCACGGCGGTGATATTTGAAACGCTTAAAAGCGACGAAGTCGGGCAGCTCAACCTGGGGCAGAGCAAGGCGGCGGTGTCAGCCTTAGGCGCGGTTATAGATTACCTGCTGCTGTGCCAAAAAAGCGCTGACATTGAAAACGGCGCGAGCGTGGAATTTTTTGAAAAAAACAAATATATGCAGCTTGACATGAATGCAAGGCGCAGCCTTGAGCTGACAAGTTCAATGATGACGCTTGACAAGTCGCATTCGCTGCTTTCGGTTATTGACAAAACCAAAACTTCCCCCGGCAAGCGCCTTATAAAAAGCTGGCTTGAAAGGCCGCTTATGTCCGTCAGCGAAATTGAAAAAAGGCAGCATGCCGTGGGCGAACTGGTGAAAAACCCCGGCCGGCGCGACAAAATAAGGCAGGCGCTTACCGGGTCAAACGACATGGAACGTTTGGTTACAAGGGTGGCATACGGCTCTGCCAACGCAAGGGAATTAAAAGCGCTGCAAAAGACTATTGAGCGCCTGCCGAAAATCAAAGAGCAGCTTAAAAGCGCCGAAGCCGAAATGCTGGTGCGAATTAATGACGAAATAGACACCCTTGCAGACGTGGCGGAGCTTATAGACAGGGCTGTTGTTGAGTCGCCGCCGATTCTTATTCGCGAGGGCGGTTTGATTAAAGCAGGCTATAACAAAGAGCTGGACGAAATTCTTTACATAAAAGACGACGCTGCCGGCGCTATTTCGGCAATGGAATATGACGAAAAGGAAAAAACCGGAATACCGAAGCTTAAAATAGGCTATAACAGAATTTTTGGCTATTACATAGAAGTCACCAATTCATATAAAAACCTTGTGCCGGAAAGTTATATCAGAAAACAGACCCTTGCCAACTGCGAACGTTACATAACGCCTGAGCTCAAGGAGCTTGAGGTTAAAATATTAAGCGCGTCTGAACGTGACTTTGCGTTGCAATACAAGCTGTTTTGCGAGGTGCGCGACAGGGTTGCGCAGCAGGCTGAAAGGCTGCGCAGGACAGCCAGGGCATATGCTGAGCTGGACGCGGTGGCGGCCCTTGCCGAAACTGCGGTGCAAAACAATTATGTGTGCCCGCAAATAAACAGCGATGGCATAGTTGACATAAAAGAGGGCAGGCACCCCGTTGTGGAAGAGCTGCTCAGCGACGCGCCGTTTGTGCCCAATGATGCGCGCCTTGACAAAGAAAATTACAGGTGCGCCATTATAACCGGGCCGAACATGGCGGGCAAGTCAACATATATGCGCCAAATAGCGCTGATTGTTTTACTGGCGCAGATTGGCTCTTTTGTGCCTGCGAAAAAGGCAAATATAGGCGTGGTAGACGCTATTTATACGCGCGTCGGCGCGGCAGACGACCTTTCAACAGGCCAGTCCACTTTTATGGTGGAAATGAACGAGGTGTCGTCAATCCTTAAAAGCGCCACTTCTGACAGCCTGATAATTTTAGACGAAATAGGCAGAGGCACTTCCACATATGACGGCATGAGCATTGCAAGGGCGGTGCTTGAATATGCCTGCCGCAAAAGCACGCTGGGCGCAAAAACGCTGTTTGCCACACATTACCATGAGCTGACTGTTATGGAAGGCGAACTGGAAGGCGTGCATAATTATTCCGTGGCTGTTAAAAAGCGCGGAGACGACATAACATTTTTGCGCAGAATTGTTGAAGGTGGGGCAGACGAAAGTTTTGGCATAGAGGTGGCGAAGCTTGCGGGCGTGCCAAAAGATGTTGTTGAAAGGGCCAAGGTGATTTTGGGTGAGCTGGAAGCCGGCGGCGAAGCACAGATGAAGCTTGAAGCGCGTGAATATTCGGCAGCGCCCCTGCCGGACGAGGAAGAACAGGCAAGCACCGAAAAGAAAGATGAAATAATAAGCCTTTTAGGCAGGGTTGACGTGGACACGCTGACCCCAATTGAAGCCATGCAAGAGCTTTATAGGCTTAAAAAGAAAGCACAGGAAATTTAAGCAAAACGCGGCAGGTTTTAAGCCGCAAAATGCAAGTATTACGGCGCCGGTTATGGCGGGCGCCGAAAGAAAGGGCGGTGGTGATGTGGCAAAGATTAATGTGCTGGGCAAAGATGTTTACAGCCTTATAGCAGCAGGAGAGGTTGCCGAAAGGCCAATGAGCGTTGTAAAGGAAATGGTTGAAAATTCCATAGACGCCAAGGCTGAAAACATTACGGTGGAAATTAAAAACGGCGGCACAACATATATCAGAATTACCGACGACGGAACAGGCATTTTAAGAGATGACGTAAGAAATGTTTTTACGCCGCACGCCACATCTAAAATTGCAAATAAAGATGACCTTGACGCAATAGGCACGCTGGGTTTCCGCGGGGAAGCCATGGCGTCAATAGCCGCGGTTTCAAAAATTGAAATGATGACGCGCGCCGGCGGCGAGAGCATGGGCGTGCGCTATGAAATTGCCGCAGGGGCAGAGCAGCTTTTTGAAGACGCCGGCTGCCCTTTGGGCACAACAATTGTGGTAAGAGATATTTTTTACAATGTGCCCGCCAGAATGAAATTTCTGAAAAAAGACGTAACGGAAGGCAATTCGGTGCAGGGCGTTGTGGAACGCATTGCCCTTTCACACCCCGAAATTTCAATAAGATTTATAAGAGACGGGCGGCAGGTGCTTATAACTTCCGGCAACGGCTCTTTGAAAGACTGCATTTACAGTGTGCTGGGGCAGGAAATTTCAGAGTCGTTAATAGAGGTGGATTACAGCCTGCCGTCAATGAAAGTGCAGGGATTTGTAAGCAAACCACATGCGTCAAGAAAAAGCCGCGCAATGCAGTTTTTTTATGTAAACGGCAGGTATGTCAAAAGCCGCACTGCCATGGCGGCTCTTGAACAGGCTTACAAAAACGTGATTATGACAGGGCGTTACCCCGCCTGTGTTTTAAATGTTTCGCTTGACTTGCCGCTGGTGGACGTAAACGTGCACCCATCAAAAATAGAGGTGCGTTTTGTAAACGAAAGAAGCGTTTTCAACCTGATTTATTACGGTGTAAAAACGGCCATTGAAAGCCGCGACACCGTTAAAGAGGGCAAATTTGACATGCCAAAGCAGCCGCCCACGGGCGTTCACAGCCAAAGCATAAAGCTTGACATTTTCAAAAAGCAGCCCGAAGCGCGGCAAATGAAATTTACAAAAAGCGAGCTGGGCGAGGTGTGGCAGGTTGCCGCCCCGGCAGATTATGACGGCGGCATTGAGCTTAACATGGGCGCCGGCGCCCCGATTCAGGGCGAAAAAACCGCAGAGCCGGCGCAGAGCCCCAAACAGCCCGGCGCAGCCGTGATAACGGAAGACGGCAAAACGCAGGACATAAAAATTATTGGCGAAGCCTTTTCAACATACATAATAGTTCAGCGCGGCGGCGAGCTGTATTACATTGACAAGCATGCAGCGCATGAAAGAATGAATTACGAAAGGCTGCGCGAAGACGCCGCGTCCGGCGTGCCGGCACAGGTGCTGCTGCAAAGCGTTGCGGTGCGCCTGTCAGGCGAAGAATACAGCGCGGTAACAGAAAATTTAGATTTAATAAACAAATGCGGCTTTTTGGTGGAAGATTTCGGCAACATGTCCGTAATAGTGCGCGAAGCGCCCGCGCTGCTTGACGGGGCGGACATAAACGACCTGATTGTGGAAATTGCAAAAAAGCTGACAGAGCATAAGACAGACATTGAGCCTGACAAGATGGACTGGATTTTTCATTCGGCTTCATGCCGCGGCGCCGTAAAGGCAGGGGACCGCATGAGCGCCGCCGAAATGCAGCTGTTTGTAAACAAGCTGTTTTCAATGCCTAACATTCGCTATTGCCCGCATGGCAGGCCGGTAATGATAAAAATTTCAAGACATGAGCTTGAAAAGCAATTTGGGCGCGTGCAATGAAAAAGACAAAGCTTATTGTTGTGGCCGGGCCGACGGCTTCGGGCAAAACCGCGCTTGGCGTTGAAATAGCGAAAGCCCTTTCGGGTGAAGTTATAAGCGCAGATTCCATGCAGGTTTACACCGGCATGCACATAGCCACTGCGGCACCGGCGGCAGCCGAAATGCAGGGCGTGGCGCACCATTTGGTTGAATTTATAAGCAGGGAAAGTGAATTTTCGGTTTCTGATTTCTGCAATGCGGCGCGCGCCAAGATTTCTGAAATAGAAAGCAGGGGCAACACCCCGCTGATAGTGGGCGGCACCGGGCTTTTTATTGACAGCCTGGTTGACAATATTTCGTTTTCACCCATAAAGCATGACGAAATGCTCAGACAGCAGCTTTGCGAAAAAAGCGCGGGCGAGCTTTATGAAACGCTTTGCCTTAAAGACCCGCAGGCAGCCAAGCTGATTCACCCTAACAACAAAAAGCGGGTGATAAGGGCGCTTGAAATATGCTTTGCCGGCAGCACAAAAACACGGCAAAACGAGCTTTCGCGGGCGGGGGGAAACCCATTTGAAACACTGTATTTCATAATTTCCTTTAATAACCGGCAGCTTTTATATGAACGAATTGACAGGCGAGTTGACGAAATGTTTGAAAACGGCCTTGTTGACGAAGCGCTTAAGTGCTTCGCCGGCGCTTCCAAAACCGCGGCGCAGGCCATTGGGCCGAAAGAGCTGCAGCCGTATTTCAGGGGCGAAATAACGCTAAACGAGGCGCGCGAAAACATAAAACGGCAGACAAGGCGTTATGCAAAGCGGCAGATAACATGGTTTAAACGCCGGCATGGCGCGGTGCTTTTGCCGGCAGACAGCATGACTGAAACACAGCTTTATGCGGCGGCCATTGAAAAAAGCAGGGATTTTTTAAATGAAAAATAAAGACAGCGGCGGCAACTCAAAAAATTTTCTGAATTTGTTAAAGCGAAACTGGGTTATGGTTTTGCTTATAATTTTAGTAGCGGCATATATTGCCGTGTCTTGTTTTAGTGTGCTCAACGTCAGCATTCAAACGCAGACAGCGGTAAAGTCAACTGTTTACAAAACCCTGAGCGCAAGCGCGCTTATAATAAGACAGGAAACAGTGCTTGAAAGCGAAGACGGCGTGGTGGTGCCAAGTGTTTCTGACGGCGGAAAGGTTGCAAAAAACGGAGAGGTTGCAATGGTGTTTTCGTCTGACGAAAGCGCGGCGGCATATTCACAATATCTTGAAATTGAGCAGCAGCTGGAATATTATGCCGCACTGGAAAACAAAGCCGTGGGGCAGGTGACAGATGTTGAGTCAATAGATAAAGACATAGTCAGCGAACTGGGGAATTATATAAAATCGCTGTCAGGCAGCTATGACGCAGATTCTGTAAGCGACTGCGCGGACAGCCTTAACGACAAGCTGATAACAAGGCAGCTTTTAATAGGCGAAGACGTTGATTTTTCGTCTGTAGTAAAGGAGCTGACCGAAGAGTTAAATTCAATAGACCTTTCCCGGTGCAAACCCTCAAGCTATATAACAGCTGAAGAGTCGGGCATTTTTTCAAGCTATACAGATTCGCTTGAAGACGCTTTTGATTATGACAGCGTTTTGTCGCTTGACGTTGAAACGCTGGAAGCTTACATTGAAACCGCCCAAAGTTCCGGGGCTGCCGCGGCAAATTCATTTGGCAAAATAATTACCGACTTTGAGTGGTATTTGTGCGCCGTTGTTTCAACAGACGATGTAAAAGAGCTTGAAAACGGCGACACGGTTGATATTACGCTTTCCTCGTCAAGCGAAGTTTTAAGCTGCACAATAGAAAGCGGCGCGGGGGACGCAGCCCTGGGGCAGGAAGAAACGGTGCTGATTTTAAGCTGCGGCACAATGAACAGCTCTTTGGCGCAGCTGCGCACCAGCGACATTGAAATAAGAATTGAGGAATACACGGGCATTATGGTGCCAACTCAGGCGGTGCATGTGCAAGACGGCGAAAAGGGAGTTTATGTTTTACTTTCATCTGTTATTACATGGCGCAGCGCCGAAATCAAATATACCGGAGACGGATATGTCATTTTGAGCTATGACGACGAAACAGACGGCGGAATTAAGCTGTATGACGAAATTATTATAAAGGGGACAGATTTGAGCGATGGAAAAGTTTATGCCTGACGAAAAAAAGCTGCGCGCTGTTAAAGACAATTATTTTCATGTTTTGGAAAAAATGAAAACAGCCGCCGTGAAAAGCGGCAGAAATGAAGCCGACGTGCGGCTGATGTGCGTTACAAAAACGGTGGAGCCCGAATATATAAACGCGGTTATAGATTCCGGCGCAGACCTTATAGGCGAAAACAGGGTGCAGGAATATCTGGGCAAAATGGAATTTTTAAAGCTCGGCGGCATAGAAAAACACCTGATTGGGCATTTGCAGACCAATAAGGCAGCAAAAATTACCGGGCAGGTTGACATGATTGAATCTGTGGCTTCCTTAAAGCTGGCAAGGGAAATTTCAAAAGCGTCTGTTTCAAAGGGCATTGTTACACGCTGCCTGGTTGAAGTAAATATAGGGCGTGAAGAAAGCAAAAGCGGCGTTTTGCCCGAACAGCTTGAAGAGCTGCTGTGTGAAATGTCAAATCTTGGCGGCATTGCCGTAAAGGGGCTTATGGCAATTCCGCCCATTTGTGAAAATGAAAAGGAACAAAGGCAATATTTTTCCGCCATGTATAAAACATTCATTGACATGGGCAGTAAAAATATAGATAATATAGATATGGCAGTTTTGTCTATGGGCATGAGCGGCGACTATGAAGCCGCAATTTCAGAGGGCTCAAATATAATCAGAGTGGGTTCCGCCATATTCGGCGAAAGAAAATATTTTTAGGAGGTAATGAATATGGGTATTTTTGACAAATTTGCCGAAATTATTCATGAAAGCGACGACGATGATTTTGACGATTTTTATGAAGACAAAGAATCGTCTTTCGGCATTGCGGCGCCCGCCAGACGCGAAAGGGAAAAAAGCGCCAAAAACGTAAGGGTGCCGCGTGAGGAAAAGCCTGAAAAAATCAGGCGCACCAGAACAGATTCAGACAAAATAGTAAACATACACACAACAGCGCAGCTGCAGGTTGTGCTTGTAAAGCCTGACAGGTTTGAAGAAGCCGCCGCAATAGGCGACAATTTAAACCTGAAGCGCACGGTTGTTTTAAATTTAGAGTCAACAAACCGCGACATTGCAAGGCGGCTGCTTGACTTTTTAAGCGGCGTTGCCTATGCCAACAACGGCTCTATTCAGCGGGTTGCGAACAGCACCTATATCATAACGCCGTATTATGTTGACGTAATGGGCGACCTTATAGATGAACTGGAAAGCAACGGCATGTTTATGTAATTTGCCGAAAATTCAGAGGAGGATATATGATGATTACACCAAAGCAAATAAAGGAAAAAGTTCTGTCAACCGCACAGCAGGGTTATGATATTGACGAAACGAATGCGTTTCTCAATGAAATTGCCGAATCTTATTCAGCCGTTTATGCAGAAAACAAAGAGCTTTACAGAAAGCTTGAAATACTTGCGCAAAAGGTGGAAGAATATCGCGACGATGAAGACACCATTAAAGCTGCGGTTATAACCGCCCAGAAAGCGGCGGACGGGCTGAAAAAAAGCGCCAGGGAAAAGTCAGAAAAGCTTATGCGCGAAAGCGCGTCTTCGGCACAAAGAACTGTGCTTGCAGCAAAGGAAAAGGCTGAAAAGCTTATTTCTGAAGCCAGAAATTATGCGTCTTCAATAACTAAGGAAAAAGCCGCCGCCGCCAATGAAATTATAAATGAGGCGGAACAAAAGGCAAATTCCGCGCTCAGAAGCGCAAGGGTGCTGGCGCAGGACATTGTTGACAAGGCCCAGACAACGTCAGACGAAATCATTACAAACGCAAGCAGCAAAAAGGAATATTATGACGAACTTACGTCAAAGCTCAAAGCAGAGGCGGGCACATTTAAAAACAGCTTAGTGTCTCTTTATGAAACACAGCTTGAAAAGCTGCATGAAATGATGGAAGCCGCCGAAGCCGAAGCGCCGGCAGCTGCACAGGAAGACAGCGCGGACTTGAAAGCCGAAATAGACGGCATTTTTTCGCAGCTGGGCGACATAGACGCGTCTGAATATAAAGAAAACACACAAGCGCCCGGCGAATATAATGAGCATGAGGAATATGAGACAGAGCAGTCGCAAGACGCACAGGAAGAGCAAGACGAACAGGAGCCACAAACAGAAGCCGGGCAGCCGCAAGACGCCGCTGACGGCATAGCCGCGGCAGGTGACAGCACAGCCGAATATGCCCCCGAAGCGCCTGAAGAGGCAACTGACGAGCCCACCGGCGCGACAGAGCCCGCACAGGAATACGAAGAGCAGCCGCAGGCCACTGCCGAAGCCGGCAGCGAAGATGCCAATGCACCCGCCCCGGCAGACGAAGCGGCGGTTAATTCGGCTATTGACGCTTTTTCGTCAGATTCATACAGCCCGGTTCAGGAAATACATATAGGCGACAGCGA
>JAJQIJ010000033.1 GCA_021199275.1 Clostridiales bacterium
CAATAAAACGGTTATTAAATAAGGCGTTGCCGGTAATTATTTTAAGCGTATTTAATAAATGGACACAAATATTAAAATAACAGTTGAATTTTTTTCATGAATAATTTATAATGTTTATAATTGATTTATTTAATTAAGGAGGAAGCACAATGTCTAAGAAAACCGTATTTTTAACAGGCGGCACAGGAAACATGGGGTGGGCCGCCGTTCAGGAAATACTTAAAAAGCCTAACGAAATCAACCTGAAATTACTTGCAAGAAAAAGCAAGAAAAATGAGGAACTTTTAAAGCCTATTATGGGCAAGCCCAATGTTAAAATTGTTTGGGGCGATTTCCTTGATTATGACTCTATACTTGAGGGCGTTACAGGCTCTGACTATGTTCTGCATGTCGGCGGCATGGTTTCCCCGGCTGCTGACTGGAAGCCCTATACAACACAGAAAGTTAATATAGGCGCTGCCGAAAATATTTGCAAAGCTGTTTTGGCACAGCCAAATGCAGACGACATTAAGGTCTGCTACATAGGCACAGTTGCCGAAACCGGCGGCAGAAATTACCCGATTCACTGGGGCCGTTGCGGTGACCCGCTTAAGGTTTCTATTTATGACCATTATGCGGTTTCAAAATGTGTTGCGGAACGCACCTTTGTTGAAAGCGGAATTAAAAACTGGGTTGTTATGCGCCAGTCAGGCATACTTTACCCCGATATTCTTAAAAATATGGACCCGATTATGTTCCACGTGCCGATTAACGGCGTGCTTGAATGGTGCACTGTGGAAGATTCGGGCAGACTTATGTGCAACCTTGTAACTGAAGACGCGGCGGGCAATCTGGGCGCAGATTTCTGGAATCATTTTTACAACATAGGTTCCGGTAAGGAATACAGAATTTCCAACTATGAATTTGAATGTCTGCTGCTTGGCACTCTCGGCCTTGCCGGCCCTGAAAAGCTGTTTGAGCCCAATTGGTTTATCACCAAAAACTTCCACGGCCAGTTTTATGCTGACGGCGACAAGCTTGAAAATTACCTTCATTTCCGCGAAAATCTGCCTGTGCAAGATTATTTCAACCGCCTTGCAAACCAGGTTGAATTCTATTTCAAAATTCCGCGTTACCTGCCAAAGGGCGTTGTTGCTGCCTGCGCAAAGCCGTTTATGAAAAAAATTGCCTCAACGCCTGACTTCGGCACGCTTGACTGGGCTGAAAAAGACAACAAGGTGCGCATGAGCGCATATTTCGGCTCTAAGGAAGAGTGGGAAAGGATTCCAACAAAATGGTCAGATTTTGAAATAATTAAATTTGACAAAGACAATGCCGCTGCAGACAAATATAAGCTTGACCACGGTTATGACGAAGATAAGCCGGAAGCTGAGCTTGACATAGAAGACATGAAAGGCGCCGCTAAATTCAGGGGCGGCGAATGCCTGTCTGATTCAATGCAAAAGGGCGACCTTAAAACTAAGCTTAAATGGAAATGCGGCCATTGCGGCGCTGAATTTGAAGCCAGCCCGACTTTAATTCTGCTTGGCGGCCACTGGTGCCCGGAATGCTATATTCCGCAAAAAGCGTGGGACTATGACTCAATTGCAAAAACCAACCCGTTCTTTGCCCAGGTTTGGTATCCGAGCCACGCAAAAACCGAAAACAACCGTTATGAATTTGACGACTTGTTCCATATTGACGGCAAGCCGTGGGACGAAATCAAAAGATAAACTCATTTTCCCATTAAATTAAAGGGGGCGCTCAATTGAGCGCCCCCTTTAATTTGAAACCCTGCCAATTTTAAAAAGGTTTTTCAGCCGCCCGTAAGCCGCAGCTGCCGCTTGCTTTTTTCTGCGGTGCAGTCAACCGGCGAAAACACCGTATGGCAGGGTATTCCCGCTTTCTGAAAAACTATTCAATAAGGGCTTGCCCGCTATTCAACGTGGCAAGCCCTTATTGAACACATAATAACATATAACTGAATTAAATTGAATGAATCTGATTCAATAAATTGTAAATGCTTTATGAACTTACCATAAAGCTTTGCAAAAGCCGGCTGTGAATTATGAATTCAATAATGGCAGTGCGTTATTAAGCGCTTTTGCAGCAAATCAAAACTGCATGTCTCGGCTTTGAATTTATTGCACAAAAAAACGGATACTGTCTGTATCCGTTTCTTTGGCAGGGGCGAAAGGATTTGAAGTTGCTTTGCAACCCCTCTTGCGGCGCCCAAAATTTGATTCGCTGTTGCTTACAAATTTTGACCGCGGCGCCATTTCCGCCTCGCTGTTTCTGCCGCAGGCAGCGCTTCGGCGAAAATGCCCGTCACGCTGCGCGTGCCTCGGCTTCAAATTTATTGCACAAAAAAACGGATACTGTCTGTATCCGTTTCTTTGGCAGGGGCAGAAGGATTTGAACCCTCGGCACGCGGTTTTGGAGACCGCTGCTCTACCAACTGAGCTATACCCCTAAGATTTGGTGGGCCATCAGGGACTCGAACCCCGGACCGACCGGTTATGAGCCGGGAGCTCTAACCAACTGAGCTAATGGCCCAAATCTTATTTTGTCTTTTCAGACTTAGCTATAATACCACTTAAATGCTTTTTAGTCAATACCCAATTTTCAAAATAAAACAAAAAATTTACCGCTGCATGGTGCACAGCGTCCGGCGGTAACCAGGCGCCGGCAGGCTAAGGCAGGTGCCTGCTATGCCGGCAGAGATTTTTTTCACAGTTATATTGACTTTTTATCTTTTTAATTATATCATAATATTAAACACATCAATATTAGCAAATTATGGGGGTTTTTTCCAATGTCTCTATGGGCGCAGCTTCTTTTGCAGATTGTGCTTATTTTTGTAAACGCAGTGTTTGCAAGCGCTGAAATTGCCGTTGTTTCTATGAACGAGGTCAGGCTTGAAAAGCTTGTTAAAGACGGCAATAAAAAAGCAAAAAGGTTGCAGCGCCTTACTGCGAAACCCGCTAAATTTCTTGCTACAATTCAGGTGTGCATAACTCTTTCGGGCTTTCTGGGCTCTGCCTTTGCGGCAGATAATTTTTCTGAAATAATAGTTGCGGCGCTGGTAAAAGCCGGAATCGGAATTTCCGAATCTGTGCTTGACACGGTTTCCGTAATACTTATAACCATAATTCTTTCATATTTGACTCTTGTTTTCGGTGAACTTGTTCCCAAACGCATAGCAATGCGTAAGGCGGAAAAGCTTTCGCTCGGCGTTTCCGGGCTCATTTCGTTTGTTTCCGTAATATTCGCGCCGCTTGTCTGGCTGCTTACTGCTTCAACCAACATTGTGCTGCGCTGCATCGGAATTGACCCCAATGCCGAAGATGATGAAATCAGCGAAGAAGAAATAATTATGCTGGTTGACGCCGGCTCTGAAAAGGGCGTAATTGACGTTGACGAAAAAATAATGATTAACAATATTTTTGAATTCGACGACACATTGTGCGGCGAAGTTTCGACCCACAGAACTGACATTTTAGGGCTTGACATAGACGACCCCGTTGACGAGTGGGACAAAATAATAATTTCATCATCACACAGCATATACCCGATTTTCAAGGAAAATATTGACAATATTGTGGGCATATTGGACTCGAAAAAATATTTGCGACTCAGAACTAAAAGCAAAAAAATTATATGGGAAGAAACTGTTTCAAAGCCCTATTTTGTGCCTGAAAACATGAAAACAGACGTGCTTTTTGACAACATGCAAAAATCAAAAAATCATTTTGCGGTTGTGCTTGACGAATATGGCGGCACTGTGGGCATTATCACAATGAATGATTTGCTTGAAGAAATAGTCGGCGATATAGACAATGAAAAAAATAAACTGAAAAACCGCCCGGACATTGAAAAATGCGGCGACGGGGCATGGCTTATTCAAGGCTCTGCACCGCTTGACGATGTTGCAAAAGCCCTTAACATAACCCTGCCGGTTGACGACTATGAAACATTCAGCGGCTATGTTTTCGGAATTTATTACACCATACCTGCTGACAATGCGGCTTTTTCCATTGAAACAGACAGACTGCTGATAGACGTTAAAAACGTAAAAAACCACACGGTTGAACAGGCGCTTGTAAAAATAAAAGAATAGCCGGGCTCATTTACAATTGTTTCGCAGCGGTGGGGTTTATTGCGCCTGCTGCCGCGTGCGCCAAATGGCGGCAATGTTTAACATAATTTGCACGGGGGTGTGTCAATGTCAGACTATATATTAAACGGCAGCGAATCGCTGGGCATAGAGTTCGGCTCAACGCGAATAAAAGCTGTGCTGGTGGACAAAAATTTCCAAACATTGGCTTCGGGCAGCCACACATGGGAAAACCGCCTTGAAAACGGCTATTGGACTTACCATATGGACGATGTGTGGGGCGGGCTGCGCAGCGCTTTCAGCGAACTCAATTCAAACGTAATTAAAAAATACGGCGCTGCAATTACAGATGTGTCGTCAATCTGCTTTTCGGCAATGATGCACGGTTATCTGCCTTTTGATAAAAACGGCAGGCAGCTTTGCCAATTTAGAACATGGCGAAACACAACCACGCAGAAAGCGGCGGCAGAGCTTACAGAGCTTTTTAATTTCAATATTCCCCAGCGCTGGAGCATTGCGCATTTATACCAGGCCATTCTTGACAATGAACAGCATGTTTCAGACATTGCGCGCATCACAACCCTTGCGGGTTATGTTCATTACAAGTTAAGCGGCGAAAATGTGCTGGGCGTCGGCGAAGCTTCAGGCATGTTTCCGATTGACAGTGAAACCGGCCATTTTGACGAAGCTATGCTTGAAAAATTTGCAGCGCTGCCGGCTGTCAGCCGGTATGACTGGAATATTAAAGACATTTTGCCGCGCGTGCTCAACGCCGGTGAATATGCCGGCCGGCTCAGCGAAGAGGGGGCTTTGCTGATTGACCCCACAGGCAGGCTTAAAGCAGGCGCGTTAATGGCCCCGCCTGAAGGCGACGCGGGCACGGGCATGGCAGCCACTAACAGCGTGCGCGAAAAAACCGGCAACGTTTCGGCAGGAACTTCAATATTTTCTATGGTTGTGCTTGAAAAGCAGCTTTCAAGGGTTTACAGTGAAATTGACATGGTTACCACGCCAACGGGCGCCCCGGTTGCAATGGTGCACTGCAATAACTGCTGCGGCGAATTTGACGCATGGGTAAAAATATTCGGCGAATTTGCTTTGGCTCTTTCGGCAGAAATTTCAAAGCCCGAGCTTTATGATTTACTTTATGGTTTTGCTTTCAAAGGCGCGGCTGACTGCGGCGGGCTGGTCACGTTTAACTATTTTTCCGGCGAACCGGTTGCCGGCTTGCAAGACGGCAGGCCGCTGTTTGTGCGCACGCAAGGCGCGGAATTTAATTTGGCAAACTTTATGCGCAGCCAGGTATATGCCGCAATATCAGCGCTGAAATTGGGCATGGACATTCTTGAAAAAGAAAATGTTAAAATTGACAGCCTTACAGGCCACGGCGGGCTTTTCAAAACCCCTGTGGTTGGGCAGCAGCTCTTGGCAGATTCGGTTAACGCGCCGGTTACTGTGTGCGAAACCGCGGGCGAGGGCGGCGCATGGGGCGCAGCGCTGCTGGCAAGATATCTGGTAGACAAAAACGCCGGTGAAACACTCGGCGATTTCCTTGAAAACAGGGTATTTTCACATTGCACGGCAACAACCCTTGCACCGTCTGCGCAAGGTGCGCAGGGCTTTAATGAATATATTGAGCTTTATAAAAAAGCGCTTAATATCGAAGCGGCTGCCGCAGACAATATTTAAAGCTTTTAATATTAAATTTTGGGGCGCTGCCCTTTATTAAAGGAGAAAACACAATGGCATTTAAAGATTATGAATTTTGGTTTGTTGTAGGAACGCAGTTTTTATATGGCGAAGATATTTTTGAAACAATTAACGCCCATGCTGCCGAAATGTGCGCACTGTGGAGCGAAAAGCTTCCATGCAAAATAGTTGCTAAGCCCTGCGTTAAAACGTCAGGTGAAATACTTGGCATTATGCAAAGCGCCAATGAAAGCAAACAATGCGCCGGCGTTATTACATGGATGCACACATTTTCACCGTCTAAAGCGTGGATTGCGGGGCTCAAAGCGCTGCAAAAGCCATATCTTCATGTTAACACGCAATATAACAGAGATATTCCGTGGGCCGATATTGACATGGATTTCATGAACTTAAACCAGTCTGCCCACGGCGACAGGGAACACGGTTACATAGCTTCGCGCATGCGCCTTAAAAGAAAGGTTATAGCCGGCTTTTGGAAAGATGAACAGTTTCAAAGCAAAATGGCCGCATGGGTAAGGGCGGCAGTCGGCGCGGCAGAGTCTAAAAAAACGCATGTTCTGCGTATTTCTGACAATATGCGCAACGTTGCCGTAACAGACGGAGATAAGGTTGAAGCCCAGATAAAGCTCGGTTGGCAGATTGACCATTACGGCGTCGGCGATATTATTAATGAAGTTAATTCCATAAGCGAAGCCCAAACAGACGAACAAATGGCGGAATATGAAAAGCTTTACATTATGGACACAGACAACATTGAAGCCGTGCGTTACCAGGCTAAAATTGAAGTTGCTTTGAAAAAGTTTTTTGAAAAATATAATTTCAATGCTTTTCACACTAATTTTGAAGATTTGCAGGGGCTTCGCCAGCTTCCCGGCCTTGCCGCGCAGGACTTAATGCGCCTTGGTTACGGCTTTGGCGCAGAGGGTGACTGGAAAGTTGCCGCCATGACCAGAATTATGAAACAAATGGCAGAGGGGCTTGACGGCGGCACGGTGTTTATGGAAGACTATACATACCACCTTGAGCCTGGCAATGAAATGCTGCTTGGCTCGCACATGCTGGAAGTTTGCCCCACTTGCGCTGCAGAAACACCCAAAATTCAGGTGCACCCGCTTGGAATAGGCGGCAGGGAAGACCCCGCACGCCTTGTGTTCAAGGCACAAACAGGCAACGCCGTTGTAGTAACTCTTGTTGACATGGGCGACAGGCTCAGACTGATTTGTAATGACGTTGAATGCAAAGAACAGATTAACGACATGCCGAAGCTGCCTGTTGCGGGCGTGCTGTGGAAGCCGCTGCCATGTCTTCAGACTTCTGCCGAAGCATGGATTTACGCCGGCGGAGCGCACCACAGTGTTTTGTCTTACAGCCTTAATGCTGAAATTATGCGTAACTTTGCCGAAATCATGGGCATTGAATTTATTCACATAGGAAAAGACACTGAAATTGAGCAGTTTAAAAAAGAATTGTTTTATAATGACGTTGCGTATAAGCTTGGCATATAGAAAGGAATTTAAATGTTAGAAAAACTAAAAGAGCAGGTGCTCAAAGCCAACCTTTTGCTTAAACAGTATAATCTTGCCGTGCTCACTTGGGGAAATGTTTCAGGCATAGACAGAGAAAAAAATTTAATTGTCATAAAGCCCTCCGGCGTGCCGTATGATGAAATGAGCACAGACGACCTTGTTGTTGTAGATTTGGCCGGCAATAAGGTTGAAGGCAGGCTTAACCCCTCGTCAGACACGCCCACCCACCTTGAACTTTACCGCAATT
>JAJQIJ010000001.1:0-90372 GCA_021199275.1 Clostridiales bacterium
GACTGACTAAATGATAACACACTTCACACAGCCTGTCAAGCTTTTTTATCATTTTCTATATTTTTATTTTTTAATAAAAGCTGGTATATATAACTTGGCTGAGAAATGTCCCCCAGGCGCGCAGTGCTTTTTTATCAGCGGTGAGCAAATCACACACACAGGGTGGTCGGACGGCGTTGCTGTTGCTTGGCATGTTTGATTATGAGCAAGCCCTTATTAAAAAAACACCTGAAATCAAATGATAACAGGTGTTTTTGGTGCGAGAGACGGGACTTGAACCCGTACGAGTCTCCCCACACGCCCCTCAAACGTGCGCGTCTGCCGATTCCGCCACTCTCGCTTGAACGTTAAAATTGTACCAAAAACATATGAGTTTGTCAATATCTATTTTGAAATTTTATAAACATTTGTAAAAATACCTGCTGTCTGTTCACTACATTTTAGTCTTTTGCTTAGTTGAGTTTCCAATAGCTCAGGGTAAATGTTTTGCCCCATACAGCGGCGAGTCTGATTTTGAAGGAGCGGTGACTACAATTTTCCGCTGGGGTGGCAGCGGCTGTCGCCCCACGTTGAATAACGGGCAAGCCCTTATTGAAAGGTTTAAAAAAGTTTGACTATATTTGTTACGGCGAAGAGGAAAGCAGGAAGTTAGAAATAATTCGCGCGGCTGTGTTGGCGGAATATTTGGCTTAGCCTGCGCCTGCGGGGTATCTTTATGCAGTTGAAAAATTGCGATTTTTTTAACAGTATTTTATTGACTTGCCAAAACTAATGTGTTATAATGGCTAACAATTAGCATAAGATTTGGCAAACCCGTTGAAAGGCGGGGACGCAAAGCTATGAGCCTAAGGTGTAACTATGGCTGTCAGGCTGCAAAAAATCCTATTTGGATTTTTGCAGCCTTTTTTTATTGTAACGAAGGGGGCGACTTATTTGAACACAGTGCTACGCCAGGAAAAAAAGTATTTGCTGACAGCTGTTGACTTTATGCGCATGAGCGCTCTTGTTGCAAATATAATGCGCCCGGATTGCCACAATGGCGCGCAGGGCTTTTACAGCATACGCTCTCTTTATTTCGACACGCCGTTTGACGACGATTACAATGATAAAATTGACGGACTTGAGCAAAGGCGGAAAATCAGGCTGCGCAGCTATGCCCCAAATTCTGATTTTGCAATGCTCGAAATAAAACAGAAAGAGGGAAATAAACAGCTCAAGCGCTCAATAAAACTGGGTAAAGAAGATTCAATGGCGCTTATTGGCTGCGATTATTCGGTTTTAAAAAATTACAGCGACCCTTTGGCGGCTGAATTATATGCCCTGATGTCTGTGAAAGCATATCGCCCGAAAGAGGTTGTTGAATACAAGCGCAAAGCGTTTATTGCCAATGAAAACAAAATCAGAATTACCTTTGACAACACCATTCGCGCAAGTGAAGCTTGTTTTGATATTTTTTCAAACAATATTCCCGTGCGCCCGGCTTTAGACGATTTTAGCACTGTGCTGGAAGTCAAATTTAACGGCTTTTTGCCGTGTTACATAAAAGATTTGATTAATGTTTCAGACCGTTTGCTGATGTCAGTAAGTAAATATTGCCTTGCACGCGGGTTAGCGCAGTAGCTTTGGCGGCAGGTTAACATAGCTTACGCTTTAAAGCCGCTTTTTAAGGCGCAGCGCAGCTGAAATTTTGAGATTGGAGAATATTATGAAAAAATATCTGCTTGAATTGTTTGACAGCACGGGCGACTTGTCTGTGCAGCAAATTTTGCTTCATCTTTCCGTTGCGGCAATAATAGGGCTTGTTATTTATATTTCTTACCGCCTGTCGCACGACGGGGCGGTTTACAGCAAAAAGTTTAACGTTTCGCTTGTTATTTTGACTGTGCTGACAGCCACGGTAATGACTGTAATCGGCAACAACATTGTGCTGTCTCTGGGCATGGTGGGCGCGCTTTCAATAGTTCGTTTCCGCACGGCGATAAAAGATTCAAGAGACACCGTTTACATTTTTTGGACAATTATTGTGGGTATTTGCTGCGGTGTGGGCTATTATGAAGTGGCGGGCATCGGCAGCGCGTTTGCTTTCGTTATTTTGCTGCTGTTTGGCAGAATAAAAAATGACAACCGCATGCTTATCATAATTCGCTGCGCCCGCGCAAACGAAGAAAGAATTCAGGCTCTTATTTTTAAATATTTTGCACGCCGCGCCACGCTCATGGTAAAAAACACAACCAATGACAATATTGAGTTTATATATGAAATTTCAAAGCGCAACCTTAAGCTGGAAGAAAAGCAGGGAAAAAGCATTACCGACGCGGTTTATGAAATAGGAAATGTTGATTACATAAACATTGTAATGCAAAGTGATGAAATAACAGGCTGATTAACAGCATTTTGCCGCTGTAATTATGCTTAGGGGGAGTTGTATTTTGAAGTATAAAATAATAAGCGCAGTTGCCATAACCGGCGCTTTGGCAATTGCCCTTACTGCGAACACGCTGCCTGTTGAGGGCCGAGATGCGCGTATGCACCAGCACCTGACTTCAAAGCAACATGACGAAAGCTGCGGCTGTGCCGGCTCAGAGCTTTGCACCAACCTGCCCATTGTAATTATAGACACATTCGGCAAGGAAATACCGGGCAAAGCCATTGAAAATGAAGACGGCACAGAGGAAATCACCCTGACTGACGGGGGCGATGAAATGCTTTCAATAACCGTTTCAATTATTGATAATGAATCCGGCAACAACCGCCCCGGCGACAGCGCAGCGCTTACAACCGAAAGCCTTATAAAGGTGCGCGGCGCTTCATCGCGCTATTTTGACAAAAGCAGCTATCTCTTGCGCTTTACAGACGGAAACGGCGAATACACTAACGAGCCGGTTATGGGCATGGACGCGCATTATGAATGGGTGCTTTACGGCGCTTACCTTGACAAGACGCTTATTCGCAACTATATGTGGTATAACATTGCAGGTGAAATTATGGAATGGGCGCCCAATGTGCGTTTTTGCGAGTTGATTTTAAACGGCGAATACAGGGGACTTTATTTAATGTGCGAAAGCGTAACCGCGGGCGACAACTGCCGGCTGTCGCTAAGCGACGCCGTGGGGGACGAGAGCGGCTATTTGCTTAGGCTTGACAGAGGCAGCAGCAATGAAATAAAAAACATTGACACATTTTCTGTTTTGAGCTGGCGCACAAAATATCAAATTGACATAAAATACCCGCGTTCCGGCAGCTTGACTGACGAGCTGATATTCAGCATTAAATCAGACTTTTCTGATTTTGAAAAAGCGCTTTATTCATATGATTACGACACAGACGATTACGGCTATTGGAATTATATAGATGTAGATTCATGGGTTGACTATTTTATTATAAACGAATTTACAATGAACTATGACGCGGTGGCATATTCAACATATATATATAAGGACATAGGCGGTAAATATAAGCTTGCGGTGTGGGACTTTGATTCTGCATTTGACAATTTTGCTGAAGACCAATATGACCCTGACGGGCTGTGGCTTCAGGGGCGCACATGGTATTTCATGCTTATAAAAGACGAATATTTCACATCTAAAATCATAAGCCGCTATAACGAGTTGAGAGAGGGCGTTTTAAGCGAAGAGTATTTAATGGACTATATTGATTCCACGTTGGAATATCTGGGCGGCGCAATAGAACGCAATTTTGAAGTGTGGGGCTATACTTTTGAAGACGATGAAATGCTGACCCCCGCCGAAAGAAACCTGGGCAGCTATGAAGAGGCAATAGAGCAATATATTGACATGATTAAACAGCGTGGTGATTGGCTTGACGAAAATATAGAGGTAATTCAGCAATACAGCCACGAGTCCAAAAACAAAAAATACAACCACTGACGAAAAAAGGAGAAAGCAAATGAAAAAGTTTATTATTTCAGTGGTGTGTATCGTGCTGGCGTTTGCAGTTTTAGACGCGGCTTATTACAGGCTGGGGCTGTATATTGACTTTCACCCTAATGCAGAAGTCACAACCTTTATGACCACAGATGAAGACGCAATTTACATGACTGTTGGCGGTGAGACGCAGGCGTTTGAAATACGCGGTGTGAATCTTGGCGTGGGGCTGCCCGGCGAATGGGCCACAGATTATGCTATTGACAAAGAAACCTATCTGCGCTGGTTTGATTACATAAAAGAGCTGGGGGCAAACACCATTCGTGTTTACACAATTTTGCAAGACGACTTTTACAACGCTTTTTACGAATATAACAAAGACAATGACGACCCGCTTTACCTTATTCACGGCGTGTGGATAAACGATTACACGCAAAATTCACATTATGACGCATATGACGATGAATTTATGCAGACTTTTATAGACGACTGCCGCACCGTGGTTGATATTCTGCACGGAAACAAAAAGCTTTCTCTTGGCTATGGCACAGGCTCCGGCACATATAACCATGATGTTTCGCAGTGGGTTATAGGCTATATACTTGGCGTTGAGTGGGAAGATGTAACGGTTTTATATACAGATGAAAAATACCCCGGCAGGAATTCATATGAAGGCAAATATATGTATACCGGCGAAGAGGCAACGCCGTTTGAAGCAATGCTTGCCGAAGTGGGCGACAATATTATTGAATATGAAACCACAAGGTATAAACAGCAGCGCCTTATAGCGTTTTCAAACTGGCCCACCACAGACCCTTTTGAATACCCCGAAGATGTGGCGGAATATTTCATGAAATGCGCTGAGGTAGATGTTGAACATATAAAAACCACAGACAGCTTTATTTCGGGGCAGTTTGCTTCATACCATGTTTACCCCTATTACCCTGACTATTTGGAATATGTTGACGACTGGTCTGTTTTCGGCATAACAGACAAATCACAATTTCTTACCGAAGACGGGGAACTTAACACATATAGGGCATATCTTTCGCTGCTGAGCGAATACCACACAATGCCGGTTGTTATTGCGGAATACGGCGTGTCGTCAAGCCGGGGCATGGCACAGGTAGACAAAAACACCGGGCGAAACCAGGGCAATTTGTCAGAACAAGAGCAGGGCGAGGCCCTTGTGGAATGTTATAAAGACATTACGGCTTCAGGCTGCGCCGGCAGCATTGCTTTTACATGGCAGGACGAGTGGTTTAAGCGCACATGGAACACCATGCATGCGGTCGACCTGGAAAACACGCCGTATTGGAGCGATTACCAGACAAACGAACAGTATTTCGGGCTTTTGTCTTTTGACCCCGGAAATGAAGAAAGCGTCTGTTATGTAGACGGCGACATTTCTGAATGGGCAGACAGAGACAAGGTGGTTGACGCCGGCGACATGAGCGTTTCAATGAAATACGACGAAAAATTTATATATTTTTTAGTTTACAAAAAAGATTTTGACAGCGAAACAGATGTCTTGTATATTCCAATAGACACAACCCAAAAAACAGGGTCAACCTATTGCAGCAATTATGACATAAAGTTTGACAGGGAATGCGATTTTATAATAAGCATTGACGGCAAAGACAATTCCCGCGTGCAGGTTCAGGAAAGATATAATGTGTTGCGCGCCATGTATTACCATGAAACAAATAATGAAGACGCTTATGTAAACGAAGTTGACAAAGACACAAATGTTTTTACAAATATTGAACTTATTTTGCAAACATCACGCCAGCTGGAGCTTGGTTTTGGCTATAATTACGGCGATTCCGTCAGCGGCACAGCAGACGTTGCCGAAACCTATGAAACGGGCATTTTGACATATGGCAACGCAAACCCCCAGTCAGACGACTTTAATTCACTGGCAGATTTTATTTTTAACGGCGACTATATTGAAATAAAGCTGCCGTGGCAGCTGCTTAATTTTTCAAACCCGTCTGAAATGATGATTCATGACGACTATTATGAATGCTACGGCGTTGAAAATATTCAGATAGACAAAATGTATGTCGGCATAGGCATCAACGAAACAAAGACCCAGCGCATTATGTTAGAGCCCTTTCAGCTTGAGGGCTGGGGCAAAAATGTAACATATCACGAAAGGCTGAAAGAATCTTATTATATATTACAGGAATATTGGGCGCAAACAGACGCTGAAAAGGCAGCGGGCCAATAAAACAGGGGGGCAGCTTATGGGCGTGGAAGCTTTAATATATTGTTACGGCGCAATTTGCCTGTGCATGATAGCGTTTAACTGCGTTTGCATTTTCACGTTTCGCAACCAAGACAAAAAAATCAAAAAACGCAGCCGCAACTTTAATTACCACATTAGCCGGCAAATAAAAATTATATCCGCCGGGGAAACGCTTACGGACAGACATTATAAATATTTAAACCGCAAGCTTTCTAAAATTGGTAATTTAATGGCGTTTAACATGTCTGTTGGTGAGCTTCAAAGCAAAGACAGCCGGCTGGCAGAGCAGTATTTGGCGGCAATACGCCCGGTTATTTTATATCTTTCAACGGTATATTTGGGCAAAGAAAGCATGCAGGCGGTGTATTTTTTGCATGTAATAGAAAAATACAAAATCAACAATCAGCTTATAGTAGATTCCGTTACAGAGCTGATTATGCAATATTTAAAAAAGCCGAATCTTTATTGCCGGGCAAAGGCCATGAAATTTCTTTATAAGTCAAAGCGTGAATATGACGTTGTAAACGGCGTGCTTATTTTGCAGGACGAACGGGTTTATTTTCACCGCAAGCTGCTTACAAACGGCCTTATGAGCTTTGAAGGCAACCACAGCCGTTTAGCCCAAGCGCTTTTTGACGTGTTTGACGCGCTTGGCGCGGAATCGCAAACAGCCGTGCTTGACTATGTTCGCCACGAAAGCGGCGATTGGTGCGATAGGGTATTTGCCTTTCTTACAGATGAAAAGCGTGACGACGAAGTCAGATATTCCGCGCTGCGCTATTTTGGAAAATATTATTATGCGAAAGCCAAAGGCGTTATGCTGCGCTTTCTTTCAGATTCTGACAACGAAAAGCGCATATATGCCCGAAGCGCGGCAAGTTCGCTTGCAATTTACCCCGGGCAGGACACCATAGACGCGCTGAAAGCTGCAACGTCAAGCTCTGACTGGTATATCAGACGCAATGCTGCCGAAAGTCTTGAAAGCATGGGCGTTACTTACAACGACTTGGCTGACATTATATACGGCAGCGACCGCTATGCAAGGGAAATGGTGGCATATCAAACCCAAGTTAAAAATCTTACATTAGGGGCGGTGTAAAACATGATGGACGTGTTTAAGCTGTTTTTCAATTATGTGGGCATATTTTTTGTTGCATATCTTATAGGCTATTCCACATTTTTGCTTTTGGCCGTTTTGGTTGGTTCTTCAGAACTTTACGGCACCCGCCGAAAAAGGTTGCTGAAAAACGAAATTAAAGAGGACATTGAAGTGCCGGTTTCAATTATAGTGCCGGCATATAATGAGGAAATTACCATAGGCTCAACCTTGCTTTCATTGCTTGAACTTGAATATAAGACATATGAAATTATTATTGTTGACGACGGCTCAACAGACAAAACCGCAGACATCTTAATTTCAAACGCGCAAATGCACAAAACCGCCAAGCCAATACACAAACAGCTGCGCTGTTGCAGCGAAGAGTCTGTTTGGGAAACCTTTGATTATAAAGTCCCCGTAACGCTTGTGTGCAAGAAAAACGGCGGCAAGGCAGACGCTTTGAATATGGGCATAAATATTGCGCGCTACCCTTATTATGTGTGCGTAGACGCCGATTCCATTTTGCAATATGATTCGCTGCAGGAAATTGTGCGCCCGGTGCTGGAAAACGAAAATGTTGTTGCAGTAGGCGGCGCGGTAAGGCCCTGCAACGGCTGCGAAATAGTAAACGGCAGGGTTAAAAAATATAAATTACCGCGAAAAATCCTGCCATGTATGCAGGTGCTTGAATATGACCGGTCTTTTCTTGCGGCGCGCCTGCTGTTTGACAAGTTTAACGGCAGTCTTATAATTTCAGGCGCATTCGGCCTTTTTAAAAAAGATGTTGTTATTGCCGCAGGCGGTTATGACAGCCAAACCATGGGCGAAGACATGGAACTTGTTGTAAAGCTGCATGTTTATTGCAGAGAGCATGGGCGTAAATATTTAATAAGATATGCATGTAATGCCATTTGCTGGTCTCAGGTGCCGGAAAGTCTTAAAGATTTAGCGGGGCAGCGCAGGCGCTGGCATATAGGGCTTTTTCAGTCAATGATGCAGCACCGCAGAATTCTGGCAAACCCAAAATACGGCACAGTCGGCTTTTTGTCATATATATATTTTTTGATTTATGAACTGTTTTCCCCTTACATAGAGGTGTTCGGCGTGTTAACCATTATTACCGCCTTTACGGTTGACTTGATTAATGTGCCGTTTATGATATTGTTTTTTCTGATTTATGCGGTATATTCCTCTGTGCTGTCGCTGACAGCGTTTTTCGCCAGGGTGCAGACTACAGACCTTACTATTTCTTTTACAGATGTGCTTAAGGCCATAGCCCTGTGTTTTTTTGAAACCACCGTTTTGCGCTTTATACTTGCATGGGTGCGCATGGCTGCGCTTATAGGTTACAGAAAAAAGAAGGAAACATGGGGAAATATTGAACGTAAAAAAATACAAATAAAATAAATACAATGGGGTGGAAATTATGCAAATTTCAGATTTTAAAAAGGGTTTGTTCGGCTATAAGAAAGAAAATGTATATCATTATATTTCAGAGCTTAACGAAGACTGTTCAGAGCGCATTGCCAAGGTGCAGGGTGAATATTCAAAGCGCATAAAAGAGCTTGAAGAGCGCAATGCGGCGCTTGAAGAGAAATTAGCGTTGGCAGAAAGCCGGATGGCGTCTTTTCAGAAAGATTACTGCGCAATAGCCGATTCAATTGTTGACGCGCAGCATTATGCGCATGAAATGAAAAGCACTACCCAGGTTATGGAAGAAAAAAACCGCAGTGCGCTTGCAGACAGCTTTGAAAAGGGCAGAAAAACGGTTGAAGATTACCTTTTGCGCATTAATCGCTGCCGGTTGCACCTGAAAGCGCAGCTTGAAAGCATAGATTCGTCTTTAGCAGCCGTTGAAACAGAGGCGTCAGAGCTTGCCGGCGAAGCCAATGCTTTTTCAGGTATCAGCGGCGAAGAAAGCGCGAAAAAGGACGCAAGCGATAATTCGCTCATTTCTTTAAAAGCAGATGAAAGCCTTACGGTGCTTCAGCCTAAAGAGGAAAGCGAACAGGGTTTCTTTGCCAAAAGAAGCAAGCTGCTGATAAAGCAGGCGAGAGTTGAACGAAACAAGGCTTAGTTTCACTCTGCTGACACACGGCTTAATATCAGGAAGGACCCAAACGAAAAATGAAAAAGAAACAATATAATTCGGGCAAAACATGTCTGGCAGCCTATGCAGGCGGCGCGTGGTGCTCAAAGCGTTTAACGGCGTGCAAGCCTTTATTGAAAATAAGCGCCTGCCTTGCGGTGCTTTTTGCACTGGCAGCCGGCCCCGGCTGCCCGGTGTTTGCGCAAGCTTCGCAAACCGGCGGCGCCGAAAAAGAGCTTATCTATGTAAGCGGCTGCCCGGATTTGGCGCCTATAGAATATTATGATTCCGGCGAAAATACCTATTTAGGCTATATTCCGCAGCTTTTTCAGCTCTTTTCGGAAAATTCCAATTATAATATAGAATATCTTTCCCCCGGCAGCAGTGACGAAAGGCGGCAAAAGCTTGAAAATTTGCAGGTTGAGCTTATTTCCGGCTGCACCGCGGCAGATTCGTTCAGCAAAGAGCAATGGAGCAACTCAGTCACCGTTTTCAGCGCAGAAACAGACGGTGAAACGGTTGAATACCGGGTTTTATTTACAGACATAGCGTCAGATGAATTTATAGCTGATTTCAAAAACTTTGTAAATTCCGTTACCGGCGCGCAGTCGGCCGGCATGCTGCTTCAGGCTGCCGCGGCGCAAAACGCCGGCATTCCCAAGGCTTATTTTGCTGTGCTTTCTGTAATTTGCGGCGTGCTGCTGCTTTGCCTGGCGTGCGCAATAGCCGCGGGGGTGAAACGCAAAAAGCAAATGAAAATGAGCAAGGGCACAGATTTAATTACCGGAGTCGGAAATTACCTTTACATGCAGAATTATTTCAGGCAATTTATAAACGACAAAAACCGTTCGCTTTACAGCGCCGTCTATTTTTTGGCAGACTCCGGCGTTTTTGCCGAAAGCAATGACGAGTCGCTGAATATTTATTTGCGCAGCATTGCATTGCAGCTAAACGGCAATATTGCAGACACAGACATTCTTGCCAGGGTTGACGACAGCGGCTTTTGCGTTATGAAAAGCTCTTTTTCCGCCATGAGCGCAGACGCTTGGGCGCAGGAAATGCTCAGGCGCATTGACATTGGGCAAAAAGAAAATGAAATTTTGAAAAAGGGCGCAGTTTACGCGGGAATTTACCCATTGGGCGCGCATGACAGAGACCTTGATGAAATAATTTTGAAAGCCAACCGGGCGGCGCTTTATGCAAAAAAGAACAATTTGCGCATTGCAGCAGCCACACAAAACAACATAGAGTCCGGCGGGGAAGATGACTTGCTGCGCCGGCGGCTTGATTTTGCTTTTGAAAACAATGAATTTACAATTTATTTGCAGTTTTTTATAGACGCAGTTACTGAAAAAATAGTGGGGGCAGAGGCGCTTTCACGCTGGAATCACCCGCAAAAAGGCGTTTTGCTGCCGCACAAATTCATAAATCTGTGCGAAGAGGAAAGCAAAATAGACCGCATTGATTTTAATTCGCTGAAAAAAACATGCGAATATCTTGAAAGCATTCACAAAAACAATGACAGCGACTTTTTTATTTCATGCAATTTTTCAAGACACACTATTGTTTTGCCTGACTTTGCAAAGCGCTTTAACGCTGTGTTAGATGAATTTACCTTTCCCAAAAGCTGTTTGATTTTGGAAATTACAGAGTACAGCGAGATTGAAAACATAGACATAATGTATGAAAACATAAAAACAGTGCAGCAGCGCGGCATTGGCGTAATTATGGACGATTTCGGCAACGGGCATTTAGACCTGCAGGACTTGGGCAAATATAAATTTGACGGCATTAAAATTGACAAATCTTTTATTGCCGGCAGCCACACCCAGGCTGACGACATAATTTTAAACAACATTATAACCACGGCGTCTGAGCTTGACATGGTTGTAATTGCCGAAGGGGTGGAAACCGCCGCCCAGCTCAGCAGGCTTACAGATATGGGCTGTGTGCTTATGCAGGGCAATTATTTTTATTGCCCCATGCCGCTGCCAGAAGCAAAGCGTGTTTATTTTGGCTTTCAGTAATCAGCGCCGGGGCGCGTTTTAGAGTGCAAATGGCAAAAAAGGCTGCGCCGGCTTTAACACCCGGCACAGCCCATGGCTGAAAAATAAATGTTTTTTATGTAATAAGCTTTGCCTGAACAGCAACAGTTGGCAGCGCCAAAGCCCGCTTAGGGGCGCTGAATTATGATTTTCGCCCCAAGAAAAAGGTGAAGAGCACAGGGGCGTCTTTTAAAATGTTATTCGTTTAAATCGCACAGCGACAAACAGCTGTCAATGATTTTTTCAATTGTTCTGATTTGCTGCGCAGACGCACCGCTTAGCTTTTGATTAATTTTACTTAAGTCGCTGCCTGTTATTTCACCTGTAAGCAAAAAATCTGTGCTTACACCCAGCGCGCGGCTTATTTTCAACAAATTGTCGGGGCGCAGCGCTTTTGTTCCTCTTTCCGCCGTGGAAAGAAGCTGCGGGGAAACATTTGCCATTTCCGCCAGCTTTTCTTGAGATAAGTTTAAATATTTTCTTCTTTCAAAAATGCGTTTTCCCATGTTTACAAAAAAATCATTTGATTCAGTCATATGCGCCCCACCCCCTATAGCAGATATTATACATGCTATGGTTGACTTTTTTAAGCGTTCATGGTAGAATAAAACCCACCATAGAATAGAGTACCGGCCGGTTATTTCGGTGCGTTCAATAAGGGCTGCCCGTTATTCAACGTGGGGCGACAGCCGCTGCCGCCCCCAGCGGGAGATTGTACTCACCGCTCCTTCAAAATCGGACGCCGCCTGTAGAGGTGGGGGACATTTCCCCCTAAGTTATTTTTAAAAATTCATTTTAAGCAGTCATTAATTCTGCTTTAGTTATACTTAATCAGCTAAGAGTTTAGCGGGAATATGTGGTGAGCGAGCTTTGTATGTTAATAATTTGTTGTTTTGCTTAGACGTCAATTTAATTTGTATTGCAATTTTAATTGTCATAAAAATGTATACGTCATATTCAAAAATAAAGTCTTTGGCAAGCATTTCGGTTTTAAATAAAATGACCCTGGCGTCTATATTCTTTTGCATTTATGACTTGGCGCTGTACTTTTTAAGCAAGTTTGTTTTGAGCGACAGCCATATTGTTGTTATAATATGCGACATCTTTTATTTGGCATTTTATGCGGCGCTGTGTTTTTCGTGCTTTGTTTTTTCCGCGTCACAGCTAAAAATGCTGAAAATTACAGGCAAAAAATTATTGGTTTCTGCGGTGCCGGCGGGCATTGTAATAATTGTGGCAGTAATAGTTATGATTGCCCAAAATTCTTTTGACAATATTAAAAATTTACTTCTTTGCTGCGGCGTTGCGCTTACGGTTTTTTATGTTGTTATTTTAATTTTGCAATCCATTTATTTTGCTTTAAAAAAGAAAATAAGATTCAGCGCCAAAAGCACCGCCGTTACCGTTATATATTTTTCATTTGTTTTTTTGTCAATTATAATTCAGTGGCTGTTTTTCTCTTTTTATCTGCCACAAATTTTCTTTACGTTTTTTGCTTTATATTGGTTTATGACTTTGCAGGAAAGGCAGTGCCTTTATGATTCGCTCAGCAGGGTTATGAACCGCCGCGGTTTAGACAAACTGATTTCACATTATTTGAAAAACATGCCAAAAAACCCTGTTTTTGTTATGATGCTTGACATAAATAATTTAAAAAGCATAAACGACACATTTGGCCACACAGCGGGTGATTCGGCGCTGACGGACGCGGCTCAAATATTAAAAAAGGCAGTCGGCAAATTTGCTGAAAAGCCGCACCTTTACCGCTATGGCGGCGACGAATTTTTAATTATAGCCGAAGACTTTTCTTTAGACAAAATAGGAGAGCTCAAGGAATATATTGAAGCCGAATGCAAAAGAAAAAACAAAAGCCCCGGGTGCGGAAAGCCTTATTATTTGAATTTCAGCACGGGTGTGGCGTTTGCAAAAATTGAAAGCGCGGGTGATTTGCAGCGCTTAATTCATATTGCAGATGAAGAAATGTATAAGGCGAAAAACTATTCAAAAACACATGTGTGATTTTTAAATAAAACATGGCCGGCAAAGCACAGCTGAAAGAGCTGCTGCCTGCCGGCCTTGTTGTGCCGCATACTTTTGCCCGCGCCGTCTTTAGCTTTCTGTTTCCTGCGCCGCAAGCTGCGCCTGTTCCTTGGCAAGCTCAAGCTCAGTCAGGTCAACCTTGTTTGTTTTAAGTCTGTAATACACATAAGCAAACATTAAAGCAACCACAGCCACCAAAACTATTGCAAGCACGGCGTTAAGTGTGGTAAGCAGCGCAACGGTTATGAACAGGGAACAAACGGTTGCCAAAACAAGCGTTAAATTCAGCAGCCATTTCGGCATGTGGAAAAATGAATTTTTCCATGCATTCGGGTATTTTTTCACAAGCTTGAACATAAGAATGTTATTTATTGTGTTTAAAACCATGGTGGGCACCATAAATAAAGAAATTAAATCAGACAGTTCCAAATTAACAAAAATGGGAATTACCGCAATTATATACATTATTAAGTAAATTACCCACGGGTAATTTTTCTTTGTTGTTTTGCCAAACACTTTCGGCAGCCAGCCGTCTTTAACCGCCTGCATAAGCGGGTATTGTATTCCGGCAATGGTGGTGTAAAGCGATGTTGCAATGGCAAAGCACGCGCCGCCTATAATAAACACAATAAACACGCCGCGCGGGAAAATGCTTTCTGCCACAACGCCTAAATTCTGGTTTGCAACTTCTTCAACAGGCAAAATGCCGGTTGACACAATGCCTATTAAAACATAAACCACCATAACCACTGCAGACGCGGCAAGAATGGCTTTCGGCATAGTCTTTTTGGGGTTTCTGGCGTCTTCAGTCATGTCAATTGGCATTGTTGCGCCCTGGCAGGCAAAGCTCATAACCGCAACCGCCATTATAAAGCCCACCGCGCCGTAATCAAAATAGTCGCCGGTAAACGGAACTATGGCGCTGTAATCAACCTTTGTCAGCCCGACCGCAATATAAACTATAAGCGAAATGATTAACACAACCACCATAATTGCGTTAAACCTGCCCATGAATTTACCGCCCAGCATTGTGGTAAGAAAAAACAAAGTAATGATGCCCAGTGCAATCCACTGCTTATAAGCTTCCAGGCCGGGGAAAACCGTGGTGGCATATTCAACAATGGCAAGCCCGTACATGGCGAAAGAAAGCCCGCCGAAAATCAGCGAAACGCCTGAAAAGCCCACCAAAATAGGCGGCTGCAGCAGCGCCTGCTGCGCGTATCTGCCGCCCGGCAGGGCAAACATGCCGCTCATAAGCGTTTTATACCAATAAGCAAACAAAACCACCACGCAGGACAGCACCAGCGCAAGGCAAATTGATTTGCCGGCATAGCCGATTCCGACCCCCATTGAAACAAATATGCCGGAACCTATGCAGTTGCCTATTCCATAACAGGACAGTTCAAAAGTGCCAATCTTTTTTTTGCTTTTTACATCAACGTCATTTTTCATGCTTTCAGCCCTTTCAATAATGTTTTTACATTTGGAAAATCGCTTATGGTTTTGCTGTAATGGTGGTAAAGTATGTTCATGTCTTTGTCAACTGCAACCATGGCGCAAAGCTGGTTTTCCCTGTGCTTCGGCTTTTCACCGCCGGGCAGCACAGAGCTTGCAATGCTGTCAATCATGTCGCTGTCAAGCAGTGACTTTATGTCGCTGCCTATCATTTGTTCAAACATTTTGTCTGCGCACAGCATTTGCACGGAATCATATGCTTCAAAAATGTTATATAAATCATAAAAGCGGCACTCATTGTCTGCTATTAATTCAAACGGGTATTCGCTTTGGTGCTGCGCAAGATATTCAACATCGTCTTGCAAAACAAATTTCAGCTCATAGCCCAGCAGCTTTAACGGGGTGTAAGCTTTTTTAAAGGTTTTCATAATTTCTTGGCAAATTTCGCAGTCAAAAAACCGGGCAAAAACAATCAGGGTTGTTTTGCGAATATTCTTTTCAAGGCTTATGCTGCGCCCGCGCGGGGAATCATAAACAAAGCCCTTTAATTTTTCACCGTTTACAAACGGGGTGTGAATCGGCTTGCCGTTCTTTTCCCAGCCGGCTCTTACCTTTTCAACGCCGGCTTTAAACCTTTCCATTGCAGCTGCCAGCGTTTTTCTGGCGCAAGCAATATTAATGCGCTGATATCCCCGCCCGGCAGGTCCGAACATTTCGCCGCAGTCAAGATAAACCCTTTCATCTTCCAACATGCGCTTTAGTTCAACATGGGTCATGCCAAGCCCCCTCATGTCAAGCCATTGCAGATATGTGCCTTCCAGCGGGGCGCATTTTATTTCAGGAAAATTTTCAGCCATGAAATTTTCAACGTATTTTGCGTTGCCGTCTATGTAAACAAGTAAATTGTCAAGCCAGTCTTCGCAGTGGTTATATGCCGCCTTGCATGCGGTATAGCCCACAATATTAAGCCCCAGCTGCATGTTTGCCAGGCAGCAGGCCTGTGCCTTTGCTTTGGCTTTGGCGTTAGGAATTATAATGTTGGAACATTGAAGCCCCGCAATATTGAAAGTTTTGCTGGGCGCCGTGCAAACTGCTATGTTGTCTTTTATTTTGCTGTTTATGGTTGCCATAACGGTGTGCTTATGCCCCGGCATAATCAAATCATTATGTATTTCGTCGTCAATAATGAAAACCCCGTTGTCGCAGCAAATATTTCCTATTTTTTCAAGTTCGCTTTCAGTCCACACCCTGCCCACAGGGTTGTGCGGGTTGCAAAACAAAAGCGCCCGCACCTCTTGCCTTTTGCATTTTTCTTCAACGTCGGCAAAATCAATTTCATAGCGCCCGTTGTTGTTAATGAGCGTGCTGTAAACTATGTGCCTTGTTTTTGCAATAACCGCCATGTCAAACGGGTAGTAAACGGGGGTTAAAATAAGCACGCCGTCTTTGGGCTTGGTTACCGCTTCAATAAGCACCGCCAGCGCGTCAACCACGCCGGGGGTTGTAACAATCCACTCTTTTTTTACATCAAAATCATGCCGCCTTTTTTGCCATGAAATAACTGCGTCATAATAGTCGTCTGTTTCATGCGTGTAGCCTAAAATTGTGTTTTCAGCCAAATCTTTTATTGCGTCTTTAATAGGGCGGGCAGTCGGAAATTCCATGTCTGCCACAGACAGCGGCACGCAGCTGATGTCTGCCCCCACATTGTCCCATTTTGTAGAGCCGGTTGAGCCCCTGTCCGGAATTATGTCAAAGTCATATTGCAAATTGTTCACCCGCTTTTTGTTTAGTAACTTAATAATAACACACATTATTGACATTTACAAGGTTTTTTGTTAAGATACTTAATTATAACTTGGGCAAGAAATGTCCCCCGCCTCTACAGGCGGCGGGGTCCGATTTTTAATCAGCGGTGAGTACAATCTCCCGCTGGGGGCGGCAGCGGCTGTCGCCCCCACGTTGAATAACGGGCAAGCCCTTATTGAACTTGGGCAAGACGGGCAATAAATTTCGGGGGTAAAATATGGTTAGTGTTGCAATTCCCCAAATGGGGCACGATTTATTCAGAAAATATATGAAAAGTAAATATACGAAAAGCCTTAAAGCGGCAGGCGCGCGTGCTGTGTGGGTGGAGCTTGACAATGTTGACGCGGCTATAAAAGAAACCCTTAAGTGCGACGGGCTGCTGCTGCCCGGCGGGGCAGATATTAACCCGGCGCTTTATAGCCAAAAGCCCAGTGCTCTTTCGGGCAAGCCCAACGACGTCAGAGACAACGCAGAGCCGAAAATTTTAAGGGCTTTTTTGCAAAGCGAAAAGCCAATTTTGTGCATTTGCCGCGGCGTGCAAATGCTTAATGTTTACTGCGGCGGCAGCTTGGTGCAGGACATAAAAGCTGTTCAAAAAAGCAACCACTCTGACATTTTGCATAAAAACCGCGGCAATCATTATGTTGAACTGCGCGCCGGCACAAAGCTTGCGCAGATATTCACCGGCCGAAAAATAAAGGTAAACAGCCTGCACCACCAGGTTATAGACGCTGTTGGTGAAAATCTTATTGTTAACGCCGTAAGCGACGACGGCTATGTTGAAGGTGTGGAAATGCAAAACCACAGCTTTTGCATAGGCGTGCAATGGCACCCGGAACACATGGCGGGGCAAGTTAAAGAACAGCAAAAACTGTTTTTTGCATTTATCAAAGCATGCGAGGATTATAATGGACAAAGAACTGCTTAATGAAGTTGAAGAGTCAATGGAAATATTTTATGCCCTTGTTATGGAAAGCTATGACGACTATTCCAAGTCAAGAGATTACGGAAACGGGCAATTCATGCCAATGGCTGAAATTCACACGCTTTCTCTTATTGCGGAAAACGGCGGAATTTTAGTAAGCGACGTTGCAAAAATGTGGAACAGAACGTTGAGCGCAGCGTCTCAAAACGTAAACAAGCTGGTAAAAAAAGGGCTGGTAAAAAAAGTTAAAGAGCCGGGCAACAATAAGGCCGTGCATTTATATGCAACCGAAAAGGGCTGCGAACTTTCAAAAATGCACAGGGAATATGACGACAAAAGCATGTCAAAAGTTGCGTCTGTTCTTTTGCAGCGCCACACTATAGACGAGCTGCGCACGGCGGTCAGCGTTTTAAAAACCGGCTTAGATTTATATGAAAACGGTGGTTTTTAATGAAATACATAGATTTGCATGCAGACACCATTACCATGCTTAAGCCGGGCGAAACGCTTGAAAACAACAAAAGCAAGATGATAAACATTGCCGAACTGAAAAAGGCCGGCTGTTTGATTCAGTGCTTTTCAGCGTTTGTACCCACCGGCTATTTTCCGAAAATTTGCAAAAGCCAGCTGACTATGAAAGCCTATGGTGCCATTGTAAAGAAGTTCAACAGAGAAACAGCCGCCAATTCCATGCTTGTCATCACCTCTTTTGCAGATGTCATGCGCTGCGCTGCCGGCGCTCAGACAGGCGCAATGTTAACCATTGAAGACGGCGGCGTTCTGGGGCACGATATTTGCAATATTAAAAAAGCTTATGACGACGGGGTCAGGCTTATTACATTAACGTGGAATCACCCAAACGCTTTGGGATTTCCAAATTCAAAAAACGCAAATAAAATGCAAAAGGGCTTAACCGAATATGGCATTGAAGCCGTAAGGGAAATGCAAAGGCTGGGAATAATTGTTGACGTTTCACACCTTAGCGACGGCGGGTTTTGGGACGTGGCAAAGCACAGCACCCGGCCGTTTGTCGCCAGCCATTCCAACGCCAGAAGCATAACAAACCACCCGCGCAATTTAACAGATGAAATGATTAAAGCCGTTGCAAACAGCGGCGGAATTATAGGGCTTAATTTTTACGGCAAATTTCTGAATGAGCAAAAAGTCGGCAAAATAAGCGACATGGTTGCCCACGCAAAGCATATATATAAAACCGGCGGGGAAGATGTTTTGGCGCTCGGCAGCGATTTTGACGGCATATCGGGCAAGCTGGAAATAAGCCGCCCCACTGACATTGAAAAGCTTTACCGTGCGCTGAAAAGTGAAAACATACCGCAGACTGTTATTGACAAAATGTGGAAAGACAACGCATTGCGGCTTTTCAAGGAAACGCTCTAAATGCCGGCGCAAAGGCAGAAAAACGGCATTTGGTAAATAAGGGCTTGCCACGTTATTCAACGTGGCAAGCCCTTATTGAAACCGGGGCGCCTATTTTGCGATTTGGCTGGACATTAAAATTCGCAAGCGGCGCCGGTGACGCCATGTCAGAATTGTGTTTTTGCGCCCTTGTAATCAGTCAGCTCAATACTGTCAACGGCCTTGAGCCCAAGCTCTTTCATGTGTTCTTTCATGGCGTCAAGCCTTTTGTCAGTATAAACCCATGGGTGGTGCGCGTCAAGCCCTATTACAACAGGGTTGCCGGTTTCTTTTACAAGGCGCCAAAAAACGTCGTTTGGGTATTGCCTGTTGTCATAATAGCCGTAAAAATTATATTCAAGCGGAATTTCAAGCTTTTTAAGTTCGTTTAACATGTAAGTCATCTGCTGAACATAAAGCTCTTGGCTGCCTGTGAAATTAATTAAATCAGGGTGGCAGACATAGGTGAAAGCGCCCGATTTGGCGCCGTCTGTAATCTGGCGCACATATTTGCGCAAAACGCCGCTGTCGTCTGTGGCGCTGCCGGTGTATTTTGCAAAGCTTTCATATTCATTGTCTGTGTAATGCTGGGCAAGAATGATAAAATCATATTTGAAAGTGCGCAGGTATTCAAGCTCTTTTTCAACAAGATTAGGATACCATTCAACTTCAAAGCCAAGCTTTATGTCAATTTTATCGCTGTATTTTTGCTTTAAAAAGCTAACGCTTTGGGCATAATCAGACGCCATGTCGTAATCAACCCTAAACGTGCTTTTGTGCCCCGTCGGAAAAATGTAAGGCGCATGGTCTGAAAAGCCAATCATTTGATAGCCTGCTGCTATTGCGCTTTTTACATATTCTTCATCTGCGCCGTCTGCATGGTGGCAGCGGTATGTGTGCGTGTGCAAATTAAATTTCATTTTTTACCCCAAAATCAATTTGTTAAATGTAATTTTATTGAAATATTAATGCGCCAAGCCGGCAGTTCACTTAATTACCGCCGGCGGTGACTTCAATGCCTTTTTCGGCGCGCTGCTGTTCAAGCTCGCGTGTGATTTTTTCTTTCTTTTCACCCACAAGGTCATAAAACAGCATGGGTATTACAGACACAAGCAAAGATATTGCCGGAATAAGCGACACCAGGCTGAACATGCCTGTTCTGACTGCCGAAGTCATTTCAAGCGGGTTGGCGGTTACGTCTGCGTTTATGCTTGCAACGTCAAGATTTACAATCATATACATAAGCACTATAAACGACGTTGATATTGCATTGCCAAGCTTTGTTACAAAGCTTTGTATTGCGCTGCCCATGCCTGTCAGGCGCTTGCCTGTTTTCCATTCCATATAATCAAGGCAGTCGCCCACCATGGCAAATGCGCAAACATTTATTGCGCCGCACGGAATGCACGAAATTACCAGCAGCGGCACGCATGCCCAAAAATGTTCATAACCAACAAACCACATTGCCATTGACGCCGCAAAGCCAAGCAGAGACGACGCTATTACAATTTGCTTATAATTAAATTTTTTAAACAGCAGCGGCATAATAAGCATTGTGCCGAACATGCCGGCAGCGGTGGCCACGGCAAATATTGTTGACACCAAGCTTATGTTTGACTGCAGCGCGGCTTCTCTTTCGGAAAGAGACAGCCCCGTCAAATCTTTTCCTATATAAAAGCTGTATCTTGCAACATGCACCGCCCCGGCCTGGTACATATATCTGGCAGCAGACAAAATTCCCATAAGCGCCGTTATAATGAGCGGCTTGCAGCTTAAAATAAGCCCCAGCGCGCTTTTTTCACCCTTTTTCTTTTTTTGCGGGGCCGGAATATTCACCCTTTCTTTGGCTTTGAAATAAACCCTTATAAACAACAGGTTGCCCAAAACCGCACAAATTACCGCAATGGCGGTGTATTTTGTTTTTTCAAGCTCTGTGCCGTAAAGATTGAGCTTTGGCAAAATAAAGCCCAGCAGCATAAAAATAGCCATGGGCACTGCAGAGCCAACGCCGTTTGCTGTTCTTGCCTTGCTTATTATGTTTCCGCGTTCGTCAGGGTTTGGGGGTCATGATATTGGGCAGGCTCCAAAACGGCACGTCAGACGCGGTGTAAATCATGCCCCATGCAACATATGTAACCGCGGCATAAACCATAAGCTGGGCGGCGCTTAAATCAGGGCAGTGGAAAAGCAATATGGTTAAAATTGCAATGGGCACCGGGGTCATTATAAGATACGGGCGCATTTTGCCGCTTTTCAAATTTGTTTTGTCAACAATATAGCCCATTATCGGGTCGTTTACAGCGTCCCATATACGCGCCGCAAACATTAAAACAAGCACGAAAACAGACGAAAGCTTCATAACGCTCAAATAAAAGTCTGAAATATAAGAGCTCATAACGGCGTAAACCATGCCTTGCCCCATTGCGCCAACGGCGTAAGTCAGCCATTCGTTTTTTGAAACGTAATTTTTCATATAAACACCCCTGTAAAGCGTTGCGGCTTTGCCACAAAAGCAAAAGCATTGCCCTGCCGGCCGCCGTCATCTTAATTATATAAAATTTCTTTTTATCTTGCAACATATTTATCCGGCGCGGCAAATTGCAAAAATAAAGCCGATTTCGCTTTATGTGCGAAACCAGCTTGCGGCGCAGTTTTAATTTGCGGTATTTCGCCGTGCATTTATTGCGCGGCGAATTTTTGCTTTACGGTGTTTATTTTGCTTTGCTGCACGGCTTCGTCAGTATACCAGCCCTTGGCAGACATTTTTTTGTAAATAGAGTCCTGCATGCAAAGCGAATTGTTAAGCGCGGTTTTAAATGTTTCATGCACATTTGCAGTAGACGATTCTATAGAGCCGTGCATATACAGGTCGCACACGCCTTTTTCCAGCAGCAAAATGTCCTGCATTAAATTTTTGTCTTCCATAATTTTACCCCTTTCAGCCCAGCAGTGAATACAGGCTTTTAAATGTTTCGTTGTGCTTTGTGCTCATTTCCTGCACACAGTTTTTCAGCTCTCCGTCTTGAATGCAGTTTATGGTTTCGCTGCATTTTTGCTTGAAATATGCTTCGTGATTGAGCGCGTCCTCAATATAAAGCAGTTCCTTTTCAGTCAATCAAGTCACCTCCGTCAGTAATATTCTGTAAATAAAATGGCAAATTATTCATCTGTTTAATTAAAAGTCTTGCGTTTTGCACAGAATTTTTCTGCCATGAATTTTGCGCGGCTTTTGTCCGTGCCGGCAAGAGCAGCAAAAAAAGCCAAGAAAAAAGCACCTGTTTGGCTTGCATGCTTGCAAAACAATATAAAAAATGGTAAAATGAATTCAAATTATTTTGAGAGGACATTGAAATGACAAAATATTGTGATTTTACAAAGGCACAACTTGAAAGCGAGCTTGCGGCGCTGCAATCAAGATACGGCGAATTTTGCGCAAAAAATTTAAAGCTTGACATGAGCAGGGGCAAGCCGTGCACGCAGCAGCTTGATTTGTCTTTGGCGCTTAATGACTGCCACAATTATGTTTCAGACGGCTTTGATGTAAGAAATTACGGCCTGCTTGACGGAATACCGGCATGCAAAAAGCTGTTTGCAGAACTCCTTGGGGTTGGCGAACAAAATATTATTATAGGCCCCAATTCAAGCCTTACCCTTATGTTTGACTATATAAGTCAGTGCTTTACGCACGGCGCGGGCAGCACACCGTGGTGCAAGCTGCCAAAAGTGAAATTTCTGTGCCCGGTTCCGGGGTATGACAGGCATTTCACCATTCTTGAATATTTCGGAATTGAAATGATTAATGTGCCAATGACTCAGTCGGGGCCTGACATGGCGGCGGTGGAAGAATATGTTAAAGACAGCGCTGTGCAAGGCATGTTCTGCGTGCCCAAATATTCAAACCCGCAGGGCATAACATACAGCGACAGCGTGGTAAGAAAAATAGCGGCGCTTAAACCGGCGGCAGCTGATTTCCGCGTTATATGGGACAATGCATATATAGTGCACGACCTTGCAGACGAGCCTGACGCACTTTTGAATATATTTGACGTTTTACCCGAATACGGTAATGAAGATATGGTTGTTGAAGTTTGTTCAACATCAAAAATTACGTTTCCGGGCGCCGGTGTTTCAGCCATTGCGGCAAGCGCCAATAATATTGCCATGATTAAAAAGCGCCTTGGGGCGCAGACCATAAGCTATGACAAAATGAACCAGCAGCGCCATGCCGAATTTTTCAAAAACGCCGCTGCTGTAAAACAGCATATGAAAAAGCACGCAGCTATTATAAAGCCAAAGTTTGACATTGTGGCAACGCGCCTTGAAAAAGAGCTTGGCACCCTTGGCATTGCAGAGTGGTCTGTGCCGAACGGCGGCTATTTCATAAGTCTTGACGTAATGCCCGGCACCGCGGGGCAGGTGGGCAGGCTTTGCAAAGAGGCGGGCGTTGTGCTTACAAGCGTGGGCGCAACATTCCCTTACGGCAAAGACCCTGACGATAAAAACATAAGAATAGCCCCGACATACCCGCCCGAAGCTGAGCTTGCGGCGGCTGCTGAAATTCTGTGCATTGCCGTGCGCATTGCAGCGTGTGAAAAACTTCTTGAAAATGCAAAATAAACCTTTAAGCAGAAAAACAAAGGGCGTTATTTTTATTGTGCTGTCTGCCGTTTCGTTTACCGGCATGAACACATTTGTGCGCCTTGCGGGCGATGTGCCCACGGTGCAGAAAATGTTTTTCAGAAACCTTGTTGCAATGCTGTTTGCCTTTGTGTGGATTGTCGCTTCAGGGGAAAGTCTTAAAATTGCGCCTAAAACACTGAAATTTCATATTATAAGGTCTGTTTCCGGCCTTGTGGGCGTGTTCGGAAACTTTTATGCGCTTGATAAAATTGAACTTTCAAATGCGTCTATTTTAAATAAAATGAGCCCGTTTTTTGCGCTTGTCTTTTCTGCAATATTTTTAAAGGAAAAGGTAAAGCCAAAGCAGGCGGCAGCCATTGCCATTGCTTTTGCGGGCGCGCTGCTGATTATAAAGCCAAGCTTTTCAAATGTTAATTTTTTGGCGTCAGCCGCCGGGCTTATGGGCGGCGCCTGCGCCGGCGGGGCTTACACATGTGTTCGCAAGCTGGGCATTCTGGGCGAAAATTCAAAGCTTACCGTGCTGTTTTTTTCTGCGTTTTCCTGCGCTGTCACCGCGCCTTATTTGATTTTTAATTTCAGCCATATGGCTCTGATGCAATGGCTATATCTTATTTTGGCGGGTGTGTGCGCGGCTTTCGGGCAGTTTACAATTACGGCTGCATATACGTTTGCCCCCAGCAGGGAAATTTCTGTTTATGATTATTCGCAGGTGCTTTTTGCCGCCGTTACGGGCTATTTCCTGTTTGGCGAGCTGCCTGATTTATGGTCTTTTGCGGGCTATATTATAATCTGCTCTATGGCTGTTTGGATGTTTTTTTACAACAACAAGCCCCGCCACAGTGAAAAAGCTTAAGCAATCTTTTCACAAAAAACAGTTTGTAAAGTAAAAATACTTGCATTATTCTATATGTTGTGTTACAATACAAAAAACAGCAGAAACCCCAATATGTCGAAAGGGGACTTTAACAATGAAATGCCCGTTTTGCGGTTGCCCTGAAAGCAAAGTTATTGATTCGCGCCCTACAGACGAAAATGAAAGAATTCGCCGCCGCAGGGAATGCGTTGACTGCGCAAAAAGATTTACAACATATGAAATTATTGAAAATGTGCCTATTGTGGTTATTAAAAAAGACAAAAGCCGTGAGGTTTTTGACCGCAACAAGGTGCTAAAGGGAATGCTGCGCGCATGTGAAAAGCGGCCGATTACCTCAACAGAGCTTGAAAGCGCCATTTCCGAAATAGAGGCAACGCTGCAAAGCGCCGCTGACAGGGAAGTTACAAGCGTCCACATCGGCGAGCTTATAATGGAAAAGCTCAAGGAAATTGACGAAGTTGCTTATGTTCGCTTTGCTTCGGTTTATAAAGATTTTAACACGGCTTCGGCATTTGTTGAAGAAATTTCCAAGCTTTAAATATAACTTAGGGGGAAACGCCACAGCTGTTCATCGCGGCAGTTTTTAAAATGCGGCGGCTTATTTTGCGCCGAATAATTTAATATGCAAAAAATGCGAAAGGCAAGCCCTTTCGCATTTTTTTGTTTAAAATTTATATTCCTGTTTGTCTTTCCCGCTTTTATAAAAGCTGTCTATTACAACGCAGTAACGTTCATATGCTTTTTTTACTGCGTCGTCCCAGCTTAGGTATATGCTTTGCTGCGCATTTTTGCCCACCTTTTCAAGCAAGTCCCTTTTGTCCATTATTTCAAACAGCTTTTTTGTTATGCTTTCGGCGGTTTCTTCACATAAAAATGCGGTTTTACAGTCGCTGATTCCCTCTGCCGCGCAAGAGCCGTTTATCAGCAGCGCCGGTGTGGCGCAAGACGCCGCTTCCCTGACTACAAGCCCGTTTGTGTCAAAAACAGACGGAAACAAAAGCAGGTCTGCACAGGCAAAATAGTTTTGGATTTCGCCCCTGTCAAGGCTTTTTCCCAGCCAAATTATTTTGTCTGCTATTCCCAGCCGGCGGTAATAAAGCTTTATTTGAATTTCGTCTGCGCCGAAGCCCAGCATAATAAGCCGGAAATCCTTGCCCTGCGTTTTTAAGGCACGGCAGGAATCAAGTATTTTTTTTATGTTTTTATACCAAATCATTCTGCCGGTGTAAATGAAAACCGGCACCCCAGGTGGAATTGCATGGCGTTGCCTGATATTGTTTTTAACATTGGCGCTTATGTCTTTTTTTGGCAAATCACAGCCGTTAGGCATAAGAATTATGTCGCCGCTGTAGCCTATTTTTTCAAGACTTTCCTTTGAGCCAAGACTTGTAACCCAAACTTCATCTGCCGCGTTGACATTTTTTAAAATAAATTTTTTAGCAAATTCTTTGCCCTTGGCAGTGGGCACTCTTTTTTCAATGTCATATTCATATTTAGTGTGGTATGTAAGCACTGTGGGCACGCGGCGCATTCTGTTAACAAGTCTGAAATAATAGCTTGTGGCAAGCGGCGCGTGGCTGTGCAGCAGGTCAAAATGCTTATTGATAATTTCCGCGCTCAGCTCCGGCTTGAACGGCCAGCCGACGCTATAGCCCTCTTTCGACGGAATCCATATGCTTTTATACCTGAAAATTTCATAATCATATTTACTGTCTTGCTGGTTTGGATTTTTCGGGGTGACCACAACGGCACGGCAGTGGTTTCTGTTTAGCACCGCCGCATAGTTTTCGGCCACGCTGCTTATTCCGTCTGTGGTTGGCGGAAAAGCGTCAGAGCCTATTGCAATTTTAAGATTGCTGTCCATAAGTTCACCTTTGTTTAAACATTGAAAGTAAGCAGGGTCTGCCAAAAATGCGCCGCTAAAGCGAATTTATGGCATCTTTACCGTTGCCTTGCGCCGGCAGTGCAGCTGATGCTTGCCATTTCGAATGGCGAGGCAGGGCTGCTTTTGCGCGCCGGCTAAGCATAAATACCGTGCAAGAGTCCGCTTTACACGCGTTTTGTTTAATATGAATAGAATAACATAAAAAGCGGCTTTTGTAAATCGGCTATTTTTATTTTCGGCAAACCGGCGGCAAATTTGAAAAAAAGCTGATAAAACTATTGATTAAACGGCGCCTTTTATTATATAATATTTAGAAAGATGTCACTGCCGGCGCAGCGCATGCTATGCATTTTTCAATAAAGGGCAGCGCCCCGTCATTTAACATTTTCGGTGGCGTATTGCAACACCACTGAAAATCAAACGGCGCGAGCCGCCGTTAAAAGCGGTGAACATCATAATTTAGTTAAATGGGCGGCCGGGGCATTTAATTTACATTGCTTAATTGAGCCGGCCAAAACGCCACTAAACCTGAAACGGAGATGATAAAATGCCGGCGCAATATTCTGTTACATTGCAAAAAATAATTGACGTTTACAAGCTTGAAGTTGTATATCTGCCGTGCAGCGCAGACGAAATTCTGATTACAACAAACGAAATAAACCGCCCCGGAATAGTGCTTACGGGTTACACCGCATATTTTGACCCGCTGCGCATACAAATTCTGGGCTGGACAGAGCTGGGCTTTTTACAAAATATGGCAGAATCTCAAAGAGAGGGGGCGCTTGGCTATTGGTTGGGGCTGCACCCCGCCGCTGCGGTTGTAACGCGCGGGCTTGAAATTCCTGACTATCTTATTGACGGCTGCCGAAAATTCCAGGTGCCGCTTTTAAAAACCGACGAAGAAACTTCACCGTTTCTTGCAATGCTCATTCAATATTTAAACGCAAGCCTTGCCCCGCGAATTACGCGCCACGGCGTTTTATGCGAAGTTTACGGCGAGGGCATTCTGATTGTCGGCGAAAGCGGCGCGGGGAAAAGCGAAACGGCAGTTGAACTTATAAAACGCGGGCACCGCCTTATAGCTGACGACGCAGTTGAAATCAGGCGAACAGACGCGCACACGCTTATAGGCGCGTCACCAAACAATATACGACATTTTATTGAGCTGCGGGGCATCGGCATAATAAACGCACGGCGGCTTTTCGGCATGGGCGCGGTAAAAGCAACTGAAAAAATAGACATGGTAGTCCGCCTTGAGCCGTGGGACAGCGCCAAGGCATATGACAGGCTCGGAATTGACAATGAATATGCAAAAATACTTGATGTTAAGGTGCCTGTAATCACAGTGCCGGTAAACCCCGGGCGCAACCTTGCCGTTATTATTGAAACGGCAGCCATGAGCAACAGGCAGAAAAAAATGGGCTATAACGCCGCGCGTGAACTTATGGCGGCAATCGGCATGGAAGATGTTGAAGGCACAGAAAAAGAATATGACATCTGGAAAGATATGTAAGTCAGATTTAGGAGGAATACAATGCTTAGACTCGGAATAGACCTTGGGGGAACAAATATAGCCTGCGCCGTGGTAGACGATGAAAGCTATGAAATGCTGGCAAAGGCAAAAACGCCCACAAATGTGCCGCGTGCGGCCGGTGAAATTTTTGATGACATTGCAAAAATCTGCCGCGAAGCCATGCAAGCGGCAAAAGTCACCGCTAAAGACATTGTGTCAGTGGGGCTTGGCACGCCCGGCACGGTTAACGCCGGCGGGGTTATTGAATATGCCAACAACCTGGGCTTTAACAACGTGCCTGCCGCTGAAATGCTGCGGGAAAGGCTGGGGCAGGGCATGAAAGCTTTTGTTGAAAATGACGCAAATTGCGCGGCGCTCGGCGAAGCATATGCGGGCTGCGGCAACGGCGCTAAGGATTTTGTAGCCGTTACTCTGGGCACGGGCGTGGGTTCCGGCATAATTTCAAACGGCAAAATTATAAACGGCGTAAACAATGCCGCGGGCGAATGCGGGCACATGGTTATTCAGGTTGACGGCGAGCCGTGCAGCTGCGGGCGTCGCGGCTGCTGGGAAGCATATGCTTCTGCAACGGCGCTTATAAGACAAACTGAACAGTCAATGAAAGAACACCCTGATTCCATAATGCACGAACTTGCCGCCAAGGAAGGAAAGGTAAGCGGGCGCACGTCGTTTGACGCAATGCGCATGGGCGACATAGCTGCAATTCGTGTTGTCAATAATTATATCAAATATGTGGCATGCGGGCTTATCAATCTGGTTAACACGCTTCAGCCGGAAATCATCTGCATAGGCGGCGGTATCTGCAATGAAAACGAAACGCTTTTAAAGCCGCTGCGTAATTATGTTCAGGCTGAAAGATATTCAATACACAGCAAGCTGCAAACTAAAATAGTAAAAGCACAGCTCGGAAATGACGCCGGCATTATAGGCGCGGCGCTTTTGGGCAAGGCTTAAACCGGTGATTTTTTGGAAAGATTAATAGAATTTGCCCAAAAGCAGGGCATAAAATACCTTGAAAACGAAATAATGAAAAACCACACCACATTTAAAATAGGCGGTGCGGCAAAATTAATGCTGTTTCCAAAAAACGAAGCTCAGGTTGCGGCAGCTGTGAAATTCTGCCGCAGTGCCGGCGTGCGTTATATGGCAATCGGAAACGGCTCTAATTTGCTGGTTTCAGATTCCGGCATAGACGCTGCGGTTATTGCTCTTGGCAGCGATTTTTCAAAAATTTGCCTTGAAAGCGGCTGTGTGGTTTTTGCCGAAAGCGGCGCGCCGCTTTCAAAGCTTTGCAGGTTTGCGCTTGAAAATTCACTGTCCGGGCTTGAATTTGCATATGGAATTCCGGGCAGTGTGGGCGGCGCGGTATATATGAACGCGGGCGCTTACGGCGGTGAAATAAAAGACGTGCTTTTGAAAATTAACCATGTTGACTGCACCGGCGTTTGCGGCAGCATTTCGGCAAGCGATGCGGCTCTTTCTTACAGGCATTCCGTTTATGCAGAAAACGGTTTTGTTATTACAGGAGCATATTTCAAGCTGCAAAAGGCGGAAAAAGCCGAAATAGAGACGAAAATGAAAGATTTGCTTTCAAGGCGCCGCGAAAAGCAGCCGCTTGAATACCCAAGCGCCGGCTCAACTTTCAAACGCCCTGCGGGGCATTATGCCGCCAGGCTTATTGAAGAATGCAATTTAAAGGGCATGAGCGTGGGCGGCGCGGCAGTCAGTGAAAAACACGCCGGCTTTGTAATAAACAAAGGCAACGCCACTGCCGCAGATGTGCTGGCGCTGTGCCGCAGTGTGAGCGACACAGTGTTTAAAGAAAAAGGAGTAAAGCTTGAAATGGAAGTAAGGGTGGTTGAATAAATGATTATTGAAAAAAAGGAACTTATCATTTTGACGGGCATTTCAGGCGCGGGCAAGTCCACCGCAATAAGCTGCCTTGAAGACATGAATTATTATTGCATTGACAACATGCCGGTTTTTTTGCTTGAAACCTTTCTTGAACTGCTGTCTGAAAAAGCGGCGCATAATAAAATAGCCATTGTTATTGACGTGCGCACCACAGAAAATTTTGAATCTATTTTGTCTGCATTGGCGGGTGCGGAAAGATATGATTATGAAATGAAAGTTATTTATTTGGACATAAAAACGCCGGAGGCGCTTAAACGTTATAAGCTGACAAGGCGCAAGCACCCGTTTTCGGACAGGTTTTCCGGCAACATAGAAAATGCCATTGCATATGAAAGGCAGACTCTTGAGGCGCTCAGGCTCAGGGCAGACCATATTATTGACACATCTGAACTTACAACAGGCATGCTCAAACGCCGCTTTGCGCAAATTTTGCTTGGCGGCGACAAAGACATTATGAACATTCACATTGAATCGTTCGGCTTTAAATTCGGCATTCCCACAGAGGCAGATTTTGTAATTGACGTCAGGTGCCTGCCAAACCCCTATTGGCTTGAAACATTAAGAGACAAAACCGGGCTTGACAGGGAAGTTAAAGATTATGTCTTTTCATTTGAAGAGGCAAACGAGCTGCTTGGGCGGCTGATAGACATGCTTGACTTTTTAAACCCGCTTTATATTAAAGAGGGCAGGAGCCAGCTGGTAATAGCTGTGGGCTGCACGGGCGGCAACCACCGCAGCGTTGCGTTTGCCGAAGCGCTAAGGGAACATTTTTCCCTGCGCTGGGACAATGTTTCGGTGCACCACAGAGATATTGACAGAAAGTGATTTCGGCGCGTTTTATCTTTTAAGGAAGAAAAGTTATGTCGTTTTCAAAAGATGTAAAGGACGAACTTATAAAGGTTCAATATGAAAAGCCATGCTGCAAAAGGTCTGTGCTTTACGGGCTTTGCCTTTTCGGCAGGGCCTTTTCGTCGTCCGGGGTAATGCTGCAAACAGAACACAGGGGCGTGGCAGAGCTTTACGCAAGTCTTTTGGGCGAGCTTTTCAACATAAAGGCAGACATTACGCCCACGCCGAAAGAAAGAAGCTATAATGTGCACGTTGCAAAAAGGGCAGACTGTGAAAAGCTCATCAAAGCTTTCGGCCATGCAGACGGGGAAAGCTTAAGAATAAACCATTCAAATTTTTACTGCGAAAGCTGCACGGGCGCTTTTATGGCGGGCGCATTTTTGGCGTCAGGCACAGTGTCGTCTCCAAACAAAGATTACCATCTTGAATTTACAATTCCTTATTACAACCTTTCAAAAAGCTTGCAGACCTTGCTGGCTGAAAAAGAATTGCAGCCGAAATATGCCCGGCGAAAGGGCTATAATATAATTTATTTCAAGGAAAGCGAAGCCATAGAAAACTGCCTTTACATTATGGGCGCGCACTCTGCAATGTTTGATATGATGAACATAAAAATTGTAAAGGATTTCAGAAACAAGGCAAACAGAAAGGCCAATTGTGAAAACGCCAATATAAACAAAATGGTTGAAGCTGCCGCCGTGCAGATAAACGCCGTTGAAAAAATCTGGCGAATAAAGGGAAGGGATTACCTGCCGCAAAATCTTGAAAAAATTGCCGAGCTCAGATATGAAAACCCCGATTTGAGCCTGGGTGAGCTGGCAGAGCTTTCACCTGACGGGCTGAGCCGCAGCGGAATTAACCACAGGTTAAATAAAATTATTGAAATTGCAAAAAAACTTGACAACAGCCCCGGAAAAAGCGCTGAAAATTAAAGTGATTTGGTGATATAATGTTTACTCATTTGCATGTGCACACAGAATATTCGCTGCTTGACGGCGCCTGCCGTATCGAGCAGCTTGTGCTGCGCGCAAAAGAGCTCGGCATGACTTCTCTTGCCATTACAGACCATGGCAATATGTACGGCGCGGTTGATTTTTACAAGGCTTGCAAAAAGCATGACGTTAAACCTATAATCGGCTGCGAAGTTTATGTTGCCGCAAGGTCTCGATTTGACAAAGACAAAACGCTTGACAAAGATTACAACCACCTTATTTTGCTGGTTGAAAATGAAGAGGGCTATAAAAACCTTACTAAGCTTGTCTCTCTTTCTTTTACGGAAGGTTATTATTACAAGCCGCGGGTTGACCATGAAACACTGCGCAAATACCACGGCGGGCTTATATGCCTTTCTGCATGTCTCGCCGGCGAAATACCGCGCGCAATAACGGCAAATGATTTTGAAAGCGCAAAAAGCACTGCGCTTTGGTATAATGAAATTTTCGGCGCCGGAAATTATTATCTTGAGCTGCAAGACCATGGAATTAAAGAGCAGGGCAAGGTGAACGAAGCTTTAAAGACTATTTCGCGGCAAACCGGCATACCGCTTGTTGCCACAAATGACGTGCATTATATAGAAAAGGCTGACAGCAAGGTGCAGCAGGTTTTAATATGCATTGCCACAAACCGCGTGCTGGGCGAAGACACGGGGCTTGAATTTCATTCAAGGGAATTTTATCTGAAAAGCGAAAGCGAAATGGCTGAAATTTTCAGCGACGTGCCTGATTCGCTTGAAAACACGGCGAAAATTGCCAAGCGGTGCAATTTTGATTTTGAATTCGGCAACACCAAGCTGCCTTATTTTGAAACACCCGGTAATATTGAACACTTTGAATATTTCAAAAAAATGTGCACAGACGGGCTGTATAAGCGCTATAAAAGCCCGAATAGCGAATATAAAAAACGCCTTGATTATGAACTTGAAACCGTAAATAAAATGGGCTATACAGACTATTATCTTATTGTGGCTGACTTTGTTTCGTTTGCACGTTCAAAGGGCATTCCCGTGGGGCCCGGCAGGGGCTCCGGCGCCGGCTCTTTGGCAGCTTATTGCATTGGCATAACTGACCTTGACCCAATGAAATACAACCTGCTTTTTGAGCGCTTTTTAAACCCCGAAAGGGTGTCGATGCCTGACTTTGATATAGATTTTTGTTATGAGCGCCGGCAGGAGGTAATAGATTATGTTACTGAAAAATACGGAGCAGACCATGTTGCCCAGATTGTGACTTTCGGCACGCTGCAAACAAGGGCCGCAATACGTGATGTGGGGCGGGTTATGGGGCTTAAATATTCGTTTGTTGACATGATTGCCAAGCTCGTGCCAAATGATTTTCACATTACAATAGACGAAGCTGTTAAAAAGTCAAAAGAGCTAAGCGATTTGATGCGCCAAGACGAACAGGTGAACGAGCTTATTGAAACTGCGCGCAAGGTGGAAGGAATGCCGCGCAACCCTTCAACCCATGCGGCGGGTGTTGTAATAACGCGCGAGCCTGTGTCGAGCTATGTGCCCCTTGCCACTAATGACGACATTGTGGTAACGCAATATATTATGACAACGCTTGAAGAGCTGGGCCTGTTAAAAATGGACTTTTTGGGGCTTAGGACGCTCACCGTTATAAATGACGCGGCAACGGCAGCCGGGGTGGACATAGACTCAGTTTCCGTTGAAGACCCCAAAGTTTACAGGCTTTTTGCAAACGGCAAAACAGAGGGCATATTTCAGTTTGAATCAAGCGGCATGAAGCAAATGCTTAAAAATTTAAAGCCCACAAAGCTTGAACATCTCATTGCGGCGAATTCGCTTTACCGCCCCGGCCCGGCAAAGCAGATTGACGCATTTATTGAAAATTCACGCAGCCCCGAAAAAATTAAATATTCAACACCGCTGCTAAAGCCTATTTTGCAAGACACTTTCGGCTGCATTGTATACCAGGAACAGGTAATGCAGGTTTTCAGGCAGCTTGCGGGTTATTCATATGGCAGGGCAGACGTTGTAAGGCGTGCCATGAGCAAAAAGAAACAGGCTGTTATGGAACAGGAACGCACGGCGTTTATTGCCGGGTGTGAAAAAAATAATATAAGCGCCCAAACTGCTAATGATATATTTGACACCATGGCTGAATTTTCAAAATATGCTTTCAACAAGTCGCACGCGGCTTGTTATTCCCTTGTGGCTTACAGAACGGCTTATCTTAAAGTTTACCACCCTGCCGAATTCATGGCTGCGCTGCTGACGTCAGTGCTTGACTCTTCCAACAAAATTGCAAGATATATAGCCGAAAGCAAGCGCCTTGGGCTCAAGCTCAGCGTGCCGGACGTCAACACGTCAATGAAAGGCTTTACCGCAAAGGGCAATGTAATAAGCTATGGGCTTTTGGGCATAAAAAATGTAGGAAGCGAATTTATTAATGAAATTATAAACGAGCGCCGAAACGGCAAATATAAAGATTTGCAGGACTTTTGCACCAGGCTTCAGGGCGCGCATTTCAACAGGCGCGCGGTTGAAAGTCTTATAAGAAGCGGCGCGCTTGATTCCATGGGGGCAAACCGCTGCCAAATGCTGCACGCCCTGCCGGAACTCATTGCACATCTTGAAGAACACAGGCGCAAAACCATGTACGGCCAGGTCGGCTTTTTTGAGCTTGATGAAAGCAAAAAAAGCTTTGCGCTTGATTTTAAAATGCCGCGCGTGCCCGAATTCCCGCAAAGCGAACTCTTAAAAATGGAAAAAGAAATGACCGGGCTTTATCTTTCCGGCCACCCGATGGACAAATATGACGACATAATAGAAAAGCTGGGCTACCCGCGCACTGCCGATTTGCTTGAAGAAGCGGGAAGCTACAGGGGCGCTTATAAAGACAAAGACATTGTTACAATAGCCGGCGCAATATCTGCCGTTACAAGGAAAAGAACTAAAAACGGCAATGAAATGGCGTTTGTCACAATTGAAGACATGCTGGGTGAAATAGAAATTATTGTTTTCCCAAATGTTTATGAAAATGCAAAAAAATTACTAGGCGCCGGCGCGGTGATTACGGTTACGGGCAGCATAAGCGTGGAAGAGGAAAAGGAAGTGCGCCTGATTGCAAATTCAATCAGCGGCGAGCCCACGGCCGCAGCCGGGCAAAAGCCCGCCGAAAGGGGCGCTCAGCGCAAAGAAAAGCGCCGCGGGCTGTTTTTGCGTTTTGAATCAAGGCAAGACGCCAATATTGCCAAAGTGCAAAATCTGACGTCAATATTTGACGGGGCATACCCGCTGTATTTCTATTATATAGATGAAAAAAAATATGAGCTGCGCCCAAAAGCTGAATTTGTTGCGCTAAACGACACTATGCTGGGCGAACTCAAAAGAATATTGGGCAGCGCAAACGTGGCAGTTATGTAATTCCATAAATGTCTGCCGGGTGTTTTGCAGCGCAAACGGGCGCTGTGCCGCTGTTTTCAATGCAGTTTTACTAACTGCTTGACTTTTTTGGGTAAATTAAGTAAAATATGGAAAGTTGCATATACCGCCTGCCCGGGCTTTAAATTAAGCAAAGCTGCCGGTAATCAGTAAAAACGCCGGGCTTTGATTCCGGGCGGACAATAAAAATGATTTTAATGATTTTAAGGAAAAGGGGAATTGTTATGAAAACCATAGCTGTATTGACAAGCGGCGGTGACGCGCCCGGCATGAATGCCGCAGTGCGCGCCGTGGTAAGAACTGCCTGTGTTAACGGAATTCGTGTGCTGGGTGTTCTCAGGGGTTATAACGGGCTTATTAACGGCGACTTTGTCGAACTTGATTTACGTTCGGTTTCAGACATTATTCACAGGGGCGGCACAAAGCTTTACAGCGCGCGCTCTGTTGAATTTGCCACAGAGGAAGGCATGCGCAAAGCAATTCGCACCTGCCAGGAACACGGAATAGAGGGCGTTGTCGTAATAGGCGGCGACGGCTCTTTCAGGGGCGCGAGAGACCTGTCAAAGCGCGGAATTCCGTGCGTGGGCATTCCCGGCACAATTGACAATGACATTGCCTGCTGCGATTACACAATAGGCTATGACACCTGCCTTAACACCATTATGGAATGTGTTGACAGGGTGCGCGACACTACTGAATCTCACGACAGGTGCACTGTTGTTGAAGTAATGGGCCGCCGTGCCGGTTATCTTGCACTTAATGCAGGCATAGCAGTCGGCGCAACGTCAATTCTTATTCCTGAAATTGAATTTGACATTCAAAAAGATGTAATTGAAAGAATGCAGCGCACACAGCGCGCGGAAAAAAAGCATTTTCTTGTTGTTGTGGCCGAAGGGGTGGGCGTTGACGTCACCAAGCTTGCAGAGGAAATCCAGTCAAAAACCGGCGTTGAGTCGCGCGCGTGTATACTGGGGCATATTCAAAGGGGCGGCTCTCCCACCGTGCAAGACAGGGTTATGGCCACCAGAATGGGGCATTATGCCGTTAAAGAGCTGCTTATGAAAAATATCGGCAACCGCATTGTGGCGTCGCAAAAGGGCGATATAGTTGATTTCGACATTTTTGAAGCGCTCAGCAAAGAAAAGCACATTGACAGGGAACTTTATCAAACCGCAATGGACGTTTCCATTTAAATTCATAACTTAAAACTGCGGGCAGCAGCCCGCAGCTTTTTATTTTTTGCCGCCTCTCATCGCAAAGATGCTTTCAGCGCGCCAACAGCGGCTTTTAAATCGCCGCTTTTTATTGATGCGCTGCTAAGCACAAGGCGCAGCCGGCCGTTTTCACAGCTGTCAATGTTGACGGCTGTTTTATTTTTTGCAAAGCTTTCCGGTTCGCCGCAAAATGGTATTTCCATAATGATTTGCAGCATGTTTTCGCTTATTTGAATTTTCGCATTGCTGAATTCGCATTGCAGCAGCGCATATAATTCCCTTGTCTTTGACGTGTAAAAGCGCCGCGTTTTTCTTATTTGGGCTTTCAGGTGCCCGTCTCTTATATATTGGCTCAGCGCCAGCTGTTCCGTTTTACTTGCGGTTTGGTTGTATTTATATATGCTTTGCGTAAATTCATCTGCAAGCTTTCGTGTAAGCACCATAAAGCTGATTCTTATTGACGGCAGCAAAAGCTTTGAAAAAGAGCCCATGTAAACCACGTTTTTTCCGCCCGAAAGCGCATAGAGAGACGGCGCCGGCTGGGTGTTGTAAAGAAAGTCGCTTTCATAGTCGTCTTCAATAATAAGACTGCCGGTTTTTGCCGAATAATTTACAAGCTCATGCCGCCTTTTGTTTGGCATAACGCTGCCCCAGTGAGTCATGTGAGACGGCGACACATAAATAATGTCCGCGTCTTTATATCTGTAATGAACGTCAAAGCCATAGTCGCCGAAAACGGCGGCGCCTTGCCTGAAGCTGGCGGCAGGCAGAGACACCGTGCCTTTTTTTTCAAGCAGCGAACAAAGTATATTAAGTAAGGTGTAAGTTCCGGCGCCAACCACAATGCGCTCAGGCGCCGCCGCCACGTTTCGTTTTTCCCTTATATAATCTGAAATAGCACACCTGAGCTCATATTCGCCCTGTGCAGGGCTGTAGGAAAGCAGCTTTTCGTCATCTCTCAGCGCGCTTTTCATATATCTTTTCCAAAGGGCAAAATTAAAACTGTCTCTGTCTGCCGTTTCGCCTGTAAAATTATAAAGAATTTCATCTTGAGCGGCGTTTTTGTTTTCGCTTTCCTTAGGCTGGCTTTTATATTCAACATAATAGCCGCTTTGCGGCACTGATATTATGTAGCCGTCAGCCGAAAGTTCAAAATATGCGTTTTGCACCGTTGTTCTGCTGACTGAGTAAAGTTCACCCGCCTGCCTTACAGACGGCAGCTTTCTGCCATATTCTATTTGCCCGCTTGTGATTTGCTCTTTTAAATGGTTATATAACATATTGTATTTGAAATTTGCCATAAACTGTACCCTAAAAAAATATTAAAATTATGTCTATAATTAGTGACACAGGTATTATATAATACAAATTGAAAATAATCAAGGGCCATTGGTTAATTCACGCGGCGTTTTCAAACGCCGTTTCAAGGGGGACTGCCGGTGAAAAAAATAGCGCTTATTAATGACTTGTCGGGTTTCGGCAAATGTTCGCTGCTGGTGCAGATTTCCGTGCTGTCAGCTTTGGGTGTTGAAACACACCCGCTGCCAACCGCCGTGCTTTCAAACCAAAGCGAATATGACAGCTTTGCCATTGCAGAGCTGACTGAATATATGCCTGCGTTTATGGCCGAATGGCAAAAGCTCGGCGCCCGGTTTGACGGCATTTTAACAGGCTATTTTTCAAATGAAAAGCAGGTTGACTATGCCCTTAGCTTAGTTGAAAGCAACGGCGGCGTTTTGCTGGCAGACCCGGTTATGGGCTCGCAGGGCAGGCGCTATGACGGCTTTTCAGATTCTCTTTGCAGTAAAATTGCCGGCTTGTGCTTCAGGGCTGATATCGTTACGCCGAATGTTACCGAACTGCAAATTCTGAGCGGTGAAAGTGGCATTGAAGCCGGCGCGCGGCGGCTGCTGGCAGCGGGTGTAAAAAATGTTGTGGTAACCGGCATAAGGGAAAACGGCGAAATAAAAAACGCGGTTTTTTCAGCCGGCTGTTCTCAAATTATATCTGCCCCATGCCATGGCGGCAGCTATTCCGGCACGGGCGACATTTTCAGCGCGCTTACCTTGGGCTTTTATATTAACGGCGCCGGCATTTGCGAAGCTGTTCGCCGCGCCGCCGATTTCGTTGCCATGTGCGCTGAAAACACAGAAAGCAAAAACAAAAACGACGGTGTTGATTTTGAAAAATTTATTAAGCTTTAGGGGGAAATTATTATGAATAAAAATTTAAGAAAAATGGTAACTGCGGGGCTTTTCGCAGCAATGATTTTCGTGTTTACATATTTTATTAAAGTTCCGGTTGCTTCCGGCTATGTGCATTTGGGCGACGCGCTTATATATGTTTGTGCATGCATTATAGGCGGCCCGTGGGCAATACTTGCCGGCGCAATAGGAGAGGGGCTTGCAGATTTGGTGGGCGGTTATGCGGCATATGCGCCCGCAACAATAATTGTAAAAGCTCTTATAGCACTGCCATTCATTTTTACCGGCGCAAAAAAAGAAAAAATTCTTACCCCCGCCACGGCTCTTATGACTGTGCCGGCAGGGCTGATTACCGTGGGCGGCTATTTTATTGCAGACTTGATTATTGATAAAAGTTATGCTATAGTTGATATTCCCGGCAATATCATTCAGGCAGTCGGCAGCGCGGTTTTATTTGTTATTATTGCCGCCGCGTTTGACGCTGTAAAAATAAAATCAAAAATCAGCTTGAAATGAGGAATAAAAATGGCTGACATTATTTACACGCTTGAGGGCGGCGTTTATTTCAACATTACCAACAAATGCCCCTGCGCATGTTCGTTTTGCATAAGAAAAAAAGGCGACGCCGTCGGCAGCGCAAAGCGCCTTTGGCATGACGCCGAGCCAACATTTGCCCAAATCAGGGCTGCGGTTGACAGCTTCGATTTTTCAGCTGTTGACAAAGCGGTGTTTTGCGGTTACGGCGAACCGACTGCGGCATATGACAATTTGATTTCCACAGCGAAATATCTGAAAAAAGTAAACCCGCGCATAAAGCTCAGGCTGAACACAAACGGGCTTTCAGATTTAATAAACAAAAAAGAAACAGCCAAAGAAATCTGTTCTGTTATTGACATTATTTCAGTTTCGCTTAACGCGCCCACTGCCGAAAAATATGACAATATAACAAAAAACAAATTTTCCGGCGCAGCTTTCGGCGCGCTTATCAAATTTACCAAGGACTGCGTTGCCTGCGGCAACGAGGTTTATATGACTGTGGTAGACGTTATACCGCAAGATGAAATCGAACTTTCGCGCGAAATTTGCCGCAGCTGCGGCGCAAAGTTCAGGCTGCGCTCATTTGCAAGGGGCAGGTAATTTTCTTAACGGTATTTAACTTCAAGCCCTGAGCGCCTTGGGCACACCGGCGGCAAGGCAGGGGGGCGGCACATTTTTGCCAGTTTCGGTTTTAAGTGTCAGAAAAAAGACGGCGCTGAAAAATGCGTCGTCTTTTTATTTTATTTAAATCAATCAAAATTTCTGCCTGCGGCAGACGGGGTCTTTTTAAACTTGGTTATTTTTCAAGTTCAACCATTTGCTTTAAGTCATGCGAAGTGGCTTTTATGAAATCGCCCGTGCTTTTAATAAGAGTTTTGTCATAACACTGGCTGATTGCCTGAATAATGCCCATTGACATCATAAATAAAATTATCTGTTTCGGCGAATTGAAAATAAAGTCAGTCATGCCGAAAAGCAAAAGTAAAACAAGGCTTGCAAAAATGCAGAAAATCAAGTCAAATTTTTTGCCGTTGTTTGCGTTGATTTCAAATATTTTGCCCACTGCGCAGGCAATTACCGCAACAAACAGCGCCACGCCTATTATGCCGAGCTCAGACCAAAATTCAAGTATAAAGTTATGGGCATGCGGTTTGTCAAGCTGATATGATGCAAGCAGATATGCGCCTGTAGATTCGCAGCCGAAGCCAAGCCCGTAAATAAATGTGCTTATGTGGTGAATAATATAGTCAAAAGCGCTGCCCCATATTTTCAGGTGCGCGCTGGTTGACTGCGGAGCGTCAGACGAGCCGGAATCCGGGTTTAAAATAAGCCCGTATCTTGTAAGAAGAGACGGCACAACAATAAGGCAGGTTGAAACGCCTATTCCGAAAAGCTCTTTTCCGTGGCGGCGAATTAAAACTATAAACATAAACAGCCAGCCTATAAGCACAATAAGGCAGGCGGAACGTGAAAGTGTGGAACTTATGCCGCCGCTTATAAGCAGGTTTGTAAACAGGTAAACGCATTTTGATTTTTTTGTTTTTGCGTTTAAAAACAGATAAATTGAAATAGGAAACGCCAGCAAAAGATATGTGGCAAGAAGGTTTGGGTTTGAAAAGAAACCGCTTGCCCTGTCGTCAAAAGTGTTGGTGCGAATTTTAAACGGCAGCCATGTGTAAACAGCTTTATCTATAGCGCGGTAAAACGGGTTGGAAAGCACTAAGCTTTGGCTTATTACGTTATATTTATAAAGCAGGTAGGTAATTATCTGCACTGCCGCAACCGCGCTGTTTACCGCGGCGCCGGCGACTATTGTTTTTAAAACGGCGTTTATTTTTTGTTTTGTATTAGCCAGGTTAAAAATCATTACCTGAATTAAAAACATGCCCCACCACAGGAGTGCCATTGCAACTGTTTCCAGCTTTGTGTCTGACCACAGCGTGCTCAGCAGGGCAAACGCCATGAAAACCATTTCAAGCTTGCCCAGCGAGCCGACTTTTGCAAGCCTGCCTTCCCGAGACCATTGCCTTTTAAAAACTATGAATCCGGCAAACAAAACAAACGGGCTTATGTATTCGGGCAATATGGGAAACAGAAATACAGTGGCCAGCAGCCAGCACCAGGCCGGGTTGGCCCTGTAGCGGGTGCGCGCTTTTGTAACAAGTGATTTCATAATCATATCCCTTAAGCAAGCGAAAGCTGAACGTGAACCCTGTTCAGTTCTAATTCGGCTTGCCTGTTTAGTAACAACATCATACTATAAAAAGAACACTTTTTCAATCTTTTTTTTGTTCGGGCGCAATTATACGCCGCTTATAACGTTAAAACAAAAGAAAATCACACAAATTGCCGCCCGGATTTAACATAATTGTTAATTTAATAAAATTCGGTTGAAAAATAATTATATATAAGTTATAATATTCAAAAGATGCCGCCGCCTTATGTTTTATGCCATTGGGCGCCTGCACCTTTTTGCGGGCGAAGCTGAATTTTCGCCCAAATGAAATAATGCACACATATTTGGAAAGCCTTGTGCGCTTTGCTTTTAACCCGGTGCGCCGGGGTGCCAAAGCACGGGGCTGACTGCGCCCGCGGCAAAACCGATTTTTTGCTATTTCAGGGCAGAAAGGCTTTTATGTATGAAAAAAAATGAAAACACACAAAACCCGGAAAACAACGGGGCTGACATTTCAGCTGAAAACGAAACCGTGCAAGAAGCGCGCGCCAATGCGCTTGAAGTGGCTGAAATGATTAAGTCGCTGCCCGACCCAGAATCTCTTGCACAGCAAGATGAAGCACGGGTTAATGCCGCCGTTGAAGCTTATGATTCGCTTAATGATGACGAAAAAGTGCAGATTTCAAAGGAACTTATTGACATTCTGCAAGCCGCAATAGAAAAATGCGGCGCCGCTGTTACAAGCGAAAGCGGGCATAAAGAAGAGCCTAAACCGGACATAAAATATGAAACAAACGACAATTGGCAGTTTGAAGCCGAAGCGCCCACATTAAACAGTGAAATTGAACTTGGCGGAGAGGGCGGTTTTGTTGTTGACAGCCCTGTTAATACAGCGCCAAAGCAAAAAAAGAATAATTCAAAAAAGCAGGACTCGTCGAACACAATTGTAATAGATAAAAAGCTGTTTAAAATAGTTGGATATGCCGTCCTTGGCGTAATTATAGCGGTTATTTTGGTGTTCGCCGGTATTTACTATTACACCGTGCCAAATAACAATGAAAAAATGAACCCCGGCAACGTTGCTTTCAGTGTTGACGGCACAGATATTTCAGTCGGAATGTATAATTATTATTACGACTATCTTGTTTCCAGCTATGAAACATATGCGTCTTACGGCTATTATGATTTGGACACCAGCACCAGCTATGCCGCGCAGTACACCACTGACGACGACGGAAATGAAATCACCTGGCTGCAAAGGTTTGAAGACGACACGGTTTACCAAATCAAATATCTTGCCGCATATTATAATGCGGGCGTTGAAGCCGGAATAACCCTGACAGACGAACAGCAGGAAACCATTGACACGCAGATAGCTTCAATAGAAGAAGCCGCTTCAAGCGCAGACCAAAGCGTAAACGAATATGTTGAAGAAAATTACGGCACATATTGCGGCATAAAAACAATTGAAAAAATACTTGAAATGAACTATATAGGCGAAAGCTATTATTACCAGGCACAGATACTTTTCAGCCCGACTGCCGAAGAAGCTGCCGAATATGCTGAAGAAAACAGCGAAACATATACTTCATGCTCATTTGGCTATCTTGAACTTGCCTATGATTCAACAGACGACGACACCATAGCAGCCAGCGTGGCCACGGCCGAAGAATATTGCGAAAAAATTTCAACTGTTGACGATATTATTGAGGTTTTGCCGGAAGCCTGCGCCGACCTGATTGAAGAATATATTTCATATGGCTATTTTACAGATGAAGAAGACGCGGTGGCACAGCTGTCTGAAGAGGTTGAAATCAGCCAGACAAAAACAGAGCTTGAAGAAGCGCTTGGCACAGAAGTTGCCGAATGGCTGTTTAGCTCAGACACTGCCGTGGGCGACACGACATATACTATTGACGAAGATTACGGTTATATTTATGTGCTGCTGAAAACAGCAGAGCCCGCGTTTGATGAAACAGAACTTTATTCCGTAAGGCATATTTTAATAACCCCCGGTGAAGAGGAAGACACAGCCGAAGACACAGATACAGCCGAAGACACAGATACAGCCGAAGACACAGACGCCGAAGAGGAAGAAGACGCCGAAGCCACAGAGGAAGAGTGGGAAGCCGCACTGGAAGAAGCCAACAGCATTCTCAGCGAATATAACAGCGGCGACAAAACCGAATATTCGTTTGCGCTGCTTGCCGAAGAATACAGCGATGACACTGAATCTACATCGTCAGGCTCAAGCGGGCTTTACGGCGGTTTATATGAGGGGATTTCGCTTGGCGATATGGTTTCGGAATTTGAAGATTGGGCCACGGCTGACGAACGGGTTTATGGCGATGTTGAAATAGTAAAGAGCGACTACGGCTACCACATTATGTATTTTGTGTTTGACGGGGCGACTTACCTTTACAATGCCGGCACCGATTTGCGCACTGAAAACGAAAACGCTTTTATTGAATCGCCCACGGTTAAAATGTGCAGCACAGGCTTTAAAAACACAAATACGGCAAAGCCGAGTTCAACCAGCACAACAAGTGAATAAAATTAAAAATTTCATTTAACGCTTGTAATATCTGAAAAAATAGTGTAAAATGTTAAAAAATAAGGTTTTAATAATGTGAGGGAAGCATAATGTCGGATAAAGAAAAAGACCTTGAACAGGGGCAGGAAACGGCAGAAACTGCCGAAAAAGGCCAAAAAAAAGCTGACTCTGTAAAGGAATCAAAAAAAGTCAAAAAGGCGAAAGTAAAAAAGGAAGCTGCGGAAGACGATTTGTTTACTGGCGGCTCCATTTCGGGTAAAGAAAAGAAAAAGAAGCCCAAAGCCGCGTTAAAGAAAAAGCAAAAAACACCTGAACAGCTTGCAAAAAGCAAGGCGCGCCGGGCAAAGATTTTTTCTAAAAGAAATGTTAAAATTTTCAAGTCTGTCACAGCGGCCGTTATAGTTATTGCAATACTTTTTGCATATGTTGCAACCGGCACGGTGCGCAAGGGCTTTGTGCATTCAACCCTGCAATGGACTACTTATTTAACCGGCGTTACCATTGAAAGCGAAGACGGCGAAAAAATGAAGGTCCCGGTTTCAACATATAATTATTATTTCGCTATGACTTATAATAATTTGCAGTCAACCCAGTCTACATATGAATCATATGGGCTTGACCTTGAAACATATGGGCTTGACGTTGATTTTGACACTGCGCTTTCAAAACAAACCACAACCAATGACGACGGCGACGAAGTAACCTGGGCCGAATATTTGAAAGAGGAAGTTATTGAATCAATTCAATACACATATTCCTATTATATGGAAGCGGTTAAGGAAAACGGCGGCGAGGAGCCTGAAATAACCGAAGACCAGCAGACAGAGCTTGACGAAACGCTGGACGAATATAAAGAAACCGCCAACAGCTACGGCTATACTCTTTCCGGCTATCTTGTTCAGGCAATGGGCGCCGGTGTAACTGAAAATGTTTTCCGCCGTGAAGCAACGCGTTCATATATAGCCGAAAATTATGAAGAGGAATATTCCGAATCAACGGAAGACACCGAATATACAGACGAAGACATAGAAGCCTATAAAGACGAAAATGAAGACGAATTTCTGCGTGTTTCAGTGAAAATATTTGAAGCTGACACGGAAGACGACGCCAAGGCGTTTCTTGACGCGCTCCAAGACGACGGCTCTAATTTTGCCGAGCTTTGCGGCGAATATTCGTCAGACGACTTTTATAAAACATATTATACTGAAGAGGAAGGCTCTTACACATATCTTTACATGACAAAGTCAAACTTTGAATCTCTTGGCTTTGCCATAGCCGCCGCAGACGAAGATGACGAAGATTCTTACCCGGGGCTTGACTGGCTGTTCAGCGAAGACCGCCAGGCGGGCGACGCAAAGCAATATTCAACAACTGTTGTTTATGTTATTTCACCGGCAGAGTTCAGTGAAATGAAAGCCGTAAATGTGCGCCACATACTTATTACCCCTGAAACAGACGACGACGCTGATGCGGTTGACGCCACAGACGAACAGTGGGCAGCGGCTTACGAAAGCGCAGAGTCCATTTTGGAAGAATTTAACTCTTCAGACAAAACTTCAGACAGCTTTGCCGAACTTGCGGAAGAATACAGCGAAGACACCGAATCCACTTCGTCAGGCTCAAGCGGCCTTTCCGGCGGGCTTTATGAAGATATTACGCCGGGCGAAATGATTGACACATTCAATTACTGGTGCTTCAGCGGGCATGAAGCAGGCGACACGGGCATTGTTAAGACATCATACGGCTACCATATTATGTATTTTGACAGCGAATCAGACACCGAAGTCTGGAAAATAGAAGCGCAGTCTGCGCTTGAAAGCACGGCTGAAACAGCGGTTGAAGATTCGTACACAGCTACTGTAAGCTGGTTTGGTTCCCGCTATTTTGAAATTGACACAGATATAGACTATTAATCAAAATCGGGGGCTGTTTTACGGCCCCCTTTTTATTTAAAATTTTCTTTACAGCAGTGTGGGGGGGTGAAGCCGTGGCGTCTAATATTGACATAGAACGAATGAAAGAAAATATATCACGCCTTACGGCTGCGCTTGAAGACGTTAATTTTGAATGCCAGCGCTTGGAAATAATTAATTCAAACCTTGATTTGCAGCTAAAGGAAGTTAACCGTGAGCTAAACAGAAACATAGCTGTATTGCAGGCGCTTGAAGATGAAAATGAAAGTTTAAAAAAACAGCTTGCACAGCTGAAAGAAAAAAATAACGGGTGAAAGCTTTGGAATACAGCGTCAATTCATCAGAACTGAAAAACTATATAACAAATTTTCGTGCAGGAGACCGTGTTTTCCTTTCCGGCAGGGTGTACACGTCAAGAGACGCGGCGCACAAACGCATTTGCAATGCTATTGAAAATAATCAGCCGCTGCCTTACGACTTAAACGGCGCGGTGATTTATTATGCCGGCCCAACCCCTGCGCCGGGCAATTTGGCTGTCGGCGCATGCGGCCCCACCACTTCCGGCAGAATGGACAGTTACACGCCCCGCCTGCTTGATTTGGGCGTTATAGCCACTATAGGCAAGGGCGAAAGAAACGCCGCCGTAATTGATTCAATAGTAAAAAACGGGGCTGTTTATCTTTGCGCAATAGGCGGCGCGGGCGCGCTTGCTGCTAAATGTATAAAATCATGCCGTGTTATTGCTTATGAAGATTTGGGCTGCGAGTCTGTAAAAGAGCTGCAATTTGAAAATTTCCCGCTGACTGTTGCGATTGACAGCACAGGCGGCAATATTTTTGACAGGAAATAACTTTTGCCATTTTACCAAGTCAAAAGTCCACGCTGAACTTTCCAAACTTATTGAAACTGAAAAAGCCCTGCGGCTCGTAAGAGCCGCAGGGCTTTAATAATGCAAAAGTTTATTTTTACTTAGGCGGAATGTTGCCCGCCTCGTAAAGCTTCGGGGTCCGACTTTTAATCAGCGGCGAGTACAATTTCCCGCCGGAGGGGCGGCAGCGGCTGTCACCCCGCGTTGAATCACGGCAAGCCGTTATTGCACAGCGTCAGCCGGCCGGAAATTCAGCCTTACTCAGAGTCGCTGCTGTCTGTTTGCAGCGAGCTGATTATGTCTGAAATGCTCTTTTGATTGAGCTGTGACACCTTGTTGTATTGAACTGTTTCATCGTCTTCGATTTCAGTTCCGTTTTCTTCAATCAATGTAAGCTTTAACGCGTCGCCGGAAATTGAATATTTGTAAGTTACTTCCTGCCCGGTCAGCGTGTTGATAAGAGTCAGCGTGTTGGGCGTTGCCGTGTATTGGCCTGAAAAGTTATATGATGAAATATAGGAATCATATGTGCCGTCTTCATTAAATACATATGCTGACAGCCCGGGCGCAGAATCGCTTTCCCAGTTGCCAACCAAGTCTGCCTTGCTGTTTTTAATTACGCTGGCGGTATATGTAAACGGGTTATCCTGCGTTTTTATGGCAATGCCGCCGAAAACAGCCGCAAATAAAACCACAACAGCAGCCACGGCAATAATTATTGCCTTTTGCACTTTAGTCAGCTTTAAGCGCTTTTTCGGGGGCTTTTCAGCTGCTTTGGCGCCGGGGTCTGTGCTTTTTGCAGCTGCTTCGCCGCTATTTTTGGCTTCGCTTATATCGTTTTCAATGTCTTCATCAATGCTTTTAGCAATGTCTTCGTCAATTTCGCTTTGAGTCATGTTTCTTTGTTTAGTGCTTTTGATGATTTCATCAATAGTTTTGTCGATGTCGTTAAGATTATCGTGTTTGTCCATTAATCTTTCAGTCCATTCTTTCTTAAAATTATATCAATTTTCTCAGACGGGTCAAGCAGTGAGCTTACCGAGAGATCATGATTAAGTGTATCAAGGAAATATGCTATGAACTTTGAAAGCTCAACAGAACAATACCATTCCCTTGAAAGCAGCTCGGGCGTTTGGTAAATACCGTTTGTGGTAAACACCTTTTCAAACAGGCCGTCTTTATATGCCTTGTCAAATATTTCAAGCCCGTTGCAGAAAAGCCCGAACGCAGTGCAGACAAAAATTCTTGCGGCGCCCAGAGCCTTGAGCTTGTTTGCCACTTCAAGCATTGATTCGCCCGAAGAAATCATGTCGTCAACAATTATAATGTCTTTGCCTTTGACTGAATCGCCCAGATACTGGTGTTCAACAATGGGGTTTCTGCCGTCTACTACTTTAGTATAATCACGGCGCTTATAAAACATTCCCAATTTTACGCCCAGCGATGTTGCAAAAAATATGCACCTGTGCATTGCGCCCTCGTCAGGCGATATAATCATAAGATGCTCCGGGTCAACCTTAAGGTCTGACACGTTGTTTACAATTGCTTTAATCATTTGGTAAGCCGGCATAACGTTTTCAAATGATTTGTGCGGAATTGAATTTTGCACCCTTTGGTCATGCGCGTCAAACGTTATAATGTTTTCAACGCCAAGCTGCACAAGCTCCTGCAAAGCCATTGCGCAGTCAAGCGACTCACGGCTGGCACGCTTGTGCTGCCTGCCCTCATAAAGCATTGGCATAATAACGGAAATTCTTTTTGCTTTTGACGACGCGGCTGAAATAACGCGCTTTAAGTCTGCAAAATGGTCGTCAGGCGACTTGGGCACTTCCATGCCGTACATTTTATATGTAACGCTGTGGTTAAAGCAGTCTGTTAAAATATATAAATCATAGCCCCTTACGGAATTGTTTATAACAGCCTTGCTTTCGCCGCTGCCGAAACGCGGGTTTGAAATGTCAATAATATAGTTTTCACGCTGGTAGCCGTAAAAAGCTATGGTGCCATGGTGTTCTATTGCCTGCTCTTTGCGCCATTTGACAATATAGTCGTTTACTTTTTTCGCCATGGTTTCACACCCGGGCATAGCTATAATCCCGAGCGGGCCGTAAGGAATTGATTCCACATATTGAGTTAATCTTGGCATTTTAAAAGCCTTTCTGCCCAGTTATTAATTTTTAAATTTTCGCCTGCGGGCACAGGCAAAAACCAATAAATTATCTGCCTGTGCTTCAGTGATGACTTGAAATTTTAAACATACAGCACCTTTCTCTTGTTTAAATTAACCGGCGCCGAGCCGTAAGCAGAGTGTGTTTTGAATTGGCTGATTTGCCTTTGCTCTGCGTTAAAAAGCCTTGAAATGCCGTAAGAAAAACGCGGTGTAATTACTTGCGGCAAAGCGCTTTGCCCCAGTCATAATGGTATTTTACAACATTAGCCCCTTATTTGTAAACACTTAATTTTACTTTTTACTGAATTGTAATTATTTTTCATAATAATACACAAAAATTATTTAAATTTCAGTTAAAAAATATATCTTTTATTATTTCAGTTAAAAAACATATCTTCTATTTAATTGCCAAAAGCTCTGGTTTCGGTTTTTTTTGCGCATATAAATGTAAACGCCGCCCAAAGCTATGGCCGCCGCTGTCGAAAGCGCCGCGCCAGCCGCTGCGCCGCGCGGTGTATATTTAAATTTAACGGTGTGTTCACCGGGCTTGAGCATTATTCCCAGCTGGCATGAGCCTATTTCAAAGGTTTCAGCCTTTTCACCGTCAACATAAACGCTCCAGCCCTCGTCATAGGGAATAGATGTGTATAAAACGCAGTTTTCCACGGCGGTCAGAGTGCCTTCAATTGAGGTGTTTGAATAATCTGTAATGCTTAAAGCACCGCTCAAAAGTGAGGCATAGCCCAGTTCAAAAACAGCTTGATTTAAGGTGTAGGCATAAATTGTAAAGCTGCCGGAACTTTCACAGTCAGCGCAGTTAAGCGAAATTACCGCCTGTTCGCCCGCGGCAAAATAGCCCAAATCAAGTATATAAGGCGTGTCAAGCTGCTGGTTTATTTCACCCTGCGGCGTTGCCACGGAAATGCTTGAAACGTCAGACGAAGTCAGGTAAATATACATTTCCCCGTCGCTTACGGCAGTCAGCGTGATTTCACCGGCTGCGGAATATTCATAGTCAGCATAAAACCAATATGTGCCGTTTTCAGACACTTCGTCTCCGCTGGCGTCTGTGTAGCAGCTTTCTGTATATTCAACATTGCTGAACACGCCCGAATAGCCCGATGCAAGCGCAAAAAAGTCTGACTGTATTTCAAACGGGTTTCCCTCTTCTGTAACCCAGTTGAGAATAGATGAATTTGCGCAAAATGCAATCGGCATATAATAGTCGTTTTGATATACCACGGCAGAGCCGCTTTCGCTTTCATAACACCTGGTGTAAAGCTCGGTTGACGGGCGCGAATCTTCGCCGTTGTAAATCAGATATTTAATGTTGTACATCATGTTATACACCGGCGTTTGGGTGTTATATGTGTAGCTGTTTATTCTGTTGCCATACATGCCAAGGCTGTATTGCAGCCCCGAATAAGCTTCATATGCCATTGATGAAAATGTGCTCATGCCGCTGTAGCCGTAAAGACAGGGGTCCATTCTGGTGTTTAGCGAACATAATTCCATTCTGTAAAACGATTCGTCATTTTCTTCAACATAATTAACGGCTTCGGTATATGTGTCGTAATTTTCAGTGTATGCGGTGTAGCTTTGGTTAAAATCAAACGCGCCGGTGTCTGCAATAATGACTTCGCAAAAAGCCAGCGCGCACACAAGCAGCCCCGACACCGCCCTTTGCACCTTGCCGCGTTTTATTATAAAGAGCACCGCAGCCCAGCAAATTATAAAAGCAAGCGACACCCAAATGGTTTCGTCTGTCATTTTTTCTGTTGCAAGTTCCTGAGACACGGCAATTACGGCTATCCACCCCATGGCCACAAGCCCTATTTCCTTTATGCTTACAGCCTTTATGTTTACAATTGCCTTGAATGCAATTATAAGCAAAATAAACGAATACATATATGAAAAACGGTAAGGCAGGTCATTTGGGAAATGGAAAGCATGCCAAATGAAATTTGCAATGTTGCAGTTAAAGCATACAAAGAAAAACACCAAAAGTCCGATATAGGCAAATTTTTCTCTTAGCTTTATATTTTTATTTATTACAAAAAGCGGCAGCGCAATTAAGGCTAAAATTGAACAATAGACATTTGGCAAAACATCATTTCCGCTGGAACGTATAGTGGTTTCAAGCGCGGCAAAATGACTTTCAATGAAGTCCAAAGCCGAAAAATAGCTTGACACATAAGACGGAAAGCTGTCAGATGTGGCGCTGCAGCCTGAAAGGATATATACAACCGGCAGCAGCACAAATGCGCACAGCACGCCCGCCAGCAGCGACGAAAGCGCAAATCTTATGCCGCTTGACAAAAAGCGGCTGCTTTTTAGCCTGCGCCAAAAAGAAAGCTTTTCTTTTTGCAAGGCCTTTCTTTTTGTAATGGCAAAATCGCCGGCAATAAGAAAATATGCAAGAAAATAAAGAATGCAGAAAATGCACATCATGTAACCCATGTAATAGTTTGAAATAAACATAATTATAAGAGTTACGGTGTATAAAACGCATTTTTTTTCATTAATTATTTTTTCAATTCCAAGCGCGGCAAACGGCAGCAGAAACATGGCGTCAAGCCACATTATGTTCCAAAAATATGCCAGAAAATAAGCCGAAAACGCATAAAAAACGCCGAAAGCGGCGCTCAGCGGCGAATGCTTGCCCTGACTTGCTTTTAAATAATAGCTGAAAGAGCCGGCAGACAGCATGCATTTCACCAGCACAAGAAATGAAATGGCATATGGCATTTGTTCCCTGTCAAAAAGGAAAATCAGCGCGGTAAGCGGGCTTGAAAGATAGTTGAAATAATTGCCCAAAAAGCTTGAGCCGCCGCCGGAAGTCCAGCTGTAAAAAAAGCTTTCGCCGCCTGTAACCCTGTCATAAAGCTCTACAAAAAGCGGGCCGTACTGGTGGTATAAGTCCATGCGCAGCACCGTGGTGTCTCCAAACGGAAACACGCTGAACACAAGATATATGAAAAGCATGGCGCACGCAGCAATTAAAACAGACAAAATTACAAACCTGTTTTTGTAAAATATAGCATAGCTTTTGCCGCCGTTATAAACAGCGGCGTCTTTCAAAGATTCAAAAATGAAAACCTTAGAAACGGCATAGTTTATTATGAACACCATAAGAAAGGCAAGCAGCCAGGCGGTGAAATCATAAAGCCCCAGCTTGCTGCAAAACACAACTCTCATGGCTTCATATATTAACAAATGAATTCCGGCGTTTAGCACGCTTAATATTATTTGCCTTGGCAGCGTGCTGACTGAATGCCGGGCGAACACATAAAATTTTTGCAGCAAAAACAAAACTATTTCGGCAATTATGAAACCGGCGGCGCAGGAAAAAGCCGTGCTCAGCCCAATGAATGTTTTTAAAAACTGCTTTGCCGCAATAAGCGCAAAAAACGAAATCAGCATGGCACCGCTGTATTTGACGCTTTCAGCGTTTATTATTTTGTTTGCCTTGTAATTTGCTTTGCAAATTTTTCTTTCACATAATTTATTTTCCATATTTTTCGCACCCTTGCGCTGTGCGCGCATTTTTATTACAACTGCCCTAAAGCCCGCATTTTTGCCGGAAACGGCGCCATGTTAATCGGCGAAAGCAGTAAGGCGAAAGCGCAGGCAAACGGCAGTTCCTTTATTTTTTCTGTTATTAAATAATAACATAATAAGTAACTTACTTCAACACATTTTACGCCATTGGGCAAATAATTTTTATTGCTGTAATAATTTCGGACAAGATTTCATATATCTTACTGAGGTGGAAATATGAGCCTTGAAACAGCCTTGCCGGTTCTTTCAGATAAGCTTGCCGAAATGATTTCGGCCATGCCCGGCGAAATTTCAAAGCAAATCACCGAAATCAGGCTGAAAAAATGCGGCGCTGCGGTGATTGCGCTTGGCGGGGGCTGCTATTTTCTAAGTGAAAACGGGCGGCTGCTTAATCATTATGCAAAATCTGCTTACACAATTGGGAAAGATGAATTTGATTTCATTTTCAGGCGCATATGCAATTATTCGTTGCATTCCGCCATAGACAGTCTGTCAAAAGGCTTTATAACCTGCGACGGCGGCAACAGAATAGGCGTTGCTTCAAGCGCGGTGATTAAGGCGGGCGAAGTGACTGCGGTAAAAGACATAACGTCTTTGAACATAAGAATTGCAAATGAAATTAAAGACGCGGCAAGGCCCGTGCTGAACATGCTTTATGTAAACGCTTTGCCAAGCATAATTGTGGCGTCGCCGCCGGCAGGGGGCAAGACAACCTTTCTGCGCGATTACGCGCGGCTGCTTTCAAGCGGCTTTAATAACCATTACAGAAAGGTTGTTGTAATAGATGAAAGAAATGAAATTGCAGAAAAGCAAAATTCTGTTTTAACTGCGGACGTGGGTGTAAATACAGACGTCATTACATATTTTTCAAAAAGCGACGGCATTGAAATGGCTGTGCGAACCATGTCTCCGGAAGTGATTGTGTGCGACGAAATATCACGCCGGCGTGAAGTGCTTGCCATGGCAGACGGCTTTTGCAGCGGTGTAAAATTTGCAGTTTCCGTGCACGCTTCGTCTTTCGGCGAAATGATTTCAAAGCCTGTAATAAAAAGTCTTGTTATGATGAATGAATTTGAATATGCGGTGCTGCTGAAAGATTACACAAATGATTTTGAAATTGTAAAAGCAAGTGATTTGAAAAGTGAAATTATTAGGAATAATTCTGCTGAATTTAGCGTCAATAACAATGGGGCTGACTCTTTCTGAAAAGCTCAGAAAAAAATGCGTTGTTTGCGCGCAGCTTATTGAAATGTGCAATATTATTTCAATAGAACTCGGCTGCAGCCTGAGCGATTCAGGAAAAATAATAGAAAGGCTTAAGGGTGAAACGGCGCTGAAGTCGCTTGGCTTTTTGCAAAGCTTTGACTTTGAGCTTATAGACATAAAAACGCCGCTTGACGCCCAGGACAACGAAAGGCTCAATTTGCTGTTTTCAGAGCTTGGCAAAACAGACTGCGACACCATGCTTAATCTGACCGAAGCGTTTCGTTTAAACATGTGCGAAAGCAAAAAACGCTATGACGAATATTATAAAACCCACTCGCGGCTTTATATAGCGCTCGGTTTTCTTTCGGGCATAGGCGTTTCGCTTGTTTTGATGTAGGGGGCAGTATGGACGTTGATTTTGTTTTTAAAATTGCAGCAATCGGCATAATAACCTGCGTGCTGAACACTGTGCTTGTGCGCAGCGGCAGGGAAGACCAGGCCATGCTGACCACGCTTGCGGGCGTAATAGTTGTGCTTATGATGCTTATACCGCAAATAAGCGAGCTGTTTTCAACCGTGAAATCACTTTTTGATTTATGACGGAAATTGTGGGAATTTCAATAGCGGCGCTGCTGCTTTCGGTGTTTATAAAAGAATACAATAAAGCTGCTGCAATATGCCTGCTTATTGCGGCCGGCGCCGTTATTTTTCTGAAATGTGCGTCTGAGCTCGGCGAAATAGGCAGCGCGGTGCTTTCGTTTTCGTCAGCCGCAGACGGCACGGCTGCTTATATAAAGCTTATGCTTAAGGTGCTTGGCATTTCAATAACCGTGCAGTTTGCCGCGGATTTATGCCGCGACGCCGGTGAGTCGGCACTTGCCTACCAGTGTGAAACTGCCGCAAAGATTATAATTCTTGCAATGATTTTGCCGCTGTTTGAGACGGTAATAAAAATTATAGCCGGGCTGGTTACATAGCCTGTAATCGCCGCGCACCGGCACGGCGCAGGAGGATAAATGAAAAGAATTGCAATATTTACTATAGTGCTGCTGATTGCTGTTTTGCTGCCGGGATATGCCCATGCCCAGGAAAGCGAATACAGCGACTATGACGAATATAGCGCTTATCTAAGCGAATTTGACCTGTCCGGATTTGACGAACTTGACGAAGACACTAAAAGCATTCTTGATGAACTCGGGCTTTCTGATTTCGATTATGAAAACATTATGAACTTTTCATTTTCAGACTTTGTAAACGCCGTTGTCAGCATGTTTACCGGCGCCGCTGAAACCCCGTTGCAAGCGCTTGCCAGCGCTTTTGTTTTTATAATTTTGTCGTCTATGTTTCAAAGCTTTAACACCCAGCTTTTGCCCGGCGGCATGTCAGGCCTTTTTTCAACAGTCAGTTCGCTGGTAATTGCCGTGGTGCTGGCTTCACAAATAAAAAACACCGTTGCCACAGCCGCCGCCACCATTTCAGTTACGGCTGACTTTGTATATGCCTTTATACCCACGTTTTGTATTATAGTTGCGGCGTCGGGCAACACCCTTGCGGCGTTTTCAACCAACACCCTGCTGCTGTCGCTTGCACAGGCGTTGAATTTTATTTCAAAGTCGCTTTTTATTCCGCTGGCAAACTGTTTTCTTTCAATAGGAATTTGCGCGGGGCTGCGCGCAGATTTAAACCTTAACTCTCTTGTTAAAACTTTGAAAAAATACATAACCACAGCCATTTCGGTGGCAGCTGCGGCATTTGTGTCAATACTTTCAATTAAAACCGCAGTTGCCGCCAAAGCAGACGCAATCGGGCTGCGCTCAATAAGGTTTGCAATAAATTCGGTGGTGCCTGTAATAGGCAGTGCCATAAGCGAAGGGCTGCTGTCAATTCAATCTTATTCCTCGCTTGTGCGCACAAGCGTGGGCGTGGTGGGCATTGTTGCCGTGGCGCTGGTGTTTTTGCCTGCAATAATTGAAGTTGTGTTTTGGCGCTTTTCGCTGTCGCTCGGCTCTATTATGTCAGATGTGTTCGGCGACAGCAGCGTGTCGCTTGTTATAAAAGCGTTTTCAGACGCGCTGCTTATAATGAACGTGATATTGATTTTGTCAATGGTTACAACAGTCATTTCAATAGGCATTTTGATTGCCGCTAAGGGAAGTTCTTAAATGGATTACATTAAAAGCTGGACTTTTTGCATATGCACCACCCTTATATCAGCCGTAATATTTTCTTTTCTTGCGCCTCGCGGCACATTGGGCAGGTTTTATAAAGTGATAGTTTCAATATTTATTTTTTTGTCGTTTTTATACCCGCTGTCTGAATTTGACGCGGGGGAACTTTCGGCAGATTTTGATTTTGAATATGAATATTCAGACGCCGTAAGCTCCGCCGCAGCTTTGGAAGTCAAGGCGTTAATAGAAAATGCGCTTGAAGACGGCGGGGTCAACTATTCCGTTGTGGAAGTCGAAACTTCCCTTTCGGGCGAGGAGGTAATAATTGAAAAGGTTAAAATTTCCGTGACAGACGAATACAGCGCCGAAGATGTTGAAAAGATGATATTCGACAAGCTTGGAATTGCAGCCGAAGTCAAAAGGATAGGTGAATAGCATTTGAATATCGTTGAAAAAGCAAAAGCATTTTTAACATCAAAAAACAACCGCACCAAGCTTGTTTTGGCAGTGGGCATAATTGGCATAGCGCTTATTTTACTGTCTGAATTTTCGCCTGTTTCAGAAAGTGCGTCTGCCGAAAGCGAAAGCGTTCAGGTTGATTATATTTCATATGTTAACGGCCTTGACGAACAGCTGTCTGAAATAATTTCAAGCATGGACGGAGTCGGCGAATGCAAGGTAATGATTACCCTGAAAGCCACCGCGGAAAGCGTTTATGCGACAGACGAAGAAAATTCCGGCACAGACAGTTCTTATTCGGAAAAGAGCGAATATGTTATTTATGACGGGGAAAATGCAGACAGCCCGATTTTGTTAAAGGAAAACTTCCCGGAAATAGAGGGCGTTGCCGTTGTGTGTGCCGGCGGAGACAGCGTTCAGGTAAAAGAAAAAATAATAAACTGCGTGACAGCGCTTTTTAACCTGCCGTCTAACAGGGTTTCAGTGTCAAAAATGAACACGCAGGACTAAAAAACAAACTCAAAACAACAAGCTCATGCTTGAAAACAAAGCCGACAGCCGGCATAAAGAAAGGTGAAAGCAATGCAAAAAAACACAAAGCCAAAAGAAAATGAAACAGCGGCGAACACAAAGACAGACACGGTAAGTGCCGTTAAAAAAGACAAAGCCGACTCCGGTGACGCAGGCAAAACAAAAGGCTTTGATTACAATAAAGACAAATGGGCGGGCTTTACGAAAAACAAAGCCGGCAGCGTCTTGACTGAAGATGAAATAAAAAAGAAAAAAAGCAGAAAAACCAAAATAGCAATGTCTGTTTTTGTTTTGCTGCTGGCAGTCGGCATAGGCGGAAACTGGTATTGGGAAAACAGCGACATTTCGTCTAAAATCAGTTCTGTAACGTCAAACACAAAAACGCTGGGTGAAGCCACATATGTTGACGCTTCGGCAGAAAGCGAAGACGCCGCCGAAGAAGAAAGCGCTGAGGAAAGCGAATATTTTTCTTCCGCTCGCGTTGACAGGCAGAGTGCCAGAGACGCAGCTCTTGAAGAGCTGAATGCCGTGCTCGACAGCACAGACGAAACCGAAGACGCCCGAACAATTGCCGCCCAGGGCATAGCTGAAATTTCGGAATATATTGAAATTGAAAACAAAATTGAAACGCTGGTTGAAGCCAAGGGGGTCAACAACTGCCTTGCCGTGGTCAGCACTGACGGCACACGCGTTGACGTCATAATTGACGTGGCAGAGCTTACAGACGACATAATATTGCAGGTTAAGGAAATAGCCATGCAGCAGCTTGGCTGTTCTTTTGAAAATGTTACAATAATACAGTCAAATTAGTCTTGTATATTTATTCGCGTTATGCTATAATTAGTAAAAATGCATATGCAGCGCAAATTTTAAAATACTAAATTATAGCCGCGCGCAAATGTAATTTTATGCAGCGCTGCCGGGCGCTTGCGCAGCAGTTAATCAACGGGCGCTTTTGCTGCTGTCAGCGCGGTTAAATATTCACAGCGGAAAGGTAACGGAAGTTTATGGACATTTCTAAATATGACGCCGGCGGCGGTCTTGTTATTTCGGAAGACGCCATTTCGGCAATTGCAATTAATGCCGCAAAAGATGTTGACGGGGTTGCGGGCTTTTCAAACAAAGCCACAGACGTAGTCAGCACCATTAGAAGCGGCTCGCTTAAAGTCATGAGCCCTGTCAGGGTTGTGCTTGAGGGTGACGAACTTTTAATAAACATTTACATCAATGTTTTGCCGGGCAAAAAAATTCAGCCAATAGCCACAGACGTGCAAAGGGTTGTAAAAGAAGCCGTGCAGAACATGACTGGCAGGCTTGTGCTCAAGGTAAATGTCATAGTCGTTTCACTTGAAGATGAAAAAGAAACTGAAGACGGTAAAGATAAATAAGTCGGCAGGCCTTTGCGCTTGCCCCCGGGCGGCTTGAGCTGCGGCAGCTTTTACGGCGCACATGCAGCATGTTAAAATAAACTTTGCAAAATACGGCTGAAAGCCCATTTCAGCCGTATTTTTTAAAACGGAGGATTTATGACTCGCAGCGAAATGAGAGAACAGGCGTTTGTCCTGCTTTTTGAAAAAGAATTTTTCAAGGACAAGCCTGTGGCTGAAATTGAACAAATTTACACAGAAAACGTAAGCGAACTGTCAGATTACGGCAGGGCGGTGTTTGAAGGCTGCGCCGAAAATATTGAAGAAATAGACAAAACCATAAGTACATACCTGCGTTCATGGCGGCTTGAAAGAATAGCAAAGGTAAGCCTTGCCGTTTTACGCCTTGCATTTTATGAAATGCTTTATGTTGACGAAGTGCCCGGCAGCATATCGGCAAGCGAAGCGGTTAATCTGACAAAAAAATATGCAAACCAAAAAGACGCTTCGTTTGTAAACGGAATTATCGGCAGCCACCTTAGAAGCGCTCAAAACGCGCAGAAAAATTAAAGGCAGAATTATGAATGTTGTAAGCGTTTCACAACTTAACAGATATATAAAGGCGCTTTTAGACGAAAACAGCGTGCTGCAAAATGTTTATGTAAGCGGTGAAATTTCAAATTTTAAAAATTATTACCGTTCCGGGCATCTTTATTTTACGCTTAAAGACGAGGGCGGCGCGCTAAAATGCATAATGTTTTCATCATATGCGTCACGGCTTAAATTTTCCCCGCAGGACGGCATGAACGTGATTTGCCGCGGCAGAGTGAGCGCATATGAAAAAAACGGCGAATACCAGCTTTATGCCGAAGACATGCAGCCGTCAGGAGAGGGCGCGTATCTCATTGCGTTTAACCAGCTTAAAGACAAGCTTGAAAAAGAGGGGCTGTTTGACAGCGCCGTTAAAAAGGAACTGCCGCCTTTCCCGCGAAAGATAGGCGTTGCAACGTCAGAGTCCGGCGCGGCGGTAGAAGATATAAAAAATATAACCAAAAGGCGTTACCCGCTCGCCCAGCTTGTAATCGCGCCGACTGCCGTGCAGGGTGATTTTGCCCCGCAGGAGATTGCGCGCGCTTTAGCAGCCCTTGACAATGAAGACCAAGTTGACGTAATAATAGTAGGCAGGGGCGGCGGCAGCGTGGAAGATTTATGGGCTTTCAACACTGAAACGGTTGCCAGAGCCGTGTATGCCTGCAAAACGCCGGTAATCAGTGCAGTCGGCCATGAAACAGATTACACAATTTGCGACTTTGTGGCTGACCTGCGCGCGCCGACTCCCAGCGCCGCGGCAGAGCTTGCGTGCCCTGACAGCGCGCAGCTTTTGCAGGACATAAGCGCGGCGAAAAATAAAATGATTAACATTATGCAAAGCCGTGTAGACAGCGGCATGCAAAGGGTGGCTGAACTTGCCGAGTCGCGCGTGCTTTCCGACCTTGGCGCATATATAGACGTCAAAAATGAAAAGCTGAATTCGCTTTTCGGAGATATTTGCTTTTTATACCGTAAAAAGCTTGACTTCACAGCCCTGGGTTTTGAAGCATTGGTTGAAAAGCTTGACGCGCTGAGCCCGCTTGCGGTGCTTAAAAGGGGCTTTGCAATTGCCGAAAAAGGCGGGAAAGTGCTTAAATCGGTTAGGGCAATAAAAAAAGATGATGAAATTCTGCTGCTTTTCAGCGACGGCAGGGCAATATGCAATGTAAAAGAGGTTGAAAAAAATGGAAACTAAACACACATATGAAACGGCGGTAAAAAGGCTGGAAGAAATAGTTGCGCTGCTTGAAAACGGCGAAGCTTCGCTTGACGAAAGCATGAAGCTTTTTGAAGAGGGGGTTGCCCTTGCAGATTTCTGTGGCAAAAAGCTGGCGGCGGCAAAGCAGAAAATTACACAGCTGCGCCCGGAACAGGGCTGACGCGCGGCGGCAATTCCGGCTTGGGTTTTACTGAAAAACGGTTTTAAAGGACTTACAAATGACTGACTTTGAATTCAATTCTGTTTTAACGAACGACATAGAATTTATAAACGAAAAGCTGCCGCAGTTTCTTGGCACTTTCAGCGGCGATTTGGCGGAAGCCATGCTTTACAGCCTTGAAAACGGCGGCAAGCGCATTCGCCCCGTTTTGTGCCTTGAATTTGCAAAGGCTCTGGGCTGTGAAAGAGAAAAAGCCATAAATTTTGCCGCTGCGGTGGAATTTGTGCACACTTACAGCCTGATACACGACGACTTGCCGTGTATGGACAACGACGACATGCGCAGGGGCAGGCCCAGCTGCCACAAGCGTTTCGGCGAAGCGCTTGCCCTGCTTGCGGGTGACAGCTTGCTGACGCACGCGTTTTTAATTGCCGCGAAAGCTCCGCTCAGCGCTGAAAAACGCGCCGCGGCAGTTGAAGTGCTGGCACGCCAAAGCGGGCTTTCGGGCATGGCGGGAGGCCAGGCTCTTGACCTTAAATATGAAAGCTGCGGCGCTGCAAGTGACAAACTGATTTCCATGTATGAAATGAAAACATCGGCGCTTATAGCGGCTGCCTGCCTTTTGGGCTGCATAGCGGCAGGGGCAGATGAAAGCCGGCTTCATGCTGCAAATGATTTTGCATGTAATCTGGGGCTTGCTTTTCAGATTCAAGACGATATACTTGACATAGTCGGCAGCAGCGAACAGCTCGGCAAGCCGGCGGGGTCAGATGAAAAAAACAATAAAACAACATATTCCTCACTGCTTGGCATTGAACTCGCTCAGGCAAAGGCGCGTGAATACACTGACGCGGCGCTGGGCGCGCTCTGCCGGTTTGAAAGCGCCGGCTTTATCAAAGAGCTTGCGGTAAGGCTGTTGTCAAGAAATAAATAGCGCGGCGAAATTTGCAAAAACTTAATTGGAATTCCCTGTCTAATCTATACAGACGGCGGGGCTTTTGCCCGGCAAAGCGGGGGGGGCTGAACGCACCAGTCTGCCGCAGCATAGGCTTTGCGGATTTTCGGGGCAGGAACTAAATTAACTTGAATTTTTAAGTGAGATGATGAAATTGCTTGAAAATATAAATTCACCAAGCGACTTAAAAAAGCTTACAGACGAAGAAACAGATTTGCTTTGCAGCGAAATTCGCGAACTTATAATAAAAACAGTGTCTGAAAATGGGGGGCATTTGGCGTCCAATCTGGGCACTGTTGAACTTTCCGTTGCCATGCACAAGGTGTTTTCGGCTCCTGATGACAACATTATTTTTGACGTTGGGCACCAGAGCTACACCCACAAAATATTGACCGGCAGGAGAGAGCGCTTTGCAACTCTGCGGCAAGAGGGCGGCATAAGCGGCTTTACCCGCCCGCAGGAAAGTGAATATGACATTTTTTCAAGCGGCCATTCCAGCGTGTCTGTTTCCCAGGCGCTTGGGCTTGCAAAGGCAAAAGAGCTAAACGGCGAAAAGGGCAAGGTTGTAGTAATGATAGGAGACGGCGCTCTTACAGGCGGGCTTGCCTATGAGGGGCTTAACAACGTCAACCTGCAAAACAGCAATCTCATTGTTATTTTAAACGACAATAAAATGTCCATTGCAAAAAATGTGGGCCTTGTGTCTAAGCACCTGACGTCAGTCAGAACTTCCAAAAATTACTTTGCCTTTCGTTCAAAAATACGCCGCACAATTGCCAAAGCCGGAAGCTTCGGCAAGGAAATAAACAAATTTATAGCCCTTGTAAATACCGCCATAAGAAAGCGGGTTTACAAGGATTCGACTTTTTTTGAAGATTTGGGTTTTAGATATTACGGCCCCATAGACGGGCATGACATGAAAAGTCTTGTTGCCGTGCTGGAAACCGCAAAGGCGCACAGCCACCCTGTGCTTATTGACGTTGTAACGGTTAAGGGCAAGGGCTATAAGCCCGCTGAAACAGACCCGACTCGGTTTCACGGCATAGGTAAATTTAATATTGAAACCGGCGAAAGCGCCAAATCAGGCAAAACCTTTTCGTCTGTGTTCGGCAAAACAATCAGCGCCATGGCTGCCAAGGATTCAAAAATCTGCTGTATTACGGCGGCAATGGCATATGGCACGGGGCTTGACAGGTTTGCAAAAAAATTTCCAAAGCGCTTTTTTGACGTCGGCATAGCGGAACAGCACGCCGTAACATTTGCAAGCGGGCTTGCAAAGGGCGGCATGGTGCCTGTGTTTGCCGTGTATTCAACATTTTTGCAGCGTTCATATGACCAGCTTATTCATGACTGCGCAATGCAGCGCCTGAAAATAATATTTGCAATAGACCGCGCCGGCTTTGTTGGCGAAGACGGCGAATCGCACCAGGGGCTTTTTGACGTTTCATATCTCAACACCGTGCCGGGGCTCACGGTTTACAGCCCAAGCTGTTTTGACGATTTGTCGTCTATGCTGAAAGTCGCGGTTTATACCGCCCCCGGCGCATCAGCAGTGCGTTACCCGCGCGGCTCGCAGGGCAAAATGCCGGAAAATTACAGATATTCCGGTGAAGATTTCACCGTTTATGAAGCGCCGGGCAGTGAAAAAAACGTCATTATTACATATGGCAGGGAATTTTGTGAATGCTATAAGGCATATAAAAAGCTCAGCAACACAGCTTTGATAAAGCTTAACAAAATAAAGCCGCTGAATATGCAGCTGCTAAAGCATATTGAAGGGGCTGAAAATATTTATTTTTATGAAGAAAGCATTAAGTCCGGCGGGGTTGGTGAAGAGCTTGGCTCTTTGCTGGCAGAAAGCGGCATTAAAGCTAACTATAAAATAACCGGTGTTGACAGCGGCCTTGTTAAAGAGGCAAGCGTTGAAAGGCAGCTGCAAATGTACGGACTTGATTACAAAAATATAATTAAAGAGGTTTCAAATGGCGGAAAAGACAAGGCTTGACGCCGCAGTATACAGCCTTGGGCTTGCAGAAAGCCGCGAAAAGGCAAAGGCTCTTATAATGGCGGGGCAGGTATATGTAAATAACCAAAAAACAGACAAAGCCGGCGCGCAGATAAAGCTGGGCGACAAAATAGAGCTTCGCGGCGGGGCGCCCAAATATGTAAGCCGCGGCGGTTTAAAGCTTGAAAAAGCGGCAGATTTTTTCAGCATTGACCTTAACGGCAAGGTGTGCATGGACGTGGGCGCTTCAACCGGCGGCTTTACAGACTGCATGTTGCAGCGCGGCGCGAAAAGAGTTTATGCAATAGACGTGGGCTACGGCCAGCTTGCATGGAAGCTCAGGTGCGACGACAGGGTTAAAAATTTTGAAAGAACCAACTTTCGCTATTTAACCGCCGGCGAAATAGGTGAAAAAATTGACTTTGCAAGCGTAGATGTATCTTTTATTTCGCTTTCACACATTTTGCCGAATTTATATGAATTTATGCACTGCACCGCCGCCGGTGTTTGCCTTATAAAGCCGCAGTTTGAAGCCGGGCGTGAAAAGGTGGGCAAAAAAGGCGTTGTGCGCGATGAAAAGGTGCATATTGAAGTCGTAAACAAGATTATTGCCCTTGCCCTTGACAATGGTTTTGAAGTGCTGGGGCTGACGCATTCGCCCATTAAAGGGCCAGAGGGTAACATTGAATATCTGCTTTATATCAAAAAGTGCGACAAAGGCGCAAAACCTTTGCCGCCGGGCATTGACGTAAAGGCAGTTGTGGAAAATTCGCACAGGCAGCTTCTTTCAGCAGGAAAGGATTTTCAGCCATGAATATATCTGTTTTTTCAGCTCTTGACACCAAGGAACGCAGCGAAATTACGCACCGTGTTTTAAGCACGCTCAACTCTCTTGGGTGCCGCCTTTATGTCAGCAAACGCATTAAAGACGAATTCGCCCTTTCATATTGCCGCGCCGTGCCTGACGGCGAACTTGCACAGCGCTGCGACATAGCCGTTGCCATAGGCGGAGACGGCACAATTGTAAAAGTTGCAAAAAACGCCGCTATCAATGGAAAGGCTGTTTTGGGCATAAACGGCGGGCGGCTCGGCTTTTTGAGCGGGCTTGAAAAAGATGAAATATCATATCTTAAAAAGCTTGTAAGCGGCGAATATAAAATTGACGAACGCATAATGCTGAGGGCTGACGTTTATAAGGCGGACGAGCTTATAAGAACTTACCATTCGCTCAACGACGTTGTGTTTTCAAGGGGTGACTTTAACAGGCTTATCGACATTCAGATAGATGAAAATTCAAGAAAGCTTATGAATGTCAGGGCAGACGGGGTAATATTTTCAACACCGACAGGTTCAACGGCATATTCACTTGCGGCAGGCGGCCCTGTTTTAAGCCCCGAACTCAATTGTTTTGTAATAACGTCTATATGCGCGCATTCCATAACTCAGCGCAGCATTGTGGTAAACAGCAGCGGCGTGCTTGAGGTAAATATAAAAAGCGACGTCAGCAATAACGCAATTCTTACGTCTGACGGCGACAAGCCGTTTGAAATACCTGAGGGGGCGAAAACTCTTGTTTCACTTTCGCCTTACACGGCGCGGCTTATTAAAATAAAACCGGACAATTTTTATGAAATCCTTACCAAAAAGCTTATAGACAGATAAAAAACATGAAAGATTGAAAACAAGCGCGAAGGGTGTTATAATGAACGAAAACAGGCAGGCAAAGATACTTGAAATCATAAAAAAGCACAAGGTGAAAACACAAGGCGAGCTGCGCGACTGGCTTTATAAAGAGGGGTTTGACGTGACGCAGGCCACTATTTCGCGCGACATAAGGCAGTTGTCGCTTGTAAAAGAACTTTCAGGCGGCGACTATGTTTACACGGCCCACCCGCGCGCAAAAGGCGCCGAGCCGGGCAATTCCGCACCGCTTTATAAAAATTCGGTTGTCAGCGTTGAAAGCGCCGGGAACATGCTGTGCATAAAATGCCCTTCAGGCATGGCAAACGCCGCGTGCGTCACTATAGACGCTTATTATTCAGACAGAATGGTGGGCTCAATAGCGGGCGACGACACCATATTTATTCTTTGCAGCACACAGGAAAATGCGAACGCTTTCAAAGCAGAATTGGAGAAGCTGTTCAATGTTAAAAACACTTAAAATAGAAAATATAGCGGTAATAGAAAGCGCTGAAATTGAATTTGCAGCGGGGCTTAATATTCTGACAGGTGAAACCGGCGCCGGCAAGTCCATTGTGGTTGACGCCATAAATGCAATTTTGGGCGAACGAACTTCAAAAGAGCTTGTCAGAAGCGGCGCAGACTATGCTTTTGTTTCGGCTTATTTTGACAATGTCGGCGAAGAAGCGCAGCGGGTTTTAGACGAGCTTGGCATTGAAAAAAGCGGCTGTGAGCTGCTTATAACGCGAAAAATTTATGCCGCGGGCAAAACTGTGTGCAAAATAAACGGCTTTCAGGCCACGGCAGCCATGCTCAAAAGGGTGGCGGGCAGCTTGGTAAACATTCACGGCCAGCACGACAGCCAGGCACTTTTAGACCCGCAGCGGCACACGGCATATCTTGACATGCTTTCAAAAAACAAAGCTGTATATGACGCATATAAAGATAGTTTTCACAGGCTGATTTCGGTAAGGCGGCGGCTCAAAGCGCTGGCGCTTGACGAAGACAGCAAAGACAGGCAGCTTGAACTTTTAAATTACCAAATAAAAGAGCTTGAAGACGCGCAGATAGTGCCCGGCGAAAGGCAAGAGCTTTTAAAGAAAAAGGCGCTTTTTGATTCGTCAGAGCAAATAAAGCTTGCCCTTGAAGAAGTCAAAGCCGGCATTTTGGGCGGTGTTGACATGGGCGGCGTGCTTGGCGCGGTAACAGACATAAAAGGCGCGCTTTCTGCGCTCAGGGTAAAAAGCGGCGAAGCCGAAAGCATGCTGTCAATGCTTGAGGAAGCGGGCGAAATACTGCACGAAGTCGCCCGCAAGGCTGAAGCTGAAAGCGACGCCACTTATTTTGACAGCAATGAAAGAGACAATGTGGAAGCGCGGCTGCAAGAGCTGTTCAGCCTTGGCAAAAAATACGGCGAAAGCGAAGAGGAAATGCTGGCGTTTTTGAGCGAAGCGGTTAAAAAGCGCGACGCCATACTTTACAGCGACGAAGAGCTTGAAAAGCTCAATGCCGAATATGACAAATGCTATGCTGACGCTTTGCAGAAAGCAGCTGCGCTCAGCAGCGAAAGGCAAAAGGTGGCAGGCGAATTTGAAAAAGCGGTGAAAGCCGAGCTGCAGTTTCTGGAAATGCCGAAAATCAGCTTCAAGGTCAGCTTTTCAAAAGGAAATCTTTCATCTGCGGGCATTGATAAGGTTGAATTTCTGATTTCGGCAAACCCGGGAGAGGCTGAAAAGCCGCTGTCTAAAATAGCGTCCGGCGGCGAACTTTCAAGAATAATGCTGGCGTTTAAAAATATTCTTGCACGCGCAGACACCATAGGCACTTTGATTTTTGACGAAATTGACACCGGCGTTTCCGGCAAGGCAAGCGGAAAAATAGGGCTGAAGCTCAAGTCTGTTTCAAAAGAAACGCAGGTAATAGCCGTAACGCATTCGGCACAGATAGCCGCCGCGGCAGACAGGCATTTGCTTATTGAAAAAGAGTTTAAGTCAGGCAAAACATATACAAAGGTGACTGCCCTGACTTTTGATGAACGTGTGCATGAACTTGCCAGAATTATGGGCGGGTTAAATATAACCGAATCGCTTTTGCAAAGCGCACGGGAGCTGTTGGAAAATTCAGCCGGCATGTAAATATATTCAAAATACATATTTAGGAGGACAAAATGGGTATTTATGAAGAATTAAAGGAACGCGGCTTAATAGCGCAGGTGACTGACGAAGAAGCCGTAAGGCAGCTTGTAAACAACGGGAAAGCATTATTTTATATCGGCTTTGACCCCACTGCGGATTCGCTGCATGTGGGGCATTTTATGGCGCTTACTCTTATGAAAAGGTTGCAAGAGGCGGGCAACACCCCCATTGCGCTTTTGGGCGGCGGCACAGCCATGGTGGGCGACCCGAGCGGTAAAACAGACATGCGCAAAATGCTTTCCAAAGAAAATCTTGACTATAACTGCGAATGCATAAAAAAGCAAATGCAGCGCTTTATTGATTTTTCAGACGGCAGGGCCATAGTGGTTAATAATGCAGACTGGCTAAGGCAGCTCAATTATGTTGATTTCCTGCGCGATGTGGGCGCATGCTTTTCGGTTAACAGAATGCTGACGGCAGAATGCTATAAGCTTCGCCTTGAAAGGGGGCTTACCTTTCTTGAATTCAACTATATGATTATGCAAAGCTATGACTTTTACATGCTTTACAAAAAATACGGCTGCAATTTACAGTTCGGCGGCGACGACCAGTGGTCAAACATGATAGGCGGCATGGAACTTGTGCGCAGAAAAGCAGGCGACGGCAGCGCCAACGCCATGACAATAACCCTGCTGCTTACGGCAGACGGCAAAAAAATGGGCAAAACCGAAAAGGGCACGGTGTGGCTTGACGAAAACAAAACGCCGCCTTATGAATTTTACCAATATTGGCGCAATGTTGACGACGCTGACGTAATAAGATTCATGAAAATGATTACATTTATACCGCTTGACGAAATAAAGCAGTATGAAAAGCTTCAGGGCAGCGAGCTAAACGCGGCCAAGGAAGTTCTTGCATTTGAAATTACAAAGCTTGTGCACGGGCAGGAAAAGGCGCAGGCGGCGCAGGCAGCGGCGCGGGCGCTGTTCGGCGGCGGAAAAGACAATTCCGACATGCCGGCAACCGCTCTCACCCAGGCAGATTTCACCGGCGGCCAAGTCACGGTTGTTGAACTCATGTTAAAAGCAAACATGATTAAGTCAAGGGGCGAAGGCAGGCGCCTTATTGAACAGGGCGGCGTGTCAGTCGGCGAGCACAAGGTGGCAGACCCTTTTGAAGCCCTTTCCGAAAGCGACTTTCAAAATGAAATAATAATCAGAAAAGGCAAAAAAGTATTTCATAAATTCACATTGTGATTTTTCACAAACCCGGCTTTTGCGGCGGCAGACGCCGGCATGCGGCGCAAAAAACAAAAAAACAATATTTTCCACCATATAAATATTGAAGTTTTTTGCAGAATTTTGTAAAATATACAGACGGCGGGCGCTTGAAATTTGCTTTGCCCTGCCGTTTCAGACATATAGAAAGTGTAATTTCGTTTATGGTATTCAGTTCGCAAATATTTCTGTTTGTCTTTTTGCCTGCGGTATTTTTGCTTTATTGCATAATACCGAACTTAAAGCTGAAAAACCTGCTGCTTGTTGCGGCGGGGCTGGTGTTTTATGCATGGGGCGAGCCATATGCGGTTATTTTAATGGTGGTTTCAATATTAATAAACCACTTTGCCGCCATTGCCATAAGTAAATCAAAATTTGCAAAGTGCATTTTAACGTTAGACATTGTTTATAATGTGGCGGTAATAGCGGTGTTTAAATATCTGGCGCCCAGCGTAAACGCCATAGCCCAAAGCACGGTGCTGAACATAAGCCTGCCAATAGGCATTTCGTTTTTCACCTTTCAAATGATGTCTTATGTAATCGACGTTTACAGAGATAAAAGCACGGTTTCAAAAAACTTTGTAAACACCATGCTTTACATTTCGTTTTTTCCGCAGCTTATTGCAGGGCCCATAGTCAAATATCACGACATTGCAGCGCAGCTTGAACACAGGCGCCATGACGCGGGGCAGATATATTCCGGAATTAAAAGATTTGTTTTTGGGCTGTTTAAAAAGGTGGTAATAGCTGACGCCGTTGCCGTTATTGCAGATATTACATTTGAAAGCGACAGCATATCTTCGCTTTCGGCATTTACGGTTTTTGCGTCTGTTATATCATATACATTACAGATTTATTTTGACTTTTCGGGCTACAGCGACATGGCTATAGGCATGGGCAGAATGTTTGGCTTTGAATTTCCCGAAAATTTCAACATGCCTTACACATCAGGCTCTATGCGTGAATTTTGGCGGCGCTGGCATATTTCTTTGTCCACATGGTTTAAGGAATATGTTTACATACCGCTGGGCGGCAACAGAAAAGGAAAAGTCAGAACTGTTTTTAACAAAATAATTGTGTTCGCCCTTACAGGCATTTGGCACGGCGCAAACCTTACGTTTTTGCTGTGGGGGCTTATTCACGGCTTTTTCATGCTGCTGGAAGAAACCGGCTTTTCACGCTTTTTAAAAAAGCACCGCATTGCGGCGCATATTTATGTGCTGGCTGTGGTGACTTTAAGCTTTGCCCTGTTCAGGGCTGACAATGTAACGTCTGCGGCGCTGATATTTAAACAGCTGTTTACAGGCTTTGGCAGCGCTTGGGCAGAAAGCACGGCGGTGACACTGAGCTTATTTTCGCCTTATAACATAACGGTTATAATAGCAGGCGTGCTGATGTCTTTGTCTGTAATAAAAAAAGCGGCTGCTGCATTCAAGGCGCGCGCGCCCAAAATTTATGCCGTGGCTGAAGCCGGCGTTTGCCTTGTGGCTTTCATATATACTTTAAGCGCGGTTGTTTCAAGTGATTACAGCCCGTTTATATATTTTCAGTTTTAAAGCAAAAGCTTTGAAAGGGGGGGCTAAAATGGCGAAAATATTTAAAAAAATATATATTGCAATATTTATTGCAATACTCGTTACCCCCTGCGCCGCTTTCTCTGTTTCAGGCAGCAGTGCAGAGCTGCCTGTTCTTGTTGAAGACAGCGGGCTAAACACAGACTTTTCCGGCGAAGCCGAAGACGCGTTTGAAAGCAATATGCCGCTTAAAGACGAAATGATTACGCTGAACAGCCTGATTAAAAGCAAAGTTTTCAAGTCTGAAAGCGCAAATGTCATAACAGGCAGCGGCGGCCAGCTGTTTTACAGCGAAACTACAGACGACTATATCAATGCAAGCCAAATGAGCGCGCGCGAAATATTCAGCAGTGCAAAAACACTTGCGCTTATTTCAGAATATTGCCAAAGTCAGGGCGCAGGCTTTACGTTTGCCGCGGTGTCTAATAAAAATTCCGTGCTGGGCGAATATATGCCGTATAATTTTGTACAAGGCAGCGGCGGTAATCTTGAAAACCTTTCCGGCGCGCTGTCTGACATGGGCGTAAATCAGGCAGAAATATACGGCGCGCTGACCAATGCCGAAAACCGCGACAGCCTTTACTATAAAACAGACACGCACTGGAATTCTTACGGCGCATATATAGGCTTTTCACAAATAATAAGTTCGCTTGGCGCCGCAATGCCGCAAGAGCTTGCAAATTTGACTGAAGCTGATTTTGAAACTGCAAATGGGCGCAGTACAGACCTTTCGTCATTACTTTTCACGGCGCTTGACTTACAAGAAAGTTCTTTGCAGCTGAAAAACAGCGAATTTCTTACAGATAAAATAAAAATAACCATAAGGGGCGCAGACACAACAGACACCGTAAAGCTCTTGGCTCAGATTGACGACAAGGACGAAGACTTTTCGCAGATAAAAACCACCTGCGCCGCTTCAGGCGCAAACGGCAGTCTTTTAATGTTGCGCGACTCGTTTTGCCGCGCGATGCTGCCATATTTTGCATATACATATAAAGAGGCGCTGTTTTTAAAAAGCGCCGAGCTTAACGCTTACATATATGATTTGGCTGAATATGACGACTTTGTTTATGAAATAGTTGAAAGAAATTTAGAAAACATAATTGAAAGCCGCCAGCTTATTCCCGCACCTGAAAGGGAGCTGGGCGAGGTTTCGCTTGAAAATCAAAACGGCGGCACCATTACGGCAAACACAGACTATTCTGATTATGTTATGATAAGCGGCGAAATTGACGCCGGTTATATAAGCGACGACAGCTGTATTTACATTCGCCTGACTGATTCTCAAACAAATGAAAGCCGCTGCTATGAAGCTTTCCCAGCCCAGTCAGACGGCGGCGTTTTGCAATATTACATGACTCTGCCCGCCGCAGAACAGGCCCAATATTATGCCGAACTTATTGTAGACAGCGCAGTTGTTGCAACTGCTGAAATTTCATTTTGAAAAGGGGAAAACACATGAAAAAATTTATATGCTTATTGCTTGCCGCGTTAATGTGCGCTGTGGTTTTCACTTCGTGCAGCACTGCTGCCGAACAGGAAGACGCCACTGAAAGTACGACTGAAAGCACGACTGAAAGTACAACGGAAAGCACAACCGCCACCACAACAACCACAACCACCACAACGACTAAGGCTGCCACCACCACAACCACGGCGGCAGCTTCAGCAAACAGCATTTTTGAGCTTTCCTATAATTCAAAAACAGTTTTGCCGGGCGAAGATATGCAAGACGTGCTGGGCAAAATAGGCAACCCGTCGTCAGAGCCGTATGAAAGCTATAGCTGCATGGACACGGGGTATGACCTTATTTATACATATTCGGGCTTTGAGCTTGAATCTTTTGTAGACGAAAAGGGCAACGAAACGCTTATAAACATAAACATAACGTCGTCAAAGGTAAAAACCGCAGCGGGTGTAAAGGTTGGCATGAAAACGTCAGACGCAATTAAAGCATGCGGCGTTTCATTTAGTGAAGACGACGGGATTTACACCTATAAAAAGGGCGATTACAGAATAAAAATTTATGACGACGGCAGCGGAAAAGTAGAACAAATTTTCATTGAATCAACGCTTTATTAATGCCGTTTGCAAAAGACCGCCACAATGGCGGACGGCGGAATTTTCTGTCAAAACTATATTTGTTAATATAATAGGGGGACATAAACATGAAAAACTTAATGAAATTTCTAATTGCAGCGGCTGTCTTTACGGCGGCGCTTACATGCGGCGCGTCAATATCCGCGTTTGCGCAGGGCTCTGACTCCGGCACAGAGCTTACCCAGCAGGAAACGGCTGAGGCGCCCGAAACGACAGTCAGCGAATATGCAAACAACACAACCGCGCTGCGCGTTGCGCTGTCGTCAGACGAATGCGACGGCTATGAAGTTGCATATTCATCAAACAGCGACATGAGTTCAAAAACCGTTATTAATGCAAAATACGGCGCTTCAAATGTTAAAATTTCAGACCTGTCCCCGGGTACATATTATTATGTAAAAGCAAGGGCATATGTTGTAAACGACGGCGTTTACACTTACGGCAGCTGGAGCAGCAAGCTAAAGCTTGCCACCAAGCCCGAAGCAGTTGAGCTTTCATTTAAAGCGCGCAGCACCGAAGCCATTCGTGTGACTTATACCGAAACAAAATGCGGCGGTTACCAAATAAGATATTCCAAAAACAGCAACATGACGTCTGCAAAATATATAACCAAATCATCAAGCAGCAGCGAAGCTAAAATTTCAGGGCTGAAGTCAGGCACCAAATATTATATACAGATAAGGGCGTTCAGGAAGGTAAACGGCGAATATATTTATTCGGCATGGAGCAATAAGGTGTCAAACATCACCAAGCCCGCGAAAGTCACTGTTTCTTCGCTTACCACCCCGTCTCAAACTTCGCTGAAAGTAAAATGGGGCGGTGTAACATGCACGGGCTACCAGGTGCAATACAGCAAAAGCAGCACGTTTTCTTCCAAAAAAAGCGTTTATGTAAAAGACGCGAAATCTGTAAAGCTGTCGTCTCTTACGGCGGGCGAAACATATTATGTGCGCGTCAGGGCTTATAAGACATATGACGGCACAAAATATTACGGCGAATGGAGCAGCGTTAAAAAGCAAAAGGTGTATAAAACAAAGAAAATTGTGCTTTCAACCACAATACAGTCGTCTGCAAGCTGGGCCTCGTCGTCTCTTACCACCATTTCAAGCGGCAAACAGGTAAGGCTTATAACCAAAACCGGAAACTGGTATAAGGTAAAATGCGGCGACTACACGGGCTATGTTTATAACTTGGCATTTAACAAGTCAGGCTCGTCAAACCTGAAACGCGCCAACATAAACACAAGCAATTATAAAACATATCTTGACGACATTATTTTCAGCGTTGGCAAGGGCAGATATGACCTGTACACCTATGCCGTTAACCATATGAGCTATTCATATTCCAAAATTTCGGCAGCTCAAAGAAATGCCAATATCAATTCGCTTGCAAAGGTTGAAAGCAATGAAGCCGAACTTACGGCAGTTGCCTTAAAACAGCAAGGCGGCATTTGCTATAACTTTGCCGCGCTTACGAAAACTTTGCTTGAACGCGCCGGTTATGACGTGCAGTATATTTACGGCAAAAACAAAAACGGCAGCCACTGCTGGGTTATAATCAACACGTCTGACGGTTACAGGCACATAGACGCCGTAAGAAAAGCATATCTTTATACAGACAAGCAAATGAAAAGCTCGTCAAACACCAAAGATTTTTCATGGACTGCCTCGTCATACCCAAAATGCGTTTAATTAAAACAATAAAAAGCCCGCCGTTTAAAACGGCGGGCTTTTTTGCAGTGAAATTTAAGGGGCAGTGTAAAAAAATGCCGGCTTAAAAATTATTGCAATGCGTCTTCAACAGCGTCACCCACGTCGTCCACAGCGCTGCCCGCGCCGTCTGCTGCGTCGTCAACTGCGTTTCCTATGTCTGAAGCGGCTTCGCTGGCGTTATCTGACGCGTCTGTGGCAAGGTCGTTCGCATTGCTTTCTATAGTGTTGTCTGTGGTGCTTGATACGTCAGTAGATTCATTTGCAGTTGTAGACGGCGTTGTTGTCGTGGTGGTGTTTGCCGAATCGGCGTCGCTGTTTGCGCACCCGGCAAATGCAAGACACACCATGGCTAATGTAAGCGCAATAACTAAAATTTTGCTTTTCATAATTTTCTGCCTTTCTGTCCGCTTTTTGTTCGCACCGCCCGCGGACAGAGCCTGTGCGCAAAGCCCGCATGCTTGTTTTGGCGGGCCCTTTCAATATTATGCCACAGCATAATATTTATATTCATATATTTTGAAAATTCAGCAGCTTTTATTGAAAAACTGCGGCATTTCAATTAAGTTACTTTGTAAATGTTCCGTCGTCTGAATACATAAGCAGCAGCAGCTCTTCCTCTTCACCTGTTTTTGCGTTAACATAAATTAACATTTCATCGTCAGAATCTGTGCTTTTTGCATAAAATTCATAACACTGCACTTCGGTGCCGTCTGTTTTTGGAATAACGCATTTTTTACCGGCAAGCACGCTTACGTGCGTTGAAAGATTTTCCTGGGCTTCTGAAAGCGACAGGGAACTTTTAAATTTCCCCCTGTCTGTGTGGTTGGTAAGAAAGCCCTCTGCTTCAAGCGAATAAATGCTGCCGTCTGACATTGAAATGCCAACTTTTATTAAGTCTGCATAGTAAGTCACGTTGCTTTTTTCATATGCGAAATTAATTGTGCACACATTGCCGGACGCCGCATAATATGATTCGCTCATGCCGGAATATCCTATTTGTTCAAGATAGCTTTTTGCCAGGTTCACGGCGTTTTCTTCGCTTATGGTGCGTTCGCTTACAGCAGATGAACATATTATATATGCAATATAACCGCCGTTTTTGGTTACGGCCACGGTGTAATTACCATAAGAAAAATCATAACAGGGCAGAGAGCCGTTTTCGTCGCCGCTGTAGCTCAGCGAATCGCTGTCAGCCCCCAACGCGGCGGCAGCAATACTTTGCGCATAGCTTTTGCTGACTTCGTCCGCTTCGTTTATCATTTCAGACTCTTTATTTAAAACGGCGTCTGCAAACGGACCGTCGTAAAGAAGCGTGGGGTAATCTGAAAAAATTTCTTCGGCACTGTCAAAATTTATTGAAAGCGACGACACGCTTGCCGATGTCGAGCTGCTTTTGACTTCGTTGTCTGTAATTTTACCGCCGGCGGCGCAAATTGCCACCATGTCGTCAACACAGTCGGCATATTCGCCGGCGTATTTAAGCAGCTTTTGCAAATTTTCATATTCTTCGTCGCTTATTTCTTCATTGGCAGTCATTTTTTCGGCAAGATATGCCGCATAGTCGCCCGCCTGGCTTAAAAATTTATATGTGCCGCTCAGATTGAGCTGTTCAATGGGCAGGCGTGAAAGCGCGTTTTTAGCCGTTGAACATTCGGAATATAAATCTTCAGACAAGTCTTGCATAACAGCCCCGCCCGCCGTGTATTGGCTTTTAATCAGGTTCGTTTCAATTGAATTCAGGCATTCCGAAAGCTCTGTAAGGTTTTGCTGATAGCCTGCTTCAAGCCGGGCTTTATATGTTTTGGTTTCGTTGGCGCCAATAACAGCATATGCCGCCAGCACAGCCACAAGACACAAGCCGAAAGATGCAAGCCTAACTATATTGCGAATTTTCATTTTATTCAAACCTTTCGCACTGCAAATTAATTTAAAGCAAAATGTGCTTTGCACTTATTTTTGCCCAAAAAAGTTAAAAACATACAAAAAAGTCTTTAAATGGCCGCTGTTTGATGTTATAATATTAGCGCTTTAAAAGTTTAAATGCTTTTTTCGGAGAATGTTATGAGCAAGGAAAATAAAATAAAAAGAATTGTGGTAAAGGTGGGCACTTCCACCATAACGCATAAAAACGGCAAAACAAATATTGCAAAGCTGGCGAAGCTCGCGTCTGTGCTGTCAGACCTTAAAAATGCCGGCTATGAAATAATATTGGTTTCATCAGGCGCCATTGCGGTGGGGCTGGGCAGGCTCAAGCTGCCTGAAAAGCCGGCAGACATTAAGTGCCAGCAGGCGGCGGCGGCAGTCGGCCAGTGCGAGCTCATGTTTTTATATGACAGGCTGTTTTCTGAATATGACGTTGTGGTGGCTCAGCTGCTTTTCACAACCAACGAACTTTATAACGAAGAAAGCAAGGCGCATTTAATTGACGCGTTTAACCAGCTGATTCAATATGACACACTGCCCATTGTAAATGAAAACGATTCTGTGTCTGTTGACGAGCTGCTGTGCGGCGACAACGACGTGCTTTCGGCAATCGTGGCGTCTCTTATAGATGCCGATTTGCTTGTTATTTTTACCGACACAGACGGGCTTTATGACATGAACCCGGCGCAAAACGAAAACGCAAAGCTTATAAGCAGGGTGCATAATATTGACGACAGCATTATTAAAGCCGCCGGCGCCGCCGGTGAAAAGGGCACGGGCGGCTTTTTAACAAAAATAAAAGCGGCGCAGCTTGCAACTAAAAACAAAATTCCGGTGGTTATTGCAAACGGCGAAAAGCCAACTGCCATTTATTCAATATTAAACGGCGAAAATGTGGGAACTTATTTTGAGGTGAATGACTGATGAAAACAATTTCCGAAAACGCGCTCGGCGCAAAATATTTTCTGTCAGGGGTAACGTCGGCGCAAAAAGACAAGGCGCTCACCGCCATATCGCACGCAATTCGTGAAAATTGCGGCTATATAATTCAGGAAAACGCCAAAGACATTGAAAATGCGCAGTCGGCGGGCATGCCCGGCGGGCTTGTTGACAGGCTAATGCTTAATGAAAACAGGGTGCTTGCCATGGCAGACAGTGTGCTTGATATAGTCAGCCTGCCTGACCCTTGCGGCCGAATTTTAAGCGAAAACACACATAAAAGCGGAATAGTTATTAAGAAAATCAGCGTGCCGCTGGGCGTAATCGGCATTATTTATGAGTCGCGCCCGAATGTCACGGTTGACGCGGCGGCGCTTTGCTTTAAAAGCGGAAACGCTGTTATATTGCGCGGCGGAAAGGAAGCTATTTATTCAAACACCGCCCTTGCAGACATTATGCGCCGGGCGCTCAAAGACAGCGGCTTTGACGAAAACTGCATTCAGCTGATAAAAGACACGTCAAGGCAGTCTGCCGTTGAACTTATGACTTTAAATTCCTGCCTTGACTGCCTTATTCCGCGCGGCGGCAAAAGCTTAATTAAAAGCGTTATAGAAAATTCAACGGTGCCGGTTATTGAAACAGGTTCGGGTAACTGCCATATTTATGTTGATGAATTTGCACAGATTAAAATGGCTGCCGAAATAATATTTAACGCCAAAACGCAGAGAATAGGTGTGTGCAACGCCTGCGAAAGCTTAGTAATTCACAGCTCTGTTATCGGCAAGGCGCTGCCCGCAATTAAAGCGCTTTTAGACGAAAAGTCAGTTGAAATCAGGGGGGACGAACGGGCCCAAGCTGCATGCAGCGGAATAATAGCGGCAGCTGAAGACGACTGGGGGCGCGAATATCTTGACTATATTATAAGCGTTAAAACTGTTGACAGCGTTGAAGAGGCAATAAAGCATATAAACAAATATTCAACGCACCACAGCGAAGCCATTATAACCGAAAACGCAGAAAACGCGAAATTGTTTCTTGAAAAGGTTGATTCGGCGGCGGTTTATTTAAACGCTTCCACCAGGTTTACTGACGGCGGCGAATTCGGCATGGGCGCTGAAATCGGCATTTCCACGCAAAAGCTGCACGCAAGGGGCCCAATGGGGCTTGAGGAGCTCACCACATCAAAATATGTTGTTACGGGCAGCGGGCAAATAAGAAAATAACTTAGTGTGAAATGTCCCCGCCTATACAGGCGGCGGGGGGCCAATTTGATTTTAGGTGGAACGTGAAAAGTGGACAAATATAAAAAGCTTGCATCTAACACAATAATATTTGCAATAGGAACTTTTTCTTCAAAAATTCTGTCTTTAATTCTTACCTTTTTTTACACAAGAGTTTTGGACACCGGCTCCTACGGCGGCGCCACGCTTATTCAAAATGCCGTAAATATACTTGTGCCCATTGTAACCCTTGCGGTAAATTCCGCCGCGCTGCGTTTTGCCATTGACAAAGACAGCAATAAAAAAAGAGTATTTACAACAGGCCTTGCCACCACCCTTATAGGCTTTGCAATTTTTTGTTTGTTTTCACCTGTTGTTGCAAAAATAAATATAAACGACTTTAACATGGGGCAATACGCCGTGCTGCTTTATGTTATGCTGCTGGGCTCGTCTTTAAGGCAGCTGTGCCAGCAGTTTGTAAGGGGCAGCGGGCATGTCAAACTCTTTGCCGTTGACGGGGTAATAGCTACAGCCACATCTGCCGGGTTTACATTTTTATATCTCGGCGCGTTTCATTGGGGCATTTACGGCTATATTCTTGCTATTTTTACAAGCGACATGCTTTCGGTTTTGTTTCTTTTTATCGGCGCAAAGCTGTGGAAATATGTTGATTTTAGGCATTCGCTGAAAAAAGACACGGTAAGCCCAATGCTTAAATATTGCATTCCGCTGATTCCCACAATTATTTTGTGGTGGATTATAAATGTGTCAGACCAATATATGGTAACATATTTTATAGGCGTTGCAGAAAGCGGGCTTTACACTTCCGCTTATAAAATACCGAACTTTATTATAATATTCGCCTCAATTTTCATTGACGCATGGCAGCTTTCAATAGTAGACGAATATCAAAGCGAAGACAAGGCAAATTTCTTTTCACGCGTGTTTTCGTTTTACAGCGGCACACTGGTAATAATAGGCGCGCTGCTGGTTACGTTTTGCCGTGTAATAACTTCGGTTTACCTTGGCTCAGATTATTATGATTCATGGCATTATGTGCCGATTTTGCTTATAGCAACGCTGTTTTCTTGCCTTGTAAACTTTTTTGCGTCAGTTTACATGGCGGAAAAAAAGAGCACCCTTTCAATGGCAACTGCCTGCGTTGGCGCAGTTGTAAATGTTGTGCTCAATTTGGTTTTGATTCCGACATACAGCTCTTACGGCGCGGCCGTTGCAACGGCAACGTCTTTTATAGTTGTGTTCATAATAAGAATTTTCAACACGCGGCAGTTTATAAAGCTTAAAACAAACTGGGCAAAATTTCTGCTGTCTGTGGGCATATTGGCTGCCATGTGCGCCGTTACCATGCTGGAAATTGCGGGGCAGTGGCAAAGCATGGCTATTTGCTGCACCGGCACAGCTTTAATTGCGGCACTCAACTTCAAGTCGCTTTTAGGGGTGCTTAAAATGCTGTTTGACAAATATCTTAAAAAATTCGTAAAAAAGCGCCGCTCTTAAAAGCGGCGCTTTTCAGCTTGCTTTTACAATTTGTGCCCGGCGGCGTGTATTTTTTTATATTACATATTGAAAACGAACTAAAATTAGTATATAATAAACAAACAAAACATATATTTTTCTGAAATTTCAACTTATTTTTGGGGGATTTGTCTATGAAACCAGCCATTTCAGTCAGCAAAGCAAAGAAAATGATTGCCGATAAGCTCAGCCATTTTTTCGGCGTGGGCACTGAAAATGCAACAAACGAACAGTTTTACAAGGCGCTTGCGCTTATTATAAGAGACCAGCTTGCCGCCATGACAAGCGACTTTCGCCACACTGCAAAAGAGCAGGACTCAAAAAAAATATATTACCTTTCAATGGAATTTTTAATGGGGCGTTCGCTTAAAAACAACCTTTACAATCTTGGCCTTACAGAAGTTTTTAAAGAGGCGCTTGACAGTTTCGGCGTAAAGCTTGACAGGCTTTATGACGAAGAGCCTGACGCGGGGCTCGGCAACGGCGGGCTGGGCAGGCTTGCCGCGTGTTATCTTGACGGGCTTGCAAGCTGCAATTTCATGTCAATGGGTTATTCAATAAGATATGAAGCCGGCATTTTCAAGCAAAAGCTTGTTGACGGCTGGCAGACAGAGCTGCCGGACTTATGGCTGCCCGGCGGGCAGGTTTGGCTGCTGCCGCGTGTTGAAAGAAGCGTGCAAATCAAATTTGAAGGCAGGGTTGAAGAAAGCTGGGACGGGGATTACCACCATGTTGAGCTTTGTGACTGCAACACGGTAACTGCCATTCCATATGACATGTATGTGTCCGGCACCGGGAAAGCCGTTTCAAGGCTGCGCCTGTGGGCGGCTGAAAAGACTGATTTTGACATGTCTTTGTTTAACAGCGGGCAATATGTTAAAGCAATGGAACAGTCAGCCATGGCAGACGCTATTTCAAAGGTGCTTTACCCTGACGATAATTCGCCCGAAGGCAAGTCGCTAAGGCTCAGGCAGCAATACTTTTTATGCTCTGCGTCAGTTCAGGACATTATCAGGCGGCATTTAATGGAATACGGCACGCTTGACAACCTGCCTGATAAGGTTGCAATTCACATAAACGACACGCACCCCACAATGGCAATTCCGGAACTTATGCGCATTATGCTTGACGAATGCGGCTATGAGTGGGACGACGCATGGCAAATAGTGCAAAAAACCGTGGCATATACTAACCACACGGTTATGAAAGAGGCGCTTGAATGCTGGAGCGAAGAGCTCAACCGCCGCCTGTTGCCGCGTATTTACCAAATTATAAAAGAAATTGACAACAGATTCCGCGCTTATGTTTGGGGCATTACGCATGACGGCGAAAAGGTTGAAAGAATGGCAATTATTTCCGGCGGCGTGGTAAGAATGGCAAATCTTTGCGTTGCGGCGTCTCACAGTGTAAACGGCGTGTCTGAACTTCACTCTCAAATACTTAAAGACACGGTGTTTAAAGATTTTTACAGCATAAGCCCTGCGAAATTCAAAAACGTTACAAACGGCATTGCGTTTCGCCGCTGGCTGTGCCAGGCAAACCCGCGCCTGACTTCGTTTATAAGCGGGCTTATAGGCAAATCTTTCATAACAGACAGCGAACAGCTTATAAAGCTGCGTGAATATAAAGACGATTCGGCGGCACTTGATTCGCTTTATAAAATTAAACAGGCAAACAAGGCAGACTTTGCCAAATATGTAAAAAAGAAAACCGGCGTTGCGCTTAATGAAAACAGCATTTTTGACGTTCAGGTTAAGCGCCTGCACGAATATAAAAGGCAAAGCCTTAATATATTAAACATAATAGCCGAGTACCGTTTCCTGCTGGCTAACCCCGGCGCAGATTTTGTGCCTAAAACATATATTTTCGCATCAAAGGCCGCGCCCGGCTACTTCCTTGCTAAAAAGACTATTGAGCTTATTGACTGCATTTCAAAGCAGATAAATTCCGATTCGCGCGTAAACAGCAAGCTTCAGGTTATTTTCTTGGAAGATTATAATGTCACGCTGGCAGAAATGCTTATGCCCGCCGCAGATATTTCTGAACAGATTTCTCTTGCCGGCACGGAAGCTTCCGGCACTGGCAACATGAAGCTTATGCTCAACGGCGCTGTGACGCTGGGCACGCTTGACGGGGCCAACATTGAAATTGCCGAAGCCGTGGGCGACGAAAACATATTTATTTTCGGCATGAAAACGCCGGAAGTTCAGCAGCTTGCCCAAAGCGGCTATTACCCGGCAGACTATATTAACAACAACCCGGTTTTGAAAGACGCAATGGCATTTATAAACGGCGGAATAGGCGGCAAGCATTTCGGCGAAATTTATTCAAGCCTTGCAAACCAAGACCCATATATGGCGCTGGCAGATTTTGCAGACTATCAAAAGATTCAAAAAACGGCGTCAGACAGTTATCGTGACACTGAAAAATTCACCCGCATGTCGCTTATGAACATAAGCGGCGCCGGCAAATTCAGCGCAGACAGGTCTATTATGGACTATGCAAATAATATTTGGAACACTTGCCCTGTTAAAACTGACGCACAAAAGCGCAGAGGCTAAAGGTTAATTTTCAGCCATGGAAATTTACAATTCAAGAAAAAAAGAATATAAATCTGAAATATCTGCCGTTTGTGAAAATGAAAAGGTGCTTTTCAGAATTATTCTGCCGCGGGGGCTTCAATGCTCCGCGGCTTTTCTTGCTGTTCATAAAGACTGTGAAAGCACAGTTTACTATTCAATGTTTTGGGCGGGAATGCATGGCGAAGACAGTGAAATCTGGCAGCTGCATTTTTCGGCTGAAACCTATGGGCTTTATTTTTATCATTTTGAAATAGACACGCCGCAAGGCAGAAATTTTATAAAAAACACCGGCAGCGGCATTGGCGAAATTACATGCGGCGGGGGCGACTTTCAGCAAACCGTTTACGAAAGCGGCTTTGAAACGCCCGACTTTTTAAAGGGCGGCATAATTTACCAGATTTTTCCGGACAGGTTTTATAACAGCGGCGAAAAAAAGCATGGTGTGCCGGCTGGGCGCGTTATAAGAAACTGGGGCGAAGAGCCGTTTTGGAACGAAAGCCAAATGGGCGGAATATGGAACAATGACTATTTCGGCGGCGACCTGAAAGGCATTGAACAAAAGCTTGACTATTTAAGTGCATTGGGGGTCAGCTGCATATATTTAAACCCTGTTTTTGAAGCCAATTCCAACCACAGATATGACGTTGCAGATTATGAAAAGATAGACATGCTGCTGGGTGACGAGGAAAGCTTTAAATCTCTTTGCCGCAGCGCTGAAAAGCACGGCATTGCCGTTGTGCTTGACGGGGTGTTCAGCCATACCGGCTGCGATTCCAAATATTTTAATTTATATTCGCATTACCCGGGCGTCGGCGCGGCCAACAGCAAAGACAGCCCTTATTATGAATGGTATAAATTCAACGTTTACCCAAGCGACTATGAGTCGTGGTGGGGAATTAAGCTGCTGCCCGAAATAGACGAAACCAATGAAAGCTTCAGAAAATATATATGCGGCGAAAACGGCATTTTAAGAAAATGGCTGCGCCTTGGCGCTTCCGGCTGGCGGCTTGACGTTGCAGATGAACTGCCGGACGTTTTTCTTGACGATTTGCGCATGGCGGTTAAGGCCGAAAAAAAAGACGCTGTTATTATTGGCGAAGTTTGGGAAGACGCAAGCAATAAAATATCATATTCCGAAAGGCGGCGCTATCTTTTGGGGCGCCAGCTTGACAGCGTTATGAATTACCCGTTTGCCCGGGCAATACTTGATTTTGTGCGTTTCGGCGGCGCAGACGCCTTTTTTGACAGGGTTATGATTGTTATTGAAAATTACCCCAAGCGCTGCCTTGACATTCTTATGAACCACATAGGCACTCATGACACCGAACGCGCCTTAAACAGCCTTGCCGGCGAATCGGCAGACGGGCGTTCCAGGCAGTGGCAGCATGAGCACAATGTGTTAGACGCGCGCCAATATAAACGCGGTGTGCACATGCTGAAAATTGCCAGCCTTATGCAGTTTACCCTGCCGGGCGTGCCCAGCATTTATTATGCTGACGAAACCGGCGCCACCGGCATGGCAGACCCGTTTAACCGTGCATGCTTTGACTGGGAAAATATTGACAAAGAGCTGCTTACATGGTATCAAGGGCTTGGCAAAATACGCCGGGGCCTGCCTGCATTTAAAGACGGCGAATTTCAAATTGAATATTCTGAAAATAATGTTTTGGCTTACAGCCGAAATTCCGCGCACAATAAAGTGCTGGTGGCCATAAACAATTCGCCCGCCTGCGCTCAAATAGCAATTTCAGACAAATGGCACGGCGCCGAGTGCCTGCTTGGCAGTGCGGCAAAAGATTGCAGCATTTCATTGGCGGGCGGGGAATTTTCGCTGCTGTCGCTGCGGTGTTGACACTTTGAGGCATTTGTGATAATATAGCCTAAGAAAATGTTCAAGTTCTTTCTGCCGGCCGGCGTTTTTGCACACGCCAAGGGCGGGGCAGCCGCGCCATTGCGTGGGAAAATTTCCAATTAAGTTATTAAGGAAAACGCTTTATGCTTACAATATTATGGGGCGCGCAGACGCATTATAAAAAATTAACTAAAAAACATAGCCCGCATTTTGACTGCCATGTAAAAAACAGCGTGGCAGACGGGGTGCATCTTAACTGTCGCCCTGTTAAAAAAAGCGAAATTGCCGAACTTAGCGAAGCTCTTGTCGTAATAGGCTACGGAAAAAAGGAAAGCTGCTTAAGGGTTGTTGATTTTTGCAAGGAAAACGGCATTAAATACACCCTGCTTGATATTTTTATGGGCAAGGCAATCACTGCTGAAATGATAGCCAAGCTCGGCGGCAGCTTTACAGATGAAAACAATAACACCGTAATAATAGACGGCGGCTCTCATCTTTGCGGGCCGATTTATGTAAAATTTAAAAAAGACACAAAAAATGCCGTTGTAGACATTGAAAAAATAAGCGTTGAAAAAGGCATGTTCATAAATGTCAAGGGCAAAAACGCCCGTGTAAAAATTCACTGCGGCAGTTATTTTTACGATGTTAATATTCGCTGCTGTACAAACGGCAAAATTGAAATAGGAGAGAGCTGTTTGTTTTCGCATGGTGTTGAGCTCAGCCAGTCAGACCAGCACTGTATTTTTGACTTAAATACGCACGAAAGAATTAACTGGGCAAAAGATATAAACATAGGAAACCATGTTTGGGTCGGCAGGTCTGTGCACCTGCTCGGCGGCGCAAACATAGGCAACGGCTGCATTTTGGGCGATTCCTGCGTCACCAGCAGCACTTTCAGCCCTAATTGCGTTATTGCCGGCAATTCCGGCAGGGTAATCAGGGAAAACGTTATTTGGTCTCGGGATTCAATTCGCTATAACGACGCAAAAACTTTAGAAGACTGCAAAGATAAGCGCGGGCTTGACTATTTATAACTTAGCGGGAAATGTCCCACGCCTCTGCAGGGGGGCATTTTTAGTCAGCGGTTAATACAATTTCCTGCTGATGAGTGGCAGCGGCTGTCGCTTGCCGGAGCCCGGCGGAATAAAGCAATTGCTTAAAAAACAAACATTGCTTCATAAGCGCCCTTTTACAAAAGGGGCGCTTTTTTTAGGCAACATAAAAAAGCGCCGCCAATATTGGCGGCGCCTGATTTTATTTGATTTACGGCTGAATATAAGCTGTTAAACAATCCCCTGGGCCATCATGGCGTCTGCAACCTTTAAGAAGCCGGCTATGTTAGCCCCCGCAACAAGATTTCCGGGCACGCCATATTTTTCAGCCGCCTTGCAGCTGCTTTCGTAAATGTTTTCCATAATGGACTTGAGCTCGCTGTCAACCGCTTCAAAGGTCCATGGGTGGCGCGAACTGTTTTGGCACATTTCAAGCGCCGAAACTGCAACGCCGCCTGCATTTGTTGCCTTAGCAGGGCCGAAAAGCACGCCGTTTGCCTGGAAAGTTTCCATGGCTTCAATTGTGTTTGGCATATTTGCGCCTTCGCAAACGGCCATTACGCCGTTTTTAATAAGAGTTTCTGCGGCAGCCTTGTCAAGCTCGTTTTGTGTGGCGCAGGGCAGCGCAATGTCGCACGGCGTGTTCCACACGAGCGTGCAGCCCTCATGATATTCGGCCTGAGGGTGAAAGCTTATATATTCGCTGATTCTCTTTCTTTCAACTTCCTTAAGGCGCTTGATAAGTTCCAGGTCTATTCCGTTTTTGTCAACAATATAGCCGTTTGAGTCAGACATTGTAATAACTTTTGCACCAAGCTGCGTGGCTTTTTCACACGCATAAATGGCAACGTTGCCTGAGCCTGAAATAACCACGGTTTTGCCGGCAAAAGACGAATTGTTGTCTTTAAGCATAGCCTCTGTGTAATAGCACAGGCCGTAACCGGTGGCTTCCGTTCTTGCAAGAGAGCCGCCGTATGAAATGCCCTTGCCGGTAAGAACGCCTGTGTTTTCATTCATAAGGCGCTTGTATTGGCCGAAAAGAAAGCCTATTTCGCGCGCGCCAACCCCAATGTCGCCTGCGGGCACGTCTGTGTCTGAACCTATGTGCTTTGAAAGCTCTGTCATAAAGCTTTGGCAAAAACGCATAACTTCCATGTCGCTTTTGCCCTTAGGGTCAAAGTCAGACCCGCCCTTGCCGCCGCCTATAGGAAGGCCTGTAAGGCTGTTTTTGAAGATTTGTTCAAAACCTAAAAATTTAATTACGCCTTCATACACTGACGGGTGGAAGCGCAGCCCGCCTTTATACGGGCCAAGAGCGCTGTTAAACTGAATTCTGTAACCGCGGTTAATTTGCACCTTTCCGTTGTCGTCAACCCACGGAACTCTGAATTTGATTATTCTTTCAGGTTCAACAATGGCTTCAAAAATTCCGCGTTCAATAAATTCCGGGTGCTCGTCTGCCACACCCTGCAAGGAACACAGCACCTCTTCCACAGCCTGGTGAAATTCCGGCTCGTTTGGGTTGCGTTTCATTACCCGCTGCATCAGCCCTGCCAAATATTCGTTTTCAATTACCATTAAATTTCCCTTCTTATAATCTTTTTCTTTTTGTTTATTATTATACCAATCGCAACATTTGTTAACAATAACCAAATTTATTAAATATTTTTATTGTTTTTCTAAAAAAATTATTCATTATTTATATAATATTGCCCTTTTTTTGAGAGCAGTGACTCACCGCTTGAAAAACTTTTCGTTTTTTAAATTTTTGTGTTGAAAGAAAAGGCTACAAATAGTATAATAATATAAACGCTATGCTTGAAAGGGGTAATTTAATGAGGCTTACCAACGGCTCAACAGAAGACACCAAAAAATATATGGTAAACGGAATAAGATATGTGTGTGAAAATTTTAAAGAACGCGCCCCGGGAACACACAGCGAAAGAAAAGCCCAGAAATATCTGAAGTCTGAACTTGAAAAATGGGCAGACAAGGTTGAAACTGAAGACTTTGAAGTTCACCCGGCGGCATTTATGGGCTGGATACCCGTGGCGGGGTGCATGGGCATTTTGTCTGTGTTGTTTTATTGGCTTACATACACGGGCGTTGTCACAAATTCGGCGCTTGCCGTTATTTCAACAATTATGGTGCTGCTGGCGCTTGCCTGCCTTGTTTTTGAATTTTTAATGTACCGCGAATTTGTTGATTTCCTGTTCCCGAAAAAGATTTCAAGAAATGTAATGGCGCGCCGCGCGCCCGCCGGTGAAATAAAAAGGCGCATTATTTTCGGCGGCCACACAGACGCTGCAAATGAATGGACTTATTCGCTGCATGGCGGGTTAAAAAGCTTGGCGCCGGTTATGGGCGGCTCAATAGGCGGCCTTATTTTCATTTCAATATTTGACATTGTTTGGCTTGTTTACGACATTGCTGTGGGTTCATATGAAAGCAAATTTTGGCTTGGAATGGGAATTATTCAGCTTGTGCTTGTGCCGTTTTTCATTGCAATATGCTTTTTTATCAACTGGAAAGTTGTGGTAGACGGCGCTAACGACAACCTGACTGCCGATTTCATAGCCATGGGCGTTTTGAAAGAAATGGCAGACCATGACATGCGCTTTGAACACACCGAAGTCTGCGCGCTGCTTGCCGGGTCTGAAGAGGCGGGGCTGCGCGGCTCTCTGGCATATGCTAAAAAGCACTGCAATGATTTGCAGGACGTTGAAACCATTTTTATTGCAATGGACACAATGCGTGAAGTGGAACAGCTGCAAATTTATTCGCAGGGCTGCACGGGCACGCAGAAAAATTCAAATGCTGTTTGCGAACTCATTTATGAAGCCGGCGCCAATTGCGGCATTGAAATGAAAGAAACGGAAGTTTACCCGGGCGCCATTGACGCCGAAGCTTTCAGCAGGTGCGGGCTGCTTGCCGCGGGCTTCTGCGGGGTAAACCATGACCCGAAAACATATTACCACACCAGGCTTGACACGCCTGACAACATGAGCGAAGAGTGCATAAATCTGTCGCTTGACATTTGCCTTGAAGCCGCCGCGCTTTATGACCGCAGCGGCGGGATTGACGATTTCAGGGCAGAGGGCGCAAAGCGTTTTAAAAGAGGCCATAACAACTGAAATTACTAAAATAAAGGCGGGCTGTTTAAAGCCCGCTTTTATTGTTTGGCAAAATAAAAGCCCCGCGAAACACGGGGCTTTAATGGTTGGCGCAGAAGGAGAGATTCGAACTCTCGCGGCGGTTTCCCACCCTACGCCCTTAGCAGGGGCGCCTCGTCACCAGCTTGAGTACTTCTGCAAACCGTAACTTAACACACGCTGTCAAGCCGCACTTTTCAGTGCTCTATTAATATAACAAAACTTTGCAAAAAAGTCAATACAAAATTATACTTTTATTTGCGTGAAAAATTAAAATGGCGCGGCATATATATTACTAATCAAACTTTGCAAGCGGTGGTTTTATGGGCAAAAAGCTTTTCACAACTCAAATAATAGGGTTTGTTGTGGTGGGTATAACAGGCACGTTTGCGCATTTTTTATTTGAACTTACGTCCGGCTCGGTGCTCGCGGGGCTTTTTACGCCTGTAAATGAAAGTGTGTGGGAACACTTGAAGCTGCTGTTTTTTCCTTTTTTATTTTTCAGCGTGGCGGAATTTTTTATTTTGGGAAAGCCGCCGGGGTTTTTCACAGCGCAATTTAAGGGCGCTGTGGCGGGCATGGCGTTTATAGTTGCATTTTTTTATACATACAGCGGAATTTTAGGAAAAAACGTAATGCTTTTTGATGTTCTGTCTTTTTTTCTGGGGGTGTTTGCCGCGTTTTTTACAAGTTACACTTTAATTAAAAACGGCGTGGGCAAAAAGCACCGCTCAAACAGGCTCGGAATTATTTTGTTTGCGCTGGCAGGCATGGCATTTTTTCTTTTTACTTTCTGCCCACCTTTTCTTGAAATTTTTAAAGACCCGCAGAGCCTGAGCTATGGCATTTGACAAAATTGCCCTGCCGGCTTTTCCATGTTAATTGGCTGTATTTGCATTTGTTGCAGGCTGTTTCGACCTGCATTTTTTGTGCCGAATTTCAAAATGCGCCGCTAATATGGCGCGCAGCCGTGCAGGGCGGCGCTTGCTGAGCGCTTTTTTCTGCTTTTTTGATGTTACAATGATACAAAAGTGCAAAACAGCATAAAATTTTTATAAATACAGCAAAACCACATACTGTTACACTACTATAAGTTGTAATTCGACAAAAAAGGTTGATTTTCGCGCTAAGAGATAATATAATAATTTTAATTAATTTATAAATGCTTTTAAATGCTTTTTGAACGATTTGCGCTGCTTTGAAAAATTCGCGGCAATGCCGGCGCGGGCGGCGATATGCGCAAATGTTAATATATTCCGCGCGAAAGGCGGCATTGGTGAAGCACCGGCTGTACAATTTGGCCACGCAAATTAAAAACAGGCAAATGTTTTTGCGAATCGGCCTGAAATGATTAAGTAAAGTAAGAGTGATGTGTAGTGAAAAAACAAATAAAGCGGCTGCTTGCGGTTTTCCTGGCCATGACTGTTATAAGCAGCTCTTTTATATTTACTTCATATGCAGCGGAAAGTGAAGCGGAAAGTAATTCCGAAGCCGAAACGGCGCAAACGCTTTCAGAAGAAGAGGATTCAGAAGAGGAAAGCAACGATTCCACTGCCAACACCGGCACATCAAAGCTTAGCAATGACGAAGAAAGCAAAACGTCAGAACTTGACGAAATACTTGAAAACATTTCAACTGCCGTGGGCATGGACACTTCCGGCATAGACTGGGAACTGGCAGAGGAAGACGCGCGCCTTGTTGAAGACGACTTTATGCAGGCGGCGCTGCTGGCTGAAAAAAATTCTTTGCAATACCAAATTAACGAACTGGCGGGGCTTTACAGCACCGTTGAAAATTCAGGCGGCGCCATGACTGCGGCCGTTACGCTTGCCACCACTCTTGCCGCCGGGCTTATTGACGACACGCTGGCGCAGCAAACTGTTACGCTTGACCAAAATTATGCCGAATCTCTTGTTATTCCTGACGGCACAGAGGTCACTCTTGACCTTAACGGCTACACCCTGCTTTCAGCCGCAACCGGCAACCATATCACCGTTTACGGCACCTTAATTATTACAGACAGCAGTGCAGGTGAAACCGGGCAGATTATGAATTATGTTGAAGACGGCGTTGCCAAATATTCAAACACCCGCGGCGTTACGGTGGCGTCAGGCGGCAGCCTTACTTTACAGGCAGGCACTGTTTCGGGTTACACGGCAAGCAGCGTCGGCGGCGGCATAGAAGTGCAGGAAAACGGCTCTTTCACAATGACGGGCGGCACAGTTTGCAACAATTCGTCCGGCAGCTACGGCGGCGGCATATTTATTTTTGACAGCGCCAGCGGTGAAATAACGTCCGGCAGCATTACCGGCAATTCAGCCCAGCAGGGCGGCGGCGTGGCAATTTATTCGGTTACAAGCAGTGAGTATTCACTTGAAAATGTCACTATTGATTCTAACAGCGCCACATCTAACGGCGGCGGGCTTTATATTGACAGTAAAATTGACTTAACCCTAAGCGGGGTTTCAATAAGCGGCAATACATCGGGCGGCAGCGGCGGCGGTGTTTACCTGGGCGCCGGCACTTCGCAGCTGACGGTTGAAAGCGCCACGGCAATAGACAATAACACGGCTGACTCTATGGGCGGCGGCGTGTTTATTACCAACGTGTCTGCCACAGCAGCCTCTTCGTTTACGCTTTCGGGCGGCTCTGTTTCGGGCAACAC